>JAHEAV010000026.1 GCA_024642565.1 Erythrobacter sp.
GTTGCCAGAAACGGCCTTCCCATCGCCTCCGCCATTGCTTGTATGACCGTGCCGGCCAGATTGCGGGACATGGCAAACAGACCGAGTTCGGCCTGGCTGACAATCTTGCCCAAAATAATGCGATCGCTTTGCCAATTTGCCGCGCTGATCAGTTGGCTGCTTGTATTCCACCCGAAATAGCGCGCGAACAATTTCCAGGATCGCAGGGTAATGGTCGGCCGGAAAGGCAGGATAACGTAGGTAAGAATCGTTGTCAGAAACGGTGAAACAATCGTGCCGATGGCAATTGCCCAATAACTTCCGGTCGCAATGGCCAGCCAACTGGCGAGGCCCAAGGCAACCAATTTGCCGATAACCTCGATTGCGGCATCCTGCGCAAAACGGTGAGCTCGGATCAGCTCGATCATCCGCGGGTTGCGCAGGCCGCGAACAATCGGGGCCAGTGCCAAGGCACAAATCAGCGCGAACAGCCGCAAGTCTCCGAAAAAAAGGGCCAGCGGGTAAGCCAGCATGACCAGGGCAAGGGCGATTAGCGCTCCTCGAATCAGAGCAATTGTGAAAACCGTTCCGAAGTGTTCACGTTCCAGTTTCTTGATTGGCACCAGGACAATTTCGATCGGTACCGAAAATACGACTTCGCAGATCTGGATAATTGACATGGCAATTGCGACCAGGCCGAATTGTTCGGGCAACAGAATGCGCGTGAGGACCATGAGAGTGACAAGGTCCAGCACTCTCGTGACGATACGCGAGAGCGAAACCAGCATTACACTTGTGGCAGCTTGTTCCCGTAAGTTGGGGTGCTGCATCCAATCAAACTCCACGTTAATTTTTAGCCCTGCCCCGCCACAGGCGGCGCGATGAGAATTCAGACGATAAGTGCCTCTGCGGTTTCAGAGCGAAAAGTGCCAAGGCCATTTTCAGGCCTATTCTGATGCGCAAAAAATCCGGGAAACTGCGCGCCGTCCTGGCAGAAATATCCGGACTGCCACCGATCAGCCGGGCCCCATTCCGGTGAAAACCGCGTCAGCCTGGGAGTGCCCAATGGCGTAAACGCGAAGCTGTCCAAACCCTGAGCCAAGCCGAGCCCGGTCGCCTTGATAAAGGATTCACCCAAGGTCCAGAAGCGGAAGAAAAGCTCAAGTTTCTCTTCGGCAGATTGGGCAAGGTCGAATGTGGCCAAGGCTTCTTGCGGCATGTGATGCTGCACAAGCTGCCGCATGTTGGGTAGCTGCCGCCGGTGCTCGACATCGACCCCGACCGGCGTTGCGGCAATGGCAATGACGACCAATCCTGCCGTATGGCTTAGATTGAAATGCAACTGCGAGGTCAGATCCGATCCATAAAATGAACGGTCCAGCGCTGGTTTTCCGCTTGAGGATGCCGCGAAACGGACATGGGCGGGGTTTTGGCCAAGGATTTGGCCCATCGCCGCGCGCAGACCCGCATGGGCCGCAACGTAGGACCAGCTATCGCGAGCAAAGTGAAACTTGCGAGATCGGGCCAGCTCCGCCTCGCTAATCCATGCGTCTGGCGCGGGCCAATTTCGGTCGTTGCCATGTCTTACACCGCCGCAAGGTGATGGCTTCCCCAGCCACAGCCAAATCTGGTTCGGCCCCGGCATCTGCTGTCCCATTTGATCGATATCATCCAGATGCCGCAAACGGGCATGCCCGCGCTCACTGCGTTCCAAGGTCCAGGCAATCGCGTGCCGGACCGGCGCACCTCCTCTACCAGCCGGTTTAAGACCATGCCTTTCGCGCGCGGCGGAAAACGGGCTTGGCTCCGCCATAAGGACGGGCCGACCTTGGCGGATTGTTTGATGGTCTTGCACAGGTTCCATGGCGTGTTGGAATGTCTGCAATATTGCGCCCGCGAACAAGCGAACATCGGGCGTAAGTGATACTATCCCAAATGATTATTATGGGCGATAGTGAGCCAATCGCGCTCATTCCTCATGGTGATTTCCCCACCCGCCCAAGCATCATAGCCTGACGCAATTCGGGGACGATTCGGCTTTGGTTCGATTCGTTATTTTGGAAGTGGGCACCCAATTCAAACTCGCCCATTTCTTCGTCGCTCGAACCCGCGCCGGTCTGGTTGGCCAAGGCGGCTCCAGCGCCCGACCATGAGATATGAAGCGGGGGTTAGACCATTGATGGTTCACGAAGTCGGCACAATTGAACTGGAGGGCCGGCTCCCGAGCGAAACGGCGAGGGCGCCAGATGCCGGCCAATCCGGACTGATCGAACGTTTCGACACTTTTGCCGCGAGCAACCGGCACCATGCGGTTGCTGTGCAGGCGGGTCAAACTGCGATGACGTATGGCGATCTCGCGGACCGTTCGCTGGCTTTGGCATATTCACTATCCGGCCTGGGCGTAACATCAGGCAGCCGCGTTCTGCTCTGCGCAAAACGTTCGCAAGATGCGCTGGTTGCGATGCTGGCCATCGTTCGGTGTGGCGCGACTTATGTGCCCTTTGACCCGGCTTATCCGACCCAGCAGCTTGCTTTCATGCTGGAAGATGCGGAGCCCGATTTGATCCTTGCCGATGCGGATATGCAAGATCGGATCGCAGATGCCTTGGGGCAATTGCCATCGGCAATTTCCGCTCCGGTGTGGGTGCTGGGTAAAAGCTGTGGTCCGCAGGTAAAAGATGCGGTGGCAACCAACCTGAAATTACCCATGCGTCAGGCGAAAGATCCGCTCTACGTGATGTACACTTCGGGATCGACCGGACGGCCAAAGGGCGTCATCGTGCCGGATGGCGCGGTTATCCGACTGGTGGTCGATCCGAACTACTGTTCGTTTCGGCCAGACGAAGTGGTGCTTCATCTTGCTCCATTGGCATTTGACGCCAGCACTTTCGAGATCTGGGGTGCACTGCTCAATGGCGGGTGTCTGGCAATTGTCCCAGAGGCGCGCCCTCCGTTGGACGATATTGCCTCGGCAATTCGCGATTACCGGGTGACTACGGCCTGGATGACTGCGGGGCTGTTCCATTTGATGATCGACCACCAGCTCGATAGCCTCAAAACCGTGCGCCAGCTGCTCGCTGGAGGTGACGTACTTTCGCCGCCCCATGTTCGCAAATTGCAGGATGCCGCGCCCGATTGCCAGATCATCAATGGCTATGGGCCGACAGAGAATACGACCTTTACCTGCTGCGCGCAGTTGGACCGGGGTGCCTGGGCCAGCGAGACTGCGCCGATCGGGCGGGCCATCCATGGCACTCAGGTCCATATCGTCGACAAACATCTGCAGCCGGTGGCGCCGGGTGTTCCCGGCCAATTGGTGGCATCCGGTCAGGGATTGGCGATCGGCTATCTCCGGCGGCCGGAATTGACAGCCGAGAAATTTGTGGATGCGCCAGCGCCGATCAGCGCACGAGTGTATCTGACCGGCGATCTTGTCTGTGAATTGCCCAATGGAGAGTATGAATTTCTCGGGCGGATCGACAATCAGGTGAAGATCGACGGTAAACGCGTTGAGCCGGGCGAGATTGAAGCGGTGCTGCGCAGCGCCGACGGTGTGGTGGACGCGGCCGTAGTGGTGGAACGGACTGCCAGCGGCATTGTCCGGCTGGCCGCTTTTGTCGCTGCCGGTGCCTGTTCGGCGACAGACTTTGCAGAGGTTGCCAAGCTGGCCAACGCCAGGGCGCGGGCCGTGCTGCCGGAATATATGTGGCCCACCAAGGTCATTCCACTCGCCACGATCCCAATTACACCCAATGGCAAGCGCGATACAGCAGCGCTGATTGCCCTGTTTAACACGCCGGTTTCTGTGAACCGCACGAGCTGGGCTGAGGTCGAAGGACAGGTCGCTGCCATCTGGCGGCGGGTTTTGGCGATTGACGATTTTGGGCTGGACGATGTGTTCTTTGATTTGGGTGGGCGCTCTCTTCAACTGATGCAGGTGCATGCTGCCCTGCAGCAGAGTTTCGGCGTCTCGATCCGGATCACAGAGATGTTTGCCCACCCGACTATCCGCGCGCTGGCCAATCTGCTGAGCCCGGAAAAAACGGCGGACCGACTGCAAGAGAATCCGGCCCACTCCGATGTGCGGGCCCGCGCGGAGCGCCAGCGCGCACTCTTGGCAAACCGCCGAACACGAATTGCAGGCGGGGGGCGGCATGGCTGAAGCCGACAATTGGCCCGAAGCCGAAGTGCATCCAGGCTCAATTGCCATTATCGGCATGGCTGGCCGCTTCCCCGGTGCGCCTGACATAGATACATTCTGGCAAAATCTGAAATCCGGTACGATTTCGATCACCCATTTTGCCGATGATGATCTCAAGGATTCCTTTGATAAGGCCACGCGGTCCGCGCCCAATTTTGTGCGGGCACGCGGCGTGCTCGAAAATCCGGGAATGTTCGATGCCGATCTGTTCGGCATGTTCAAGCGCGAAGCGGAACTGACCGACCCGCAACACCGCGTGTTTCTTGAACTTTCACTGCAAGCGTTGGAACAGGCGGCCATTGATCCCAAGCGCTTTGCCGGCCCCATCGGCGTTTTCGCTGGGGCGAGTATGCCCACCTATTTGATCAACAATGTGATGGGCGACCGCGCGGCAGCAGCGGATTTTGCCAGCAATTACCAGCTGGGCGGCATGGAAACGCTGGTCGGTTCATTGCCCGAAACGCTGGCGTCCCGCGTGGCTTACAAGCTCGACCTTCGCGGCCCTGCGCTGACAGTGCAGAGCGCTTGCTCCACTTCGGCGCTGGCGGTTTCGCAAGCGTGCCAGAGCCTGATGTTATACCAATGCGATGCGGCGCTGGCTGGCGGCGTGTCGATCACATTCCCGCAGGAACGCGGCTATCTCTATCTGGATGGCGGAATGGGTTCGCGCGATGGCACCTGCCGCCCCTTTGATGCCGCGGCCTGCGGCACGGTTTTCGGGTCTGGTGCCGGAGTGGTGGCGTTAAAGCGGCTGGAAGATGCGCTGGCCGATGGTGATTTCATCCACGCCGTGATCCGGGGTTTCGGCGTCTCCAATGATGGCGGTGACAAGATCGGATTCACCGCGCCTAGCGCCGGGGGGCAGGCAAGCGCCATTGCCGCTGCACTGGCCAATGCCAATGTTGATCCGGACACAATCGGTTATGTCGAACTTCATGGCACCGCCACGCCGCTGGGCGATCCGATCGAATTTGACGGATTGCTGCAGGCCTTTGGCGATGAATGCATGGACGAAAATTGCGCGTTGGGATCGGCCAAAGCCAATATTGGTCACCTTGATGCCGCAGCCGGGGTAACAGGCCTTATCAAAGCAGCCCTCAGCGTCCAGCACGGCGAGATTCCGCCGCTCGCAAACTTTTCCGCTCCCAATCCAAACATCCATCTTGGGGGCAGCCCATTCCGGATCGAGACAGAGCTGCAGCCTTGGAGCGATAGCGGCGGCCCGCGGCGCGCCGGGGTTAGTTCGTTTGGTGTCGGCGGCACCAACGTTCATTTCGTGCTGGAGCAGGCCCCAGTGCGAACACGGATGGCAACAAGGGCAGCGATCCAGATCCTGCCTTTTTCTGCCAAGAAGCCAGAAGCGCTTGCCGAACAGGCGGAAGTGTTTGCCGACTATTTCGAGAGCCATCCGGATCTGGACATTGCCGATGTTGCCCGCACTCTGACCGAAGGTCGGAGCGAACGCAAAGAGCGCGGGGCTGTCGTGGCGGAAACTCTGGCTGAGGCGGCAGACAAGCTGCGGAAATTTGCCAAGCGTGGGCTGAAAGGCACAGCCGCCAGCAGCCCGCCGATGGTCTTCATGTTTCCTGGCCAGGGCTCCCAATATCCTGGCATGGGCCGCAATCTATACCACACCGAAGCGGTATTTCGGGAGTGGATTGACCGTGGAGCGGAGGCGCTGCTGCCCGAAATGGGGCAGGATATTCGCAAACTGCTCTATGACAATATGCCGCAGGATGACGAAACGCCGCATCCGATCCGGTCGACGGTGTTTGCCCAGCCGGCGTTGTTCATAACCCAATACGCACTCGCGCAGTTGTGGATTTCACGCGGCATTCGCCCCAGCACCATGATCGGGCATAGCGTGGGCGAACTGGTCGCCGCCAGCCTTGCCGGAGCAATGACTTTCGAAGATGGTCTCATGCTTGTCGCGCGCCGCGCCAGCCTGATGCAGAGCGCGCCCGCCGGGGCCATGTTGTCGGTTCGTGCCAGCGAGGCCGAAGTCTTGCCGCTGCTGACGCCGAACGTTGATCTGGCCGCCGTCAACGCGCCGAAATTAAGCGTTGTCGCGGGTCCATTCGAGGCCATCGAGCAATTTGAGGCAGCCTTGGCCAAGGCGAATATTGAATGCCGCCGGCTGCACACTTCGCACGCGTTCCATTCCGCAATGATGGAACCTGTGGTCGAGGCGCTGCGCGATGTGGCCGCCAAAATCCCCTTCGCTGCGCCGAAGATCCCTTATTTGTCCTGCGTCACGGCAGAATGGGCGGACAACACGGAACCGACTTCGGGCAGCTATTGGGCGCAGCATTGCCGCGCGCCGGTTCGATTTGCCGAGGCGCTGGCCACATTGGTTACAGATGGCAACCCGATCCTGCTGGAAGTGGGAGCGGGCCGAACACTATCGACATTTGCCGCGCAGGGCCTGGCGCGGGATAGCTACACTGCTGCCATAACGTCCATGCCGGACTTTGCCGAAGCGGATAGCGATGTCGCGAGTTTTTACGAGGCGATGGCGCGGCTATGGACTCTGGGCGCTGCGCCTGACTGGTCGGCACAATATGGCAGCAACGCGCAACATGTGCCGCTGCCTGCCTATCAATTCCAGCGCAAGAATTTCTGGATTGAAGCTCCTGACCGCCCCGATCACACCGCGGTTCAGGCCCATGTACCGCAAGTGGCTTCGCCTGTTCCCATTTCTGCAAAAGACATTGGAATCGATATGACTCAGACCCCCATTTCCATCGAGGGAGAGCCGCACCGTGGCCCGCGATTGTGTCTGGAACTGGCCGAAGTTTTCGCCTCGCTTTCCGGTGAAGATATCGAGCAAGGTGACTGGGCGACGGAGTTCACCGAATTGGGTTTCGATTCCCTGTTTCTCGGCCAGGTGGCGACGGCGATCCAGCGGAAATATTCGGTCAAAGTGACCTTTCGGCAATTGCTCGGAGACTTTCCGACAATCAGCGCCGTCGCCGATCATCTCGACGAATTGCTGCCGCCTGAAGTGGCCGAACCGACCCCAGTCCCGGCAGCTGCTCCAGCGCCGGAAATGGCGCCCCCTCTGCCTGGGGTACCGTTGCCGATGCAGCAGGGCGTTGCCGCAACCACCGTTGATGGCAACATGGGCGCCATCTTCCAGTTGCAAATCAACGCCATGCAGAATCTGATCGAACAGCAGATGGCGTTCATGCGCGGATCCAGTGAAGCGGCACAACCTGCAGCCAATGCGTCGGTGCTATCTGCGCCGACAGCCGAGGGTTCACCAAGGGAAGACGCGCCAGCGGCAGAATCTGCCCGCGCTGATGGTCAGTCCGAACCGCAAGGGCGCTTTCGCCCATTCAAGCCGAGCGGGGCGCAGGCCAACTCGGGCATTACCGATGCCCAAAAGACGTTCATTGCCGAATTGACCGAACGTTATTGCGCAAAGATGCCCACGTCCAAGGCACAGACCCAGCGCCACCGTTCATACTTCTCCGACCCCCGATCTGCATCGGGATTTCGTCAGGAATGGAAGGAGATGGTGTTCCCGGTTGTTGCGGAGAGGTCCAAGGGGTCAAAGATCTGGGATGTTGATGGGAATGAATTCGTCGATCTGGTCAATGGATATGGACAAACCGCGTTCGGCCATGCCCCCGATTTCGTTCAGGAAGCCGTTTCCCGGCAGATGGAGCAAGGTTTTGCCATCGGTCCGCAAACCCCGGTTGCGGGCGAAGTGGCGCAGAAGTTCGCGCGCTTTGTCGGGCTTGAGCGGGTAACGTTCTGTAACACCGGGTCTGAGGCGGTTATGGCTGCCATGCGGGTCGCGCGCTGTGTGACCGGCCGTGAGACGGTCGTTGTGTTCAACAATGATTATCACGGCCAATTTGATGAGGTGCTGGTGAAAGCGGGTCGCAGCATCACCGCCCCTCGCGCGCTGCCGCTGGCACCAGGTATTCCCTTCGATTCGGTCGCAAATATGGTGGTTTTGCCCTACGGCAATCCGCAAGCGCTCGATTGGATTCGTGCCAATACCGGCGACATCGCGGCTGTGATCGTTGAACCGGTGCAGAGCCGTCACCCTGAATTGGTGCCGGTAGAATTCCTGCGTGAATTGCGCAGCATCACCGAAGCTGCAGAAACCGCCTTTGTGTTCGACGAAGTCGTCACCGGTTTTCGCACGCATCCTGGCGGGATGCAGGCCCTATTGGGCATCCGGGCCGATATGGCGACCTATGGCAAGGTGGTTGGCGGCGGCTTGCCGATCGGCGTTTTGGCGGGATCGGCCCGTTTTCTCGATGCACTAGATGGTGGCGACTGGCAGTTCGGGGATGACAGCTTTCCCGAAGTCGCGCCGACATTCTTTGCCGGAACTTTCGTGCGCCACCCTCTGGTAATGGCGGCATGCAACGCCGTTCTCGATCATCTTGATATGGCAGGCCCGCAATTGCAGATCGATCTGGCCGCGCGCAATTCCGGGCTGGTTGACCGTTTGAACGCAGTCTTTGCCAGCAAGGGTGTCCCATCAAAAATCGAATCTTATTCGAGCTGGTTCATGGTTGATCTGAGCCATGCGGACAGGCTGGGCGGCTTGTTCTATTATCAGATGCGCCTGCGCGGCGTGCATATCATTGATGGTTATCCATGCTTCCTGACCACTGCGCATAGCGATGCCGATATTGACCAGATCGTCAGAGCGACAGCGGATTCGATCGATGCATTGCAAAGCGTGGGCATTTTGCTGCCAGAAGGGGCGAGTATTCCGCAGCCGTCGGTCGCTGCCACTCCCCCACGCGAAGTCCCGCTGACCGAGCCGCAATTGGAAATTCTGCTTTCGGCGCAGATGGGGCCGCAAGCTTCCTGCGCCTATAATGAATCGATGGCCCTGACCTTCGACGGGATGATCGATCCAGCCGCGTTGGTGCGGGCGGTGCAGTCTTTCGCCGCACGGCATGATGCCATGCGCGGGACGATAAAAGCGGGCGAACCGGTGTTGGTCATCGCACCAGACATGGCGATCACCATCCCGGTTACAGAATCCGCGAGCGATGCTGATCTGGCAGCGGCCAAAGCCGAAGAAGCATCGACACCCTTCGATCTGGTGGAGGGGCCCTTGCTGCGCGCCCGATTACTGCAGATGGAGCATGGGAATTCGGCATTGGTGGTAACAGCCCATCACATCATCTTTGACGGCTGGACGGCCAATATCTTTGCGCAGGAAATCGCAGAATTTTACCGCGCCGAAAAATCGGGTCATGCGCCCACCTTAGACCCTGCTTTGTCCTTTGCAGACTATGCGTTGGGCAAGACCGCAGAAGGCGAAGCCGAACGCAAGGCCGAAGCCTATTGGCTGGATCGGTTTTCAACGATCCCAGCCCCTCTGGCGTTACCCGGCGACCGTCCGCGTCCAGCAATCAAGAGCTTCAACGGCGCGACCATAACCGACACAATCGATGCCGATTTGACCCGCGAGTTGCGTGCAGCCGGTGGCAAACTCGGCTGCACCATGTTCGCTACCCTGCTAGGGGCAATGCAGGTGCTGGTGGGACGCCTTGCCAATCACGATGATGTGGTGATCGGTTGTCCGATGGCAGGGCAGACCCTGATCGAGGATGAAGTCCTTGCCGGTCACTGTGTCAATTTTCTGCCGCTGCGCGCACCCTTCGCCGAGGATCAGTCGCTGGGAGACCATCTTAAAGTCGCCAAAACCGCGCTTATGGAAGCGTTGAAAAATCAGGACTATACTTATGGGTCGCTGGTGCGTGCACTGAAACAGCCGCGCAATCTCAACCGTACCCCGCTCACCGACGTGCAGTTCAATCTGGAACGATTGGGTGAAGGTATTGATTTCGGAGGGGTGACAGCGGACCTTGTACCCAATCCCAAGGCTGCCGTTAATTTTGACCTGTTCTTCAATATGGTTGAATCCAGCAAAGGCCTGAGGGTCGATGTCGATTACAATACCGACCTATTTGATCCCGCGACAATTAAACGCTGGATCGAGAATTTGCGGCAAGTGTTAAGAGCAATTGCGTCGGATGCAACGCAGACCATTGGGGACGTAGATATACTTGGCGCCGAGGAACGCGCCTGGTTAGAGACGCGAAACCCTGCCACGCCGCGGCTTGCCGATGAATGCAGCATTTTGCATAGTTTTGCCAAGGCTGCTCAACGCCATTCCGGCAGCGTTGCCATTGCGGACGGCGGCGAGTCCTTGACCTACGCCGAGCTTGATGGCCGCTCGAATAGGATTGCCAATGCTCTGATGGCGCGGGGCGTTCGCAAGGGTGATCGGGTTGCCCTGCTGGCTGGCCGTTCGCACAAGACTCTGATCCTGATCCTTGGCATCATCAAGGCTGGTGCGGTCTATGTTCCGCTTGACCCGGTCTATCCCGCCGCACGGCTGGCCTATATGTTCAAAGACAGTGCGGCAAAGCTGATTCTGATTGGTCCGGATGGAGGGGATGCCGTCGGGCAATTTGATCTGACCAGTTCGGGCGTAACTTTCGATGCGCTTTTCGCCGATGCTGCTAGCCAATCGGCAAATGCCCCACAGGTTAAATTGGCTGCGGATGACCCGGCGTATGTGATGTATACTTCCGGCTCGACCGGGCAGCCCAAGGGGGTCATTGCAGCCCATCGCGGGGTCGTGCGCCTGGTATCCGATCAAAGCTACATTGCCTTCGGACCAGACCAGACGTTCCTTCATCATAGCGCTCTGGCCTTCGACGCAAGTACGCTGGAAATCTGGGGTGCGCTGCTGCATGGCGGCAAGATTGCGGTCATTTCGGAGGCCAAGCCGTCGCTCGACCAGATCGCCGAGACTATTTTGACGCATGGCGTTACAAGCGCCTGGTTCACAGCGGCATTGTTCCACGCCATCATCGATGAGCGGATGGCTGCTCTCGCACCTTTGCAGCAAATTCTGGCGGGCGGGGATGTGCTGTCACCGGAACACGTTGGCAAGGTTCTGCAAGCGTTTCCCGGCGTGCGGGTGGTCAATGGTTACGGGCCGACTGAAAATACGACTTTCACCGCCTGCTATGTTTTCCCGGCAGAAGGGTGGGGGCCGGGACCCGCACCGATCGGGATGCCGCTGGCCCATTCAAGCGTCAAATTGCTCGATGCGCGCGGACGATTGCTCCCCCAAGGGGCCATTGGAGAACTCTTCGCTGGCGGAGAAGGGCTTTCGCTAGGGTATGTTGATGCGCCAGAGCTGACTGCAGAACGGTTTATCGAAGATCCCGGTCAACCGGGCAAACGCCTATATCGAACAGGGGACCTTGCACGATGGCGCCAGGATGGATCGCTGGAGTTTGCCGGCCGTGCAGACAGTCAGGTCAAAATCAATGGACAACGCGTAGAATTGGGTGAGATCGAATCCGCTCTGCGCCGTAGACCGGGCGTGCGCGATGCCGCGGTAATCGTTCTGATAAGCGCTGATGGTACTAAGAACCTGCATGCCTTTATCACCAAGGATCCGCTGGTTGCGTCAGTGGACTTCTCGATCGAAGCCTTGGAAAAGCAGCTGCACGGTGAACTTCCAGCCTATATGCACCCCAAGACAGTCCAGATGGTCGAAGCGTTGATGCGCAATGCCAATGGCAAGGTCGACCGCAGCGCATTGGAAGAAATCGTTTCATCACAGCCGACCCTTGCCGTTCGGGCCAGGAAGAAGCCCCGCTTGCTGGAAATGAACGGGCTCGAAGAAAAGCTGGCGGAAATCTGGACGGACGTTTTGGGCATCGAGTCTGTTTCACGCGATGATGCAATTTTCGATCTTGGAGCGGATTCGCTTCAAATTTTCCGGATCAGCGCGCGGATGTCGGATCAGGGTCTGACCATCGAAAACCGCCAGTTGCTTGCCAATCCCACACTTGGGGAAGTTGCGGCGATACTTGCGCGCAGTCCGAAGAATGATGAGGTAACCCGGCCTGCAATGGCACCGCTTGCGTCTTATCGGCGCGGTGCCCCACGCGAAGTCGAGGCTTGATGGCGATGCAAGTGCCGAGCGACAGGCCGACTGCGGCGATGAAGAACCCGGTCATTATCGGGACGTTTCCGGCTACGCTTGGTCAGCTGGGCCATTGGCGCCAGCTGCAAGAGGGCGGCGGTGCCGCTCTTAATGTGTCCATGCGCTGGCGGATCGATGGCGCAATCTCCGATCAAGCAGTCAGTGGCGCAATTGCAGCTCTGGTCGATCGGCACGAGATCTTGCGCACGTGTTTTCATCACACGCCTGAAGGCAATGTCATCCAGCAAGTTCTGGAACAGGCGGATTGCCCGCCCAAATTTGTTGATCTTCGCGAACTTCCCGCAGAACAGGCCGACGCTGAGTTGGCTCTGCTTGGCCAGCGTGAGACGGTCAAACCCTTTGCCTTCACAGATAGTCAATCACCCTGCCCGCTGATGCGTGCCTTGTTTGTTCGCACCTCGGATAGCAGTGCCGTTTTACAGTTGACCTGGCATCACCTTAATATGGATGGGTGGTCGGTCGGCATCCTGATTGGTGAATTCGGCACTATCGCGGCCGCAATCGATTCCGGACAGCGCGCGGTGCTGAAATCGATCGACCTGCATTTCGGCGACTATGCCATGTGGCAACGCGATGTACTGGATGGCGCGGCGCTGAACCATGAGCGCGACTATTGGTCGCGCAAGCTCGAAGGCATTCGTCCTTTTGAAGTCGCTCCTGACCACCGGGTCGCGCGCGGCGGCAATCCGGGCGAAATTCGCTCGATTCTCCTTTCGAAGGCTGTGACCGATGCTTTCGAAGCGCAGGCGCGCGTGCGCGGGCATACAATGTTTTCGTTCGGGGCAGCGGCAGCTGGCGCCGCGCTGCATTTGATGACCGGAGAACAAGAAGTGGTCATCGGTACACAGATGGCGGGCCGCGCCGATGCCGATGCGCAGGCGGTAGTCGGCCCGTTGCTGAACACCGTTCTGCTGCGGATGCCATTTGCCGATTCGTCCGAATTTGGAACTTTTGCAGATGCCGCCCGCGAAACGATCCGCGAAGCGATGGAGCATCAAGCGCTGCCGTTCGAGGAATTGCGTCGGATCTTGGCTGACACGGCAAATTTTGCCGTCAATTTCAACTTGAAACGTGCGTATTCTGATAAGGAAAGGCGCAGTAAATCAGCCACTAGCCGGTTCGAGATTATTCCGCTGTCATCCCATTCCGCCGGTGCTTTATGGGACCTCAACCTGTTCATGATCGGGCGCGAGGAAGGATGGCGCATTTCATGCGAAGGCGATGCGGCCCGTTTTGATAGTGCCACCATTGATTGTTTGCTTGATACCTGGCGCGGCGTTATCGAAGCGGCGGCATCACAACCGGATATGGTCATGGCGGCCCTTCAAGTCGATCTGCCAGCTGGACGAAGCCGGAAACAATCCAGCGCCCTGCCAACGTCGATGGATAGTTCGCCCATGCCGGCGATCAACCACCGGATTGAAGCGGTTAAGTCACGAATTCTTCCGCTCCAGGCAGAAGGTGAAAAGACTGCGATCCACGCGATAAATTGCGCATCGATACTCTATCCCGTAGCGCGCGAAATCGGCGAGGACAGACCGTTCTATGACCTGCAGATCTGCCCCTATGAGACGCAGACAAATCTGCCCCATCGCCATTTTGTCGATCATGCGCGCGATGTGGTGGAAATGATCCGCCTTGCTCAGCCGAAGGGGCCCTATGTTCTTTTCGGCCTGTGCGTGTGCGGCGCGCTTGCGATTGAGGCGGCCCGGCTGCTGCAGGAGGAAGGGGAAGAGGTACCGTTGGTTATTCTCAACGACACCTACCGACCCGGGTTCCGCGAACATTTGGGTTTCTACGACCGCAATGTGCGTGCGTGGCAAGTTCGCTGGAGAACCTTTCAGAAGCTTCGGGCACGGGTACAATCGGGTGAGCTTTCGATTGCCCAATGGATCGATAATTATTCGGTTTTTCGCAAATTGCGGGTTACTGCTTTGCTGACTCGTTTGGGCATTCTGAAGGGCGGCGAGTGGCAAGATGCCTTGGATCACGGCAGCCGCTGGTATTTTGAAAACGTTTTGCTTCCCAGTCAGGCCAATTTCGAAATGCAGCCCTATCGTGGCCGTGTGGCATTGTTTCGCAGCGAAGATGCCGGCGCAGGCCGGTTGTTCCCGCATGATTTTGCCTGGAATGGCTTTGTGGATGGAACGCTCGAAATCATCGAATGCCCCGGTACGCACGACACAATGTTCAGAGATGCCGGGGCAAAGGTCATCGCGGCGCATGTCCGCCGAATTTTGAACGAAAGCCAGCGTTGATATGAGCTGGCGATGGCTATTTTTCGGAATTACCGGTTTGGTGCTGCTTGGTGGCGCGACCCTATTCGCGACCGCTACCGTGGCCGGTCCGCCGCCGCCATCGGGGCCGTTCAAGGTAAAAACTGCGGAGCACCTACTCAAAACAGAAGTTGGCGCGATAAGAATTATCGAATGGGCCCCGCTGGATATCCGGGAACCGGCTCCGCTCGTCCTTTACGCACCGGGATGGGGCGGCCATGCGCGCGACGGTTCACTGAAACTCGCCGAACTCGCCAGTCATGGATATGTGACCGTCGCGTTTGACGATGTTGCCGCCACGCCGCCGGCACCGGGCGAGAGTGCAGCCGATCAGGCAACGCGCGGTTCAGCCTTTAGCATGGAAAGTCCGGTAGATTATAAGCGGTCTTTCGAACTCGCCAGTCGCCGTGTTCATGTGGCGGCGCGCCAATCGAAAGCGGTCCTCGATGCTATTCTCGCTGCGCCGGAGTTTGCCCAGAGGATCGATCCCCGAAAAATCGGATTTCTCGGCTTTTCCTTTGGCGGGGCCGCTGGCGTTGAACAGTCGCTTACCGACCAGCGGTTGAAGGCGGTGGTGAATTTTGATGGTTGGTTATTTGGCGAAAGCGCTAAATCGGCGACTAAAACCCCTTATCTGCTATTCTATATCAACGAGGATTTTCCGCCGAAGGCGTGGCTTCAGTCGAAGGCACCGGGCGAAAGGGCTTTGGCGCAAGGTTGCCGCTTCGACCAACAATTACACCGGCTTCTTATGGGGCAGCCCCAGTTCACTTGGTTGAGAGCGACCGCTACCGACCATGAACGCCTTGCCAATAAGCCGCACGATTCCAGCTGGAACCACCTGCTTTCTCTTCCGCGAACAGGCGCAAGAACGCCGAGCGCCGGGGGTGAGGCACACGATACCGTGGTGCGGGCATTTTTTGATAAATATCTGAAGGGCGCGGGAGATGCCTTTCCTCCCGCTGACGGCAATTACCCGGGCGATTTGGTCACTGTCCGCCCGGATGAGTTGCTTTGACCTGATCCGGCACTTGTCCGCAATCGAGCGAGCCAGTCAGGCGAGCGCGGCATAGTACCCCCGACTTGTCGTAAGCAGGCCGCGCGACAATGTATGGTTGAAAGACGGGATCGTCCATTGATCGACGATCCGGTAACCCATCTCCGCCAGGCTATCTTCGAATTCGCACCGGTTGCGGATCTGATATGGAACCTCGGACTCTGGAAATTTCTCCAGCGTAACCCGCGATGGACCTTCGCAGGTCGCGACCTTGTTCAGCACCAGATCACGTGGCAATTGCGGGAGCCCATTCATCAAGTCAGTGAATGGGCGGTCGAGATATTGCAGCAGACCTGAGGCGAGCACCAGATCGCTTGCCGGTGTGCCTTGCAAAGTGTCGTGAAAACTTAGCCCGGTCAGTCCGTCCGCTTTGGCACGCGCGCGCCCTGCGCGCACCATTGGCGGCAAATCATATACAGCCCAATCAAACCTGTCGGGCAGATCGAGAAATCGGCGAAATGCCCGATATTTGGTTCCCATATGCCCGCCCAGATCGATCAAATTGGGCGCGTTGCGAACCAGCCGGTCGAGCCAGAACAACACCGGATAATCCCACGGCAGCAATCGGCACATTTCCTCAAAGGCGATTTCGGCGTTGGCTTCGTGATCATATCCGGCCAGTTGACCCCGCCGGACGGCTGCCATGGCGCGCTCGACCGTGGCGAAATTTCCACGAAACCGGCTGGCACCAGGTCGCGGTACAAATTTACGCAGGCTATGCTTCAAGCCTTCGGTCAGCAAACGGGTCAGATTCGTGCCCGCCCAAACTGGTGCCTTTGTGTCAGGAATAGACGCCATTTCAGCGCCGGGGCTGCCATTGAGGATAGTTTTGCGCAGGGTTTGATCGTCCCAAGGCGAGTTTGACAGCCTGTTTGGCCTTTCTTGCCGAGGACCAAATGCCTGCCTTGATGGAATCGCTCAACGCATTTTCGCCCGGCTGCACAGGGCTGAGTCCGAATTTCCGCAGCTTGTGATTGACGGCATAAGCGTATTTCAAGCGCTTGTGCATTGATCTCAGGTCAAAGTTCACATTTACCGATATCGAAACGCTGTCCCCATTCTGGACCCAATGCGGCCCGGTGCTGGGGAAATGCACGCCGTCGCCAGGCTTCAACTCATAGACTTGTGCGTCTTGCTGGCGATCGGGTTTGTAAACGGCCGAACTAAGGTTCCCTGCGCCGCAATACCCTTCCAGCTCTTCATGCGGAACCAGGCTGCGATCGCCGTTCTCCCAGGCGAAAACGGTCTTCTCGCCCTCGACCTGGAGGAGAAAGCTTGGCTCGAGATCGAAATGATAGGCCGTCTTGCGATTGGGGGAATTGAGGAAAATCAGGCATTCCCCAAGGATAACGTCTTCCTGAAAACTTTGCGGGGCAAGGCTGAACATCTCTGCCAGCAATTCCTGCAATGCAGGCCCGAACACCGGGTCTTGTTCGACATGTTTGAGCACAACAAGACTGTTTGTTTCAGCAATGTTTTCGATGGTTTCCATGAGAGGCAACTGCGCCTCCGGCTTGCTCGCCCAGCCATCTTCGACAGCAATGGTCCCGTTTTGCCAGCCCTTGAACCCTTGATGGTCGGGGATCCGTTTGGCCAGTGCAATCAGATCCGGAAGATTGAATAGCGACAGGCGATCAAGACTGTGCCTGAAGCCGAAAGGCTTGCTGTTAACCAAGCCAAACCGGCTGCTGTCTTGCTGGGCGATCCAGCGGCTTTGCGAAGAATCCGCCTGAAGAATGTCCGCTTCGCAGTACATGTGAGAATTCTCCGGATTTTGCCCGGCGCTCAAGGAAGCCAGTTATGGCGGCGGTGACGGGGCAATAATGACGCCAAGTTTAAGCGTATAAGCCGGGGCTGCACATTACCTTTCGGGACAGCCGCCGCCAGTTGGTGACTAGCCATTGAGGTTGAAGGCAATTAGCCAATCGGGATAGGTGGCCCTTCAACCTTTTGCCATTTTGGGCCGCGAGCATATGTGCGAAACCACCGGCTGGATCGGTGCAGTTTGGTGGCTATTGGTGGCCGCACGCTGGGCGCAAATCGGGGCACGACCAACATGGAACTAACCTATATCGGGGCGATCCAATTGGTGATCGGGATCGCGCTGCTGCTGGGCGGATCACTGCGCGCCATAGTGTTTTTCCTGCTGCTTTCTGGCCTGTTTGCGGGGTCGGCCGCGATTTGGTTGCCGGCACTAGGTGGGTCGTCGATTCCGCCGACACATTTCGCTTTGATCTTCGTGATATTGCGCGTGCTGGCGCCAAAGGGCGGATTTATGGGCTTGGTGCCCGAAGCCATTGCCGCCAATCGCTGGCTAGTCTTGTTTATCGTCTATGGGGTGGTGATTGCCGTTGTTGGCCCGCGGATGTTTGCCGGCGATATGAATGTTTCACCGATGCGGATGAACAAGTCGTTCGACTTGTTTGACACGGTATCTCTCGTGCCGTCAGCACAGAACTTCACCGCCGCGTTTTACCTGGTTGGCACCATGTTGATGGCAATAGTTGCCTACATAGTATGCCGTTCGCGTGGCGGTGCAAATATGCTGGTGAGCGCGGCGATTACGGTTGGCTGGCTGCATTTGGCCATTGGCATGATCAGTCTTCTTGCTCGGGGTACCCCGCTGGACGGCTATCTGGACCTTCTGCGCAACGGGAATTATGCCCAGCTCGATCAGGCCTTTCGAGGATTTGTCAGGATCAGGGGAATTTTCCCCGAAGCGTCGGCCTATGCCAATTTCGGTTTCGTTTATTTCGTTCTCAACGCTGAGCTCTGGTACCGATCAATCCGCCCACTGCCGACTGGCCTGGTGGCGTTCGGACTGGCCCTGATCCTGTTTTTCAGCACTTCTTCCACGGCCTATATCGGGTTGGCAGCCTATGCTGTGTTTTTCCTGCTGCGGGCATTGGTTTTGCCGAAGGAGATAATCTGGCCGCAGATGTACCGCCTCGCGCTGGCGATGCTCGCAATTTCGGTCATCACTTCGTCGGTATTTTTACTATTCCCAGAGCTCATTCAGACGATTGGGGCGATCGTTACCGACATGACCATCGGCAAGTCGGACTCGGCATCGGCGCAGCAGAGGCTGTTTTGGGCTACGCAAGGTTGGGACGCGTTCAAGATTTCCTACGGGATTGGCATCGGCCCAGGAAGCTTCCGTTCGTCAAGCATGGTTATGGCCATCATCGGGACAACCGGGATTATCGGCAGCATTAGTTTTGCGGCCTATATCGTCGGCATGTACCAACCTTGGCGAAGGTCGACTTTCGTTCGTGTTGCCGATCCGGAACAGTCGCTGGGCGGGACGTTTGCGACAGCCGCATTGCTGGCAGTGGTACCCTTGGCCGTGTCGTCATCCCAGGCGGATCCGGGAATCAATTTCGCCATGCTTTCTGGCGCCGCCTTGGCTTTGCGGCGAAGGGGCGATGCGTTGCCGCACGATGGCGGGATCGCAGCCATTGCAACGCCCGCTTCGCCAATCTCGGATCCGGCTGCAAGAAGCGGTCGGCGGCGCCTGCCTGATCAGCGATCGGCAAGGGTGCGTTGAGAGGTCAATGCAGGCCGCATTTTATGTGACTGGGTTGCCTCTTGCGAATTCTGCGCAACGCTTGCTCCGTCACTGCGTTCAACCAATTTGAGCAATTTCTGGGCAGAGTATGCCCAGCGGAAGCTTTCCGCTCGATCACGCCCGGCGGATATTAGTTTCCGACGTTTCTCTGATGAGCGAGACAGGCAATCCATTGCCTGGGCCCAGATCATCGCATCATGGGGGTCGCACATTAGTGCCGCATCACCGGCGACCTCCGGGATTGCACCACCAGTTGATGCGATGACCGGACAATCGCATGACATCGCCTCAAGGACAGGAAGGCCAAATCCTTCGGTAAACGAGGGAAACAGGAAGGCTTGAGCACCTTGGTAAAGTGCCTTCATTTCTCCATCCGTCACGCGTCCGATCCGTTTCACTTGCGGCGTTTCCATGGCGCTTGGGCAATCGCCCATCAGGACAAGGGGCAGAAGGGCTGGTTGTTCACGTTTGGCCAGAGCTTTGAAAAGAATTTCGCTGTTTTTGTGTGGGGCGGGATTGCCAAAAGCCAATAGATATCCATCCGCCCTCAGGCCCAGGCGATCGAGTGTCGACCGATCTGCGTCGATGGCGGCAAAGTGATCCACGCCATTAGGCACAATAGCGATCGATCGGCCCCCTACGATGCCGTGCTCTTCAAGCCTGCTTCTGGAATATTCGGAGACTGTTACTACGCTCGCAGCTCGACTGGCGAGCGTGGGCTGCAATGCGCGGTAAGCCAACCTGAACGGCAACGAGTAACTCGCTGGGGTATCCCGAACCTGCGCATCGTGGATCATCACCAACTGTTTTTGGCGCGATATCGGGCCCATGTTGGCTAGGCTGAGCAACGTTGCGTCGGGGCAGAGTGATGCCAACACGATCTGCTCCCAAAGATACCCCTTGAACCGCGACCGATGAATTTTCGTATTGCCGGGTAATTCCAGCCGCGCGAGCATCTGCTCATCATCCGGGGCCCCGCCCGGCACCGCCAGTTCGATCTGTAAAAGGGTTTCGGGCGACTGCTTCGCAATCTGGCCCAGAGCGCGGACGAGTTCGACAGCACTGCGATCAACGCCGGTCATAGGCCGTGCAAGGAACCGCCCGTTGACCAGCAGCCTGATGGGCGATGTTCGCGGCATCAATCGCCCCCGGTCAAAGATGCTCGATTCTTCGCGGATCCAGTGTTCCGCGAAGCCAATCCCGGAATGCGAGCGCGTTTCCCGCCAACCTCCCACGCCGGTCAATACCCGGTTCGGGGCCGAGACTTTTTGCCAGATTTGCCACAATATTGCGTGCCATCAAGGGGATACCGTGGCTGAAGGCAATTGTACCCTTGCGGCGCAAATACAGAATGTTGGCAACTTGCGAATAGCCCAGCCGAACGCCCGAAGTGCGCCCACCACTTGTGCCCAGATGCACGCCAGTCAAATCCGCGGTGCGCAGCATCCTGCCCCGGCGGGCCAGCTGATTGCTGAAATCGACATCTTCCTGCCAACCATACAGCGGTAATGTTTCATCGAAGCGCAGACCTTGTGCGGCGTCTAATCGGATCACCATGTTGCAACCATAAAGCCAGGTGCAATCCGCGTCCGGTTCTGAAGGCCGCGGCATGGACGGATCGAGCATCGCCAGCGCTTTGGAAAACGAAATTTCGCCAGTGTGGGCCCCGTCGCCCACCAAACGGCCTGTCAATCCAGTCAGTTCGGAATGGGATAGCAACAGGCGCTCCACCTGAGCAAGGTAATCGGGAGCAGGGACAAAATCATCATCAAAGAACACTGCGACATCATAGGCTTCGCGAAGACGGTCCAACGCGGCGTTGCGTTGCCTGCACAACCCTCTTTCTGCAAAGACGATTTCCGCATCAGGGCAGGCTTCGGCCAAACCGGTAACATCGTCGGGCGTTGTCCCGATCACCAAAACCGCATCGGGCCGCCTAAATTGCTGGTCAAGTTGCAGCACTGTTTGCCGCAATATTTCAGCCCGGCCGAGGGTCGCATACACAACCGCGATACGCAGCGGAGCAATCTGAGAAGTTTCGTTCGACATCCCGCGATACTAGCGGTTCATCGAAACATCCCGAAGGCCTCATCGGGATGACCCCAAATGGACACCACCTATACTTTGGGGTCGCATCCCTGTGATGCGCACATTTCGGGCTAATCCGGTTCATCACATGACGGGAAACCCCAGCGCCACTAAACTTGGCTTGAACGGCAAGGCGGTAAGTTTCCAATGTACCACACAGACAGCGCAGGCAGCGCAAGCCGCCGCGAAATCTCGGAGCCGCAACTCCGCTTTTCTGTGATTATCGCCAATTTCAATTATGCGCGCTTCGTGGCGCGGGCGATCGAAAGCGCGTTGGCTCTGGATTGGAGCAATGTCGAAGTCATTGTGATTGATGATGGATCAACAGACAATTCCGCCAAGGTAATCCAGCAGTATTCGCGCCGCATTACTTCGATCTTCCAGAAGAATGCAGGGCAGCGATCTGCCAATAATGCAGGGTTTGCCCAGGCGAACGGCGAAGTGATCGTTTTTCTCGATGCGGATGATGTGCTTGAACCCGGATTTGCAAAGGCTGTAGCCCAGGTCTGGCGGCCCGGCTTGAGCAAGGTTCAGGTCCTCATGCGCCGCGTGGATTCGGTTGAAAGACCGCTCGGTTCGCTGGTTCCGCCCCTTCGCATTGCGCCGTCTGCCCAACAGATCGAAAGCTGGGCTCGCAGGACGACAGAATATCCGACCCCGCCGGGTTCCGGGAATGCCTATTCCCGTGAATTTCTCGCGCGGTTTTTCCCATTGGGTCCTGAACATGACGACTTCACAGACTCCACCTGTCTCGCGCTGGCACCTTTGCTGGGGGATGTGGTGACCGTGCTGGAGCCGCTTGTTCTTTATCGCCAGCATGATTCCAACGACAGCAATCTGCTGGGCAAGCCGGGCCGGTTCGGCCGGGAAGTGGCACGGGCCATTTTGCGCCAGCGCAGCGCGGAGGATGTTTGCCGCAAGCTCGGCGTGGCTTTGCCGGAAGCCGACCGATTGCGCCGCAGCCGGCATCTTCTGCAATTGCGGGTCGCATCACTTAGAATGCTGCCAGAAGCGCATCCTATGGAAGGGGACACGCGGTGGTCGGCATTTATCGATGCATTCGCTTCGCTGTTCCGTTCGGACTTTAACCCGATTGCCACGCGGATCGCGGTGTCTTTGTGGGCACTGACCACCTTATTCGCGCCTCGGGTTCTTGCCCGCCAGTTGGTAACCCTGCGATTTGCCAGAGGCCGTTAGGTGCCTTTGCCGCATTCTTCGGGATTTTCTCCGACTTTCCGCGGTTCATATATCCGAACGTAGTCGACCTGCATTACCGATGAGTTCGGTGTATTCTCGATCGAATATCCTGAACCCAATGCCAGGTTAACCAAGGGGTATAACGGCGTATCGAGATCGCTGGGCGTAGGCTGCTGCCAAACCGGGTTTCGGTCAAAATAAAATGTCATGACGGCGGGGTCCACCAGCACTCCGTAACTGTGAAACTGGGAAACCAGGCTTCCACTTACCACCGGTATAGTTTTGCCATCTCCCTTGTTTTTTGCGGCGTCCGATGCCGCAAAATAGGTGTGCCATGTCGTGCGATAGGATGCATCGTCATGTCCGTAATATTCCACCACATCGATTTCGATCAGGGGCGGTTCGGATTTGACCGGTTGCAAGCTCATCAACCAGAATGCCGGCCAGGTCCCCGAACCCGGCGGGAATTTCAAACGCGCTTCGAAATAGCCATATTGTACCCCGCTGCCTTTACCGGAGGCATCTGCTGCGGCAAGCAGGCCGGAAGTCCATTTGCCATCATCGCTGCGGCGTGCGGTAATGTGCAGAATACCCTCTTTCACGGAGAACGGCCCTTCCGGCCCGGGGTCAGCGAAGCGGGCATCCCCAAAATCGCCGCGCCAGGGCGTGTGGGCCATCCACGTCTTTCCATCGAGCTGCCAATCCGAGACATCAAGCGCATCGAATTCGTCGGCGAAAATGAGGTTGTAGCCGCAAAGGTCGAGTGGAGTTGCCGCAGCGATTGAGGTCTGGGCGCATGCCGCAGGGAGCAATGTCGGCAGTAATGCCGCCAGTGTCAGTGCTTTCATCATCCAGCCTCCAACCTATCCGAACGCGTCGAAAGTGTGAGCAATTCGATGCGATCAAGAACATCGGATAGTCGCCGATACTGCGGGCCAGACAACCACTCTTAGGTATGATTGGCCGGGTATTCGAGGGGTGACTTCAACCGCGGTGACTGGCATCGATGCGCTAGCTCAGCTTGCCCGAAGGCGAAGTCATGTCTGCTTGTAAGACTGTTTGGTGCCGCCTAGGTGATTTGAACACCTGACCCCATCATTACGAATGAGATGGAAGCACCCTGAAGAAAGCTAGGAATTCCGAGCTTTCGGACCCCAATTCTTGGTCTAGATTTGGCTTTACCCATGCAGGACCCAGTTGCAGGATTGGTGCAATTAATGCAGTTTTCTGGTGAAAGCGCTTTGGTAGGAAACATAGCTGAAAAGTGGCCTGCGCTATACCTCATCAGCACCGGCTGGTGGCTGGATCTGCAACTGCCATTCCAC
Organism: Erythrobacter sp.; assembly: GCA_024642565.1. Lineage (GTDB taxonomy): Bacteria > Pseudomonadota > Alphaproteobacteria > Sphingomonadales > Sphingomonadaceae > Allopontixanthobacter. The sequence goes on from JAHEAV010000026.1 coordinate 23,703, forward strand.
CAAAAAGCGGACTGTCAGCTAACGACCCAACAGCTGACATTTCGCCGCCGTTCGTCAGCCGTCAAACTGTCGGGCCGCCTTGTTTTTTGTTCCGAGATGTCACTGGATGGGCAAGGGCGAGCAAAAGAAAGAGGCCAGCCAGTAGTGTGACGCTCCAAACCGCCCAATCAATAGCATACCAACTTGCTGCGCGACTTTGTAAGTCGGGATCGACGACATCTCGGTAGCCAACTTCTGTGATTGCCGCGAGCTCTGGCTCTAGAAGAAACCCAGCTAAAAGCCCCCCCAAGATGAACAATGCGAAGGCGGCCACCAAAAGAACGCGACGGGTCGTCTTCCAATTGGCAGCCAAGGCGATAACGAACAGAACGGCGTTGATAGGGGGCAGCGTTTCCCAGAATGCGCTACTGTCGTACCGGTATTCTCCCTCCAACATGGCGAATGAGCGCGGCGGCGCTTCCATGAGCGTGCTAACAACGACCGATATAGCGAACAGCCCACCCCCGACTTGCAGAAAGCAGCTAACAATCAGCGCTATCAGGGTGAGATTGCGAGCATTCAAATTCCCCATTTGACATCCCCCTACGAGAGCTCTCTGCCACACGAACGACTGTAGAGCCAGTGTCCGCATTCCACCCCAATTTCGGACACACAGCCGACTGGTGCGTTCCACCATAAGCAGACCGTCTGCTAATCCCAAGTTTAAGATAAAAGCGGACATTCTGCCAACGACCCAAGGGCGGACGTTCAGGCTAAGGGCAGCTTTGCGCCCCAGTTTCAGACATTGACGCTCTGCGACCGATCGCCTGAAAGCGGATGTCAATTCGATGCTGATGGAAGGGCTAGACACTTGCAAACACCCCGTTCCGGGATACTATCGATTGGATGAAGTCCAATTCGGAAAATCAAGGTGCCAGTCTGGATGTTTCCGGGGTCGAGCTGATTGAAGCG
>JAHEAV010000027.1 GCA_024642565.1 Erythrobacter sp.
CTCCGTCTCCGCCATTAGATTCCCTTGGATTGATGAACTTGATCCTGGCTAAATCAGTGCCTGTGTCCACACTCAGCTCGGGCAGGCGATTTTCGAATCCAGTGCTTCGATTCGGGCGCCGCGGATCGTTGCCGCCCATCCCTTGTCAGCGATGATACGCATAGGCGCACCGACTGAATCAAGTTTGGCGCCTGCAGCAGAGAAACAACTCAGGGGAATGCGTGTTTGAATCGCAGCATCTGCGCCGGCCGATGCCGACAAGCCCTTAAGGTTGAGCGTTGCTCCTCCCAATCCGACCTGCACAGGCTCCTTACCTACGCGATCAATCCGCCAATCGAGAACGAGACCAAAGCCATCAGCCAGCTCCTGCGACAGACTGACCGCTGCCCCGTCGATAGCAAGCGTGCCTGGTGCGGCCCAACTGTACTGTGTGGCATCCTCCTGGGCCGACAGATCAACGGGCCGGGCCGTAATGGAACCATCCAACGACAGGTGCCATGGTGCAGGAACCTTGCCCCGTATGAAGAAGGCCATGGCTGCATCAGGCTGCGCAAGATCGATACCCGGGTCTTCATTGACTGGGCCAAGGTGCACAGGATGCGCATAATCCAGACCATAACCGGGCGCGAATAGCGGTTCGGTGATCGGTGAGATCGCATTCGCTGGCCAAGCAAACGGCAGGCGTCCGGTAAAGTCGCGCACAGGCTTGCCATCCGTGCCTGCTACAAGCACATCGGCAATACCGCGCCCTTGCGTTCCCGGCAGCCAAGCGGCCACGAATGCATCGGATTGATTGATCAGCGGCCCGACAAACATTGGCCGCCCGGATAGGAACACTGTCACTACGGGTATGCCCTGTGCTTTGAAGCTGGCGACAAGATTTTGTTCGCCGGATTGCGGCCAGGAAGCAAGATTGGGTACGTCACCCTCGAACTCCGCGTAGGGACGTTCTCCCAATACCACCACCGCAACGTCGGGTTTGACGGCAAAGGATCCTTCGCTGGAAATAGACGCCTTGCCGCCCGCAGTTGTCACCGCGTCCGAGATAGCCCGCCCAATCGTCTGGCCGTTGGGGAAATCGGCAGCCGTCGTGTCCTTGCCCTGCCAGCTAATCGTCCAGCCCCCGGCTTGCATCGCCATGTCATCAGCGCCGGGGCCAGCAATCAGGACATTTGCGCCTGATCGCAATGGCAGGATGCTGTCATTATTTTTGAGCAGGACCAGCGATTTGGCCACAGCTTCACGGGCAATTTCCAAATGGGCCGACGCGCCGACCCGAGCCGGATTGCCGCGCATGACGGCTTTATCGCCCATGAGTCCAAGTTTGTATTTAACCCTCAGATTGCGCCGCACGGCATCATCGAGCCGGGCCATCGGGATTGTACCATTTCGTACTTCCCGCAAAGTTGCCGCGAACAGGCCCTTCCAACTGTCAGGCGCCATGAACAGGTCGAGACCCGCATTGATTGCGGCCGCACAATCGGTGGACGCGCAGCCGGGAACCTGGCCATGACCGTTCCAGTCGCCAACCACCAGCCCGGTAAAGCCCATGCGCCCCTTGAGAACATCGGTGAGCAAGCTGGGGTTGCCGTGGTTCTTGGCTCCGTTCCAGCTTGAAAAACTGGCCATAACCGTCAACGCTCCGGCGTCGATTGCGGCGGGGTATCCCTGAGCATGCCGCGCAACCAGTTCTGCTTCGGGAATGCGCGCATCCCCTTGGTCTCTGCCATCGGCCGTCCCACCATCGGCCAGAAAATGCTTGGCTGTGGCAGCGACATGGTTGGCGGGGATCGGTTCGCCAGCCACCAAATCGCCCTGCAGACCCAGAGTCATTTCGCGGGAATAGCTGGCTATCAGATTGGGATCCGAGGAATATCCTTCATAGCTGCGCCCCCAGCGCAGATCCTGTGGAACAGCAAGAGTGGGTGCAAATGTCCACTCAATGCCACTGCCCGCAACCTCTGCCGCCGTTGCTACGCCAATCCTTCTGATAAGTGCGGGATCATGCGCAGCGCCAAGTCCGATATTGTGAGGAAAGATCGTGGCGCCTGGCAAATTTGAATGCCCGTGAACGGCATCGACCCCAAAAATGATCGGAATAGCTGCACCACTTTTACGCGAAGCGTCGCGGAACTCTGTGACCAATTGGGCCCATTTTGCAGCATCTGCACGTTCATCGCCGTAAGGGCCGGAGTTGCCACCCGCCAGAAGTGAGCCGAGTGGGTACCGCGCGAAATCCGCAGGGGTGATCGAACCGATATCCGCTTGTATTAGCTGACCGACCTTCTGTTCGATGGTCATACGGCGCAGCAATGCGTCAATACTGGTCTCAGTCGCAGGATCCGTGAGTGCCGCAGGGCTTTGAGCGGCGGGCCATGCTGCCGGATTGGCACGCGCCTCAGGCGGGATTTGCGCAGTCAGCCCTTTGTCTGCAGACTGCGCTACACAGCCGGCCACAAGGAACGTCATCGCCGCCAACGTGCGCTTCAAAGTCAATCCCATCCCATTCCTCATTCGTCTGTGAACGTTATCATATAGTGAATTGGCACGGTAGCGACCCAAAATCAAGCGCGGCACTCAAGTCCGCAACCGAACGTTGGCCAAAATCAGGCTGGCGAAAATCGACAGGACGGACAAGAGGATGAAGAGCCCCGAAAAGCCGAAGTAGGGCACCAAGGCCAGAGTGAGCCAAGGCATTACCAGTGAGGGTGTTGTGTTGGTCAGATTGAACAGCCCCAAATCCCGCCCACGCCGATCTGGCCTCGGCAAGAATCGAAGAGTTTCGGCGGAATGAAGTGCGAGAAAGACTGATGAGGCCAGTCCAAAAACGGCATAGGCAGCAATAGCGGTAGGTTGCGAATTCGCAAACGCCATTCCGAAGAGACCGATCGAGGAAAGTGCAGCGCAGATTACCAAGGGTTTGATTGGACGGTTTCGCAGATCAGCCCAGCGACCGACAAAAAGCGCAAGCGGTGCCGACAAAATCAAGACAAAGCTCAAGACGCGGGCAGTCCGGTTGTCACCCATCGCCGGATCAATCGCGTTGAACCAATAAAAGAGATACGAAAACAGAGCTGCTTCAGCAATCTGGACTGCCAAGCGGGCGAGCCACATTCGGGGAACGATTCCGCGCCGGACAGAAACGTCGTCGGCGTCCGCAACTGCCGGTTGCACCACTCGAGCGGTATTCAGCTCCGCAAGGTGCGATGGCGTGCCGAAAAGCAGGACTGGTAGCACGCAAAAAACGACGATTGCTGCGACCAAAAGGAGCCTAGTATCCGCGTCCGCAAGATCCGGTATGGTGATAAAGGCCGCCGACAACGCACCCATTCCCGGAGCAAATGCCAACAGACCGCCAAGCAGGCCCTTCTGTCGATCCGGTACGCAGTCGCCAGCCCATGCCGCCAGCGGTGCCAGCATCATGTTGAGCGCCAGTTGCCAGGCAACAATCAGTGCGATCAATCCGGTCAGACTCGTCGCTCTGCCGGTCGTTTGCAGCAAGAAGCATGAAATCCCCAAGCCTATCCATATCCACAAACGCCGACGGCGTGTAATATCGCTGAGATAGCCAAATCCGATATGCCCAAGGCTTGCGGCAATCGCGCCAAAAAAACCAATGTAAGCAAGCCAACCAACACCTGCATCCGAACCGACCAACACGGAAATCCGGACCGGCAAAAGCAGCGTCAGGAAGGGAACGTAGGCAATCGATCCGCCAGCCCAAGCCAGCGCATACAGGATCAGAAACCGGTAAGACTGACGCCTGGCAGGCGCCGGATCAGTCATGCAGTTGGGCAGGGCCAGCGGCGACCGATCCGCGCTCTACCAAATCTGCACTTACCACGGTCAGCGCATCCGGTGCTTTTTCGCTCTTTTGCATCGCAATAATCAGCTCAACCGCCTTGGAAGCCGTTGCAGCAATTGGTTGATCGACAGCGGTCAGCGGCGGCTGGGTAAAGTGGACGAGCGGTGTGTTGTCGAAACTGATAAGTGACAGATCATCAGGCACGACCAGGCCTAGTTCCCGGGCCGTCTCCAAAGTTGCCAGAGCCATTTGGTCGTTGCTGGCCACAATAGCGGTGGGCCGGGATTCCCTATCAAGCAAGAGCCTGGCCGCACGCTCGCCCGATCCATAGCTGAAATCCCCTGCTGCCAGCAGACCGTCCGTCGGCAAGCCCGCACCCGCCATCGCCCCGCGCCAACCCGCCACGCGCCATTCGCTTAGGCTATATTCCGCCGATCCGGCGATAAATCCGATGGAACGGTGGCCCTTGTCGAGAAGGTATTGCGTGGCCATCCGGGCCGATCCTTCATCGTCCATCGACAGGGGAATTCCTCCACCGTCGCCCAGAGAACCAATTCGGACGAACGGGATGTGCTGTTCGGAAAGAAATCTGACGATTTGCGGATTGTCCGAATGTGGCGGGGTCAGGATCACACCATCCGGTTGCAGGGCGGCAAAGGCTGCCTGCAGTTCCCTTTCGACATGATCATTATGCGTATCGACCAGCTCGAAGATCAGACGATAGCCATATTCGGCGCATTTGAGCATCCCGCCAAACAGCATCTGATCGACCCAGTCCGTACCCTGCCTGGCGCGCCAATCCGCGATTGTGCGCTCTCGATCATTAATTGCAAGGATAAGGTAGGAGCGGGACCCGCTCATGCGCTGTGCGGCAATCGAAGGGACATAGCCGAGTTTATCGATCGACGCCTGCACCCGGCTCTTCATCTCCGGACGAACGTTGGACCCGTCGTTAATCACACGGCTAACCGTCTGCAGCGATACATTTGCATCGGCAGCGACGTGCTTGATGGTAACGGCCTGCCGCCTCCGTGCCATGTCCTATATTATCCTTTGTGACCTATTGGCTGCCTCGATAACCATCTCAGGCATCAATGGCCAGACTGTGACGTGGGCCAATAAGCTCGCCCGTCTAAATCCGCAGCAATGTGGAACCATCATTTTCATCATGCTGTTTCGGTTTCCGCAGCACCGCAGTAACGCGCAACATAGGCATGATGATCAGGCAGGCTGGCGACCGTCTTTGAAACATTGTCTCTAAGACCGGAAAGCAAACCACTCAATTCCTCATCCGACAGTTTGGTGGCAACGGGATGATACGCACGCGGCGTTATTCCTTGCCCCAACATCACCTGAACCCAGCTGTTTTCGGCAAACAGTTCCTCGTTCTTGCGGAAAACCCGCCCGGTTTCGCGGAACAATTCGATCTTCTGAGTCAGACTTTCGGGAATCTCCATGTCGGCGCATTGCCGCCAGAATGGGCTGTCACGCCGCTCTGTCGCTTTGTAATGCAGGATCAGGAAGTCGCGCACTTGCAGCATGTCCGTGTGCTGCTGATCGTTGAATTCGGCTATATCGCGCTCGCTCACATCGCCCATCGGTAGCATCCGGATAAGACGCAAAATAGCGCGCTGTATCAGGTGGATACTCGTCGATTCAAGCGGCTCCATAAATCCGCTTGAAAGCCCGACAGCAATGCAATTGCGATGCCATTGCTTACGCCGTGCCCCTGTGGTGAAACGAATGAAATTAGGTTCGGTCAACCGCTCCCCTTCGATCGTTGAGAGTATCCGGTCAAGTGCATCCTCCCGCTCAAGATAGCGGCTGCAATAGACGATTCCGTTACCCTGGCGGTGCTGCAGCGGTATGCGCCATTGCCAACCAGCATCATGTGCTATGGCGCGCGTATATGGCACTGGCGGGCGGATGCTGGCGGTCTGCACGGCGATTGCCCCATCGCAGGGCAGAAAATGCGACCAATCGTCATACCCCACATGAAGTGCGCCTTCTATCAACAGAGCGCGAAATCCAGTGCAATCCAGGAATAGATCCCCTTCGATCCGTTCTCCTGACTGGAGCACCAAGGCGGAAATCTGGCCTGTCTCGCCGTCAAGATCGACTTGATCAATTTTGCCTTCAATTCGGCGCGTACCATCGGCCTCGGCCAGTTTGCGGAGGAAAGCGGCGTAGCGGGTCGAATCCAGCTGGTAAGCGTAATTGATGCGGTTTTCTGGCAAATGTGCAAACTTGCCGGCATGGGCAGCCACCAGCTCGAGACAATAATCGTCGAAGCTTTCGTTGTGCCCTTTGGTCAGTCCATGCATCCAGAAATGCTGGAATCCTGCAGACCAGTGATCACGACCTGTCAGGCCAAAGGAATGAAAGTATTTTTCCCCATCGACCTTCCAGTTTTCGAATTCGATGCCGAGCTTGAAGGTTGCCTGCGTTGCCCGCATGAAATCAGCTTCACCGATATTCAGCAGCCGGTTGTACGTCACCAGCGGCGGAATCGTGCTCTCTCCCACCCCGATTGTACCTATCGCATCGGATTCGACCAACGTCAGCTCAATCGCATCTCCCATTGTCCGGGCCAGGGCGGCTGCCGCCATCCAGCCCGCCGTACCGCCGCCAGCGACTACGATACGTCTTTTGCGATACTCACTCATCATCGGTTCAATGTCCTCAGAAGAAAGGCGCGAAGGCGACCGGCGGAACCGGCATCCAGCGGATCAAGCACGCCGCGTGCGCCGGCCGGTATATGGTCCATCGTTTGCGGGCCGTTATTGAAAACATAGTGCTCAAACAAGGATTGCCAAATTGCCTTGTCATGATCGGGCAGGTCGCGGATGGCGAGGATCGCGTGGTTCAGCGCGTCTTGGGGCTGGCCAAGGAAACGCGGCGTATCGCGCCACCAGTAATTGAGCAGGATATTGAACGGGGCAAGGCCTTCGACATGGTGCCACCACATTGATGGAATGAACAGCGCGTCGCCGGGCTCGAGCTCGGCAAGCTGAGCATGTTTGAGCGCGTCGGCAAAGCGCGGATGCAACGCGAAATCCGGAGCATGAAAATCGACCATGCTAACTGCGCGGCCCGCCGGAGTATTGTCAATCGGCCCGAGATAGAGGTTACGGAATTGATCAGGCGGGAAAAGGGTGAACCGGCGGCGCCCCGCAACGCAGCAGGCAAGGTTGTCCGGAAAATCATTATGCGCAGCAATGCGGGTCGCAGTTCCGATCCATAGGCTGACCAGCGGGTCACGCGCACCAAGATCAACCCGGTTATCATCCTCTATCCCGTCAAAATGGGTCGGCACATCGATCGAAGACAAATAAACGGTGGGAGGATCTGCGCGCGTTTCGTTACTGTCGATCCCGCCGAAAATATCTTCCAGCTTGCCGCGGCCAGTGCTGAAATTCATTTCCATTTCGGCGTCGTAAAACATTCGCCCATCATGTATCGGGGCGCCGATCGACACGCTGAATGGCACCGCCCTGGCCCGTTCAAGCAGATATGCGCGCGCCTCTCGAGATGAACGCAGACCAGCCTGCACCAACGGCCATTGGGCAGCCAGGCCGCGAACCACAAAGGGAGCGCGCGCTCCCGTTAGAAGAGCATCAAGGGCTGCGGCATCGGACGCCTCCCTCTCAGCCACAAGTGGCATCGCCGCAAAGATCGTCGCTTCAGCCTCAGCCATCAGCAACCCGTTCGTTCTTGCGCGCGACCAGTTCGGCAAACTGCGAAATCGAAGCCAATGACATATAAATCGGGAGCAAGTGACCTTCGCCTTGAAGGTCTGCCAATCCATCCGCGCTCAGGCTGAGAAGCTTCTCTTCATTGATAATGTGGAATCCGACCAGCGAATGCCTCGCGCCGTTGCGAAGCGGCACATCGAGTGTGAACGGTTCGAGCAATTCATGCCGCGCAAGGGCCTTGAAGAAAGCGATGCTCTCCTGATGTCCCTCATGAAGGGCGCCAAGACGATCGGCAATATCCTCCAGAAAAGGTGTTGGCTTGCCCTCTCCGTCGAAGACCCGGGTTCCCTCGCCGTTGCTGGAAATCCGGGGGTGGTCCATATCGATGTGCACTTGTGCATCACCACCTTCACTAGCCGGTCTCCCGACAAGGAATGGCTGGATGGCCAGCGCCAGGGGGCGATAGCGCGCGGTCCAGCGGTTGCCTTCAAGAAACAGATTTTCCCCGTTTTCGAAGCCGAACAACGCCATCGCGGAAAAGCTTCCGCTTTCGATATCCCGGCGAAATACGATCGGGAATTCACCCTGCAGCTGACGAAACTCGCCGGGAATAGTGAGACAAGCCATAACCCCGTCACCCAATTCCATTCCGGCTTCGGTGCGGATCCGCAATTCGCCGTGATCGGCAGGGTTCAGGATTTGGTGATTACTCATGGTCAGGTCATCTCTCTGTGTACCGCCAATCAGGCGGCCTGGGCCGCCAATGCGGCCAGATAGGTTCTGTTTGAAGGGAGGGCCGCTGTCAAAGCGCGCGTGCGCTCTCGCACTTCGGCCAGACGTGCAGCGGCAGTGACAATGCTGGCTTCGGTTTCCCGAACAGGAGGTACCGGAAATCCCATGCCATAAAGCACATATTGCTGACTGGCCGCCGAAAATATTTCGTCGATCTGGGGAAAGTCCCAAGTCGAAGGCGGTTGGCTGCGCCACAATACCAACTGTTCGGCCAGGCGCGCCGGTATCGAAGTTTCGGCCCGCTGAGCCAGCCAATAGGGTTCCGAACGGCGGCTGAGCACATAGTGCAACTTCAGGAACTCGACGATCCGGTCCCAACGATAACGGAACAGATCGTTGAAACGCACCGCGCTGACTTCCATTGCCGGTGTGTCGGCCGGGAAGTTTTCCGCCAGTGCCTTGATCGACAGTTCGATCATGACAATCGCGGAAGCTTCCAGCGGCTCTATGAATCCCGCTGACAAGCCAATCGCGAGGCAATTGCGATGCCAAAACGTCCTGCGGTGGCCCGTCGCGAAGGCAAGCTTTCGGGGTGAAAGGTTGGCAAGATCAGCACCCGGCGCATGTTTGCGAAGGTAGTCTGACAAAACCCGCTCAGCCCCGTCATCGGACAGAAAGCTGGAAGAATAGACACAACCAATGCCCCGCCGCGTGGGCAAGGCGATGTCCCACAGCCAGCCCGCTTCATGTGCCGTGCCGACCGTTTGCGAGGCGACCGCACTGTCAGCTTGGCAAGGCACCTGCACTGCAAGCGCGCGGTCATTAAAGGATATGTCCGATCGGTCGATCCAGTCGACTTCGAAATGCCGGCCAATCAGCAACGCCGCATGACCGCTGCAATCGAGGAAGAGATCCCCTTCGAGCGGGGGGCTGCCGCGCAAATGAAGCGCACTGATGCCCCCTTCCCCATCCTCAATTACACCGGTTACGTGATCGGAATACCACTTAACGCCCAGCTTGTTGATGCCGTGATGGGCAAGCAATGCCGCGAATTTGCCCGCGTCCAGATGATAGCCATAATTTAGCGCGCCGGCATAGTCGGGCATTGCCCGTTGCCGCGGTGCAAGATCATTTGCGCATACGGCCGATTGCGGCGCCATCATTGCCGCGAAGGAGGTTTCGGCTGCACCTGCCTGCCAGGCGGCCAGCAATGCGCGCATGTCCGCTGGAGGAGGCGGGGTGAAAGGATGCAAGTAACTGTCATCATCAGCGCCACTCACCCACCCGTCAAAGCGGGAGCCTTGCTTGAAAGATGCATCGCATTTCTGCAGAAATTCGGCCTCGGGAATGCCGATTGTCGCCAGCGTGTCACGCATGGTCGGCCAAGTTCCTTCACCGACACCGATGGTTGGAATATCTGGCGCTTCGACCAGTGTGATCGACAGTTCTGGTCGCTTTGCTGCAAGAAGGCAGGCGCTGAGCCAACCTGCCGTACCCCCGCCGACAATCACCACACTTTGGATCGAATTCGCCATTACTTGGGAACCATAGTGGACAATTGCACCTTGCAAAAGAGAAGAGAGCCGCACCGCCATGGCAGTGCGGCTCTCATTCAAGCAACCCGAAAGGTTGAGCCCGTCTGGATCAGAAAGTTATGCGCACACCTGCGTCATAACGGGCATAGCCAGGCGCAGCGAAGAACACCGTCTGGTCGTTGCGCATATGACCCTTGCGATCGGCATTGGTCAGGTTGATGCCTTCAACGAACACCGTCAGACCCTTGCGGATATCGTAGCTCGCGCTGGCGTCAAACTGACCATAGGATTCGACATAGAAGGGATCGAGACCATAGCCGGACAGGAACCCGTCGCGCCAGTTGTAGGCAATACGGGCCTGTAGGCCGCCCTTGTCATAATAGAGCACCGCATTGGCACTGTCACTTACGCCGTTAACCGCAAACTGGGTCTCGGTGTAACGCAAGGTGTTGTCATAGCTCGTGTCGCTATTGACGACGGTGTAGTTCAAGATCGCGCCAAAGCCGGTTTCCCAGAAGCTGTGCTGGATCGCAAATTCCCAGCCAGAAAGGTTGGCGACCTGATCGCTGTTTCCTGGTTGGCCCAAGGTAAATGTGATCGCAGGATCGTTCGGCGTACTCAGGATGCCGCCGCTCACAGGATCAATCAAATTGGGGAAGTTGGTTGTTACATAGGCCAGAATTTGGGCATAAGTGGCACCTGCACCCAACGCGGTACGTGCTGCATTTGCTGCTGCACCCTGCGCTGGATTGGTCAACCCGAATGCCGGTGTCTGGGTGGTTGTGGTGCCGATGAAGTTACTCACGGTTTTGTGGAAGAAGCCCGCCGAGATGTAGCTGGATGGGCCATAATACCACTCCGCCGACATATCGACGTTCTTGGACTTGTAAGGCAGAAGACCGGGGTTACCACTGCCTCCATTACCGCCGCCATCGGGACGGAATGGTGGGCTTAGCGTGAGTCCACCTTGCAGATTGCCATAAGTCGGCCGTGTGACTGTGTGGCTGTATGACGCACGAAGCTTCACATCCTGGATTGGCGCCAAGTCGAAATCAACTGCCGGTAGCCAGTTATCGTAATCACCCTTCAATGTCGTGAAATCGGATTGACCAGAATCGACCAGCCCGATCTCGTTGGCACCGAGCCAGACCGTGCCAGTAGGAACAGGGACAAGCGCCGAAGACGTGATCTTGGTCTTTTCATAGCGAAGACCAAGGCGCAGGTTGCCCGGTGCGTCACCCAGGTCGAAACTATGCGCCGACTGGATAAACGGTGCGACAGTTTTTTCCCGAATGCGACGGTCGGCCTGGAAATTGGCAAGGCAGGTACCCGCCTGCGCCGAACCGGTATAGGGCGAGCTACAGACCCCAATCTGGTTTTCCAGCAAGGTAATCAGCCCAACCGTATCCACCTGGAAGTAATTCTGGATGATCGCAGGGTCGTTTGACCCAGCCATGCCAGCCAGATTACCGGGCAAACCGGTAATTGTGTAAAGATCGTCGGGCGTCTGAGCTGGGGTAAGGGTGCCGCCCCAGCTATCGCTTTGAATAAAGCCATAGGCCGAGCGGACCTTGTTGTCCGTGTAAGTGACACCAAAATCGAGGCTCTCGATGAACGAAGCGTCGAAATCGTAACCGCCTTTCAACGAAGCTTCGTTGATACGGTCACGCATATAGGCATTGCGGAATGCGTTACCCGTGGGACGGATGTTTGCAGCATTGATATCCGACCCTGGATACATGACCACCGAAATAACGGGCATATCCTGGGTGAAATCAACCGTCTGCGTCTGCACACCAAAGACCGCGCTACCTACGGCAATATTGCTGCCATACGGGCTGGTTGGCTTGCTTTCCGCAGTCGAATGATGGGCGTCTAGAACAAGACGCAGGCCGCCGGGACCATCCCATTCGAGGTTGCCGCCAATGGAGCGATTGATTGAACGGTTGGCCGCCACCGCGCCGGTGATGGCAAGATCCTTGCCAGGGCCGAAAGATTCCGAGTAATAATTGGGTCCGGCCGCGGGGCCATCTGTCCAGCTGCTCGAAGTTTGGTCATGGTTGAACCACACACCAATGCTGTTGGTCCGCGCATCAATGGTGTTCTGGGAATAGGTGTAATCTACTGTCGCAGAAAGCGTGTCGGATGGCTTCACTTGCAAAACGACCTGGCCGTTAAGGCGCTCACGATCAATTTCGGTAAAGTCGTAACCGGCATTCTGGGTGACCTGATACACATCTGTCGGGCCCGGACGGTTCAAAGTGCGGGCAAAGTTGCCGCGCCAATCGTTTGCATCAACTGGAAGCGAGCCCCAGTTACCTTCATTACCCAGATAACCTTCACGCCAGCCCGCATTGAATTGCGCCAGGCTCGCCTTGCGGCGCTGGTAGGAACCGGTGATCAAGACACCGATACGGTCATCGGCGAAAGTGTTGCTGACGATGCCTGAAACTTCGGGCGTGATCTCGGTGCCATTGAACGTGTGGTCAAGCACTCCCTTGGCGCCGAAGCTACCCTGGAAGCCAGGGCGATCCAGAGGGCGCGGCGTCTTGATGTTAATGACCGAGCCGATACCACCAGTCGGCAGCGAGGCGCGACCCGATTTGTAAACCTCAACCGCAGCAACCCCTTCAGAGGCGAGGTTGGCGAAATCAAAACTACGCGACGCCGGGGCTTCGCAGCAGCTGCCCAAGCCTGATGTCGGCATCTGGCGGCCATTAAGAAGGACCAGGTTGAAGTCCGGTCCGAAACCGCGAACGGTCACAGTGGAGCCTTCGCCACTGTTACGGTCGATCGAAACGCCGGTGATCCGCTGGAGCGATTCGGCAAGGTTGGTATCCGGGAACTTGCCGATGTCTTCGGCGGAAATTGCATCAACCACGCCCTGCGCATCGCGTTTGATGTTCATGGATTGCGCAAGGCTGGCACGAATGCCCGACACGACGATTACATTTTCAGGCTGGTCGGTTTCAACCGCCTCATCAGCCGCAGTTTCCTGCGCCATGGCCACTTGGGCAGTTGCGCCTAGTGCCAGGACTGATGCCCCCGCCAAGAAATTGACGAGCGAATGCCTACGTGTTCGGACCATTCTGATTCTCCTCCCAAATCCATGCATTTGGCATGTATGTTAGCTCTATTGTGAACGTTCACCTACAGAATGACTTCTATCCGGTCAAGATGTCTGAATCCACGATAGAGCGGCAGCGTGGCAAATCGGTCACAATCGCCGATGGCTGATGGAAGGTTCTCAGGAAGTTCAAAGCGCCGGTAACATGCACCGGCCAGTTGGTCCGGCGGCTGTCCGGCCTAGTTTTCGTCAGTCACGCGCTCGCTCAGTTTCAGCCACTCGGCTTCCTTCTGCTCCAATGCGGCGCTCAGTTCACCGCGCCGACGCGACAATTCGCCCATGGATAATTTGGCGAATTGCGGATCGGCACTTGTGGGCTCGAACATCGCCCGGTCGATCAATGAACATTCTGTTTCCAGCCGGGCAAGGTCGCTTTCAACCTCTGCAATCCTGGCCTTGGCCAATCGCGCTTCCTCGCGCGCCTTCGCAGCAGCCTTGCGGTCTTTCTTGGCTATTTTCGGGCCCGTCTCGCCCTTGGGTTGGTTCCGCCCCAGCACGAAATCGATGTAATCTTCCATACTGCCTGAATAGTCGCTGGCCGTGCCATCATCGACCAGAACCAACCGATCAGCGGTGAGTTCGACCATATGGCGATCATGGCTGATCAGGATGACCGCGCCCGAATATGCGTTCAGCGCCTGCACAAGTGCCTCACGCGCATCAACATCAAGGTGGTTTGTCGGTTCGTCCAGAATAAGCAAATGGGGGGCATCGCGGGTGATCAGCGCCAAAGCCAGCCGCGCGCGTTCGCCGCCCGAAAGTTTGGTGACTTGCTGCGTTGCCCGTGCCCCAGAGAAGCCAAAGCGCCCAAGTTGCGCACGGATTGCGCCCTGCGGCTTGCCTTCCATTACCCGGCTCATATGCTCCAGCGGCGTCGCATCACCTGCAAGTTCTTCCACCTGGTACTGGGTGAAATAGCCCACCTGCATACGCCCGCTGACATTCATATCCCCTTCCATCGTGGGCAATTGCGCTGCAAGCAGTCGCGCAAGGGTGGTCTTGCCGTTACCATTACGCCCCAGCAGCGCGATCCTGTCATCCGGATCGATCCGAAGGTTCAAGCGTCTGAGGATCGGTGTGTCTTCGGTATACCCCACAGCCGCAAGATCCAGCGTTATCAACGGCGGCTTCAGTTCGACCGGATCAGGAAAATCGAAGCTGAGCGAAGGATCCTCCATCAATGCGGCAATCGGCTGCATCTTGGCCAACATCTTCGCGCGCGACTGCGCCTGCTTTGCCGTCGAAGCGCGGGCGCTGTTGCGCGCCACATAATCCTGCAACTTTGCGCGCTGGGCATCCTGCGAAGCTTTTGCGGCTGCAAGCTGAGCTGCCCGCTCGGCTCGCTGGCGCTCAAAACTGTCATACCCGCCTGGATACAGGGTGAGTTTACCGCCCTGAAGGTGCAAGATATTATCGACCACATTGTTGAGCAAATCACGCTCATGGCTGATGACAACCACAGTAGCGGGATAGGCTTTCAGGAAGTTCTCCAACCACAGAGTCGCTTCAAGATCGAGATGGTTTGAAGGCTCGTCGAGCATAAGCACATCGGGCGCGGAATACAGCAAAGCCGCAAGGGCAACGCGCATTTTCCACCCGCCGGAGAAACTGTCTAGCGGCTGGTTTTGCATATCCTCGTCAAAACCCAGCCCGGTCAGAATCCGCGCCGCGCGAGACGGTGCGCTATAGGCATCGATCGCGAGAAGGCGCTCGTGAATGTCGCCCAAACGGTGCGGCTCCGTGCATGTTTCCGACTCTGCCAGCAACGCGGCGCGCTCGATGTCGGCCGCGAGGACCGCTTCGGCGGGCGTTGCAGTGCCGCTCGGTGCGTCCTGGGCAATATAGCCAATGCGCGTGTTTCGCGGCATTTCAATACTGCCTTCATCGGGGTCAATGTTCCCGATCATCACCTTCATCAACGTGGATTTGCCGGCACCATTGCGCCCGATAAGACCAATTCTCCCGCCAGGCGGGATGGCCGCCGTGGCACGATCGAGGATTGTCCGGCCACCAAGCCGCACGGTGATTCCATTAATTCCCAGCATGGCGGGCCGCCTAACAGGGGAAGCGCTCCGGGGAAAGTCGCAAATCCTGGTACCATCCAATGTGATCCGCGCTCCGGGACGCAGTCACTCCCCGCTGGCGGGTCCCTGAGGTGCCCCTGTTGCCTCTGGAACCACCGGATCAATGTAGACGCGGAACGGATCGGAATCCGCTTCGGTGAAAATTTCAACGCGTGTCGAGCCCTCGAGACTGAGGCAATTTGGCCCATAATCACGCTTGAGGATTGGCTCTGCTTCTAACATCGGAACCGCTCTCAGGTTTGTTTCTGCGTCCGCCAAAACAGCCCGCGCCGTTCGAATGTACGATGGCGTGCCAATCACATTATTCGGGTTCAGGGCCTGCGGAGGGCCACTATCCCGTCTTTGTGTCGGGGTTAAGCCGACACCTGACCTGCGCCGGGCTGTTGCGCCAAAGCCGCCAAGGACTGTAACCCCCTTGTCTTTCGCCAATGCCGCGACCAAGTCGGTCAAGCGTGACGGATTGGCCGGGTCTTCGTCAAATCCTGCGCTATATAGAACTCTGGTCGAGGTCGGACAGGCTGGTTCGAAATCCAGCGTGATCTGTTCAACAGTGGCATATTCTGAATTCAGGATATCGCTAGGTATAAGCTTCATTACTATCGATTGCTTGACCAAAGACAGGTCGCGCCGTGCATCAAACAGGGTGCGCAAAGCCTCTAAGCGCAAACGCATGTCGGCGAGCGTTTCAACATCGTTTGCATCAGCCTGCGCGGTAAAAGTCAGAGTGCCCGGCCCGCAGTACGACGCAATATCTCCGGCGTTGGCGACAACTCGGTGAGCATCCCATCCCAGCACCGTCGAATCGGGATCGAACCAGACATTGCCGAGATGGCCATAACACCTCAAGACATCCTTTGGCGGATATGGGGCATCAATCAGGTTGGCAATTCCATACCTCTGGCGATAGGCAACCCTCTTCGTCGGCGATTGCAAGGCTGGCGTCGCCGGATTGGCCGGAATTTCATAATAACGGTTGGGGCTATACGATGATGCCCAGTGTTTTTTGGCTTCGTGGACGGATTCATCCACCTGTTCGGAAGGGGGTGGCTCGGGCTTGGCCGGATCGGCCGGGTCGGTTGGCAATGGCGCTGTGCTGGCAGCCGGTGCCGGGTCGGGAGCGGGCTTGGAACAGCTCAGCAAGAACACCAGACTGGCCGATGCTGCAGAGTTCAGCAGCAGACGCCCGACCGGGAAGCGGGTTTCTTCGTCGATTGCCCTGACCGTCCGGAACACGACCGGACAATCCTCCCTGTGCGCCATAATCGCTCGCCTTTAGCGCAAGAGTTACGCTAGAACCCCAAAAACGACAAGCTTGCGCCCCGGGCAAGGTTTCTTCGGGTCGCCATTTGAGCAACGTGACGGAAGGTAATGCCCTGACTGAAACGCAAGCGGCCGCCGATTTCAGGCCATACCCCTCCGCCGAATCCATTCCTCACCCGCGCCTTGCAATTGGGGTAACCGGGCACCGGGCAAGCCACCCATCCTTTCCCGGCGATGGGGCAACCATCGAACTCCAAATGGCGGCGATCTTCGACACAATCGATAGCGCGCTTGGCGAATGCGCGGCACAATTCCCCGACCGGGCGACGGGCACAATCAGGCTCCACACACTAGCTTCGGACGGGACGGACCAAATCGCCGCCCATCTGGCAATCTTGCGCGAATGGGAATTGGTCTTGCCGCTCCCTTTCGGGCGGGCACTCAATGCCGCGATTAACGCCCGCCCAATTTCATCGCTTGATGCAACCGCAATCCTGAACGGCAAGCCGCCCCGCGATCCGCAGGTTGCGGGGCGCAATGAGGCGATAGAGAAATTGGAATCGCGGGCGCGTCTGTTCGAACTGGAAGATGAGGACGAACGCATCAGCGCCCTGTTCCTTGCTTCACTGGATCACGAAAGTGACGCCAAGATTCAAAAGGATTTCGCGCTGGCAGCCAGTGCAAGGTCGGCCCTGGCGGGGCGGATTCTGGTCGAACAGAGCGATCTGGTCATTGCGGTGTGGGACGGCCACTCCACCGCTGATGTCGGCGGAACTGGGCATACCGTAGCCATGGCGTTGGAACTGGGCGCTCCTGTATTGTGGATCGACCCGGCCAATCCGGCGAATTGGCG
Organism: Erythrobacter sp.; assembly: GCA_024642565.1. Taxonomy (GTDB): domain Bacteria; phylum Pseudomonadota; class Alphaproteobacteria; order Sphingomonadales; family Sphingomonadaceae; genus Allopontixanthobacter. The sequence goes on from JAHEAV010000027.1 coordinate 17,092, forward strand.
CATCCTGCAGGCCCCAGAAGCGCTGGCGGAATGTGGCGGCCGTTCAACAATGGCCGAAAATGAGGAATGGCTCCGCTCAATCGTCATCGGCGCAGTGCAGCCTGAACCATCAAAAACCGGGGGGCGGCTCGCCGGTCTTGCTGCGCTGGAGGCAGCCCGCTGGCGTGATCACAGCAGCCCGACTGCCCACGCCTTCCGCCGGGTGGAAGCCATGTTCGGCGCAAAACGCTGGGGCAAGCGCCTGGGGTCCATCACCCAAACATATGAACGGCCAGACGATATTGCGGAAGGATCCGCAGCGCCTTTGATAGACGCGATCAACCATCTGCCCGGCGGCGATCCCTTGCTTGGCGAACGAATAGCCACGCTGGTGTTACGGCGTTTCGCCTGGGCCGACGGCATTTCCGCCCATCTTTCCGATCGCTATCGATCGGGAATGGTAATAAATTTCCTGCTCGGCGCGTTGGCCATCATCAGCGGAATTCTCTACCTGCCCTTGGTCGGAGTGGAGCAAAAATGGGTGTTCGCCAGCATCGAGTTCGTAATGCTGCTGCTAATCATTCTGATTACAATTCATGGGACCTACGAAAGGTTGCACGGGCGATGGTTCGAAACACGGCGGGCAGCAGAATATTTGCGGCATAGCCCCTTGATGCTGGCATTGGGTGTGGCGCGTGCGGCTGGCGATTGGCCACGTGGAACCAAGAGCTATTGGCCAGAATGGTATGCCCGCCATGCCTTGCGGGCTGTCGGCTTGCCTCGGGCGCGGATTGGCAAGCCCTATCTGGTCGAAGCGCTAGCCCTGCTGCGGGATCGCCACGTACTGCCCCAGCGCGATTATCACCAACGCAAAGCTGCCGAACTCAATCGCGTCCATGAAGGGCTGGATCACCTTTCCGGTGCGCTATTCATCCTCGCCGTACTGTCTGTCGCAAGTTATCTCGTTCTGGCAGCGGGGGCAGATATGGCAATCATCGAGGGCGGGCTTGTTACCCATGCTGCCAAGGTATTCACTGTCCTGGGAGTGGCCTTGCCGACTTTGGGCGGCGCACTTGCGGGCATCCGCTACTTTGGCGATTTCGAACGCTTTGCCGCGATTTCAGAAGTGGCGGCGGAAAAACTCGGTGTTGTCGCAGACCGCATCGCGTTGCTGCAACGTGCGCCCTTAGACCGGCTTGATTACCGCCACGTGTCTGAACTTGTTCATGCCACAGATGAAGTGGTCTTCAACGAAATCCAGAATTGGCAAGCCGTATTCAGCGGAAAACGGATTACCGTTCCGGCCTAGCAAGCTGACACCGAAACGCCTAACGGGCAGGTTCGAAATTCGGTTTCCGATAATACCAAAAGGGCGAAACATGGATCGCGCGGCCATTGTTCATGAAAATTTCCTCCGCCGAGTGCGGGCGGGGGACCTGCCTGCGGGTAACGCACCCTCCGGCCCCCTGACAGACGAATTGGCAGTTTCGATCTTCCAATCCGCTTGCCTTACCCGTGCGCTTGATCGAACCAGCCGGGCAATGCAGGCGGCCGGGCAAGGATTTTACACCATTGGCTCTTCCGGGCATGAAGGGTTGGCCGCCATCGCCGCGGCACTGCGCCCGACGGATATGGCCTTCCTCCATTACCGCGATGCCGCCTTCCAGATCCAGCGCGCCGCTCAGGTTCCCGGGCAAACGATCACCTGGGACATGTTGCTGTCGTTTGCCTGCTCCAGCGAGGACCCGATTTCGGGAGGGCGGCACAAGGTTCTCGGCTCCAAGGCACTTAATATTCCGCCGCAAACGTCGACCATTGCCAGCCATTTGCCCAAGGCTGTCGGTGCGGCCTATTCGATCGGTCTGGCCAAGCGGGTTCGGCCTGAACATCAGTTGTTACCTGACGATGCAATAATCCTGTGCAGCTTCGGCGATGCCTCGGCCAACCATTCCACCGCCCAGGGTGCCATCAACACGGCCTGCTGGACTGCCTATCAAAAGGTCCCGTTGCCGCTGCTTTTCGTCTGTGAGGATAACGGGATAGGAATTTCCACCAAGACCCCCGAAGGCTGGATTGCCAACAGTTTCGCCCACCGCCCGGGTCTTGAATATTTCCACTGCGACGGGCTCGATATTTACGAGACATTCCGCGTCGCGCAAGAGGCTGCCGATTTTGTGCGCAGCCGCCGAAAGCCGGCGTTTCTGCATATCCGCACCATCCGGCTTTACGGCCATGCTGGTGCCGACGTGCCGACCACCTATCTGGCGAAATCCGAAGTGGAAGCCGAAGAGGCACAGGATCCATTGCTGCATTCGGTTCGGCTGCTCAATCAGGCGGGTGCGCTGCCCCCCGAAGCGGCACTGGCGATATATGAAACCACCTGCCAGCGGATAGATCGCATTTCGCAAGAGGCTGTAAAGCGGCCTCGCCTAGAAAATGCCGAGCAGGTGATGGCCAGTATAATCCCGCCTAATCGCGATTATGCCCCCACTAACGGCCCTTCGGCCGAAGACCGTATCAAGGCATTCGGCGGCGATATGAAGCTGATGGAACAACCCCAGATCATGTCCCGCCTGATCAACTGGGCGCTGACCGATCTCATGCTGAATTATCCGGAAATCGCCCTGATGGGCGAGGATGTGGGCCGCAAGGGCGGCGTTTACGGCGTGACCCAGAAACTCAGCCAGCGGTTCGGCCGCGCCCGCGTCATCGATACCTTGCTCGATGAACAAGCCATCCTTGGCCTGAGTCTTGGTATGGCGCAGAACGGGTTCCTGCCGATTCCGGAAATCCAGTTCCTTGCCTATCTTCACAATGCCGAAGATCAGCTGCGTGGAGAAGGGGCGACTTTGCCGTTCTTCTCGAACGGCCAGTTTACCAATCCGATGGTGCTGCGGATTGCCGGTCTGGGTTACCAGAAAGGGTTCGGTGGGCATTTCCATAATGACAATTCGGTGGCCGTGCTGCGCGATATTCCCGGATTGATCCTGGCCTGCCCTTCCAATGGTCCGGATGCTGTGCGCTTGTTGCGGGAATCTGTCCGTCTGGCGCGCGAAGAACAGCGGCTGGTCGTGTTTCTCGAACCGATCGCGCTCTACCCGATGCGTGATCTTCATGAGCCGGGCGACAGCGGGTGGATGGGTACATATCCTGCACCGGACGAACGGATCGGTTTGGGCCAGGTCTCCGTGCATGGCAGTGGGGCCGACCTTGCCATCGTCAGCTTTGCCAATGGTGTTTACCTCTCGCAGCAGGCACAGCAACGGCTTGCAGCCGAAGGAGTCCACGCGCGAGTGGTTGATCTGAACTGGTTATCGCCCTTGCCGGAAGATGCGCTGCTGGAAGCGGTGAAGGATTGCAAACGGGTGCTGATCGTCGATGAAACGCGCCGGTCGGGCGGCATTGCCGATGCGCTGATGACACTTTTCAGCGAACGGACCGATCTGCCCCATGCCCGGATCAGCGCGCAGGACAGCTTCATTCCAACCGGCCCTGCCTATGCCGTAACCATGCCGTCGGCTGACGAGATAATCGCCGCAGCCCGGCAAATGGCAGGAGCGGGCGCATGAAGACCGCAGTCGTCATTTGCCCCGGGCGCGGGACCTATAACAAGGATGAGCTGGGCTATCTCTCCCGGCATTTCCCCAATTCCCAAATGCTCGCCGGTTTTGATGCCCGGCGGCACGAAGCTGGCCAGGAAAGTCTGAGCGAGCTGGATGGTGCGGAACGCTTCAGCCTGGCCAAACATACCCGCGGGGATAATGCCTCTGGCCTGATTTTTGCCGCAACTCTGGGCGATTTCATGGCCATTGACCGGGATGCCATTGATATCGTTGCTGTAACTGGCAATTCGATGGGCTGGTATTCCGCCCTCACCTGTGCCGGGGCACTTTCGCCGCAAAACGGTTTCACTATTGCCAACACTATGGGCACGCTGATGCAGGAAGCGCTAATTGGCGGCCAGTTGGTCTACCCGTTCCTCGGGGACGATTGGCGCCCCAGCCTTGCGCGCCGCGATGCCTTGCTGGCGATGGTGGAAACGATCGATCAGCGCGAAGGCCATATTTTGCGCCTGTCCATCGCGCTTGGCGGCATGTTGGTTCTGGCGGGCAACGAGGCAGGACTATCGCAATTCGAAGCGGAGGCAGAGCCGCTCGACGGGCGCTTTCCCATGCGGCTTGGCAATCATGCGGCCTTCCATACCAGCCTGCAGGAGCCCGTGGCACGCAAGGGGCGTTCGGCCCTGTCACCTGCATTATTTGCCCAACCGACCCTGCCACTGATCGATGGCCGCGGGGCAATCTGGTGGCCCCATGCAAGCGATCTTGCGGCCCTGTGGGATTACACGCTTGGCCATCAGGTTACAGAAACCTACGATTTCACTCGGGCAATCGAAGTGGCCGCACGCGAATTCGCGCCCGACCTGTTCATTGTCACCGGGCCCGGCACCACGCTTGGCGGCGCCGTGGCGCAATCGCTGATCCTGGCGAATTGGCGCGGCATGGGCAGCAAGGAAGAATTCAGGGCCGCCCAGGCGCACAGCGGACTGCTGGTTGCGATGGGCATCGAAGACCAGCGGTCTGGCGTTACCTGAGGTCAGTAACCCAGCCGTATCCCTGCCCAAATAGTGCGCGGCGTGCCAAGGTCGATCGAACCGCCCGAATTGCGGGTTATCACGGTTTCATCAGTCAGATTCTCGCCGCGCAAGACAAGCGTGAAGCGATGCGACAGGGGCGCCTGCAGATAGACCCCCAAGGTTGTGACGGGCGGCAAGCGGTCCGTTTCGAGATCGTCTTCGAACTGCGCGCCATTGAAACGCAAGGTTGCCGAGGCAAGCCAGCCTTCCGCCGGCCGCCAAGACAGCGCGCCGCTCGCAGCCCAGGCAGGCGTTTGCGCCGGGCGCTTCCCATCCAGGCTGAGCGAGGTACCTGCCCCTGTCACTTGCGCATCGGTGTAGGCCAGCGAGCCATCGAAACGCAGCGCACCGCGCGTGAGCGAAGTGGCCAGTTCAATGCCCTGCGCCTCTATCGCTGGCAAATTCTGCCGCTGCCGCAGATTGGGCGCGAGTGTGACATTGGCGATGGCTTTTTCGACACGATTATCAAAGGCGGTCAGAGCAACCGACGCGCCTTGACCAAGGGCAAAATCCAGCCCCGCCTCAAACCCTTCCAGTTTTTCGTTCTCAAGCGCCGCGTTTGCCTGTGTAACCACCGGAAAAACCACAAAAGGCCGGTAGAGTTCGTTCAGGGTCGGCAGCCGCAATCCGCTATAGGCCGCGGTGCGCAATTTCAGACTGTCGCTGACGGGAAAGGTCGCCCCCGCCCGATAGGTCAGCGTCCAGTCCGACCGGCCTGCATAGTGCACATCCGACACCACCGATCCGGCGGCAGTTTTGGCGGAGTAGAAGCCGCCCGAAACAACGCTGCGGTCAGCCCGCAGCCCGCCTGTCAGCACCAGCGGCCCCAGCGTCCAGTCATCTTCGACAAACAGCCCAAGGTCGCTGTTGGTGCCGCCCGCACGGCGGCGTTCTGTCACTGCACCTGTAAAGGCGCTGATCGCATCTTCCTGCAATGCGCCCGAAGATCGCCGGAAATCGGCCCCCACCCGCAAGACATGGTTCGGCCCAACCGGGGGGCGAAGTTCCAGCTTGCCGCCGATCCCGGTGGACGGCGTATTGCGCTGGTCGAGCACCGGCACGAAACGGGTTGTGCTGACCACAACATTACGGAAATTGCGCGCCTGAACATAGGCCAATGCGTCCACCTGCCAGGCACCGCGCCCGACCAGCCGGATGCTCGCATCCTGGCCCAGGCTCGCACTGTCGGCCCCGCCGAAGCGCAAAGTGCGGCGATCGTCAAAAGCCGCTATTCGCGCCTGCAATTCGAATGCCTCACTCACCGGGGCAACCCCGCGCAGACCGATCGCCCAGCTATCGAACGCAGCCCGCGCGGTTGCTGGCACGCGCTGGTCAGTGGGGGTGGTGAAGAAACCCTTTCCGCGATCCCATCGCCCGCTGAACACGGCAAAGCCTGCGCCCAATTGCGGCGCGATGCTGGCGCTGGCTTCGCTTTCGCCCCGCTGGTTCGCCAATACCGATGCGCTGACCGGGCCGAGCGTGGCGGCATCGGCGCTGGTCAATTCGATTGTGCCGGCCAGCGCCCCTGCCCCGAACGGACCCGATCCGCCGCCGCGCGTTACACGGATAGCGCCCAACCCTTCGGGTGAAATCGCCGACAGGGGAATATAGCCGAAAAACGGGTCTGCCATCGGCACTCCGTCAAGCAGCACCGCTGCGCGGCTGGTGGCGTTCCCGCCCAATGCGCGCAGCGTGACGCCTTGCGCGCTGGGATTGGCGGAACGGCTGTCGGACCGGCGGAATTGCTGGAACCCTGCGACGGAGGACAAGACATCCTCGATTCGGCCCGATGCACTGCTGACAATCTGATCGCGCGCGATTTCGGTCACGTCATAGGCTGGCGCGGCCGGTGTTTCCGCAAGCCCGGTTCCGGTGACGACAATCACCACCGGATCAGGCTTGAGGGTTGCATCCTCCTGCGCCTGTGCGACAGCCGGGGTGGCCAGGGGAATAAAGAGCAGTGTCAGGTAAATCGGATTGCGCATCGCACGGTCCCTAATCGCTGCTTGCTGCGGCGTCAGCAGCAAATGCAGAAGGGGACTCGCTTTGCGGCATAGTTGTGCTTACACTCCTGTCAGTAGGAGTATGCTTCATGTCGGTTACACCACCTGATTTCGATGTACTTATCGTCGGTGCCGGAATTTCCGGAATTGGCATGGCGGCCCATATGGAAATGATGTGTCCCGGCCGCAGCTACGCCATTGTCGAGCGGCG
>JAHEAV010000028.1 GCA_024642565.1 Erythrobacter sp.
GACTGGTGGCCTGACCTTCTATGACGACGGCCCGTCCATAACTGCGTCTGTAATCGATGGGGACACGGTTCAGCTCATCACGCAAGATGCCGATACACGCAATGGCGGCATCGATACGGCCACGAGCGGGATTAATTTTGGCAACGCGTTTTCGGTTTCCGCTTCGAACTACGGTGCGGATGGCGCGGGCAACACAGCCTGGAGTTACAGCCTTGTTCTAGGGATTGCCGAAGGCATCCCGACCGGGCTTACCAGTCATGGGCTGGACATAGTTCTGAGAACAGGGGCAGACGGATCGATACTTGGTCGAACCTCGGCTGGAGCGGTCTTCGTGGTGGAAATCAGTGCCACTGGTCAGGTAACGCTGACGCAATATGCCGAGCTTGACCATTCGGTGAGCGATACCAGCAATTATGCGTCTGACCAGCTGCCTTTGCCGACGGGTCTGATTTCAATCTCCGGCATTGCAACGATCACCGATGGCGATGGCGATCAAGCCAGCTCGACGGTCCTGCTCGATTTGGGTGGAAATCTTATTTTCCAGGACGATGGCCCAAGCGTCACGACCACTGGTACTGCGCCGACCCTGACGGTTGACGAGACGGTGCTGGCGACCAATGCATCGGCCAGCTTTGCTGCCAACTTCACCGCTCTGTTCGGCGCCGATGGCGCAGCAGCAGGCACGCAGCCGGTGTATACTCTGGGCGTGGTTGCAGGGGCGTCTGGCCTGGTTGATACCGCCACCGGTCAGAGCGTTATCCTGTCGCTCAACGGTACTGTGGTTGAAGGTCGCACCTCGGGCAGCAATGCTCTGGTGTTTACCGTTACGGTAGCCGCCGATGGCACGGTCACCCTCGACCAGATCCGCGCGGTCGTGCATTCGCCCGACACTGGCCCTGATCAGTCAACCAGCCTGACGGCAGCCAACCTTGTCACCCTGACCGCCACTGCGACCGACTATGACGGGGATACCGCATCGGCTGTCCTCAATATCGGCAACAACCTCGTCTTCAAGGACGATGGCCCGAGCATTGATGTAACCAAGGGTGCGGAAGCAGGCATTTTGCTGACGACGCAGGATGCCGACACGATTGGCGCGGCGAGCGATACGGATACCTCTACCGGCAACTTTGGCGGTGTATTTGGCTTGACCTTCACAGCTGGTGCGGATGGCGCGGCTACGCCGAGCCTGAGCTTCAGCCTGTCGGTGACCAACGCGGTATCGGGCCTGACCAGCCATGGCGCGGCGATCAACCTCTATCTGATCGGCGGCAAGGTGGTCGGTTCTACCGCTGCCACGCAGGCCGGGGTTAATGCAGGTAACACAGTCTTTGATCTGTCGGTCAGCGCAGGCGGTGCGGTCACATTAACCCAGTACAGCCAGATTGATCATGCTGTGGAAGGCACAACGACTGCACCGTTTGACGATCAGTTTGCGATCCTCGCCGATGGCAAGATTGGACTGACCGCATCGTCCACGATTACCGATGGCGATGGCGACACCGCGACCGACAGCGAGACGATTGATCTGGGCGGCAATGTCCGCTTTGCCGATCACGGACCGAGCATTACGACCACTGGTACTGCGCCGACCCTGACGGTTGACGAGACGGTGCTGGCGACCAATGCATCGGCCAGCTTTGCTGCCAACTTCACCGCTCTGTTCGGCGCCGATGGCGCAGCAGCAGGCACGCAGCCGGTGTATACTCTGGGCGTGGTTGCAGGGGCGTCTGGCCTGGTTGATACCGCCACCGGTCAGAGCGTTATCCTGTCGCTCAACGGTACTGTGGTTGAAGGTCGCACCTCGGGCAGCAATGCTCTGGTGTTTACCGTTACGGTAGCCGCCGATGGCACGGTCACCCTCGACCAGATCCGCGCGGTCGTGCATTCGCCCGACACTGGCCCTGATCAGTCAACCAGCCTGACGGCAGCCAACCTTGTCACCCTGACCGCCACTGCGACCGACTATGACGGGGATACCGCATCGGCTGTCCTCAATATCGGCAACAACCTCGTCTTCAAGGACGATGGCCCGGTTGCGTTGGCACCGATTAGTGCGAGCTTGCTCAACGCCATCGGTAGCAGTTCGACCAAAGCCCTGGATGCTGACGGCAATGTAGCCAATAATTATGGCGCCGATGGCCCCGGGAAAGTCTACTTCAATCAAAATCTGGAAACGACATCGACTGGCCTGACATCCAGCTTTGCTGCGGTAAAATATGACGTGTCGGCCGATGGTCAGAAACTGACGGCCTATACCGGAAATGATCCGACGAACGCTGCATCCAAGGTATTCACGGTCGATATCATCGGCAACGAATACCAGGTTACCATGTTTGCCAAATTGGATTCCACACAGGTCATTGACTTCAACGATGGGGGCTACAATTTCACTGGCGGCAACAAGTCCTGGAATGGATTTGTCCCGAACGGCGAAGAGCTTGGCGGAGTTGTAAATGACAATAACAGCCAGGATTTGCTGCTCACCCCTAAAGAGGGTGGCGTAAATGGCGGGACAGTAAATACCACCGCAACTATCGGCGGCATAAGCGGCGGGGCATCGGTTGGTTCGAGCGAGGCTTTCCGCGTAGACTTTGTGACGGATTTGAGGGGAGACCCAGCCGATACAGTGGGCGGCCAAAACTATGCAGCAGCGGCAAACCGCGACCATGTTTTTGATGGTCACTACACTGTAAATGGCGCGACAGCGCTGTTCAAATCCACATCAGGATCTGTAGTAAGGATTGCGGCTTACGACGATCCGGACGGCAATACGATCGTTGGCGACGGCGTGCTTGATACAATTAACGGAGTCACGCTTTCCTTTAAGGGAGTGGCCTATGGTTCGGTAATCATACCCACTTCGACGCCGACAAATTATAGTATCACTGCTGGCAGCACGACCCAGATATTCACTGTTACCCTCAATGCTGATGGCAAGACGGTAAATGTTGCTGGTGTTGCCGGTGACAGCGGATCTTCTCTGCTTGGTACCGTGATAGGCGTATTCACCGCTGATGGATTCAATAGCGTAGAATATACTTGGGTGAGTGGTGGTACCTTCCAGATTGGTGATTTTGGCGCGACCACGCTGAAGAATGACCCGGTGAGCTTTTCGATTCCAGTCGAGATTGTTGACGGAGATGGTGATGCAATTCCATCCGGATCGATCAACATTACGGCTAATCCTGCAACGCCGCCGATTGCTCTTGATCTGAATCACGATGGCCAGATTTCCTTCATGGGCTTGGATGCTGGAGTGGTTTATAGTTACGAAGTAGGCGGCTCAGCGGTTCAAACCGCCTGGGTTGGCGCGGATGATGGGCTTCTGGCCCGTGATACGGGCAGCGGCCTGGATATCGTGTTCACCGATGATGCAGTTGGTGCGCGTTCCGACCTTGAAGGCTTGCGTCTCGCTTTTGACAGCAATGGTGATGGAAAGCTTGATGCCTCGGACGCTCAATTTACCCAGTTTGGCGTGTGGCAAGATGCCAATAGCAACGGTGTGGTCGATGCGGGCGAATTCGTCTCGCTGACCGAAGCAGGGATCGTTTCGATCAACCTTTCCTCCGACGGCTTCGCCTATGGCGCGGCTGGCGGTGATGTGCTTGTCAATGGCACTGGCAGCTACACCAAGGCCGATGGCTCAACCGGTCTATTGGCTGATGCCAGTTTCGCTACCCAAGCGCTGTCGGCAATGAACCAGCGCGGAGACCAGTTTGCGACGGTCAATGCGATGATTGCTGCGCTGATAGCGCCGGAGATGCTGGTTGCAGCCGATCAGGATCTGTCAAATGCAATGCGGATCCCGGCCGAACTGGCGACTGAGACATTGGTTACCAGTCCCATTATCACCACTATGGATGCGCCAAGCGAATTGGTCGCTGTCTCGGATAACTTCTTCGACCAGCCAGGCGCACCCCATGGTGCTGCGGCAAGTCAGTCGATCGGCCACGAAAGCTTCGACCTGGTTGCCTTTGGTGAAGGTGCCAATACGGCTTTGACCAATGACAATCCTTTGTCTGATTTCACGGCGAACCTCCCGGCTTTCGCTTTTGATGCCGGGGCAACGACTTTCGCGGCTCCGTCAGTTGAAGGTGTGCAGATGATGGACGCCCTTTTGGCGCTCGGGCAGCCGCAGGCTGGCGCCGGAGTCCAGGCCACTGATGAAATTCCTGCTCTGCGGGATGCCTTTGTCGACGTGGCCGATAACCACGTAGTTGACGCTATTGTCGATCATTTTGCCAATGATATGGCAGGGCCGGTAGATGGGATGGTTGCCCATTTTGATGCAGGTGCCCTTGCTGCTGTTCTCGATATCGGGATCGGGAATGGGCAGGGCGTGTTCGGAGGAATTGCCGCGATTGATCTAACCGCGGACGATATGAGTGCACTGGTCGCTTCCGCGTGAGGGGACCAGATTATTTACTAAGGGGAGACCAATGAAAAATCTCAAGCGACTGTCTGTTTGCGCGACAGCCTTGGCAGCAAGCTGGTCAACGGGCGCCTTGGCGCAAGATGACACTCAGAGCCTGATGGCGCTCAGTGTCTCTGCTTTACGCCAGGAAATCCAAACGCGGTATGATGCGGGGCTGGCTGCCAGCACCGATCCTGCCATTGTTTCGGTTAACGATAACCGTTTCATGTGGGCGAACGAGGCAAAGGCGCAGTGCGGTATCGCGCTGGGCTTTCTGAAAAGTTCGACCAAGGATGAAACAAGTGTCGGAAAATGCGCGCTCGCTGCGCGAATGATGAACCGGGTTTCGATGCCGCCCGTTGTCCAGGCACCAATTCCAATGCCGCAACCGGACCCTGTGTGTAAACGCGACGTGACCGGGTTGATTTTCTTTGATTTTGATTCCTCCGCGCTTCCAGCTTCGGCAAATGACAGCGTATCGTTCGTGACGCAGAATGCCGTTCGTTGCCAATGGACATCAATAACCGTCGTTGGTCATACCGACCGGTCGGGTAGCGATGCCTATAATGAAAGTCTGGCGTTGCGCCGGGCCAACACAGTGGCAGAGTTCTTGAGGAATGGCGGCATTGCGCCGTCCATGCTCAAGGTCGAAGCGCGCGGCGAATCTCAGCCGCTCGAACCAACTGCTGACGGGGTGCGCAATCCGCAGAACCGCCGCGTTGAAATCATCGCGAATTGAGTTGGGGGATATCATGTTCAAACCGAAAATAACTCTCGCAGCCGTTTTCCTGCTTGGTTGCTCGACCGCAGCGATGGCTCAGGACGCCGGACAGGTAATCACGCTCAAGAACGCCGTCGAAGTGGCGATGGCGTCCAATCCGGAAGTCATCCAGGCACAATTCAACAAGGAAGCGATCGAATTCGAACGCAAACAGGCGCAGGGTCTTTATGCGCCACGCGTGGATCTGGAAGCGTCCGGGGGCATTCGCCGTCTGGAGAATACCACACGGCGCAATTTGGGTATTGCCAATAATGAACTTTACCCGGTTGAAGCCAATGCCCGGGCCGACTGGACCATCGTCGATTTCGGCCGGCGCCGCGGTGAATTGCTGCGCCAGGCATCGCGGGTGGATGGTGCCAGTTTGCGGGTGCTGGAACGCTCCGAATTTGTCGCATTACAAATTGCCCGGCAGTATCTCGACATCATGTTGCAGCAACGCATTGTTGCCGCATCCATGGACAATGTCGGCTTTCACCAGTCTTTGGTAAATGATCTGGGCGAAGGCGTAACGCAGGGCTCGATCAGTATCGCGGACAAGCAGCAGGCAGAAGAACGCCTGCAGTCAGCCTTGGTGCGGCAGGAAGAAGCCAACCAGGATCTGGCCAATGCCAAGATCACGCTGCGCCGTCTGACCGGTCTGGATGTTGATCAGGTGCAATTGCCGCCGGCCTTCACCGAACAATTACCTGCCAATATCGATCAGGCGGTCGGCATGGCTCGGGTCAGAAATCCGCGTATCCTCGAAGCCAAGGCTGATGTGGATGCCGCGAATGCGCTGGCGAAATCGGCAGAAGGTGATCTGTATCCCACGATCGGGGCTGAGGTGGTCGGCCGCATCGGTGAAGATATCGACGGCTTCCAGGGGGAGACAAACGATGTCCAGGCGCGGGTATATTTGCGCTGGAATATCTTTGATGGCGGCATAAATCGGGCGAAATACCAGGAAATGGTACGGCGATCGAGCGAGGCCCGTTATCGTCTGCACCAGGTTGAACGCGAAGCGGAAGAAGATGTCCGCAGCGCTTGGACAGCGGTTAAGGCGCAGGATAGCATTACCGCAGCTCTGGACCGGCAAAGCCGGGTGAGCGACGACTTGCTACTGTCTTACCGAAGCCAGTTCAATGTTGGTCGCCGTTCACTGCTGGACGTGCTTGACGCGCAAAACACGCGTTACAACACACAGGTCCGGCTCGAAACGGCGCGTTTCTCGCAAGTGTTTGCCCAATATCAGACGCTTGCAGCGACAAACCAGTTCCTGCAGGCGCTGCAACTTGCCCCTGGTGCAGGTGCAGGTGAAACGGAGCGAGCGCAATTCAACTACGGCCCGGAAGTTCCGGCCGAATTGCAACGCCGCGTCTATCCTTGAAATTGGGCAGGCAAAGCTAAAGGAACTATTTTAAGTGCTGCAGAGCCTGCCCAATAAAGATCCGAATACCGATTTGGTCGCCAGTGCCGTAGCCGAGCTGGCGGCCCGTTTCGGACTGCCGTTTTCCGTGTCCCAGCTATACACGCTGGCACGGGATCCGGCGGGACGTCTGCCCTTCCATCAGGCTGGCGCCGCAATTGAGCTGGCAGGAATGAATTTCTCTCCCCGGGAAGGCCGCAAATTGCCGCGCGGCGAACACAATTTCCCGGCAATTGTCTCGCTTACCGAAGGCCGGATCGCCGTTCTCCACGAGATCAAGGATGGGCAGCTGCAGGTTTGGCGGCCCGAAACCAGCCGTTCGCAGTGGGAGCCTTTTGGCGATGTCGCGGCAGAGTTCCAGGGCGGTTTTCTCAGCGTAACCGGAGATCCCGAAAATCTGCGCGATAGTGAAGCACCGTGGCATACCCGCGGACGGCACCACTGGTTTTGGAGCGAACTCCACAAGGAGCGTGGCGCATATCGCCCGGTAATACTTGCTTCACTGATCATCAATTTGCTGGCCTTGTCGTTGCCGCTATTTTCGATGAATGTTTACGACCGCGTGATCCCCAATCGCGCAGAAGCCACATTGTGGGTTCTGGGCGTTGGTGTGTTGCTTGCTTTTGCACTTGAATTTGCGCTGCGCACTGCGCGCGCCAATGTCATCGATCAGGTTGGTAAGCGCCTGGATCTGAAATTGTCCCAGAAAATATTTGGAAGGTTGCTGGTAACCCCGCTGAGCGCGCGAAAGGGCAATACTGGTGCGCTCGCCGCGCGCGTTTCCGAATATGCATCTGTGCGCGATTTCTTCGCCTCAACCACCATAGTGCTGATGGTGGACGTGTGTTTTCTTTTGCTGTTTGTTGCGGCCATTGCCTACATTGCTGGCTGGCTGGCCATGATCCCGCTCACCGCGATGGTCATAATGGGCATCGCCGGTTTCATCCTGCAGCGCAAAGTCGTGCAAGCATCGCGCGATGCACAGGCTGATCATGGCTTGCAGCAGACATTGCTGGTGGAATCGCTGTCCGGCATGGAAACCCTCAAGAGCCTGACCGGTGAAGGCGGAATGGTTGGGCGCTGGTACCGCCTGGCAGAGCTTGGAGGACAATCTCAGGCCCGGCTTCGCAAGATCAGTTCGGTCGCCGTCGGTCTTGCGGCGTCATTCCAGCAAGTTTCCAGCATTTCGCTGGTAATCGGCGGGTATTATCTGTTCGCAGCCGGCAAGATTTCCATGGGGGCGATAATTGCTATCGTCATGCTGTCGTCGCGCTCGCTCGCACCAGCAGGACAGATTGCCTTTTTGCTGACCCGCGGGCGGCAAGCGCGCGAAACGCTTAGCAGCATCGAAAGCCTGTTCGATGACGAGGACGAGCGGCGCCAAGGCAGTGTTTCCATCCCCGCCACCATTCGTTCGGCATCGATCCGGATGGAGGGGCTCGAATTTGCCTATCCGGAAGCGAGCGCCAAATCCCTTGATGCGATTGATCTGCGGATCGAACCGGGCGAAAGGATTGCCTTGGTCGGGCGGGTTGCTTCCGGCAAATCGACGCTGGGCCGGGTGCTCTGCGGGCTTTACCAACCGACGGGCGGTTCGATGTTGGTTGATGGCATTAACAGCGGCCAGTATCGGCCACAGGATATGCGCCATTCCTTCCGCTTTGTTGGGCAGGATGCGGCACTCTTTACTGGATCGGTGAAGGAAAATCTTACCCTTGGAAGCGGCGAGGCGAGTGACGCCGAATTGCTCGAGGCCCTGCATATGACTGGCGCTGACCGCTTTTTGGCGCAGGACGCAGGCGGGTTTGACCGGTTGGTGGGCGAACAGGGGCGCAAACTGTCCGGTGGACAGCGGAGTTTTCTGGCACTTGCACGGGCTTTTGTGGCCCCTTCGAAACTGTTGTTTCTGGACGAACCAACAGGCGCAATGGACAGCCAGACGGAGAAATTGTTCGTCGAACGTCTGCAGTCGTCCCTGTCCAAGGATCAGACGCTAGTTGTGGCCACGCACCGGCCGGCGCTCTTCAGCCTCTGCGACCGCATCATTGTCCTTGAAGACGGCCGCATCATTGCCGATGGTCCGAAGAATGAAATCATTGCCAGATCAGGGGTTGTCGCATGACCGATTCCCCGGTGAATCTAAACCGCCTTTCGCCCTCACCAGAAACGAGCCGGGGCAGTTCACGGCGGTTGCGATTGATAATCATGATCGTCGTGGCGGCGGTTCTAGGTCTAGGTCTTGGAACCTGGTGGCTGGCTGAGCAAGCGCTTGGCGCCGCACCCATGCACCTAACTCCAAAGCAGGCCCAATCCTTGGCACAAGTCAACGAAGGCGCCGGGGCAGAGTTGGTGCTGCAGGGCCAGTCGGCACAAGACCGCAATGCCATGATCCCCGTTTCCGGCGGACGGCTTGAACAGGTTGCCGCATTTTCTGCGCTTGGCGCCGGCAATTCCAGTTACCAGACCGCACTGAAATGCATGACGCAAGCGATCTATTACGAAGCGGCAAATGAACCGGTGTTGGGCAAACGGGCTGTGGCGCAGGTTGTGCTTAACCGGATGCGGCATCCGGCCTATCCATCATCTGTCTGCGGCGTCGTTTATGACGGTGCCAACAAGGCGGTATGCCAGTTCAGCTTCACCTGCGACGGTTCATTATTGCGCGCACCGATGGCCAGGCAATGGCAGGAATCGGTCAAGGTGGCGGCGGCAGCACTCAATGGCTCTGTCGAGCCAAGTGTTGGCACGGCAACCCATTATCATGCGGATTATGTGCTGCCCCGCTGGGCCTATCGGCTGGGCAAGATTGAACAGATCGGGCGGCACATTTTCTATCGTTTCAAGGGCGATTGGGGTAATTCGCGGGCCTTCACCCATGCGTGGTCCGGACGCGAGGTGATCCCGCTTTTGGATATGGCACGGCTGCGCAATGCGTTAAACGCGCAAACTGATCCGGTTTCGGAATTGGCAGATAACTTTGTTCCCGGATTAACGGTGAGCGAGCATGTAACCGACCGCCATGCGGCGGCGGATGTCGGAGGGCGGATCGACACGACGAAGGAATGGCGGCTGGCGATTCCGGACCCGACTGAAGCCAGCTCGACCTATCGCGATATGCTGGACCGCCAAGGTGAAACTGTCAGCAAGAGCGGAACATTGGTGGCCGAGGCCACACCGCCCAGGAAAGTAACTCCATGAATTTAAGGTCTCGCATCGCCGAATGGGATGCAAACCGCCGATTGATTGCCACGGCGGCACTCGGGGTATTTCTGTTGATTTTATGGGCTGCGTTCGCCCAAACGGATGAAGTCACGCGCGGAATGGGCAAAGTTATCCCGTCGAGTAAGACACAAGTCGTCCAGCCCGCCGAACCAGCCACAATCAGCGCAATCTTGGTTCGCAATGGCCAGGCCGTGAAGAAGGGGCAGGTGCTGGTTCGGTTGGACGATGCGCAGTCCTCTTCCGAACTTGGACAGCTTCAGACCGAAAACACCCGCTTGTCGGCTCGCTCTCAGCGGCTCGCAATCGAAGCGTCCGGTGGGGCAATGGGCTGCGACGAAGGGACTCTGTGTTCTGAGGAACGCAGGTTGGCTGAAGTGCGCCGCGCGACGGCCCGCAGTCGGGAGGCTGCGTTGGCGTCTGCCATCGAACAAAGACGGCGCGATCTTTCCGAAGGTCAGGCAACAGTTGCCGCACTCGAAAACAGCGCGAAGCTTGCTCAGGATCAGGTCAATATGCTGCAACCTCTCGCCGCCAAGGGGATTGTGCCGAAAACCGAATTGATCACGGCGCAGCGCGATCTGGTTGATACGCGTGGCCGGCTTTCGGCAGCGCGCCAAGGACTGGCCCGTGCGCAGGCGGCGATTGGCGAAGCTCAGGCACAGTTAAATTCGGCTAGGCTGGATTTTCGTCAACAAGCGCTCAGCGAACGGAGCGAAGTGAACACCAAGATTGCCGTCAATGAAGAAACAATTCGCGGTGCCGAAGCGCGGCAGCAACGTAACGAATTACGCGCACCATCGGATGGGATCGTCAATGATGTCCAGATTACTACCGTTGGTGGATATGTGAACGCGGGCGAAAAAATCATGCAGGTGGTGCCAGTGGGTGACCGGCTGTTTGTAGAGGCGCGGATCAAGCCCAGCGATATTGCCTTCATCAAGATCGGCGATCCTGCCAACGTCAAGGTTACCGCCTATGATTTCTCTGTTTTCGGCGGGCTGCGCGGCACAGTGCAGCAGATCAGTGCGGATTCGATCTATGACGAAGTTGATCGCGAAGCCTATTATCTGGTCGTGGTGCAGACCGATAAGGCGTTCATCGAACGGCGCGGGCAGAGACTGCCGATTGTACCGGGCATGATCTGCGATGTGGAAATAGTGACCGGGCGAAAATCGATCCTGACCTATCTTCTCAAGCCAGTTGCCAAGGCCTTCGATGAAGCGCTTACCGAACGCTAAGGGTCAAAACCCATGCAACCACTTTTGCGTATTGCCAAAGCTTAGAACCGGTCGATAATCCTGACTGACTGATGCATCGATGAGTTGGTCAGTCGTGTTATCCAGCATCACGAAGCGCCCATCGAGCTTTACGATCAGTACCGCATGATCAGCGTGGCGTACCAGATCCCTCGCCAGGGTGAGGATCATATCCCCGCGGTCGATCCCCAACGCGGCCAGCATCTGCATCTTGGCAATCGCTATATCTTCGCAATCGCCTTTGCCCAGCCGGAAGGTAGTGTCGGCGTTCGCCCAATAATCGGCCTGGCCCCATAGATCGTGGTCTTCGGCATAGCGAATTGTGCGGTTTGCATAAGCGTTGACTGCTGCAACAGTGTTCGCCTTACCGCCGCTTAATTCACCGAGCCTGCGATTGGCCCAGCGAGCGGAGAGGCTACCCTTGCTTACGCGGCGCCATTCCTTGTCGAAGTTTGTCTTGCCAATCTTGACGCGCTTGCTGGCAAGGAATTCGGTCGGATTTACCGTTGGGATGCGTGCCTGCAAGCCATCATTAATTGACCAGGAGGCGCGGCCTCCGCATTGCACCAGACCTAGGATCGCAGTTGGGGCAATTGCTGATACGCTGGCTGGCAGGCTGGCGATTTCACCGTAGGTGCTTTTGCTTGCATCGGCACCAGGTTGCCCTGATTGTGCCTGGATCATTCGTTCCAATGCGGACATCCCGCCCGAACCGTTGATGGCCGCAGCCTTGGAAAAGGCCGGTTGCGTCGGTGCAAATGCGATCTGGGTGGGAATTCCGCCCGGAAATTCACACGAAGCACCGGCTATCGCCCCTGCCGATGCCGGCAGCATCAAGCCGATGTTGGCCACTTGTGAAATGACTGGCAACGCGGCCTGTGCGTGAACAGCCGGCGCAATCGCCAGGGCGGCGCTACTTGCTCCGATCCCGGCAAGGGTTCTGGCCAAACGCCCAAAGGGGATCCGGATTTCCATACCCGACCCAATGCATCCGCACTGGTCTAGGCGAGGTTTCCAAATGCGGTTACCTGAGGATTAAGCATCTTTGACGCCTTGTCTCCCAATTGTGGTATCGAAAGCTTGCTTTCCGATGGCTTATTCTTCTCTTGAACAATCGGGTCTGGTAGGGAGACAGTCATGAGCTTCATCATTTCTGGCGAAACCGAATTTGGCCTATGCGAAACCCTTGCGGTTGAACAAAGGAGATTGGCGTTGTGGGTTATCCATTGGCCGGAAGCGATATCATCGCTTGGTGATGGACTGCGGCAAACGCCTGCTGAGTTTGTTCATGAGTGAAGGTGCGCCAGACTTGCGGGCAAACTATGCCGCCGCTTTCGATGGACATCTCAAGCCGGGCAATCGGGGGGCATTGCTGTTGGTCGATGTGGTGAAGGCCTATTTGGACCCCCAATCTCCGCTATATGCCGCAGCTGAAACCGCGCTGGCGAGCATTGAGCGACTGGTAACTGCCGCGCGGCAAGTGGGCGTCCCGGTCATTTTCACAAATGTTGTTTTTCAGGCCGATGGCCGCGACGGCGGGCTATTCTATCGCAAGGTGCCTGCGCTAAAATGCTTCCTTGCCGGGTCGCCACTCGGTCATTTTCCCGAAAGCGTGCAGCCGGCGGACGGTGAACTGACGGTAACCAAGCAGTATGCTTCGGCATTCTTCGGAACGACGCTGGCTTCGACGCTCGCCGCCCAAGGGATCGACACTGTATTGATCACTGGCTTTTCAACTTCCGGCTGCGTGCGGGCAAGTGCGCTTGATGCCTTGCAGCATGGCTTCGCCCCTTTCGTTGTGCGGGATGCTTGCGCAGACCGGCATTCGGCCCCCCACGAAGCAAATCTGTTCGACCTGCAGGCAAAATATGCTGAAGTCGTGGACGAGGCGCAAGCGATCACGATTATGCAGGGCTTTCCGGCCCAATAATCGCAGAATGGGCTCCGCGCCGCATAGAATTTGACGCATTGACAACGAGTTGAATTGCGCGAAGTAGCGCAGCAATGCTTTCAGTTCTGGATATTTTTCGCGTCGGGATTGGTCCCTCCAGCTCACATACAGTCGGGCCGATGCGGATTGGCCTGCGCTTCGTTGTTGCCTTGAAGAAGCACGGTTATTTGGAAAAAACTGCAAAAGTGCAGGTCGAACTGCAAGGATCGCTTGCCCTAACGGGCAAGGGCCACGCCACGCCGAAGGCAGTGGTGCTGGGTCTGCTTGGATTGCAGCCGGAAACGCTTGATCCGACCACTGCCGATGCCGATGTCGCATTGGTGGTTGAGCAGGGCCAACTGATGCTTGGCGGCGAAAAGCCGATCGCCTTCAATCCGGAGGCGGACATCCATTTCGCCTATGACCGAATTCCCGATCTCCACCCAAATGCCATGCGGCTGTTGGCCTATGATGATGTGGGCAAGGAGTTATTCGCGCGTACTTATTATTCGACTGGTGGCGGCTTCATTGCTTCGCGGCGCCAGTTGGAACGGCCGGCAGCGGGCGATATCGTGGAAGGGGCTGACAACGCCCCGTTCCCCTTCGGATCCGCTGCGGAACTGCTGGCCCTCTGTGCGCAGGAGGGGTTGGCGATGCATGAACTGATCCTGGCCAATGAGGATGCAAACCGGCCCCGTGCCGAAAGTGAAGCCATGCTTGACCGGATCGCCGCCATAATGATGGCGTGCATCGACCGGGGATTACGAACGGATGGTACCCTGCCGGGAAGTCTTGGCGTCAGGCGACGTGCGCCTGGCCTGTGGCGCAAGCTGGCAGAAACACCCAATTCAAACGAGCGCGAACAATTGTTCGACTGGTTAAACGTTTATGCCATGGCCGTGAACGAGGAGAATGCCGCAGGCGGGCAAGTTGTGACCGCGCCTACCAACGGTGCGGCCGGGATCATTCCTTCGGTGATACGCCATTATTGCACGGGCAATGGCAGCGATTGTGAGCATGATATTCGCAAGTTCCTGCTCACTGCAGGGGGTATTGGACTGCTCTACAAGCAACGAGCATCAATATCGGGCGCAGAAATGGGCTGTCAGGGCGAAGTCGGGGTTGCCTGTTCGATGGCCGCCGGCGGACTCGCGGCAGTTTGGGGCGGTACACCGCAACAAGTAGCAATTGCGGCTGAAATCGGAATGGAGCACAATCTCGGCCTGACCTGTGATCCGGTGGGCGGGCTGGTGCAGATCCCCTGCATTGAACGCAATGCAATCGGAGCGGTCAAAGCTGTCAATGCGGCCCGGCTCGCGCTGCACGCGGTCGAGCAAATGCACGTAAGCCTGGACCAGGTGATAGAGACCATGCGCCAGACCGGTCTGGACATGTCGACCAAGTATAAAGAGACCAGCCAGGGCGGTCTCGCGGTCAATGTGATCGAGTGCTGATCCTTATTCGACGAAGTCTTCTACACGCTCAATAATAATCGCGGGCGCCATGCCGCCTGCCGCACACATAGTGACCAAGCCGTAGCGGCCGCCAGTCCGCTCCAGTTCGTCAAGAACGGTGCCGATCAGGATCGATCCGGTTGCTCCGATGGGGTGGCCCAGTGCGATTGACCCACCGTTGACATTGACCTTGTCCCAATCAAGGTCAAGTTTGTCGACAAAGCGGTGCGCCACCACCGCGAAGGCTTCGTTGATTTCCCACAGGTCGATATCGTCTTTGGTCAGGCCGGCCTTGGCCAGGACTTTCTGCGCCGCTGGAACAGGCGCATTGAGCATCAGCGTGGGATCATCGCCCATATTGGCGGTTGCGACGATCCGAGCGCGCGGTTTCAACCCATGGTTCTTCGCGTAGTCGGCAGAAGTTACCAGAACGGCAGCTGCGCCATCGACCACGCCAGAGCTGTTACCCGCATGGTGAAAATTCTGGATCTCCAATTCGGGATATTTCTGGTTGATCAACCCGCGGAATGTAGTGCCCTTTCCGTCTAACGGAATGTCGGCGATCTTGGTGAAAGCGGGCTGCAATTCGGCCAGCCCTTCGCGAGTTGTTTCGGGGCGCGGATATTCATCGTGGTCCAGGATGACATTACCGTGATCATCCACCACTGGAACCAGGCTCTTCGTAAATTTGCCGGCCTTGATCGCCGCAGCTGCGCGCTGCTGGCTGCGAAAACCCACTTCATCCAGTTCAGAACGCGTATAACCTTCCAGCGTTGCGATTGCATCGCCGCACATGCCCTGATGCGACTGGGGGTGCACGGCCTGAAGGCGATCATTGTAACTGCCCATCATGGGCGGCTTGATACCGGCAGCCATCTTCTGCTTGGACATTTCGGCCGTCAGGCTCATCATCTCGGTTCCGCCAGCGACAACACAATCTTCCATTCCGCTCATTACCTGTGCGGCTGCGAAGTTCACTGTGGTAATCCCGCCCCCGCAGAACCGGTCCAGAGTCGTGCCTGAAGAAGTGATGTCATAGCCCGCGTCTAGCGCGGCCATCCGGCCCAGATCACCGGCTTGTGTGCCGTCCTGGGTGGAGACCGACCAGATCACATCGTCCACCGTCTTGGTATCGAGATGATTGCGGTCCTTGATTGCCTTCAACACAGTTGCGGCCAGATGCTGTGGATGGCAGGATGCCAGCGAACCCTTGCCCTGCTTGCCAATCCCACGAGGGGTGCGGACAGCGTCAATTATATAGGCTTCGGCCATGGATTCGGGTTCCTTTGAGAATGGACAAGCTAGTTCACCTAGTTATATATGTCAGGGACGGGGCCACGGCAAGCCAATGGTGCGGGTTCATGCGCCAAGCCGGAGCCTTCCCATCACGGAGTGGATCGACATGAACGAAGAAGTGCTGACGCGCGAAGAGGATGGTATCCTCATTATCACTATCAACCGGCCAGAAGCGAAAAATGCCATGAGCAAAGCCGCGGCGGAAGGTATCGCGGCAGCGCTTGACCGGCTTGATGGCGAAGATCAGTTGCGTGTCGGGATACTGACTGGTGCGGGCGGCACCTTTTGTTCGGGAATGGATCTTAAGGGCTTCCTGCGCGGAGAACGGCCCTCGATTGAAGGGCGCGGATTTGGCGGTTTGACGGAAAAGAAGCCGATCAAGCCCCTGATTGCTGCGGTCGAAGGCTATGCCTTGGCAGGCGGGTTGGAACTGATGATTGCCTGCGATCTTGTCGTGGCCAACAGCGCAGCAAAATTCGGCATTCCCGAAGCCAAGCGCGGCCTTGCTGCCGCTGCGGGCGGGCTCATGGTTCTGCCGGACCTGATACCGTACAAGGTCGCGATGGAACTGGCCCTGACTGGGGACTTTATCGATGCAGCGCGGGCCCATCAGCTGGGTCTCATCAACCGGGTTACAGACGGCCCGGCACTGGATGGAGCCATGGCCTTAGCGCAGTCAATCAAGGCCAACGGTCCTGTGGCTGTACGCGTTTCCAAACAGATCATGGAAGAATCACGCGCTTGGCCGTTGGACACGCGCTACGAAGAACAAGCCAAGCTATTGCCTCAAGTCTTCATGTCGCAGGATGCGCGCGAAGGTTCACTGGCTTTCGCCGAAAAACGAGCTCCTAACTGGACTGGCAAGTAACATCATGCCGGGTCCGCTGGAAGGGATTCGCATCGTTGAATTTGCCGGGATAGGGCCTGGGCCATTCTGCGGAATGATGCTGGCTGATCACGGGGCCGAAGTGATCCGCATCGACCGGGCAAGTGGCAGCCGCGGCGGATCGCAGCCGGTTACGCCCAAGGATGTTTTGGCACGTGGGCGCAAGTCCATCGCCATCGATCTGAAAAGCTCGGAAGGTGTTGCCCTGGCGCGGAGGCTGTGCGCCAGTGCCGATGGTTTGATCGAGGGTTTTCGGCCCGGGGTCATGGAACGGTTAGGGCTTGGGCCTGACGAATTGCTCCGCGACAATCCGAAACTGGTTTATGGCCGAATGACTGGGTGGGGTCAGACCGGCCCATACTCGGCTTATGCGGGCCATGATATCAATTATATCGCGCTGGCCGGGGCGCTGGCGCATTTCGGGCGGGCGGGTGAGAGGCCAACCCCGCCTATCAATATGGTTGGCGACTTTGGCGGCGGCGGGATGATGCTCGCTTTCGGGATGGTTTCGGCTTTGCTCAATGTCGCCCGGGGCGGCGTGGGCCAGGTGATTGATGCCGCCATGACGGATGGAACCGCTGTATTGATGGCGATGATACACGGTATGAAAAATATGGGCGTTTGGTCGGAAGAGCTTGGCGTGAACCTGCTCGACACAGGGGCGCATTTCTACGACACTTACGAGACGGCGGATGGGAAATTCATCTCCATCGGCAGTATCGAACCGCAGTTTTATGCCGAACTTCGTCAGCGTGCCGGACTGGCAGACGATGCCGATTTCGATACGCAGCATGACCGGCGTCAATGGGGCTTGCTTAAGGACAAGTTGGCTGTGCTTTTCAAAATGAAAAGCCGCAGCGAATGGGATGCAATAATGGAGCATACCGATGTCTGTTATGCACCAGTTCTGACCATGAGCGAGGCGGCAGAGCATCCGCATAATGTGGCGCGATCAACGTTTGTAGCGGTGGGCGGCGATACTCAGCCTGCACCCGCACCACGGTTTAGCGTTACCAACAATCGGATTCCCGCGCCGGCACCCATGCCGGGGGACGACACCAATTGGATCCTGGATTCAATCGGAATTGAATCGGCAGAACGCGAAGGATTGCGCGCTGCCGGGACCATAGCCTGAACTGGAAGCTACCCATGCTGGATATGTCTACCCGTACCGCTTACAATGATGACCACTCCATGTTCCGCGACACTGTGCGCAGGGTGTTTGCCGATCACATGGTGCCCTTTCTCGATAAGCATGAGGCAGATGGCATCGTTCCGCGCGAAGCGTGGAAAGCGCTGGGCGAAGCCGGTATGCTTTGCCCCACGATCAGCGAAGAGAGCGGCGGACTCGGCCTCGATTTCGGTTATAATTCGGTTATTAACGAGGAACTTTGTTACATCGGTTCGTCGGCCGGGTTTACCTTGCAGAACGATATTTGCGCGAACTACTTCGAACGCCTCGGCACGGATGAACAAAAGGCAAAATATATCCCCGGCATGATCTCCGGAGACGTCATTACGGCGATCGCGATGACCGAGCCGGGCGCGGGTTCTGATCTTCAAGGTGTGCGCACTACCGCCAAACGCGATGGCGACGATTACATTATCAATGGATCAAAAACCTACATTACCAACGGGCAGAACTGCGATGTCGTGATCGTTGTTGCCAAAACCGACCCCAGCCAGGGCGCCAAGGGTACTTCGTTAATCCTGGTTGATGCAGGGATGCCGGGTTTTGAAAAAGGGCGTAACCTTGACAAGGTTGGGCAGCATTCGGCTGACACTTCCGAACTGTTCTTTTCGGACGTGCGAGTGCCCAAAGAAAATCTCTTGGGCGGGGAAGGGCGCGGCTTCGTCCATCTAATGGAGGAATTACCGCAGGAACGCCTGTCCATTGCGATTGGCTGTCAGGCCGGGGCCCAACGCGCATTGGATGAGGCTGTGGCCTTCACCAAGGACCGAAAGGCGTTTGGTCAGACCGTATTCGAATTCCAGAACACCAAATTTACATTGGCCGGTCTGGCGGCGGAAGTGCAAGTTGGATGGGCCCATATCGATTGGGCGCTGAAGCGTCACTTGGCAGGCGAACTGACTACGGCAGAGGCGTCGTCTGCCAAATTGTGGCACACCGAACTGCAAGGCCGCGTATGCGATGCCGCATTGCAGCTGCATGGCGGTGCGGGCTATATGAACGAATATCTGATTGCCCGCCTGTGGCGTGATGCCCGTGTGACACGAATTTTCGGTGGCACCAGCGAGATAATGAAAGAAGTAATCAGCCGTTCGCTCTAGGCAATGAATCCCTTCACTTCAGCGATGAAGTCATCGAACCGGTCGTGATGCACCCAATGTCCGGCGCGATCATAATCGGTCACACTTACATTATCGCCGAAATATTCGATCCGCCCGTCTCTGACCGGGTTGGAAGCCCAGCTGTCATTCCCATAGATCAACCGTGTAGGGCAGGTGATCCGGCCCCATAATTGTTCGACCTGATTGGGTGAAAAATCGTCTGGCGGCCAGACATGGACGTGCGGATCGAATTTCCAGCTGTAGGTTCCGTCCTCATTCTGCATCACAGCGTGCAGTGTAAGGTGCCGAGCCTGGGCTTCCGATAAATAGGAATTCTCTTCCTGCATCCGTTTGAGCGCTGCATCGAAACTTTCATATTTGCGCGGTGTGCGGCTGGCCGCCTTGCGTTTGTGTTCGATCCATTCAAGCCAATGATCGTAGAAAGGCTGTTGGGCCCGTCGATCCATAATCTTCGGTGAAGGACCCAGGCCTTCGATGGCTACCAGCTTGCGCACCTGGTCAGGATATAATCCGGCAAAGCGGAGAGTGATGTTGCCCCCTAAGGAATGCGCCACGATGGTAACCGGGGACAGTTCCAGTTGGTGAACCAGTTGCGCCAGATCATAAACGTAGGAGATTATCGGGTAATAGCCCGTCCGGCTCCACCCACTATCGCCATGTCCGCGCAGATCCGGGCAGATCACATGCCAATCCTTCCGCAGATGTTCGGCGGTCCAGTCCCAGTTACGACAATGGTCACGCCCACCATGCAGCAGAATCAGCGGTGGAGCTTCGTGGTTGCCCCAATCGGCATAATGCAGCCGCGTGCGCTGCGAGATGTAGCTTTGGGATGTGGGTCCGATCAGGTCCATGCTGTGTTTCCGGGTTCCATTTGCACATAGCTAACTAAGTGATACAAGACAGGGCATATCGCGTTTCCCCGAAAGGTCCAGACATGCCCGTAATCGACGTACCGCAGCCCGCCTATATGGAAGACGAGGAAATCTCCATGTTTCATGATGCGGTCGGCAAGTTTTTTGAAAAACATGCTCCGCAAAAACGGGTTCTGCAATGGCGCGAGGATGGTCAGGTTGAGCGCGATTTTTGGAATGAGGCGGGGGCTGCTGGCATTCTCGGCGTATCGGTGCCAGTGGAATATGGTGGCCATGGTGGCGATTTCCGGCACGATATGGTCGTGGTGGGCCAGCAGGCCAACAAGGGCGTCGAAGGGTTCGCCGCATCATTGCACAACGTAATCATCCTGCCTTACCTGGTGCGCCATGGCACCGAGGACCAGAAGAAGAAATGGTTGCCGAAGCTGGTCTCTGGTGAACTTGTATCCGCCATAGCGATGACAGAGCCGGATGTCGGCTCTGATCTGCAAAGCATAACCACAACTGCGCTGAAGGATGGCAATGGCTATCGGCTGAACGGTTCAAAGACCTTTATTTCCAACGGCCAAACCGCGGATTTTATCATTGTTGTGGCCAAGACCGATCCCAATGAAGGTCATAAAGGGATTTCGTTGATCTGTCTGGAAACCGAAGGCGCCGAGGGATTCAAGCGGGGCAAGAAGCTCGACAAGGTTGGTCTCGATGCCCAGGACACCTCCGAATTGTTTTTCGACGATGTCCACGTGCCAGCTGATAATGTGCTTGGCGGCATCGAAGGCAAGGGCTTCTACCAGCTGATGGGGGAATTGCCGCAAGAGCGCCTGCTAATCGCCATGGGTGCAATGGCTACCATCGAAAAAGCGCTCGATGTGACAGTGGAATATGTCAAACAGCGCAAGGCTTTTGGCAAGACCATCTGGGACTTCCAGAACACACAGTTCACCCTTGCCGACCTCAAGGCACGGGGGACGGCAGCCAAGGTTTTCGTCAACGATTGTATCGCCAAATTACTCAGGGGCGAGCTGGATGTGACGACCGCCTCGATTGCCAAATATTGGGTCACGGAATTGCAGGGCGAAGTGGTCGACAAATGCCTGCAACTGCACGGAGGTTGGGGCTATATCAACGATTTGCCAATTGCGCGGATGTTTCGTGATAGTCGGATTAGCCGGATCTATGGCGGGTCTAACGAAATCATGAAAATGCTGATTGCCCGGTCGATGTGATGGGCATTGAAAAGAGAGCCTGTGCATGAGCGAGGCGGTGGCGCCTTTCCGGGTCCCCAAGACGGCCGAACTTGTCGCGGACTCTATCCGTAAGCGGATCGTTCAGGGTGACCTTGGCGAGGGCGATACGCTGCCGCCGGAGGCGCAACTGATCGAGCAATTCGGCGTCTCTCGCCCAACGTTACGGGAGGCTTTCCGTATTCTCGAGACCGAACGGCTGATCACGGTGACGCGCGGATCGCGCTCCGGCGCGCGGGTTAACCTGCCGCGGGTCGAGAATGTTTCGCGCTATGCCAGTTATTGGCTGCAGGCGAGCGGGATCGTGGTGAGCGACATTTACGAAGCGCGGCTGGCGTTGGAACCCTATGTGGTACGCAAGCTGGCCGGAAAGCCCGAGGTTTCGGCTGTCAGGCGGTTGCGAGAGGAAGCAGCAAGATTGGGCGCCCTGGACGAGGGTGACCGGGAACGGGACTATCTGATTGCTTCGGCCGAATTTCACCGCGTACTTATGGAAGTAGGCGGCAACCAGACGCTGCATTTTCTGACCCGTGTCTTGCAGGATGTTATCGCACAATATCAGACTCGGCATTTGCCAACGCGACTGGACGATGCAGACCGTAAAGCCGGTCGGCGCAAGGGAGTCCGTTCGATTGCGAAATTAATCGACTTGATCGAGGCAGGTGATGCCGATGGCGCGGAGGACCATTGGCGTCTCCATTTGACCAACACCGGCAAATTATGGGGTAGCGAACGATCCTTGCGCGAAATCCTGGCGGGGTAGTGCCCGGATTATATTGCGGATCAATCGATCGGGCGCTCCCCAACAATTGACAGGCCATAACCTTCCAGAGCGACCAGTGAATGGTGCGAATTGGTCAACAATTCCATGTCCTGTACGCCCAGCTCGGCAAGAATCTGCGCGCCCACACCATAGTCGCGAAGTTCTTCCATTTCGCCCGGAGCCGCCTCACCTTTGTGGGCCTTGGTCATGATCGTGAAACCGCCCGCCTTCATTCGGTTAATCACCACAATCACTCCGGCGCCTTCGCGCGCAATGATGTCCATCGACTTCTGCAGCAATCCGGTTCGCGGGCTGTCTTCGGCAAATATGTCTCCGAACAGATTGAGCAAATGCATCCTGACCAATGTCGGCTTTGCCGGGTCGATATTGCCAAGTGTCAGTGCCAGCGTGTCGTCACCAGTGGCCTTGTTGTGAAAACTAATTGCGTTCCAGGTTCCGCCAAAGCGACTGACAAAGCGGGATTCGGCCCGCTTTTCAACCATATGATCGTGCTTGCGGCGATAAGCGATCAGATCGCGGATGGTGCCAATCTTCAGATCGTGGCGCCGCGCGAAAGTGATCAGGTCCTCCATTCGCGCCATGGTGCCATCGTCATTCATGATTTCGCAGATCACGCCTGAAGGATTGAGACCCGCCAAGCGAGAGATGTCCACCGCGGCCTCGGTATGGCCGGCGCGCACCAAAACACCGCCATCCCGCGCGACCAAGGGAAAAACATGGCCAGGGGTAACGATATCCGCTGACCCCTTGGATGCATCGATAGCGACACTGATTGTCCGCGCCCGATCACCTGCACTGATGCCAGTGGTGACTCCCTCGCGGGCTTCAATGGATGTCGTGAATGCGGTTTCGTGCCGGGTCCGGTTATTCTGACTCATCAACTCAAGGCCGAGCTGGTCGCAGCGCTGCTTGGTCAGCGTCAGGCAGATCAGGCCCCGACCATGCGATGCCATGAAATTGATTGCGTGAGGCGTTGCCATTTGTGCTGGTATCACCAGATCGCCTTCGTTTTCCCGATCTTCGTCATCGACCAAAACGAACATCCGGCCATTGCGCGCCTCGTCAATGATTTCGTCGATTGTCGCCAATACCGGTCGATCGTCATTTTCGTGCAGGAAGTTAGCAAGCTTGCCCAAGGTATCTGCGGTCGGATTCCATTGCTCATCCGTGCAATCGCGCAAGGAATTGGCGTGAAGCCCGGCCGCGCGCGCAACTGCCGCTCGGGACATGATGCCCGAATCCACGAGGTCGCGCACTTTTTGCTGGATGATATTGGGGGTCATTTCGTTCATGCGACGGGGCCTACACATCATAATGTTTTCAAACAAGGGTAAAGCAACATTACAATGTGAATAGCGCTAGGCGTGCGGTTGGGTTCAACCCAACAATCGCGACCGTTACGATCTTGAAACAGCCAGCGGGTAACGGATGGATTCGCGCTGAACACATACTAGAGCGCCGTGTTTTCCGCGGACTTCGGACAGAAATCTGCAACCCGTCTGTATCGATTCCAGGCGGGTTTTACTGTTTACAGTCTGGAAGTATACAAAGTCTATCGTGGCAAGGTTGTTGATCACCTTGCTGTCAGCGACTTGTCATGTAGTGTGCGCAAGGGAACGGACGGAGGAATTTATGATTCTCATGGGTCCGGGACGGCTTGCAATTGTGGCGGGCATGGCCTTGACGGCGACGTCCGCGAACGCAGACGTCCTGGAGATTGGTAACGATGGTGCACGCT
>JAHEAV010000011.1:0-7918 GCA_024642565.1 Erythrobacter sp.
TCTTGTGCACAGTGGCTGGTCTGAAAGCAATTCACATGGTGCAGCAAATGGCTTGTTCTAGATAGGCCATAGATTATGTTTGGTATAAGCTTGCCTTAAGGTCCGGTTTCCACCCCAATTGCGGACAGTGCGCGTTTCAGTCAAAAAGGTGGAGGAGCGTCGTCATGCATAACTCTTGGATACTGGCGCTGCTGGTCGCGTCTTTGCACTCACCTTCGTTTGCGCAAACTGTGCCTGAGGGCATTCATTCCGATGCTCCGGGCGAGAGCAGCGTTTGCGGCATCATCGGTAGCGATGCTCTCGCCATCACAGACGCTCTCCGGTCGGACCCGACCATCACCGAAGAGCCTTCGCCTTCCAAGCGATTTGAAACCTACTTCTCTTCGACCGAAACCAAATCATGGACGGTGACCACGAAGGCTGACGCTGCTTACCCGGCGGTAACGTGCGTTCACTTTTTCGGGTCAAACGGCGGCACTGACATGCAGCGGCAGATGCGCTGCGACGCCAGCCGCGAAGCCTGCGACGCTCTGTTCCTTGAGTTTCAGGCTCACGACGCTGTCATTCAGAAGCAGATAAGGGACCGATAAGGCTATGTCGCCTTTCCACCCCAATTTCAGACATTCCCGCCGTTTGCCAATTTCGCCATTAGCGGACTGGCTGCTATCTGCCGTTTTCTTCCAAAAGCGGAATTTCTGCAATCGACCCAAAAGCCGTCGTTCGCAGAACGGCAAGCCGGATTGAACGCGATGGCCTGCTTGCTTCTTTTCAAACTTACGGCCACCCTTTCGGCAGAGTCGATGGCAGGGGACGCGATAAGGACGATTAGGGGACGGCGATGATTACCGGTAAAATTGAGGTGGTGCATCAATCAGACATCGAATGGGCTGAAACACTGATCGAACAAATCGGGCGGCCATTTTATATCAAGCCCCTGCTCGATGAACCGGAAACCGGCATGGCCGTGGCGATGTTGCGGTATCCGGCTGGCTTCACAAACCCTCACCACACCCATCCTTGCGGACATGGGATGTATGTCCTCGAGGGCAAGCTCGTAACTCATCGTGGTGAATTCGGTCCAGGAACGTTTGTCTGGTTTCCCGAGGGTGAACCAATGCAACATGGCGCATCGTCAAATGGAGACATGGTTGCGCTCTTCATTACAAACAAGCCGTTCAGCATTGATTATGTCGAGGGAGATCCCGGCAATTAAACGGATCCCATCCGAACGAGATCTGTCAGCTTCTCAACCATAAGCTGACCAAAAATCCGAGCGGGCGACTACCAAAAGGGGTCATTCCGCTAACGACCCAAATATCGCCGTTCCGGAGGCTGAAGTTACTCGCCGAAAGCTGCAACTCAGAAAGGTAACATCTTGATATCAGGCTCTACCCAATCCCGACGAGCATGAACGCTGAAAAGCGTTTCGTGATGCCAATATGACATAAGCCAAGCTTTGGCTCCGAGCGGAGACGCCATGAGATCGCTGAGCACCTTACAAATGGGCACCTCGTAATGATGAGCGGCCAGGTGAAACGCAGCTGCACGGAGCGACGCGACCGTTATTGTATGGTGATACCCGCTCGAGTCCGTATTTTCGGTTCCTGTTGCCTCGTTGTAGCTGATGATAATGCGCTTAAACCCTGACGGCTCGACCAAATCTGGTCGGTGCCTATTGAGCCAAAGAGCGGCTGCAAAATGCCCCTCATGAGTCCATTCTGGCTTCGGTAGACTGTGATCTATCAAGCGTTCGGTGAGTCGTTCAATCAACAAGTCGCTGATGAGTACCATTGCTGTAGTTCCTGTCTGAAAGGCCCAACCGGCACAAAAAACCCCGCCAGTTGGGCGGGGTGCTGAAGTGGAAGAGTTTTGAACCTAATCTATCGACCCTTCGCTTCCCATGCGCGCACGATTACCGCCGTAAGATACCGGCGTTGTTGCTGGTAAAAGTGGGTGTTGATGCGCATAAGCTTCCGTTACGGCACTGTCTTTGATTTTGCAATATATACGGCCATTCAGCCCCTTCTCGCCCCAAAAAGCGGACAGTTAGCTTCCCGACCCAGTTTCTGCCGTTCCAGCCGTGGCTAGGCATTCCCAAAAGCGGCTGGTCTGCAATCGACCCAAAACTTGCCATTGCCGGGAATCGCAAGAACGTGAGTGTTTTGGTCACAGACTGAGAGCAAAGTCGGAAGTTGCATTTCTACGCGTTTCGACACAGCTATCGGCTCGAGGGAGAAGGGCTTGATGGCTACAGTTGCTGGAAAGCGAGCAGACCACCTACTGCGAGTGCTGGGACTAGCTTTCGGCATAGCCATGGGTGTTGGAACCATGATCGGCGGGGGCATCCTAAGAACGCCTGGCGATGTTGCGGACCGCCTTGTTGAACCATGGCTGATCATGCTGTTTTGGTTGCTGGCGGGCGTTCACGCGTTGCTCGGCGCCAATGTAATTTCAGAGATTAGCACCTCTGTTCCCAAGGCCGGCGGCCTTTATGTGCCTACGCGTCGAGCGTTTGGCGATTTTGCAGGGCTTCTAGTCGGTTGGTCCGATTGGCTGGTGAATGCAGCCGCAGCCGCCTCCCTAGCAATAGTCTTCGGCGAATTTGCGGCCCTTCTTGCACCGAGATTATCGCCGTACATTTCTTCAATTGCGGCCAGCGTGCTTCTAATTTTGGTCGGATTGAACTGGGTTGGAGTTAAAGAAGGTAGTTCGTTTCAGAAAACTGGCAGCCTAACCAAGTGCATCATGCTTCTTCTCTTGGTGGCCTTGCTCTTTTCCTTACCCCCTTTGGCACTTGAACAAAATGCCGCTGATCCCTCACAAAATGTAACCACTTGGGCTGGAGCCATTCTCGCCTACCTATTGATTTATGGCGTGTTCAGTGGCTGGCCTTCGCCGGTCTTCTTCGTCGAAGAGGACAAGAACTCGCTCAGGAATATCCCGCGTGCCATGATGATCTCGATCTTGGCTGTAACACTCGTTTACATGTTAATGAACGCGGCGCTGCTTTACTCGCTTCCCGTCGAAATGCTTCGAACCGCTGATTTGCCTCTGGCCGCGGCAATGCAGGGTATTTTTGGTGGCGTCAGCGGCATGGCTATTGCCGGGCTGGCACTTGTAATCGTTGCGAGTTGTCTAAACGGCGTCATCATGGTTCTGCCGCGAATCTTGTATGGCATGGGCCGAGACGGTCTTTTCTTAACTAAGGCAACACAGGTCAACAATGGGGGGACTCCCGACATTGCCCTCGGCATATCGGCTGCATTTGCAATACTGCTCGCACTGACGGGAACGTTTGAAACGGTTTTCCTCATGATGGGAGCGCTTGTGATCTTCACAATGATCATCAGCGAATTGTCACTTTTTCGGTTGAGGGTGAAAGAGCCAGAACTTGCACGGCCCTATCGTGCATTGGGGTATCCACTGTTACCCATCTTACTACTTCTTATTGACGTATTTCTCTTAGGCGCAGTCATTTGGGCCGATCCTTTTAGCGGTGCCTACATGGCACTCCTGATCTTGGTATGCGTACCAATCCACCTTTGGCTCAGGTATCAAAAACGGCTGCTGCCTGAAAAAGCAGACTGACCGCTTCCCACCCCAATTGCGGTCAGCTACGCCTTAGCTTCATCGATCCATAAATGTCATAGCTAGTTGGGCGAAAAAGGAGATTTCCTCAGTCAGCATTTGCCGTTAACGTAAAGTCCACGACGACTGGTTCGCCATCGCTAAAAGAGGCACGCAAAGATCATGTTTGCATTCGTACTCCCGGTCTTTCTGCTCGCGATGATTATCGAGACACTCGTGATGCGGCGACGCGGGTTTCCCGGCTACGATATGCCCGATGCTCTAACCAGTGCGAACCTTGGCGGTCTGAGCTTGATCGCGGGCACCTTTGCGAGGGTTATTACCTTCGGATTACTGATCTTGGCGCAAAAGGAATTCGAAGTTGCCCTATGGCCAACCGATATCGCTTGGTACTCACTTGCTTTATTGTGGGCCTTGGCGCTGATCCTGCACGACTTCAGCTATTACTGGGTCCACCGCTTCGCGCATGAAATTAATGTCCTGTGGGCATCACACAGCATCCACCACAGCTCAGAGCATTTCAATCTCTCAACCGCTTTGCGCCAATCGAGTACGGGCGGGCTATTAAGCTGGATCGTCTTTGCCCCGATGGCGATCCTTGGGGTTCCACCGATCATGATGGCAACGGTGGCACTGTTGGATTCACTCTACCAATACTGGGTCCACACTGAACAGATCAAACGGCTGGGTTGGATGGAAAAAGTTTTCGTGACGCCTTCAAACCACCGAGTACACCACAGCCAGAACGATTATTGTATAGACAAGAATTATGGCGGGATTTTTATAATCTGGGACCGAATGTTCGGAACTTTTGCCGACGAGCGGGAGGATGAGAAGCTGATTTATGGCATTCGTAAGCCAGTACGCAGCTACAATCCGATCGACGGCAATTTGCATCTGTATCGCGACCTTTTTAGGCAGACCGCGCAAACATCCGGATGGCGGCGAAAGATCCAGCTCTGGTTCGCTCCTCCCGGTGGCTGGTCCGACGAGCTGGTAGAGCCACTCGATAAAGCAGGTTTTGACCGCTATGGCCGCCATATCTCATCGGCTATGCTGCGTTATATCATCGTACAATCGGTGCTTATGTCTATTATGCTGGGGCATTGGCTATTTGTGCAGGCCGATCTATCAACACCAATTCGGTTAGGCTACGCCGCCGCGATATTGGTTACAGGAATATCTATCGGCAGCATGCTGCAAGGGTCGGTCTGGTCGCTTCGTTTCGAAGTCATCCGGCTGATGGCGTTCATGATTGCGGTTGCTGGCGCTGGCTTTGCCGGGTTTGGGTCCGCAACAGCAACGGTGTCTATGGTCGCCGTAATGGCTGGGCTAATGTTCTGCCTAGGTTGGATATTGCGAGCTATGCGTTCCGAAACCACAACAGAACCTGCTCTCGAGCCGGCCGAATGACATCACCTTATGTTCGGCGAAGTGTACAAACGCCGGAATTTGAAGCAATCGATAGCTTTGGAACTCCGCGCTGATGAACGGTAATGCAGCGTCCGACCTGGTATTGGCAATCGTGTGTACGTGGATAGTTTTGACACGTATGGGCCGGCAACCCGGTTTAGCTCTGTCCGCACTACTGATCGGACTGGCAGCAGGGCTTGGTGCATTATGGTTTGGTGGATTCCAGCTGGTCACAGGTCCATACCGTTTTCTGTCATTGCTTTCGGCCTGTGCCGGATTCCCCCTGCTCGCTTGGTCGCTGCGCTGGCCTGACGATCCGTTCGCAACGAAAATCCGCGGAGCTGTTGCAATGATCGTTCTCGTGGGTGGTATTGGGGTAGGTGCGTCATTGTTCGGCATTGCCGCCTGGACACCAGCAATCGCGGCGGTTTCAGCATTGCTCATCGTGATTACGATGGTGCAGCGGGCAGATTTATATGGTGTTGCCGGTGCAGGAGTATTGATTGTCGCGATGATTGTCTCAGTTTGGGGATCGCAAGCGCCATTTAATGCAACAGTGGTCTTTCATTTGGCGCTCGCAGCCGCACTCGGCCTGTTCGCCAAAGCAGGCACCCGGTACCGTCCCTCCATAAGCGCCATTGGGCCTGACCAAGTAGCGGCAGACTCCAGCGGAGAGTAATTCGAATGCGTTGGGGCCTGTACAATAGTCGCCTCAATTGCAACCAACAGTCTCGAGATCCTAGCTAAATTCAGGTTGGCTATTTTCAGTCCAGATAGCGTCGTAGATCGACGATTTCGAAGTCCGCTTCCCACCCCAAAAGCGGACATTCGGGTCGGTCAGGTCGAAAATAAAAGCTACCGTTGTTGGCGTTTCAGGCGATCACACTGACCGCTTAAGAGCAACAGAATCCCTGTGGATGAGGGCGAGCCGAGATTTAATCACCTTGCTTCCCGTTCTTTTTGTCTGTTGCCGATTCGCAGCCAAATCCACTTTTGGATTAAATGACCGATGTGCGATTTCCGATTAAGTCATTGAAAAATGGTGGACGCACTAGGGTTCGAACCTAGGACCCGCTGATTAAGAGTCAGCTGCTCTACCAACTGAGCTATGCGTCCACACACCGAATACCGGTGCTTCGAATCGAAGCACCCTCCGGAGAGGCGCTGCATATAGCGTGTCATTTACCCGTGAAAAGGGGAAAGCGTGATTATCGGGAAATTCCCGAGCGGGGATTGTCACGATTCCAGCGATTGACCATCATCAGGGTGCCGATACAGATCATGTTGGTCATCATCGACGAACCGCCATGGCTCATGAAGGGCAGGGGTATGCCAACCACCGGGGCAAGGCCCATGACCATCATCAGATTGATCGCGACGTAAAAGAATATCGTCGCCACCATCCCGGCCGATAGAAGTTTCGAGAAGCGATCATCCGACCGGCGCGCAACTTGCAGGCCCCAATGCAGGATAATGCCGAAGATCACCAGGACGACCAGCCCACCAAGCAACCCCCATTCCTCCGCCATTGTCGCAAACACGAAATCGGTGTGGGGTTCGGGCAGGTAGTTGAGGTGGCTCTGGGATCCTTCATTAAAGCCTTTACCCGTCATGCCGCCGGATCCAATGGCGATCTTGGACTGCATGATGTGATAACCCGATCCGAGCGGGTCGCTCTCCGGATCAAGGAAGGTCGTTACGCGGCGCTGCTGATACTCTTTTAGGCCGAAGAAAAAGGCGAGAGGGGCCAAAACTGCGCCAGCGGCACCGGCACCGATGAACCAGCGCATCGGCAAACCGGCGAGGAACATTACAACCACGCCGCCAAAACCGATGGCCAAGGCCGTCCCAAGATCCGGCTGGAGCAGAACCAGCGCCATCGGCATGGCAATCAGCGCACCGGCAGGGATCAAGGCACGCCAGGTCGGGATCATTCCAGCTGGTAAGTTGGCATAAAATTTGGCGATGACCAGCACGATCACCGGCTTCATGATTTCGGATGGCTGCAAGACCAAGGGCCCCAGGCTAAGCCACCGCTGGCTGCCTCCGCCAATTGCGCCCATTGCTTCCACGGCCACCAGCAGCAGCAAGACTGCGGCATAGGCGGGATAGGCCATGAACTGCACAAACCTGCGATCGAAAAGCGTCATGATCGATGCCATGGCGAGGAATATTGCGAAGCGGACCAGATGCGACAGCGCAAAGGGCTGCATGTGGCCGCCGCCAGCTGAATAGAGAACGGCTGCGCCAAAGCAGACCAGCATCACCAGAGGGATCAGCATCTGCCACGGTTGCCGTGCGACGGGGGCGGGGATGATCGAGTTCATTCCGGCACACCGGGCCCGACTAGCGGGGCGGAAGGTTCCGGACCGGGATCGACCGGTTGATCGGCGTTTTGTTCGGCCCGCCGTGCCGCAATCCGTGCTTCAGCCTCGACCTGGTCAAAAACATCTTCGTCGCGGCGCACGGCAGGGGGCACGTTTGCGCCTTCCGCAGCGGCATAGGCCCGGTATTTTTGCTCCAGCCTTTGCTTGGCGGTGCCGCCCCATTGCTTCTCCATCGCATAAAGCGCGTCGAGGCCTTTCTGGGGGTCGAACAGGAACGTCATGACATCACGGGCAATGGGATAGGCCGCACCCGATCCGCCACCATGTTCGATCACAACGGCTCCGGCGTATCGCGGATTGTCGAAGGGGGCAAAGAATATGAACAGGCCGTGGTCGCGATATTTCCATTGGCCGCCTTTACCGCCGCCAACATTCAACCCGACGACTTGCGCTGTCCCGGTCTTGCCAGCCATCAGGATACCCGGCGTTGGCAGGCGGGCACGCCCAGCCGTGCCGGGACCGTTCACCACGTCGCTCATCGCTTGCTGGATGATCTGCACATGATCGCCGTGGAAATTCATTGATGAAGG
>JAHEAV010000011.1:8018-29219 GCA_024642565.1 Erythrobacter sp.
ACCTTGTTGCGCAGCGGCACGCGCTCGTCATGGCTGAGCATCCCGTATTCGATGCTCCCAATACCGTCAGAAAAGCTGTTGGGATCGAAACTGGGCATGGAAGCCATGCACATCAAATCACCGGAACGGCAATCCATCACCACCACCGAACCGGATTCGAGCCCGATCCGCCGCGCGGCATAATCCTGCAAGGGGCCGTCAATCGTCAGCTTGATTGCCTGGCCCTGCACATCGTCGCGCGTATCGAGATCACGCACAATGCGGCCAGACGCCGTCACCTCCACACGCCGCGCGCCAGGGACACCGCGCAACCGCTGTTCGAACTGTTTTTCCAGCCCGTCCTTGCCGATTTTGTACCCCGGCGTAATCAACAGCGGGTTGCGATCCTTGTCGTATTCCGCAGCGGAAGCGGGGCCGACATAGCCGATAAGATGGCCCACCGCCGGGCCAGTTGGATAAAAGCGTGAGAAGCCGCGCTGCGGGACCACGCCGGGCATCTCGGGAAGCCGCAAGCTGATCGCAGCAAATTGTGCAAAATCCAGACCGCTGCTTACCTCGACCGGCTGGAAACCTCTCGCGTCAGCTACTTCTTTCTTGAGATCGCGCACCCTGTCGGCATCCAGGGCCAGCAATTGCGCCAGTTCGTCAATCGTGCGTTCGGGATCGCGCATCCGGTCCGGGATAATGTCGACGCGAAAGTCGGCGCGATTGGATGCGAGCGGGGCGCCATTGCGATCGAGAATCCAGCCGCGGCGCGGCGGAATCAGCGACAGATTGACCCGATTGCTTTCCGCTTCAACCCGGTATTTTTCGTTTTCGGCAATTGCGATATAGCCCATGCGCGCTGCAAGCAGCAGGCCAACGCCGCCGCCCAACGCCCCGACCACGAAGCTGCGGCGATCATAGGCATTATTGAGCGTCGCTTGGCTGACGATCGGCTTCGGTCGTTTTTTGGCCATGATCAGATGGATCGCACGCGCATCAAACGTAACCGGTCGAGCCGGGCGACTATGCGGGTAATTATCGGAAACAGGAGCAAGGACAGCAATAGCTGCGGCGTGAAGGCCGCGATCATCGCGCCGCCGACCTTGCCACCCGACATGATCGTGGAAACGAACATATAGGCAGCCAGAATGACAGCCGCGGTCAGCCAGTCCTGCAAAAAGCCGCGCCAGGGAAAACGGGCTTCGATCGCCTCGATCGCTATCATCGCCATGGACCATAGCAGAATTGCACTGCCAAATGGAAAGCCGCTGAAAAGATCGTCAAACATGCCCAGCGGAAAACCGGCCCAGACAGGCAATATACCGGGGCGGGCAAGGCGCCAGCCGACCAGCAACATCAGGCCTAGTGGCGGCACGAGAGGTACCGCACTGGCAATCACCAGCGTTGGCAGGAATGACCCGAGCAAAATGCTGGCATAGGGTATCCCGTAGGCGAGAAGTGGCGAGTGCTGCCGGTTTATACGGCTGCCATATTCGTCCCGACGGGCCGTGCCCCTGTATTCGGTTTTCATTCGCCCAACCGATCTTCGACCGGTGTCGCAGCCCCCATGACCGCTTTGGGCTGCCAGATTGGTTCGACCGAGACAAAATCGGTCGCTGACGGATCACTGATAATCCGCGCAAGCGCGCCGTCATTGGTCTTTTCGGTGACGATAGCGACAGCAATGCCAGGTCGATAAAATCCGCCTGCTCCGCTGGTCACAAAAACATCCCCTGCCTTAAGCGGGTTGATTCCGAGATTTATCAGCCGGATGCGGAGCAAGCCATTACCGCGCCCTTCAGCAAGCGCAACGACATTGTCCTGCACTCTGCGCACCGGCAGCACGCTTTGACTATCCGTCAGCAACATCACCCGCGAACTTTCGGCCCCGGTTTCGAGAACCCGCCCGACTATGCCGCGTGGGCCCCGCACTGGCATTCCGGGCGTGACACCTTCATTCCTGCCTGCGCCGAGATACGCGAAACGGCGGGTGCTCGAAGCGGATGATCCGATAATTCGGGCAACCACGACCGGCGCGATTTCCTCCTCTTTCAGTCCAAGCAAAGCCTTCAACCGGACATTTTCCTGTTGGACAGCCTTTGCTTCGGCCAGGCGGATCCGGGCCAGTTCCACTTCTTGCTTGAGCTTGGCATTCTGGCTCCCTGCACGAAGGTAGCCTGTAATACTTTCCACCAAACTCTGGCTGTCCGTGCGGATTTCAGCGGAAGCCGCGCCAGCCGGAGCAACTATGTCGCGCGCAGCACTTCGCGGGCCATTGAAGCTGGCAGGGCGCCAGAGCGATAGGCCCAGCAAACCCGCGCCAACCAGTGCGCCGATACCGGCTGCTAAATAGCCGGTGAAAATTCCGTATTGCGCCCTACGCGAAAAGCCGGGGCGCCGTTTGGAAGGCGGCGCCATGATTGTCCCTTCCTCAGGCGGTCATCAAGACGCCGCGATAGATGGGATCTTCCATGGCGCGGCCTGTGCCAATCGCCACGCAAGACAGTGGATCTTCCGCAATGCTGACCGGCAGGCCGGTTTCTTCCCGAAGATGTTCGTCCAGCCCTCTGATCAATGCGCCGCCACCGGTCAGAACGATTCCCTGATCGACGATATCGGCAGCAAGTTCGGGTGCGGTGTTTTCGAGCGCAATCCGGACACCTTCG
Source organism: Erythrobacter sp. (assembly GCA_024642565.1). Lineage (GTDB taxonomy): Bacteria > Pseudomonadota > Alphaproteobacteria > Sphingomonadales > Sphingomonadaceae > Allopontixanthobacter. The sequence continues at coordinate 10,670 of JAHEAV010000011.1, forward strand.
ACGATGGCGCCGATCGGTTCCGCCAACGCTTCGGCAAGGTGGCCCTGGTTGATTGTGATTTCCTTGGGCACGCCGTTGACCAGATCGCGGCCCTTGAGGGTGATGAGTTCGCCAATCCCGTCTTCCGGCGGAACAGCAATCCCGTAATCCTTCTTGATCCGTTCCGCGGTGCTTTCACCAATCAGCAGATTGTGGTGCCGGCGAACGTAGGAAACGATGGCTTCATCCATCTTGTCGCCGCCAGTACGAACCGAAGTGGTATAGGCCAGGCCGCGCAAGCTGAGAACGGCCACTTCGGTGGTGCCGCCACCGATATCCACCACCATACTGCCGACAGGTTCGGTAACCGGCATGTCGGCGCCAATGGCTGCGGCCATGGGCTCGAGGATCAGATATACCTGGCTCGCGCCCGCATTGCTGGCCGCATCGCGGATCGCGCGGCGTTCAACCGAAGTCGAACCCGAAGGCACGCAGATCACGATTTCCGGATAGGAAAACATGCTTTTCTTGCCGTGAACCTTGCGGATGAAATGTTCGATCATCTTTTCGGCGATTTCGATGTCAGCGATAACCCCGTCCCGCAGCGGCCGGATGGCTTCGATGCTATCGGGAGTTTTGCCCATCATCATCTTCGCATCATCACCCACGGCCTTGACCTTGGTGATGCCGTTGAGCGTTTCGATCGCCACCACGGATGGTTCGTTCAACACGATCCCGCGGTCTTGTACATAGACCAGCGTGTTCGCGGTACCGAGGTCGATCGCCATATTTTGCGAACCGAATTTGAAGAGGCGGGAAATAAAGCTCATTACGACGTCGAATCCGTTTAATTGTCGGGACTTGCCGCAGTCTCCTGCGACCGGTGCGACCCGTGTATGACAGGGAGTCCGGTTCCTTTACCGAAAGCCCGGAGAAAAGGCCAAAAATTAATGCCCGCCACCAACCGTTTTTTCTCCACCGGCCTCGAATTTGCTACGCTTCGCCGCTAGGGCGTTTATTCGATGCCCCACATTCGCCGCCTGCCTGAGTCCCTGATCAACCGCATTGCCGCGGGCGAGGTGGTCGAACGCCCGGCAGCGGCGCTGAAAGAACTGGTGGAAAATGCCATCGATGCCGGTGCCAGCCGGATCGCCATCCAGCTGATCGAGGGCGGTCTGTCCCGCATCGAAGTGACAGACGATGGCTGCGGTATGGCGCCTGACGAAATGACACTGGCATTGGAACGCCATGCGACGTCCAAACTGCCGGATGAAGCGATCGAGCAGGTCGTCACTCTGGGATTTCGCGGCGAGGCATTGCCGTCCATCGCCAGCGTTTCCCGCGTCACCCTGGAAAGCCGGCCTCTGCAGCAGGCCGAAGGCTGGCGGCGGGTGATCGACCACGGGGATCTTGTGGCCAACGGGCCTGCTGCTCTGCCTCATGGCACACGGGTCCGCGTCGAACAGCTGTTTGCCAAGGTGCCGGCGCGGCGCAAGTTCCTGCGCAGTGCCAGAAGCGAATACGCCGCCTGCAAGGATGTGGTGCAGCGCCTGGCCATGGCGCGGCCGGAAATCGGGTTCACCCTCGACCATGCGGATCGCCGCATTCTGGCGCTGCAACCCGGGGAAGAACTGGCAAGCCGGGTCGCCGGGATTATTGCCCGCGAACTGGCGGATAACGGCGTCGCTATTGAACTTGAACGCGGCACCATGCGTTTGACCGGAATCGCCGGGCTGCCGACCTATAACCGCGGGGTGGCAGACCATCAGTATCTGTTCGTCAATGGCCGGCCGGTCAAAGACCGCTTGCTTACAGGGGCCGTGCGCGGCGCCTATTCCGACATGCTCGCCCGGGACCGGCACGCGGTGCTGGCGCTTTTTCTGGACCTGCCGGCAGAAGATGTGGATGTGAATGTCCATCCCGCCAAGACCGAGGTCCGGTTTCGTGACAGCGCGGCGGTGCGGGGGTTTATTGTATCCGGCTTGCGGCAGGCGCTCGCTACGGGTGATCGGCGCAGCGCACAGACCCCGGATGTTGCCGCGATGGGCCGCTGGCAGAGCGAGCCCTTGGCAGAACCAGCGGCGCTGCGATCCATCTTCGAAGGGCGCGACTGGACCGCACCGGCAAGCAGCCATGTCGCATCCCCGCGGTCGGACTGGCGCGGAAATGCGGGGGAACTGGCTGCCCCGATGGGCCGCGCTCAGGAAGCAACGCCTCTGCCTGCGGACGCTGCGGAATACCCGCTGGGAATTGCCCGCGGGCAAGTGGCCAATACCTATATCGTGGCCGAAGCGGCAGACGGTCTGGTGTTGGTGGATCAACATGCCGCGCATGAACGATTGGTGCTTGAAAGATTGCGCGCAGCCGGGGCGCAAGACGCGGTTAAACGCAGTCAGGCACTGCTGTTACCCGACGTCGTCGAACTGGAAGAAACCGCCTGTGACCGTCTGGAAGATGCCGCAGAAAAATTGGCGGAACTGGGGCTGGTGATCGAACGCTTTGGACCCAGCGCAATGCTGGTGCGCGCCGTTCCGCAGGCGTTGGGGCAGGCAAATCCGGCAAAATTGCTCCGCGATATTGATGATGATCTGGCCAAACACGGCGAAGCCTTGCTGCTCGGCGAAAAGCTTGATTTGGTGCTGGCCACCATGGCCTGCCACGGATCGGTGCGGGCAGGGCGCACGCTTGCCGTCGCGGAAATGAACGCCCTCTTGCGCGAAATGGAGCGCACTCCGCGCTCCGGCCAATGCAATCATGGCCGGCCGACCTGGGTGAAGCTGTCGATGGACGATGTCGAGAAGCTGTTTGGCAGAAAATAAGTGCCCTGGTGGTGGCACTACAGGTCGGTGCGGAACGGCCTGAAATCACGACTTTTTAAGGCAAAGCTGCCTGTCAGCTAACGACCCGGGAGTCGACATTCGTGTGCCGACCATAATTCTATCGCAGGCCGTTTGCCAGTTCGTCCCGGAACTTGGGGTGTGCCAAGCCGATCAGCGCATCGGCCCGTTGCGCCATCGATTTGCCCTTCAGATCTGACCAACCAAACTCGGTGACAACGATTTGGGTGTCATTGCGAGGGGTTGTCACCGGCCCATCGAGTTCAGGGACAATTCGCGAAACGGTACCGCCCCGCGCTGTGGACTGGCAGGCGATGATCGATTTTCCGCCCTTCGAAGCGGCCGCACCTCTGACAAAATCCAACTGTCCTCCAGAACCGCTATATTGCCGACCCAGTAGGCTTTCAGAATTGCACGCACCGCCAAGATCGATTTGCAGCGTTCCGTTCACGGAAACAACGTTGTCGTTCTTCGAGATATGCAGAGGATTGTTGACGATGTTTACCGGTAGAGAATGGAATGCCGGATTGTCATCGATGAGGTCGTAAAATGGCGCATCACCCATCGCAAACGTGAACACACTTCGCAACGGATAAGTTGTTTTTGCCTTGTTGGTTGCCGCACCACACTGAATGAGTTGAGCCAATGCCGGAGTCAGTAATTCGGTATGGATGCCAAGATCCTTCCTGTCCTTCAGAAGGTTGCAGACTGCGCCGGGAAGCGTGCCGATTCCCATTTGCAGGCAGCTGCCATCATCAATCATGTCTGCAATCATCCGAGCGATCGATTGTTCTTCTGTATTTGGAGAGCCGCTGAAAATCTCGGGCAGCGGGACACTGTGTTCGACAATGGCATCGACTTCGGAAACATGAAGAAGAGAATCTCCGAAAACTCGTGGCATCGCCGGATTGACCTCGACGATCAGACGGCGCGCACTGCGTGCCGCTGTGGATGTATAGTCGTTGCTGACTCCGAAGGTGAAATAGCCGTGACGGTCCATCGGCGAGACGGTTGTAAGGCAAACATCAAGGTCTACGCGCTGTGACAAAAGCTGCGGCGATCCACTGAACGCCACCGGCACGAATTCGATGGCTCCGTAGGGACCAAGCGACGGATCATCCTTAATCAGGGCTCGCTCGATACTGCTCAGGAACATGCAGTGCGGGCGGACGCGATCGAGAAGATCCCGCCGGAGTACGGTCGTGCCCGCTACATCAAGGGAGTGGAAATACCATAACCTGAGATCGCTCAGCCCAGCACCCACAACCTTGCGTCCTAGGGCTCCAAGAAGAGCGGGCGGTTCGGCAACAGCCATTCCCATTACTAGGTTCATGCCTGAGCTGACGCACTCCATTGCTTTATCAGGAGTGGTCAATTTTGCCCGATAAATGCTCTTTGGGGTCATGCGTGGTCCTTTGCGCTAAAAGTGTCAAAATCACCGCATCTTTCAGGAGTTGCGCCCTGGTCTTGTAGAGATTTTGTGGCGGTCAGTGACCTTACTATGCCAACTTTGCTCCAAGGGCGAGCAAGGTAACTGTGCGGTCTGTCACATCGCTTGGTATTCGCATGAGCTTCGGTGGCTGGGCCATGACCTGGCAAAACTTGATGGACTGCAGGACTTGTTGCATTATCCCCCGACAGTTCCATACGAAAGGAGTGCTATGAGCATGGTCGAACAAGCTCAGATCCTGCCGGTAGCAGTCGCACGCGATCTCAAGGTAAGCGATCTTCGCACTGCACTTGCGGCGGGTTGGGCTGATTTCAGAGCATTTCCTGCATTCGGCCTGTTTTTTGCGGCGATCTTTATCATCGCTGGAATGTTTCTCTATTTCGCGCTCTTTACTCTAGATGAGGCTGCGTGGTTAGTCCCGGCTGCGGGGGGGCTCCCACTTCTCGCACCTTTTGCGGCTGTAGGACTTTATGAAGTTAGCCGCCGCCGCGAAGCGGGTTTGCCCATGAATTGGCGGTCGGTCCTCGGGGCATTGCGCGGGCGCGGCGATGGGCAAATTCTGAGTATGGGCGTTATCATGTTTGTTGCTTTGGGCTTCTGGATCATGCTCGCGCACGGCATTTTTGCGATCTTCCTGGCGGAATCCGGCATCGGGTCAGAATCGCTCACATTGTTACACACCGAGGCGGGCATCATGATGTTATTGGTTGGCGGTTTTGTGGGCGGACTGATGGCATTGGCCTTCTTTTCGATCACGGTCGTCAGCCTGCCGATGCTGGTTGATCGTCAAGTTGATTTTATCACTGCGATTATCGTGAGCTTAGCAACGTTTCGATCAAACACCTTCGTCTTGCTGACCTGGGCGGTTATTGTTGCGGTTTCATTGTTTGTTGCAATGATCCCACTTTTTCTGGGGCTTCTCGCCGTGCTTCCAGTTCTCGGGCACGCAACATGGCACCTGTATCGCCGCTCGGTCAGTAATTCCGGTGCAGAAATTACAGAAACAGCGGGACAATAAAACGGCAGGACCGTAGCGGGGCGTCCTCTTACTGCCGAACAAAGGCAACGGGCCAACGCCCCAATCGTCCGTCAGATGCGTGCCCAAGTACCACTCTTCGCGCTCGCAATTTTCAGGGCTTCGGCGCCGACGGATCTGCAGAGCCCGATCCATACGGCATAGGTTCCCAGACGATAATTCCGCCATCGGCCATCAGAGCCATGTTCAAGCGTTCTCCAGTGATCGTAAACGATCGAACATAACCCAGCTGCCGTTCCAGAAACTCGCCCATTGATGGTTCGGGGCAGAACGCCTTGGTCACACCCAGCGGCCCCATCGACAGCGAACCGCCTGTGGCATTGGCGATATCGTTCCGCCACGGCCCTACCGCGCGATTGCAGTCCAGCCTGCCTGTCAGGCTGCCGTCATTGTGGAAGGTAATCGTGTACTTGTTCGGGTCGTCCGGCCGTTTCGTGCCCTGTGCATCGTCCATCGACTGGAATTCAACGAGCCGCCAGTTCGTGCCCGCCAGTCCGGCAAATGGGATATTGGCAGGAGGCGGAGATTCCGGTCCTGCGTGCTGGCAGGCTGAAGTAGACAAGAGCATTCCAAATCCTGCAATCTTCAAAATCAATTTCATTTCCCTGCTCCCCTTTGCGGCGGTTCGACTTGATAGGGTTTGCTTGCCTAAGCGAAAATCATTGCCGTCAGCAGACTGTTGATCAATGTCGCCTTGAAAAAGGTGGCAATAGCAATCCAAAGCGCCTTGCCACGACTTATTACGAGCTCTTTGCGAAACCAGGCAGACTGGATCACTAGGAACCAGATCAGGGTAAGGACGGCCAGAGCGGTTCCAGTATAAGTAATCGTTTCAACTTTCGCCCGGCCCATGATGGCAGCGATGCTGGTGAGCAGCGCGAACAGAGCGGCTAAATAGCATTGGTTGAAAAACGGTGCTCTAAGTGTCGTTCGGTCCACGGAAATTCCGCGTCTTTTCAGTAGCTCAATCGAAAAAAGCAGCGGATAAAGGCTATATACGATCGTCCGGAACAGGATAACGCTTTCATCGGCGTTTGAGAAAAAGGCTACGAGTTCACTCTTGGGCTGTTCTAACCTTGCCTTAAAAATCATTTCAAGCACGTGGGTGATGACAATGGAAATAAGCAGGAACAGAAGCGGACTTAGACTATCTGTGTATTGCTCGTCCATCTCGTCTGATTGTTCATCGTCGGAATATTCGATCATCTGCAGCGGGTGCTTGATAATCAGCCATAAGGTTCGCGGATAGAATATCAGCCATGTCATGACTTCATAGAGGAATTCTTCCATCGATCTGAGAATCTTCAGGAAGTTCATGAGGTACTTTTCTCCAAAGGATTAGAAACTTGCCGCTGAAATTGCGTCAAAGTGCCCCTTCGCTTCCGGTGTACATCACTTCACCAACGGTGCCGCTACGAGGATATACGAGACAGCGCCACGGAGCCTCGGCTCCCTGAACATTAACGTAGATCGCCGTTGCCGCTTCGGACTCCTCTATCCTGTTGGTCCCAAGCACCCTTGCGTTGGTGACGCCCGCCACCTTGTCCTGACATTTCTTCTCCAGCCCACCAGGTCCGCGAACCGGATCGGCAGACGCAGTTTGCTTTGGAGGTTTGCCAGCGCCAACGATTGTCTCAAGGCGGAACTTTGCCGTTTCTTCCCGGCGCGCCGCGTTTCGCATCAGGTAGACGCGTATGCGGTAATCGCCGCTTTTCTTGGTGACGCCTTCAAATTGGTCGCCGTTTGTCGACCCTACAAAAATTGCGGCGTCATCTTCACCCGGTTCCATGATGTTGAAATAATTAGACCTGTTGTCCGTAGACATGCTGATGTTAAGGGGCTGGCCCGCCCGCACATTGAGCATGTAATCAATGATGCCGTAGCCCTTGACTGAGCCGGTGACCGTCGCGCTGTTGGCGCCCTTGTTAAACGATATACGCTTTACAGCGTTCTCTCCGTCCTCCGAAGCCTGCGAAGCGGCGGCTTCGGTGCTTGCGTCGGGAGTGGATGTGGAACCATCATCTGCGGTTATCATCGCAGCGTCCTCAGGCGGCGCGGCTTGGGTCCCTGAGGTTTCGCTTGCGGTTTCCGTTCCGCCTGATCCACAAGCAGCGAGCGCCAAGGAAGCAGAGGCGGCAAATGCCGTGGCGAACAATCGGGTAGAGGCCATCGAGGTTACTCCTGAGTAGACAGATTCACGAATTACGCATCAAACTGGATCCAGCGGGCCCCGCAGTGGCGATTGCGGGACCCCGGACCAGAAACGTTATTGCGGCAGGAAATCGCTGACCACACCGCGTGCGTTGACCGAGCACTTGCCCCGAAGGTGCCCTGAAGCGGTGGTCAATTCATAATTGCCCTGACCATAATCAAACACGCTCACGGTAACGCTGCTGCCCTTGGGGACGCCCCACATTTCATCGCTTCTTTCATTGCAGGCATACTGTGCGGCCGCAGGCGCACCGCGGACCAGCTTGCTGTTAGCGTGTCGACGATTGTTCTGTTCAGCTTCTCCGGCCATGTAGCCTGCGTGATAGGCTTCGGAATCGTTATTATTGTAATGTCCGCCATACATGGCGTCATTGTAGCCCTGTTGGTATACTGTGTTGTAATCGGCAGTGTCGCGGGACGGGTTCTTTTTATGGTGTCCGGCCAGCGCGGCGATGAGGCCAATTGCTGCGGCGCCCGCCACGATTCCAGCTGCCGTCGATCCACCGCTTGAATGACCGCAATCCGAAGCTGCCGTCGACTCGATGTTGGAGACCCGGCCGTTGTCAAATGCGGCGGAAACACAGGTCTTCGTGTTCGCGTTCCACCAGAACTGCGCAATCCCGACTTTCTTGATGAACTCATATCCGCGGCGCTCCATTTCGCCATCGAATGACGAGCCGCGCATGCTGACGAGGTCTGATATATCGCCGGGCGTCTTGGCGAAAGCTGCCATCGGAGCCGCCATCGGGGTAGCCATTACAGCTACTGCGGTGAAAAGTGTGGTTACAGTGCGCATTCTTGTTCCTCTCAGCGAATAGTGGTGAAAATCTCTGTCATTAAGTATCGGACTCTCGGATGAGTCTCTAGTTGCTGTTACTATTGTATTCAGCAACTTCGCAGGCATCCGTCAACTATTAACAATGTCACGGGTTTAATAAGGGAAGAAGCCCAATTGCACATACGGTTCGTAGTGCCAGGGGAGGGGCGGTCCCTGTTTTTACCATTGAGATCAAACACGTTGACGGCGGTTCATTCATTGCCATGCGCGCGAGTTTTTCATTTGCCGATTTTCGCCGGAAAGCAGGCTTTCCGGAAACTCCCAAGACAAGGGACCCACTTTTACTTGGTCCCGTCCACCGAAACCGGACATTCACCGAATCGTAAATGTCGGAAGTACGATTGCGGTTCTAGCCCGCTGGCACTGATGCCGATCGGTTCAGTCGAAGGGGGCTTCAGGTTCCCGGACACGGATCAAGCCGTTGGACACCATTTCCAGAACCAGATCGCCGTGCTGGTTGAACGTGCGGGCACGGGATTTGAAAAGACCCATTTCGGGGCGGCTTTTGCTGCGCCGTTTTTCCAGTAGTTCCGTTTCGCAGCGCAAGGTGTCGCCGGGATAGACGGGCTTGAGCCAGCGTAAATTGTCCATCCCGGGCGAACCAAGGCCCGCCTGCCGGTTTTCTTTCATGTTTTGAACAAGCATCGCCATCGTCATTGCGCAGCTGTGCCAACCACTGGCAGATACGCGCCCGAAATGGGTCCGGGCCGCAGCCGCATCATCAAGATGAAACGGCTGCGGATCGTATTTACGGGCAAAATCCAGCACTTCTTCGCGAGTGACCGGGTAGCTGCCGAAAGACTGTTTCGTGCCGACTACCAGATCCTCGAAATACAACATGCTAGTCCCCAAGGCTAAAACGGGCGAACACGGTGTAGCCCATTGGATTTGAACCATAGGCTGTATCGAGCAATGCCGGCTTTGCAAATGCCGAAACCGTCCCGCCGAGTGCCAGATTCAACGGGCCAATCGGAATTCTGTAAGCATATCCAGCCTGCAGCTTCGTCACCCGAATAGCCTGTTCATGTAACGGGCTGTTTTCATCCGGGAAAAGTTCATCATTCGCGAGATTCTCTACGCGTCCAAACACTGTGTGATGGCGGTCGATATCCCAGTTTACCTCTCCCAACCATGCCGTCAGCACATCACCCGGCTGCCGGTTCTTGGAAGAAAACGCGCCCATCGCGGACAAGCCTTTGCCATTATTGTAATGGATCGAGGCCGTGGTGCGATATTCGTCCTCGCCTGGATGCAGTTCCTCCGGATCGGTTATCTGGCCATAGCTCGCCTGCACCAGCAAGGCCGGCGAAAGCGCATAGCTTGCGCGGGCAGACCAGCTGTCGAACTTTGGCTTTTCGATATTCCAGCGGAATTCATCCGGTTCGCGCCCGCGAAAGGCACTGCCTTCCAGCTGCCACGTCCGGCCTTTGATTCCAGTGGTGATTACGCCGTAGGTAATATGCGTTGAATCGAACCAGTGATGGGTAATCGGCGCTTCGGGATTATAGCGTGCGCTGGCCCGGTGCATGAAGGCGCTTGGCCCCAGCGCCGGTTCACCGACCGGTCCGCCATAGACGAAGAGGCGGGTACTTTCTCCCAGGTCGAGATCAAGGCGGGCGCTTAGTTCCATGAACAGATCATGCGGATGCTGGCGGTCCACCAATCCTTCCCCGTAAGCAACTTCGCCAGACGCGAACAGGTTGGGATAACCATCGTGGCGCATGGCCGGCTCCAGGCTCATCATGCTGCGCACAGAAAAGCTGCCGCCTTCGAAGGGCTTGGTCAACGTCGCCATCGCCATGGATTGGACATAAAGCTTGTCATCACCGCGTGGCCCGGTTTGCTTGGTGTAGACTGGCCAAACCGTGCCATGCAGCATCAGCATGGTATCTCCGCCAACCGGGATATGGAGCCCGTGGCCCATCGGTTCGTTTGCCGGCAGCAGGGAGGTGCCAGAACCTTCGCCGGCCATGTCCATTGCCGGCATGTTGTGATCCATGGCGGCGTGATTGGCCATTTCATCAGCCATGGCCTGGTCATTCATGGCCGGGGTTGCCTGCGATTGGGCGGGGGCCGGCATTTCTTCCATTGCGTGATGCCCGGTATGATCGGTCATCCCCTGCGCCGAAGCCATCGACGCCATGCTCGCAAGCGCAGCTGCGCCTGTAAATAAAATCCACTTTTTCATCTGATTTATCCGTCGGAAATGTGTTGAAACGAATTCACGCGTTCCATTCAGTTCCGGGGAGGGGGGATGGCAGGCTGCCGATTTCCATTGGCCAGCGCCGGGTAAAGCGCGGCTGGCGCGGGGCTGATCTTGACATATCCCGCGGGAATTATGGCTGGTGACGACGCCATTTGCGCGGCGCAGCCAATGCAAATTTCGTGCGTGGCCATAGACTTGTGCTGTTTATCGTCCGGGCGATCGGGTGCCTTTGTGTGGCACGGCATTGCCGTTTCTGCCGTATCAGCCGAAGCCGCGTATGCACCGCCCAGGGCAGGCGCGCCCAAAGCAAACAGAAAAATCGCGAGAAGAATTTTCCGGATCATGGTTGCAAGATAGGATGGATGCCTGAATTCACCAGATGCTTTCGAACCTCGGCGGCTTACACGTTGAACTTGAAGTTCAGGATATCGCCATCCTGAACCAGATATTCCTTGCCTTCCTGGCGCAGCTTGCCCGCTTCGCGCGCGGCAGTTTCACCGCCCAGGGTGACGAAATCGTCATAGGCAATGGTTTCCGCCTTGATGAAGCCGCGTTCAAAATCGCTATGGATTTCGCCCGCCGCCTGCGGGGCTTTGGCACCCTTGGGGAAGGTCCATGCGCGCGCTTCCTTTGGCCCGGCCGTGAAATAGGTCTGCAAATGTAGCAATTCATACCCGGCCCTGACCACGCGGGCGAGACCGCTTTCGGCCAGACCCAGATCTGCGAGATATTCGCCCCGGTCTTCCAAAGGCATGGTAACCAGTTCCGCCTCGATTGCGGCCGATACAACCACCGATTGCGCGCCTTCGGCAGCGGCCTTGGCCGCCACAGCTTCGGACAGGGCATTGCCTGTGGCTGCGTCTTCTTCTGCGACGTTACAGACATAGAGGACCGGCTTTGCGGTCAACAATTGGGCCTGCTGAAATACGCGAACTTCTTCGACATCCTTCGGTTCGGTCAATCGGGCGGGCTTGCCTTCTCGCAGCAATTCCAGGGCTTGCCCCAGCACACTTGCCAGCACTTTGGCTTCTTTATCGCCAGCCTTGGCTTTTTTCTCAGCAGCGGGCACCCGCTTTTCCAGACTTTCAAGATCCGCCAGCATCAATTCGGTTTCGACCACTTCGGCGTCTGCAATCGGATCGACGGTGTTGGCGACATGCTGGATGTCGTCATCCTCGAAACAGCGAAGCACATGGACGATGGCATCGGTTTCGCGAATATTGCCGAGAAACTGGTTGCCCAGACCTTCGCCCTTGCTCGCGCCTTTTACCAGGCCGGCAATATCGACGAAGCCAAGCTGGGTGAAGATCACCTTGGCGCTACCCGCAATAGCCGCGATTTTTTCCAGCCGCGGATCGGGCACGGCGACCTGGCCGACATTCGGCTCGATCGTGCAAAAGGGATAATTGGCCGCTTGCGCAGCCTGCGTTTCTGTCAACGCATTGAACAGGGTGGACTTGCCGACATTGGGCAGCCCGACGATCCCGCAACGGAAACCCATCGAAAACTCCGGAATAAGAACAGGTGGCGGCGCTTAGCCCCGCTGGCCGCACTTGACCAGCCTGCACATGGTTCGCTGCGGTGATCCCCACACTGATCCAGCCCGCTAAATGGCCTGTTCCCCGGTCACCAGTTTGTTGGCATCACAGGCCGTCTATCCATTTGCGCAAGCGGGATGGGCGGGTGAACACATGCAATGTGCCCGGAAATTCGGTTGTCAGCCGGGTCATCCGCGCACGCTTGGTCAGGCGCCATGTGGCGATGTAAAACAAAAAGGACAGGTCCAGACGTTCAGGGCAATCTGCGCTCATGTCCGGGCGGGTTTGTCCGCGATAGCGCCAGATGCGCTTTATGGTACGCCACAAGCACAGCAGAATAGGGAAATCGAGATATATGACGCTGTCGGCATGGGCCATCCGCAGAGGCATGGAGCCACCGTAATTACCGTCGATGATCCAGCGTTCCCCATGCAGCGCAGCTTCCAAAATCGGGGCAAATTCATCCGGCGGTGTCTCGACCCAACCCGGCCTCCAGTAAATCTGGTCAAGATGGATCACCGGCAGGCCCAGCTTTTCGCCAAGGCTGCGCGCCGCGGTGGATTTCCCCGCGCCGCATGGTCCGATGATCAGGATTCGTTCCATCGATTAATCCTGCAAACGCAGCGCCACATCGTTCATGAAGCGCGCGTCGTCGCCTTTGGCCAGCCATTCCGCTTCGGCGCCGATGGCACCGAGCATATCCGCCAGATCATCCTGTTCAGCCTTGGCGTAATTGCCGAGCACATAATTGTGGACGCGATCTTTGTGGCCCGGATGGCCGATGCCAATCCGCACACGGCGGAAATCAGGGCCGATATGCTTATCGATGCTGCGCAGGCCATTATGCCCTGCCAGGCCGCCGCCAATCCGTGCCTTCACCTTGAACGGGGCCAGATCAAGTTCGTCATGAAAAACGGTCAGGGCATCGGGTGCCAATTTGTAAAAACGCAAGGCTTCGCCCACCGCACGGCCGCTTTCATTCATGAAGGTGGCAGGCTTGAGCAGAATGATCCGCTGCCCGGCGATGCGCCCGTCCTGCATCCATCCGGAAAATTTCTTCTGTACCGGCCCGAATTCATGCAGGTCAGCGATGACATCGATGGCCATGAAACCAACATTGTGGCGCTGCATCGCATATTGCGGTCCAGGATTTCCAAGGCCTACCCAAAGTTGCATCATGCCCACCTAGCTTTCCTTGCCGCAAAAGCAAAACGCCGACCTTCCGCTTGGGAAAGCCGGCGCTAAGCTTGGTACCGGTATGATGAAAGCGATTATTCGCTTGCGGCTTCTTCTTCGCCGGCTTCATCTTCCGCAGTATCTTCGCTGTCTTCAGCACTGCTTTCCGCTTCAGCGGCAGCTTCGCCGTCCTGGCTCTTCAGCGCGGACGGAGCAACGATTGTGGCAATGGTGAAGTCACGATCGGTAATCGCGCTCACCGCACCAGCTGGCAGGGTAACGCTGCTGATGTGGATCGAATCGCCCACTTCCAGGCCGGTGACGTCGATGTGGATTTCGTCAGGAATCTTGTCCGATTCGCAAATCAGGTCGAGATCGTGACGAACCACGTTGAGCACGCCGCCCTTCTTGAGGCCGGGGCTGGCTTCTTCGTTCACGAACACCACCGGAATAAGCACTTCGATCTTCGCGTCTTTCGACAGGCGGAAGAAATCGACATGCAGCGGCAGGTCAGTCACGGGGTGAAAGGCAACATCCTTCGGCAGGGTACGGACGGGCTTGCCGCCGACTTCGACCATGACGATTGAATTCATGAAGTGACCGGTGCCGAGCTGGCGGCGCAGTTCCTTCGCTTCAATATGGATCTGGGTTGGTTCTTCCTTGCCGCCATAAATAACGGCGGGGACGCGGCCTTCGCGACGCAGTGCACGGGAGGCTCCCTTGCCAGCCCGTTCGCGCATCTCGGCCGGCAGGGTCAGAGCTTCGCTCATGGTAATTGCCTTTCGAATTCACGTTGATGTATCATTCCGTCACCAAGCCTCCAGGGATGACCTTGGCCGGAAGCGCGCGCCTTTACGGGTAAACGCCGTCAAAGACAAGCGCGAAGCACTATTGGATGCGAGTCACACGATATCCGCGCTGCTGCAACAAAATCGGCAGGCCTTCTGGTCCGGCCATATGGGCCGCGCCCACGGCAACCATAATCGGCGGGCTTCGGGGCAGCATGGTGGTGATTTGCCTGACCCAGTCGGCGTTCCGGTTGACCAGCAATGCCGCGCGCAATTCGGGATCGGCGAGCAGACCTTCCTGATTTTCCCGTGCGATCCGCTGCATATCGCCCGCAAGCCAGCTTTGCGCCAGTTCAGCAGATTTATCGGCGCTGCCGGGACCTTCCTTGATTACCGCAGAGAGCAGATCACGCTGGTCGCGCTCTGCCAGGCGATCAAAGATACCCAGTTGTTTCACGGCACCTTCCAATTCGCGAACAGGCTTTGCGCCGAATTGGCCCAGCAATGCCAGGTCGACGCCATTGCCGGTTTCGTTCTTGCGCATGGCCTGGGCAAGCATCAGCGCGGCCGCCCAGCTTTCGACATGTGCAAAGTCCCCATCGGTGTAATTTGCTTCGCGCAGCGCAGCATCGAGCAAGCTGCGATCCGTGCTGGGAATGCGTTTTGACAAGGGTGGCTGACCAGAAGTTTGTGCCAGCTGCGAGAAAACACGCGATATCGCCGCACTGTCTTCCAGCGCGGCGATCTCTACAACCAGAATGTCCGCCTCCGACAGCTTGGCCCTGACCAGCGGTGTTTCCCACTGGGTGCCGTCCGGCAGAGCATGGATTGTGCCGAACAGCCAACCCTCCACAGTCCCGTCGGCCGAAGCCAATTCCCATAGTGCGGGCTGCGGTGGTGGTGTGTCCGGCTTGCTTGCCGGGGCCTTTCCGCAACCAGTCAGCGCCACGGCCATTGCCATTGCCATTGCCATGCAAATGGCGATGGGAAGGCGCAATCTCATTGGACGCGCGCGGCCGAAATACCGCGCTCGGCCAAGGCGTCCTGCACGCTGTTGGTACCCGCCAGATGTCCTGCGCCCACCGCGATGAACACGGTTCCGGGCGTATCTAGCCGGGTCTTGATCCATTCTGCCCAGGTGCGATTGCGGGAATAAAGCAGCCTGTCCGCCAACATCTGGTCGGTCAGCCCTTCGTTCATCAGCTTCGCCAGACCATCCGCATCACCCTTGAGCCATTCGGCGACCATCGCATCCAGCATCGGCTTGATCTGGTCCACCTGGTCGGATGCCTGAATCAGAAAGTCGATCTGGCTTTTGATCGGCAGCTGGTCGAACACGGACATCTGGAACTCGATGGTCTCCAACTGGCCGCGCGGCTTTTCCTTGCCGCCCTTTTCCGTCAGCACCATTTCGACGCCGCTATCGGGAGAATAACCTTCCTTGAGCAGCGGCAGCATCGACATCATCAGGCTGGCATACCAGGGTTCGAACTGGTCGAACGCGGCAATCGGCAGGCCAAGCTTGGTCATGGCGCCTTCATAGCTTGCCTTTTGTTTATCATCCAGCAAACTGCGCAAGGTTTCGCCGGGTGGCAATATGCCCTTGCTCATGATGATCTGCTGCATTTCATTGGCCATATCGGGGCTTGCGATCACTTCGGTCACCAGAATGTCCGATGAACCCAGCGCCTGTGCGACGTTACCTTTGTACCAATCCACTTCCTTGGGCAGCGCATGGATCGTGCCGAACAGATAAATGGTCGTGTCATCGTCGGCCACCTTCCACAGTGCCGGGCCGCCCATCTCGACAGAAGATGCGGCAACATCGGTCGTCGGAACCGGGGTCGGGACATGCTGCTGCGCATAGGCAACGGTGGAAAATGCGAGAACTATCGCGGCCGTGCTGGCGGCGAGCTTGCGGATCAAATGTGTCATGTCGTTTTTCTGATTTCCATGGGTTGAATACAGGATGAAGGGCATCAGCGCAGGCCCAGTTTGCGGGCGTTCAAGCGGGCTTCACCGCTGGTTCCATTAGCGTCCATCATCGAAATGTTCCTCGGTTGGCATATTGAACAGTCCGGCGATCCGTAAGGCAAGGGGGATCGAAAGATCGTGCTTTCCCGTTTCGATGGCCCTCTCGGCCGGCCGCGATTCGCTCTCATTGTGCACGCTCCCTTACATAGTGTCGCAATATCTTGTCATCGGTGCGGATTGGGGCTGTGCGGCATTGACCGGAAAACAGCCATCCTCCAAAGCCCCGAGCGATGACTGAATTGCTTGCCAGAGAGCCCGCCAAGAGCTTCCAGGATATGATCCTCGCCCTCCATGATTTCTGGAGCGCGCAGGGCTGCCTGATACTGCAACCTTATGACATGCGGATGGGGGCGGGTACATTCCACCCGGCGACTACGCTGCGGGCGCTGGGGCCAGAGCCGTGGAACGCCGCTTTTGTCCAGCCATGCCGGCGGCCGACGGACGGGCGCTATGGCGAAAACCCGAACCGCTTGCAGCATTATTACCAGTACCAGGTCATTCTGAAGCCAAGCCCGCCGGATTTGCAGGAACTCTATTTGCGCAGCCTGGAAGTCATCGGGATCGACCCGCTCAAGCACGATATCCGCTTTGTGGAGGATGATTGGGAATCGCCCACACTGGGCGCATGGGGGCTGGGCTGGGAGGTCTGGTGCGATGGGATGGAAGTGACCCAGTTCACCTATTTCCAGCAGATGGGCGGGTTCGATTGCAAGCCGGTGGCCGGCGAACTGACCTACGGCCTCGAACGCCTGGCAATGTATATTCAGGGCGTCGACAATGTTTACGACCTCGCCTTTAACCAGCAAGGCGTCAGCTACGGCGATGTGTTTCTTGAAAACGAGAAGCAGATGTCGAAATGGAACTTCGAAGTGGCCGAAACCGATGCCCTGTTCGACCTGTTCAACAAGGCCGAGGCCGAATGCCGCAACGCGCTGGCCGCCGATGTTCCCATCGCCGCCTATGAACAGGCGGTGGAAGCCAGCCACATCTTCAACCTCCTCCAGGCGCGTGGTGTGATCAGTGTGCAGGAACGCGCCAGCTATATGGGCCGCGTGCGCGATCTGGCGCGCGGGTCGTGCGAAAAGCATATGGAACTGAAGAAAGACGAATGGGCGCAGAAATTTCCGGGGTGGTCGGCATGACCAATTTTCTGCTCGAACTGCGCTGTGAAGAAATCCCGGCCCGAATGCAGAAAGGCGCGCGCGCCGATCTGGAGCGGCTGTTCCGTGCGGAGATGGACAGTGCCGGGGTCAAACCGGGCGAAATCACCGTCTGGTCCACCCCGCGGCGCCTTGCGCTGATTGCCCGCGATATCCCGCAACAAACCGAAGCTGTCCGCGAAGAAGCCAAAGGTCCGCCCGAAGGCGCGCCCGATGCCGCGTTGGACGGGTTCTGCCGCAAGAACGGCGTCACCCGTGACCAGTTGAGCTTGCGCGATGTGAAGGGCCGCAACACATGGTTCGCGGTAATCGAAAGGCCGGGCAGGGCAGTCACCGATGTTCTGGCCGATGCCATTCCGGCGATTATCCGCGCGTTCCCGTGGCCCAAAAGTATGCGCTGGGGCGCGGCATCAATCGGCACCGAAAGCTTGCGCTGGGTGCGCCCGCTGTCCGGTATTGTCGCCATTCTTGGTGATGCGCTGGTCGAATGCGAAGTGGACGGCGTGGCCGCAAGTTACGCCACGATGGGCCACCGCTTCCATCATTCCGGCCCGATCACCATTGGCGGCACGGATGATTATGCGGAAAAGCTGCGCGCCTGCCATGTCATCGTTGATCATGCAGAGCGTGAGGGCATGATCCGCGCCGGCGCCGCGCAGGCTGCTGCCGATGCCGGACTGGTGCTGGTGGACGATGAAGGGCTGGTGGTGGAAAACGCCGGCCTGACCGAATGGCCGGTCCCGCTGCTGGGCCGGTTCGAAGAAAATTTCCTCGAAGTACCGCCCGAAGTGATCCAGCTGACCGCGCGGGTGAACCAGAAATATTTCGTGTGCGAAGACCGCGCTGGCACCCTTTCCAACGCCTTCATCTGCACCGCCAATATCGAGGCGGCAGACGGCGGCGCGGCCATTGTCGATGGCAACCGCAAGGTTTTGGCCGCGCGCCTTTCCGATGCGCGGTTCTTCTGGGATGTGGACCGCAAGAAAACCCTGGAGGAACACGCCAGGGGGCTGGAGCGGATTACCTTCCACGAAAAGCTCGGCACTGTGGCGGACAAGGTGGAACGGGTGGCGAAACTGGCCCGCTGGCTGGTGGAAGAAGGCGTTGTCAAAGGCGCGGATGCCGATCAGGCCGAACTGGCAGCGCGGCTGTGCAAGGCCGATCTGGTCACCGAAATGGTCGGCGAATTCCCCGAATTGCAGGGCCTGATGGGCGGCTATTACGCCCGCGCCGAAGGGCTGCCCGATGCCGTGGCCGACGCGATCCGCGATCACTACAAGCCGGTCGGGCAGGGCGA
>JAHEAV010000011.1:29319-80566 GCA_024642565.1 Erythrobacter sp.
ATGAAAGCCGTGATCGAAGCCAAGATGGCGCAGCGCCATGCCAAACAGCTTTCCTACACGCCCGAACCCGCAGAAAAGGCGTTGATCGACGCGCTGGATAGAGCAGAGCCACAGGCAGCAGCGGCCCTTGCCGCAGAAGATTTCACCGCTGCTATGGCGGCACTGGCCAGTTTGCGCGCGCCGATTGATGCCTTTTTCGAGAAAGTTACCGTAAATGCGGAGGAAGAAAATAGACGCAGCGCGAGGCTGGACCTGCTTGCACGGTTTCGTGCCGCAGTGCACAACGTCGCCGACTTCTCGAAAATCGAGGGGTAGTCTTTCCATGCGGCGAAATCTGTTCGCCGTCCGGTTTCCGGTATTTTAATACATGAATTCCGTATGTTAAATGGGCGGACACAATTTGTTGGATGTGTCACTTGTGTCCGGCTTGGCGTATATTTGATTGAGGTTTGATTGCATGAAGACGGTCTACACTTTCGGCGGTGCATCCGCCTCCGGCGATCCCCGCGCCAAGGACAAGACCGTTACCGGCGGCAAGGGTGCCAATCTGGCCGAAATGGCCGAAATCGGTTTGCCAGTGCCACCGGGCTTCACCATCACCACCGAAGAATGCGTAAAATATCTTGCGGGCGGGGCGGATTTTTCCGCCGAATTGCGCGGCGAAGTGGCCAAGGCACTCAAACATATCGAAGAAACCGTCGGCAAGTCTTTCGGAAGCAACGATGATCCGCTCCTCGTCTCGGTCCGGTCCGGCGCCCGCGTCTCCATGCCCGGCATGATGGACACTGTGCTGAATCTGGGTTTGAATGATGCAACCGTGGCCGGTCTGGCCGCAACATCGGGCGATGAACGCTTTGCCTGGGATTCCTATCGCCGGTTCATCCAGATGTATTCCGATGTGGTGCTGGGCGTCGATCATGGATTGTTCGAAGAAGCGCTGGAAATAGCCAAGGAAGACAAGGGCTATTACGCCGATACGGAAATGGAAGCCGACGAATGGCAGACACTGGTTTCTGAATATAAGTCCATCGTTGAACAGGAACTGGGGCGGTCCTTTCCGCAGGATGTGCACGAACAATTATGGGGCGCGATTGCCGCTGTATTCGACAGTTGGGATGCAGACCGTGCCAAGGTTTATCGCCGCCTGAACGGCATCTCCTCCGATTGGGGAACGGCAGTCAACATTCAGGCCATGGTGTTCGGCAATATGGGCGAAACCAGCGCCACTGGCGTGGCATTTACCCGCGATCCGGCAACTGGCGAACACGCCTATTACGGCGAATATCTGATCAACGCGCAGGGCGAAGATGTGGTCGCGGGGATTCGCACCCCGCAATATCTGACCAAGGCTGCGCGCGAGCGGGCAGGGGCAAAACCGCTCAGCATGGAAGAAGCGATGCCGAAAGCCTATGCCGAACTGGCCGAGGTATTCGACCTGCTGGAACGGCATTACCGCGATATGCAGGACATTGAATTTACCGTTCAGCAGGGCAAATTGTGGATGCTGCAAACGCGCAGCGGCAAGCGCACCGCCAAGGCCGCGCTCAAGATGGCCGTGGACATGGTCGGCGAAGGCCTGATCGACGAACGGGAAGCTGTGCTGCGGATTGATCCGATGGCGCTGGACCAGCTGCTGCACCCGACATTGGACCCCGATGCCCCGCGCATCATCCTTGCCACGGGTCTGCCGGCATCGCCCGGCGCGGCAAGCGGCAAGATCGTGCTCGACGCCGATACGGCCGAACAATTTGCTGCACGGGGGGAGAAAGTGATCCTCGTGCGTGTCGAAACCAGCCCGGAAGATATTCACGGGATGCATGCCGCACAGGGCATTCTGACTGCGCGCGGCGGCATGACCAGCCACGCCGCCGTGGTGGCGCGCGGGATGGGGCGGCCTTGTGTATCCGGCGCATCGCAGGTTTCGATTGACCTCAAGACCCGCACCTTGCGCATTGGCGCCAAGGATCTGGTCGAAGGCGATCTGATTACACTCGACGGGGCTAAAGGCCAGATTATGGACGGGCTGGTTCCGACGATAGAGCCCGAACTGGTCGGCGATTTTGGCATCCTGATGGACTGGGCAGACGCGCATCGCCGTATGCGGGTGCGGACCAACGCCGAAACACCCGACGATTGCCGTATGGCGCGCCAGTTTGGCGCTGAAGGTATCGGTCTGTGCCGGACAGAGCATATGTTCTTCGAAGCCGGGCGGATCAGTGCGGTACGGCAAATGATTCTGGCGGAAGACGAAACCGGACGCCGCGCCGCATTGGCCAAATTGCTGCCGGAACAGCGGGACGATTTCCGCAAGATTTTCGAAGTCATGGTCGGATTGCCCTGCACGATCCGCCTGCTCGATCCGCCGCTGCATGAATTCCTGCCCACCGCCGAGGCCGACTTTGCCGAATTGGCCGATGCGACCAAGCTGGGCATTGACCATCTGAAACGCCGTGCGGCGGAATTGCACGAATTCAATCCGATGCTTGGCCATAGAGGGTGCCGTTTGGGGATCACCTATCCCGAAATCTACGAAATGCAGGCGCGGGCCATTTTCGAAGCAGCCTGCGAAGTGGCCGAAGCATCGGGTGAAGCGCCTGTACCGGAACTCATGATTCCCCTGGTGGCGACCCGGCGCGAACTGGCCATTCTGAAGGAACTTATTGACCGGGTGGCCAAGCAGGTCTTTGCGGAAAAGGGCAGGGTCCTCGAATATCTGGTTGGCACGATGATCGAACTGCCGCGCGCCGCCTTGATGGCCCATGAAATCGCGCATGAAGCAATGTTCTTTTCTTTCGGAACCAACGATTTGACGCAGACAACTCTGGGCGTTTCACGGGATGATTCGGCACGTTTTCTCGCGCCCTATGTGGAAAAAGGCATTTTCGCCCGCGATCCCTTCGTCAGTCTCGACATCGAAGGCGTGGGGCAACTTGTGCAAATGGCTGCCGAGCGCGGGCGTGAAACCAGGTCCGATATCAAGCTGGGTATCTGCGGTGAACATGGCGGCGATCCGGCCAGTATCGCCTTCTGCGAAGATGTTCGGCTCGATTATGTCAGCGCCTCACCCTACCGCGTGCCGATCGCCAGATTGGCCGCGGCACAGGCTTCACTTCGTTAGTTTTTCCAACCGGTTAGGGTGATGATCTCGAAATGTTCGGTAACCCGGCCATCGCGGTCAGCTTCGGCCATAAAGGTGCGGCGCGCCACCTCAAGAGCCTTGCGGGAAAGCGGCGGGGGGCGGGAAGTAAGCACATTAGTCAAAGCCTGGGCGCGCAGGTCCGCAATCAGTTGGTCAAAGGAGCCATAACGCACCTGAAGCCGCCGCGAATCGACCACTTGCCGGGCAAAACCGCATCGCTGCATCAGCGCCGCTCCTGACCGCCTGTCGACCATCGGATGCAGCCGAGCAGCAGGCCGGTCACCATCGGCCGCCAACATCGCCTTGCGGAGCGCCGGCAGGCAGCCAAGGCCGGGAAAGCTGGCGATCAGCACGCCTCCGGGCGCCAGGGCATTGCGCAGGTGGATCAGCGCACCGGGCAAATCGTTGACGGTATCGAGCGAGCCAAGGCTGGCGATGAAATCGAAGGGTTCAAACGGTAACGGACCTTCCTCGTCAAAATCGGCAGGGTCGGCGGTGATAATTTGGCCAGAAAGATTGGCCGACAAAGTGTTGCCGGTATCACCGATGATCAGGCTCCTGACGGGTTCACTGCGCATGAATGCCAAACGCTCGACAACATCATCGACCATGTCGTCGAGCATAAAACGCGCAGCGTCTGGCTTGACCGCAAGACAGCAGGCACGGTGGCGCACTGCGCGACGGCGGGCCAGATCGAATATGCGGGGCGGGGCACCAGAGTCCATGCCGCCCTGTGCCGCGCTTGCCAGTCGGGCGCAAGCGGGGCAACAGCAGGCTGTGTCGCTTGCTTCCACTCTGTCCGATGGCCTCTCGCCCTTGATCGACCTGATTTATCCGCCGCGCTGTCCGCTGTGCGGAGGCGGGATAGCAGAGCAGAGGGGGCTATGCGCCCCGTGCTGGGGGCAGTTGCAGATTCCGGGTGAACCGGCCTGCCTGACCTGCCAACGCCCATTTGGCGGGTCCGCTGTTGACCAAGGCGCCGTCTGCGCGCCCTGCCTTGCGGCACCACCTCAACACGATGGGATTGCTGCCGGAACGCTCTACAACCCAGCTTCCCGCCAATTGATTCTGGCTTTCAAACACGGGCGACGGATTGCTCTTGCTCCGATGTTAGCACGGCTGATGGTTGCCCGACTGCCAGAACTTGAAGGTGATTGGTTGGTAGTTCCCGTGCCGCTCCATCGCTGGCGACTGTGGCAGCGAGGTTTTAACCAGGCAGCCTTGCTGGCGCGGGAAATTGCACGATTGACCTCCCAGAAAATGGTTCCGGATATACTTGTACGACAGAAGTCGACTCCTTCGCTCGGCGGACTAGGCAAGGCCAGCCGAAAAAAGGCGCTCTCTGGTGCAATTTCCATCAATGAAGCAAAGGCGAATCGGATCCAAGGTGCACGGGTTATATTGGTGGACGATGTCCTGACAAGCGGCGCAACTAGTGATGCCTGCGTCAAAATTCTGAAGCAGATGGGGGCTACGCATGTAGTGGTATCGTGCTTTGCGAGAGTGCTGGAGGAGGCGATTGTTCCGCCCCCGAAAAGAGTAACGCCCGAGGCCGAAACCTCGGGCGCCACGTGACGAATAATGCTGGATCCGCCTTTCGGTTCGGCGTCCATCCCCCCAGAAGGCCGCCCGGATCCAATCCCTCTTCGTTTGGAGGCGCCAACGCAAATAGCGGGCAGCTTCTCCTTATTCCCTGAACCTGGCACTCTTACGGTACCGGAGTTCGGTTTGCAGCGGTTTCCTGCTGCATTGCGTTCTTTCCACCAGAGAGTGTTTCCGCATAGCGCAATGTGCGGTATCGATAGATTTTGAAGTAATGCTGTTGTTATCCTGCAACATCTTTGTAGCTGACGGCATGACGTCTGATTTGTGCAGTAGAGGACTAAATGTGAGCAGTAATAGCGTTGATAAACTGGATCGTGAAACTGGAACGAGGTTCATGCCCAAGTTTGGTGGCGATGGTTTGCTGACGGCAGTCGTGGTTGATTCAAGGACACGCCAAGTCCGGATGGTGGCCTTCATGGACCAGGAGGCGCTAGACAAATCCATCGAAACCGGGCTCGCGCATTTCCATTCCCGTTCTCGCTCCAAACTTTGGCTGAAAGGCGAAAGTTCGGGCAACTTACTGCGAATTCAGGAAATCCTCGTGGACTGCGATCAGGATGCTTTGATATTAACGTGCGATGCTGCCGGTCCGACTTGCCATACAGGAACCGAGAGTTGTTTTTTTCGCAGGTTGAAGAACGGATCCCTCGAACCAGTCGGCGCTTGACCTTTACGTAAAGGTTATGTAGATCGTTCGGCATGTCAACAGCATCACAAAAGTCCCAATCTCCTTCCGGCACAGGATCGGTTCTTCCATCAAGGCATGCTGGCGCTCATCTGGATCGTCCGGACAGTCTGTTGCGAGAACAGTTCAGCATATCCGACCTCACGACTGAATTTGACTGCACGGCACGAGCACTCCGATTCTACGAGGATGAAGGGCTCGTTGCCCCAAGGCGGGTAGGTCTGACGCGGGTTTATTCCAAGCGTGACCGCGCACGCCTCGCTTGGATCATGCGGGCCAAGAACGTCGGCTTCAGCCTCACCGAAATTCGCGAGATGATTGATCTCTACGACCTTGATGACGGGCGCGTGGAACAGCGCCGTGTGACCATCGATCGCTGCCGCAGGCATGTCGCGAAACTCAAGCTTCAGCGCGACGATATCGATTCATCGATCAGCGAACTCACCGATTTTATCAAACAAATCGAACAGCTTGATATCGATACTTCAAAGGACTGATTCAGTCCAAGCAATCAATAGCAAGGAACATCCCATGCCAACCTATACCGCCCCAACGCGTGACACGCGTTTCGTTGTCAATGAAGTCCTTGACCTTCCAAGCTATGGCAATCTGCCGGGCTTCGAAAGCGCAACCCCGGATATGATTGACACAGTCATCAATGAAGCGGGAAAATTCTGCTCCGAAGTTCTCGCACCCCTCAATCAGGTCGGCGACAAGGAGGGCTGCACCCGCCATGCCGATGGCAGCGTGACCACGCCGACAGGATTCAAACAGGCTTTCGATCAATATCGCGCAGCCGGGTGGGGCACGATCGCCCAGCCAGAGGCCTTTGGCGGACAGGGAATGCCGCATGTCCTCGGCTTTGTTATCGAGGAATTTGTCGCCACGTCTAACCAGGCGTTCGGGATGTATCCGGGGCTCACCAACGGTGCTGTTTCAGCGATCATTGCGAAGGGTTCGTCAGAGCAGCAGGCCACATATCTCCATAAAATGATCGCGAATGAGTGGCTCGGCACAATGAATTTGACCGAACCCCAGTGCGGCACCGATCTGGGTATGATCCGTACCAAAGCCGAACCGCAAGCCGATGGTTCTTATGCCGTAACCGGCACAAAGATATTCATCTCGGCCGGCGAACATGATCTAACCGAAAACATCATCCATCTCGTTCTTGCCAAGACGCCGGGTGCGCCTGACAGCACCAAGGGTATCTCCCTTTTCATCGTGCCCAAATTTCTGGTGAATGCCGACGGTTCCCTGGGGGACCGCAACGCAGTGCAATGCGGTTCAATTGAAGAAAAGATGGGAATTCACGGAAATTCGACCTGCGTAATGAACTACGATGGCGCAAAAGGCTGGATGGTCGGCGAGGAGAATAAGGGCCTCGCCGCCATGTTCATCATGATGAATGCCGCGCGCCTTGGTGTGGGAATTCAGGGCCTTGCCCAAGCCGAAGTCGCGTACCAAAACGCGGTTACTTATGCGCTGGATCGTAGACAGGGTCGGGCATTGACCGGCCCGGCCGAGCCGCAAGCACAAGCAGATCCTATTTTCGTACACCCCGATGTACGCCGGATGCTGATGGATGCCAAAGCGTTCACCGAAGGTATGCGAGCGTTGGCTCTGTGGGGGGCGCTGCAGGTCGACCTTACGCACAAGGCCGACACGGAAGAAGCGCGTCAGGAGGCGGATTTGATGATCAGCTTGCTTACGCCGGTTATCAAAGGTTACGGCACTGACAAGGGCTACGAAGTTGCAACCAATATGCAGCAGGTGTTTGGCGGTCATGGGTACATTGCCGAATGGGGCATGGAACAATTCGTGCGGGACGCCCGGATCGCAATGATTTACGAAGGCACCAACGGTGTGCAGGCGATGGACCTTTGCGGCCGCAAGCTGGCTCAGAATGGCGGAGCTGGGATTCAGGCCTTCTTCAAGACTGCAGATGAAGACATTGCCGCTGCCAAGGATGATGCCGCGCTAGCTCAGATTGCCGAAAAACTGGAAAAGGCCGTTGGCGAACAGAAGGCGGCGACTATGTGGTTCATGCAGAACGCCATGGCAAACCCAAATAATCTGGGTGCCGGTGCACATCATTACATGCATATGATGGGGATCGTCGCCATTGGCCTGATGTGGTTGCGAATGGCAAAGGTCGCGCAGGCAAAGCTGGCTGAAGGAACTGATGACATCGCATTCTACGAAGCCAAGGTCACCACGGCCCGCTATTATGCTGACCGTTTCCTCCCCGATGTGGGCGCGCTTCGCCGCAAATTGGAAGCTGGTGCGGAATCCATGATGGCTCTCCAGGCGGACGATTTTGCCACTGCGGCATAAATCTTATCCAATGCTACCAAGTCGTGAGTTTTAAACGAACGAAATAAAGTGGAGTGCCGGTTACGAATCGGCATTACTTGGAAAATCGCAATCTGACACGCTATTGTGCTTTGTAGTATTTCATGAGAACTTACCCGAATTGATAATCGGGGGGTTTTCATGAAAGCACATCTTGCAGCCGTGACTTTTGCCTTGACCAGCTTTGCCTGGGGGCTGTCTTCTAGTGCGTTGGCTCAGGTCACCCGTAGCGGGCCTGATGCGTCTCCTATCGCGGCCAGTGTGACCATTCCGCCAGGTGCGACCGTTGTTAATCTGAGCGGAGCCCTTGCGGCTGAGTCCGATTTGACGGCGCCGGAAGGCAGCCTGCAGCGTTACGGGGATACTGAAACGCAAACACGGTCTGTGCTCCAGCGGTTAGCAGCAGGCCTCATTGCTCAGGGGATGGGACCGGAAGACGTCGTCATGATGCGGGTCTATCTTGTGGCACCGCCGGGTTCCGATCGAATGGATTTCAGTGGGATGATGAAGGCTTATAAAGAAATGTTCGGAACTCCCGAACAGCCTAACAAGCCGGCCCGAGTCACCGTGCAAGTGGCGGCATTGGTGGCTCCACAGTTTCTGGTCGAAATAGAAGTTCAGGCAGCCAAGGTTTTTGACGAGTGACGTCCCGCCGGGCGTTTCTCCAGGCCATGGGAAAAGCTGGAGGGTATAGCGCGGTCTATTTGTCGATGCAGGCGCTGGGGATGCTCTCCATTCCGCGTGCCTTTGCAGGTGTGCCAGCATTGCCGGCCGGATCGGGCAAAGGGAAGTCTGTTGTGATTTTGGGCGCCGGTATCGCTGGTTTGACCGCAGGATACGAACTCCTGAAGGCGGGTTATTCCATAACGATCCTCGAGGCGCGCAACCGGATCGGAGGCCGGGTTTGGACGGTACGCGGCGGTGATCGCATTATCCAGGAAGGGCGTGAAGACCAGGTCTGTCAGTTCGACACTGGCCTTTACATGAATGCAGGAGCGGCCCGCCTGCCGACCGAGCATCATGGTATCTTCCATTATGCCCGCGAATTGAATGTACCACTTGAAGTGATGGTTAACGTCAATCGCTCCGCGGCGGTGGATTCGAACAAGGAAATCATTTCCCAGCGGCAAGCAGTCAACGACACCCGCGGTTATATTGGCGAATTGCTTACCAAGTCGATAGATCGCGGCGCGCTGGATGGTGAACTAACGGCAACGGATAAGGAGAGGTTGCGAGCCTACCTTACCGATTGGGGGGCACTGTCAAAAAGTGGCACCTACGAGGGATCGGATCGTTCGGGTTATCGCCAATCTCCGGGGGGGTACGGAAATCCGGGTGAAAAATTGTCTCCGTTAAGTCTCGAACAACTCATGGCCCACGGTTCATGGGGGGAACCCGCGCTGTTCGAAGAGATTTTTGACCAGCAGGCTCCGATGTTTCAGCCTGTCGGCGGCATGGACCGTATTGCCTATGCAATTTATGCCAAGGTCAAGCCGCATGTTCGGCTGAACAAGACCGTTTCGGGAGTGGCCAGCTCGGATCACGGTGTGACCATCACACTGGATAAGGCTG
Source organism: Erythrobacter sp. (assembly GCA_024642565.1). GTDB lineage: Bacteria > Pseudomonadota > Alphaproteobacteria > Sphingomonadales > Sphingomonadaceae > Allopontixanthobacter. Next base: position 38,676 of record JAHEAV010000011.1, read on the forward strand.
CACCAATAACTGCGGATTATTGCCTGTGCACGTTGCCAGCAAACTACGTGGCAAAGCTGAAACATGACTTCAGCGCTGCAAAGACCGCCTCGCTAGCCAACGCTTACTACGCACCTTCGGCCAAGGTCGCCTGGGAGTCGCCGCGCTTTTGGGAGCAAGAAGGTGTCTTTGGGGGGCTATCATGGACGGACGAACCGAATACTTTGGTTTGGTATCCAAGCGGAGGTTGGGGCAGCAGCAAAGGCATCCTGATGGGCGCCTATTCCTTTGGCCAACGGCCAAATTCCAAGGCCTTCACCCACATGCCCCACGCTGAACGTTTCGCAATTTCGCGCGACGTCATTGAACGCATTCATCCAGGGATGTCCAAACTGCTCGGCAAACCGGTCACTGTGGCCTGGAATGAAACACCCTTCAGTGGCGGTGTGGGATGTGCCTGGACTGAAGATCAGCGCAAGACAGATTATCTGGAGCTGTGCAAGCCGGAAGGCCGGGTCTTTTTTGCCGGAGAGCATCTGAGCTATGTCCCATTCTGGCAGGAAGGCGCGATCCTGTCGGGTTACGAAGCTATCAAGCTGTTGCGCGAAAGAGCCGCGTCCGATCGCGTTACGGCCTAATGGTCGATTAAGAGGCGATCTCGGCCGCTAATAAGAATTCGCGATCATTTGGGTGCCGGGATTTGAAGGAATGCCAGGCAATTTGCAGTTACTGGCTCACCGGAGGTTCAAACTCCTTACAAGCAGTGCGCTACATTGCTTATTTATTCCAAAAATGCTTTCTACGTTGTCAGGACCGAGTCCAGTTCGTGCGAAGTTTTTCGTTCATCGTTGTATCGGTCCCGCAGGCCTTTTGGCCTGCTCCGTAGCCGGGTCGCTACAAACTGAGGAAATCTCATGAAAAAACTCATAGGCATTGGCCTTGCAATGGCCCTATCCACTCCTGCTGCAGCACAACTTGTGCCGTACCAAGACTATACGGTGAGCGACAGCGTTTCGAATGTTTCGACCATCAAAGTCAAAGAAAACATGGTCGAAGATTACCTGGCGGGAATTCGAAGCACCTGGGTCGCCAGCAATGCCGTTGCAAAGCAACTGGGGCACATGCTGGATTACCACGTTTACGTAAGCGACCTTCCCAACAGCGGCGAATTCAATGTGATACTCGTGGCAACTTTCGCGAACACGAGCGATCTTGCCCCGAATAAGGCCCGCTACGAAGCCTTCATGAAAGCCTGGGGCACTGCAAACGAGGCCAATAACCGTACGACGACGACGACGGTCTATCCCAACTTGCGCAGCATTACCGGTGAGTATCTGATGCGCGAAATTACGTTTCTTCCCGCCAAGAAATAGACTGTAAAACAAGTGAAACAGAGGGTTGCGATGGCCTTTGCCGCGCAGCCCTCGGCCACCTTAATATCCACTCGAGAATGATGGCTGGCGACCGGATCACTCGCAAGTTGACCGGTTAAGCGCCCTGTTTGCGACTCAATTCCCGCATTGCGTCGTCCAGACCATCAAGCGTGAGTGGGTACATCCGGTCATTCACAAGCTGCTTGAGCATTTTGGTCGATTGGGAATAGCCCCATTGCGCTTCCGGAACGGGGTTCAACCAGACGGTGGCAGGATAGGTGTTGGTGACGCGCTGCATCCACATCGCGCCCGCTTCTTCGTTCATATGCTCGACGCTGCCGCCCTGATGGGTGATTTCATAAGGGCTCATCGCCGCATCGCCGACAAAGACGATCTTATAGTCATGACCATATTTGTGCAGGATATCCCAGGTTTTGGTCCGTTCGGCCCAGCGGCGGCGATTGTCCTTCCAAACGCCTTCGTAGAGGCAGTTATGAAAGTAGAAAAACTCCAAGTTTTTGAACTCGCTATTGGCGGCACTGAATAATTCTTCGACCACTTTGATGAACGGATCCATCGAACCACCAACATCAAGGAATAGCAGCAGCTTGACCGCGTTGTGCCGTTCTGGCCGCATGTGAATGTCGAGCCAGCCCTGCTTCGCAGTGCCTTCGATTGTGGCATCCAGATCAAGCTCATCGGCCGATCCTTCACGGGCAAACCGCCGCAACCGGCGCAGCGCCATTTTGATGTTTCGCGTACCCAGTTCGCGGGTGTTGTCCAAATTTTTGAAGTCGCGCTTTTCCCATACTTTGATCGCACGCTTGTGCTTGCTTTCGCCGCCGATACGCACGCCTTCGGGGTTAAAGCCCGAATTGCCAAACGGGCTCGTGCCGCCGGTACCGACCCATTTGTTACCGCCCTGGTGCCGCTTTTCCTGTTCTTCAAGCCGCTTCTTCAGCGTCTCCATGATCTCGTCCCAGTCACCCAGTGACTTGATTGCCTCCATTTCTTCAGGGCTGAGGAACTTTTCGGCCACGGCTTTCAGCCAATCTTCGGGAATTTCCACAGGGTTCTGGCCGTAATCACTCATGATCCCCTTGAAGACCTTGTTGAAAACCTGATCGAACCGGTCGAGCAGCCCTTCATCTTTCACGAATGTGGCACGGCTGAGGTAATAGAACGCTTCTGGGGTCTGTTCGATCACATCACGGTCGAGCGCCTCCAGCAAGGTAAGATGCTCCTTAAAAGAAGCGGATATGCCTGCAGCGCGCAGCTCGTCTACAAAATCGAAAAACATGGCTTTGTCTTAAACCGTCACTGTGCTTTGCGCCAGTGCCTGAGATACCTTTGGCCGATGAACGGAAGCGACGAGCACGAAGGAAATATACATCAGCAGATACCAAGCGCCGAGCTTGCTGATCGAGACCATATGCCATTCACCTTCTTGACCGGGATAGGACCAAGCCCTGGCAAAGGTTCCAATGTTTTCGGCAAACCAGATGAATAGTGCAACCAGTAGCCAACCCACCAGTAACGGCATCCAGCGTTCACTTCGCCAGACGGTGAAATGGACCCGGCACCGCAGAAACAACAGCACCATTCCTGCGAAAAGAGCGTTGCGAATATCCGGTCCGAAGTGATGGGTAAAGAAATTCACATAGACCAGCACGGCCAAGGCATAGGTCAGCCAGGGGCGCGGATATTTTGTGAAACGGAAATCAAAGATGCGCCAGACACGCGCCAGATAACTCCCTACCGCCGCATACATGAAGCCGGAGAACAGCGGCACTTCGCCTATCCGGATAAAACTGGGCTCAGGATAGACCCATGATCCGGCAAATGTCTTGAACAGTTCCATGATTGTTCCGACCACATGGAAGACAAGTATGATCTTCGCTTCATCCAGGGTTTCAAGCCGGAAGCAAAGCATGGCCATCTGTATGGCCAAGGCTGCCAGGGTCAGAAAATCGTAACGAGGCAATGCTGCGTCTGCGGGATAAAGCAGGTGGGTTGCCAACAGCAGGCCCAGCATCAACGCTCCGAAAAGGCAGGCCCATGCCTGTTTGAAACCAAACAGGAAGAATTCATAAAGCCAGGCAAGCCAGCCCGGTGGTGGTTCGAAATTTTCCAGGCGCCGGCGGATCGACGCAAACCGTGTTTGGGAAACCTCTGGGTCTTTGAATGATGGCGCGGGGGCGTTTGTTTTGCCTGGCAAACCTGTCTCCCAAATAAGTTTTTCGCCCAACTTTAACGTTGCAATAACCATGAAGAGCTTAGTTGTGCAATACAGGTTCACAGGGCAAGATTTTCATGAAGCACGAAAATATCCAGGACGCAGCGCGAGCGTCTATCGACCTCATTCCAGAGCGCTGCGGGGAAGTGACAGTTGGCTGCGCGAGTGCAGCGGGCATTGTGCAATCCGTAATCAAGTCCTCGGAGAAACTCAGGGCCGAACATGGCGCCTTGCAGGGCACTGTTGCTGAACTTGAAGCCGATCAACGCAAAGTGGCCGAAGCCAGCGATGAAGCGAGGCTGTTGTCCGAACGCGCTATCGAACGCCTGGGGCAGGGTACCGAACTAATCCAATCCTCACTCGGGCGAATTTCGGATTTGCTCGATCTGGTCGACACTTTGTCTCAGCATGTGACCGGCTTTGCCGCGGCCATGGAACAAGTGCGTCGCTGTTCGCAGGACATTGATCAGATAGCCGAAACCACAAATATCCTCGCTCTGAACGCCACCATCGAAGCCATGCGGGCCGGCGATGCTGGTCGCACCTTTGCGGTCGTTGCCAATGAAGTTAAGGGGTTGGCCAACAACACCCGCAAGGCGACAGAGGAAATAGGCCGAACCATTGATGCGCTAGGCGGTGAAGCAGGGCGAGTCATTGCGCAGATCGAATCCGGCGCAGAGGCAAGCCGAGAAGCCAAAAGCTCAGTCACTGAAATCGAGCAAACGATCAACGGTGTCGCCGATTTGGTGGAAGAAGTGGACCGCCAAAATGATCAGATTGCTCGATCTACTGGTACGATAAGTGGCCATGTTCACCGGGTTCAAGATGTACTTGAAAGTTTCGATGCCGCTGCGCTTGAAAATGAAAGCAAGCTCGAAACGGCGCATCGTGAGATGAGCGAACTCGAGCTCACCGCCAGCGGCATGTTCGACGCGATAGTCAAGGCAGGGCTGTCTCCCAAAGACAGCTTGATTGTAGAGCGCGCACAGACAGTGGCCCGCGAAATGATGTACCGGGCAGAATCCGCTTTGACAGAGGGAAATCTTCGGATTGAGGCGTTGTTTGACCATGATTACCAGCGGATCCCCGGGACCAATCCAGAGCGCTTCCGTACCTCGTTTACCGAATGGGCCGACGCGAACTGGCGCCCGATCCTTGATCGCATTTCTGCGGAAGGAGCACCGGTAATGATGTGTTCACAAGCAGACATGAACGGTTTCCTGCCGACCCATGTGTCGGACCGATCAAGAGCACCGAACGGCGATCTTGCGCATGACACGAAATATTGCCGCAACGGCCGCATTCTGTTCGATGCGCTTGATCAGAAAGCCAAACGCAGCAACGCGCCCTATATGATGGCGGTCTATCGCCAGGAAGGCGATGGAAAGAATTATGTGGTGGTGCGCAACGTTTACGTGCCGCTGGTCATTAACGGACGCAGATGGGGCGATTTCGAACTGGCCTACAGCTTTGACTAGTCGCGCCTATCGTGCCTGAACTTTCCGCTGTTCACGGTACCAGCGGGTTCCGGCATGAAGTGCCATGGCAAGCCATCCCAGACCTATCATGGCGGTTGTGTTAGGAGCGAGGCCAAACGGATCGAGCAGGCCGGGGACAAATAGTAGCGGCGCTGGCACGCAAAGCAGGGCCAGCACATACCGCCGCATGACCACGAAAGCCCATGCCGCACCACCGCAGCTCACTGCGAGCAAGCCAAATTTCAGCCAGACCGGAAAAGGCAGCACCGCCATTTCGCCAAGCGCGTCCGCGCCTGCCACAAAATTATTTACCATGCGGAACATAATCGCGTTTTCGGCCGCATCCGACAGCGCGGCAACCACACCCGCCCAGCCAAACAGGCGCCATACTGGCGCGCCAAGTTCACGCGCCACGCCTGCGAAGAAGCTCAGCGTCAATAGGCCATAACCAAGCATCAGAAGGTAATCGAGCGCGTTTCCGATGGTCATCCCATCAATCCGGGCGGCGCGCAGCGGATCGGTTGGTTCACCAAAGACGTTGACCAGATGCGCTGGATTGCTGGCAAATTCCAACAACAGAACCGGGCGGATAGAACTACCTTCGAGCGGGATCGCCAGCTCGGACGGAAAAAAACCGCGCATCACCAGCAATGCGCCTATCGAGAGCCCGAAGAACAATAGGGTCAAGCGATGATCGCCTAGTTTCATCGAAGGCTGCCTGCGCCTCAGTTAGGATTGCGGCGTGCCATAAAGGCCAGACGTTCAAACAGCATAACATCCTGCTCGTTCTTCAGCAGCGCACCATGCATTGGCGGGATCGCTTTGGTCGGGTCGCGGTCCTGAAGTACTTCGAGCGGCATATCTTCGTTCAAAAGCAATTTGAGCCAATCGAGCAATTCGGATGTACTCGGTTTTTTCTTCAGCCCCGGCACCTCACGAATTTCGTAAAAGATGTCCATCGCCTTCGACACGAGCACTTTCTGGATATCAGGGAAATGCACATCGATAATTTCCCGCATCGTGTCGCGGTCGGGAAACTTGATGTAGTGGAAGAAGCACCGCCGCAGGAACGCGTCGGGCAATTCCTTCTCATTGTTCGAGGTGATGATCATCACCGGGCGTTCTTTCGCCTCGATCCGTTGCTTTGTTTCGTAAACATCGAAGCTCATTCGGTCGAGTTCCTGCAGCAAGTCGTTAGGAAACTCGATATCGGCCTTGTCGATTTCGTCGATCAGCAACACCGGCAACTCGGGGCTGGTAAAGGCCTCCCACAGTTTGCCCTTCTTGATGTAGTTGGAAATGTCGTGGACGCGTTCTTCACCCAGCTGGCCGTCGCGCAAGCGGGCGACCGCATCATATTCGTAAAGACCTTGCTGCGCCTTGGTCGTGCTCTTGATGTTCCACTCGATAAGGGGGGCACCCATTGCCTTTGCCACTTCATGCGCAAGCACTGTCTTGCCGGTGCCAGGCTCGCCTTTGACGAGCAGGGGGCGCCGAAGCGTAACCGCTGCGTTGACCGCAACTTTGAGGTCTTCGGTTGCGATATAGGATTGGGTGCCTTCAAAACGCCCGGCGCTCATTTCTGTCATCGGTTTTCCTGTGCAACTTGATTTGGGCACGCGTTAATCTGCGCTGCGCCGCAGGGCAAGAGGGCGATCGACTTGATCAACCCGCTTTCCCTTGCTGGCGAAGATAGCCGGTTAACCTCAACTCAGGCGTCAATCATGTCCCGGTCGAGTTCTCCGGCGCGGTTCTGAATGAAGTTGAAACGGTGTTCCGGATTGCGGCCCATTAACTGATCGACCAGTTCCTTTACCGCCGCGCGCTGTTCAAATTCAGGGGGCAGGGTAATGCGAATGAGGTTGCGGGTCGCCGGATCCATGGTTGTTTCACGCAATTGACCTGGGTTCATTTCGCCAAGGCCCTTGAACCGGCCAACTTCTACCTTCTTGCCTTTGAATACTGTGTTTTCGAGTTCTGTCCGGTGGGCATCATCGCGGGCGTAGCGGCTATCCTTGCCAGCAGTCAGGCGGTAAAGCGGCGGCTGAGCCAGAAACAGATGCCCATTTCGGACGACCTCCGGCATTTCCTGGAAAAAGAAAGTCATCAGCAAGGTGGCAATATGCGCGCCATCGACATCGGCATCGGTCATGATGATAATCCGGTCGTAGCGCAGATTTTCGGGGTCACAATGCTTGCGCATCCCGCAGCCCATCGCCAGCGCAAGATCGGCGATTTCGGAATTTGCATTGATCTTGTCGAGCGTTGCGCTGGCGACATTCAGGATTTTGCCGCGGATCGGCAGAATCGCCTGGGTCTTGCGATTGCGCGCCTGTTTCGCGCTGCCGCCTGCGGAATCGCCTTCGACGATAAACAATTCGGTGTCGCCGCTACCATCGCCCGAGCAATCCGTCAGCTTGCCCGGCAGACGAAGCTTTTTGGCATTCGTGGCAGTTTTGCGCTTGATCTCGCGCTCCTGCTTTCGGCGCAGGCGTTCGTCCATTCGATCCATTACTTCGCCAAGCAATGCCTTGCCCCGCTCCATATTGTCGGAAAGGAAATGATCAAAATGGTCACGCATGGCATTTTCAACCAGGCGAGTCGCTTCAGGGCTTGTCAGCCGGTCCTTGGTCTGGCTCTGGAACTGCGGATCGCGGATAAAGACCGATAACATTACCTCGCCGCCGGTCATGACATCGTCGGCTGTTATGTCTTTGGCCTTTTTCTGGCCAATCAATTCGCCAAACGCGCGGAGACCTTTGGTCAATGCACCGCGCAACCCCTGCTCGTGGGTCCCACCATCGGGTGTGGGAACGGTATTGCAGTACCAACTGGTCGATCCGTCTGAATAAAGCGGCCAGGCAATTGCCCATTCGCAGCGGCCCATTGTTTCCCCATTCTCATTCGCGGGAAAGTCCTGGCTGCCCACAAAGGGCTGAGCCGTCACACATTCACGGTTGCCAATCTGTTCGGCAAGGTGATCAGCCAATCCGCCCGGAAATTTGAATGTCGCTTCTGCCGGGACATCCTCCGTGACCAGCGATTCAGCGCATTTCCAGCGGATTTCCACCCCAGCAAAGAGATATGCTTTTGATCGCGCAAGCTTGAACAACCGCTTCGGGCTAAACTGCCGGTCCCCGAAAATTTCCGTGTCCGGTGTGAAAGACACAGTCGTCCCGCGCCGGTTGGGTGTGGCGCCAAGTTTCTCTATGGGACCAAGCGTCTCTCCCTTGGCGAAACTCTGTGCGTAAAGTTGTCGATCACGCGCCACTTCGACCCGTGTGTCCGATGAAAGTGCATTGACCACACTAACCCCGACGCCGTGCAAACCGCCGCTAGTGGCATAAGCCTTACCCGAAAACTTGCCACCGGAATGGAGCGTCGAGAGAATCACCTCCAGCGTCGACTTGCCGGGATATTTGGGGTGTTCTTCTACCGGGATCCCGCGACCGTTGTCGGCGACGCTAAGCCGATTTCCGACTTCAAGGCTGACTTCTATTCGCGTTGCGTGACCGGCCACGGCTTCGTCCATCGCATTGTCGATAACTTCGGCGGCCAGATGATGCAGCGCCCGATCGTCGGTCCCGCCAATGTACATACCGGGCCGGCGGCGCACGGGTTCCAGCCCTTCGAGAACTTCGATGGAGGATGCGTTGTAGTCGCCGCTTGATGCGGGTGTTCCTGCAAAGAGATCGTCTGCCATGCAGCAGGCTATAGGCAGCAGATTCGCTGACCTACAAGCGGTGGTCCCGCTTTATCTTCAATCCCGCACCAGTCGGTCTGCTTAATTCCCGAATGCCGTTGGTGCAGGGGACACGATAACAACCTGTCCATCGCGCACGACGCGAACTTCCATGGCACGTTCGACGACACCGCTTCGTTGGAAACGGAACGGACCATCCAGCCCCAGAAAGCCACCGGGATCCCGCAAGGCCGTGACAGGGAAGCTGCGCCCAACCTTCCAGTCTTGCGCGATGCGAAGTGTCAGCAGCACACTATCATATCCCAAAGTAGCAATGCGGTAGGGCTGCCCTCCGAATCGCGTGGCATAACTGTCGGCGAAGCGCTTGAACCGTGCGTCCGAAACTGCCGAGAACATCGCCCCTTTCAGTGCAGTGCTGCGTGTCAGCCCCGCTTCCCCGCTCCACAATTCGGTACCAAGAAGCTGCGTGTCCCCTACGCCGCGGGGCTTCAGTTCACCGGCGGCCAAGGCGGCCAGCCTTGAACCATCAGCGATCAGCACAGTATCGAAACCCCCGCGTTGCTTCAGCCGCTGGGCCGCACTTACAATCGAGGTATTGCCCCTCGCATACGATTCGGTCGCCACCAATGTGCCGCCATTGGTTGAAATAGCGCCGGAGATCGCAACCTTCGCCCGGTCGCCATAGTCACCTTCCGGCAATATTGCAGCGAAATTGCTTTTGCCGTTCTGCCGCGCATATCCAACCGTTCTTGCGATAGACTGTCCGGGAATATGCCCCATTACAAACACATCGGCTGCCGCCACATCAATGTCGTTAGAATAGGAAATGATCGGAACCTTGGCGGGGCGGGCCTCGGCCATAACCAGAGAAACATTCTCACCCAGCAAGGGGCCGAGAATCAATTTGTTACCGTCGGCGATGGCCCGTGCCGCGGCGCTGCGTGCACCTGTTGCCGTATCGTAGGTGGTGATTCGCAAATTGCTCGCATTCGTATCGAGCAGCGCCATGGTAGTAGCATTGGCGATCGATGTACCCACTGCTCCGTTCTCACCGCTCAAAGGCACAAGCAAGGCAATCCGGTGGCGGTTGTCATCTGTCGGAAGCGAACTGGCGCTAGGCTCGGTTGAAGGTGCCTCGACCGGGCCAGTGCTGGTAGCCGGACCTTTGGGTACGATCTGGCAGCCGGCCAGCAGCACTGTTGTTCCAGCAATAATCAGCTTGCGCCGATCAAGTTTGATACGCTTCATGCTTGCCGCTCCCCACTATGCTGGTCCATTGGATTGTTCGTGAACCACGAACCGATCAACGAACCCTTATCTGCGGGGCTCTATATAGTCGCAACCCCGATTGGCAATCTAGGGGATGTAACAATGCGAGCAGCCGATGTGCTGGCGCGGTGTGATGCAGTCGCTTGTGAAGATACCCGGGTCACCGGAAAACTCCTGAAGCATTTGGGAATCAGCAAGCCCCTCTGGCGTTATGACGATCACAGTGCAGAGAACGACCGCCGAAGATTGGTCGAATCGATGCAATCACGGGCCATTGCTTTGGTCAGTGATGCAGGGACTCCCTTGATCTCAGACCCGGGATATCGCCTTGTTCGAGAAGCCCGCGCCGCTGGTGTGTCCGTCACAAGCCTGCCAGGCGCCTGTGCCGCGATCACTGGCCTGACCCTCTCGGGCCTGCCCAATGATCGGTTCTTGTTTGCGGGATTTCTGCCAGTGAAGGACAAGGCCCGGTCGGATATGCTGACTCAGCTTTCGGGCATTGATGCGACACTGATCTTTTATGAGACCGGGCCACGGCTCACCAAATCGCTTGCTGCAATCGATAAGGTTCTGACCGGGCGAGAAATTTCGGTTGCGCGGGAACTGACCAAAATGTTTGAAGAATGCCGCACGGGTTCGGCTGGCGAGCTAAACACACATTATTCAGCCTATCCGCCCAAGGGGGAGATCGTCCTGATGGTCGCTCCGCCAACCGAGGTCAAAATCAATCCGGATGACGCGGATGACCTGTTGTTGGAGGCGCTGGCAACCCTGAAGGCATCACAGGCAGCAGCGCAGGTAGCGCGGATTACCGGCCTGGACCGCAAGGCGCTTTATGCCCGGGCGATGGAACTTCGCCAGCGATGAGGGGCCAGCGATGAAGCGCCAGGAAGCTGAGCGGCGCGGGCGCAAAGGAGAGTTTTTTGCCGCCATGTGGCTGCGGCTTTGCGGCTGGCACATCTTGGGCCAAAGGGTCAAAACCCCGCGTGGTGAAATCGACCTGATCGCCCGCCGGGGGCGGACTGTGTGCTTTGTTGAGGTAAAATGGCGCCGTACTGCCGAACAGCGCGATCTGGCGATCGACCAGTACCGCCTCAGGCGCGTAGCGGCGGCAGTGGAGGCCGTAAGCCACCGCTTCCTGCAAAGCGGCGATGAACCGCGAATTGATGTGATGCTGCTTGCGCCGCGCCACCTGCCACGCCACATCACCAACGCCTGGCAACCATAGGAGTCACCATGTCCTTGCGCGTCGCGGTCCAGATGGACCCCATTGAAACGATCAATATTGCCGGGGATTCAAGTTTTGCCCTGATGATGTCCGCACAGGAGCGCGGCCATGAGGTGTTTTATTACGACGTGGGCGCCCTGACGCTGGACGAAAGCGACCGCCTGACTGCGATGGCCCATCCGGTTACAGTTCGGCGCGTAATCGGCAATCACTTTGAAAAGGGCGAGCCCCGTCGGCTCGATCTTGGGCGCGATATTGATGTCGTTCTCATGCGGCAGGACCCCCCATTTCACATGGGTTACATCACCGCCACCCATCTTCTCGAGCGGATCGAAGCAGAAACGCTGGTGGTCAACAATCCGGTCAGTGTACGCAACGCGCCTGAAAAGGTGATGGTACTGGATTACCGGCGGTATATGCCTCCCACGCTGGTCACCCGCAGTGTTGAGGAAGTCCGCAGCTTCATGGCAAAGCACGGAGCAGTGGTGGTCAAACCAATCCATGGGAATGGCGGGAAAGCAATCTTCCGCATCGCGGAGAACGGCGACAATCTGGGTGCTTTATTCGAAGTCTTTAATCAGACCTGGCCAGAGCCCCATATGGTCCAGCCCTTCCTTCCCGAAGTTGCCGAAGGGGACAAGCGGATCGTGCTGGTCGACGGCGTAGTAGCAGGCGCAATCAACCGTAAACCGGGCAAGGGTGAATTCCGCTCCAACCTGGCGGTTGGTGGCAGTGCCGAAGCGACCACATTGTCCCCAATGGAAGAAGAAATCTGCGCCGCGATGGCACCGCAGCTCAAGCGGCTCGGCCTCATCTTTGTCGGTATTGATGTGATCGGCGGAAAGTGGCTGACTGAAATCAATGTCACTTCGCCCACCGGGATCATGTCGATTGACAAGTTCAACGGCACCGACACACCTGGCGCGATCTGGGATGCAATCGAGCGAAGACTGGCCGCGAGGCAATAGAACAGACGATGGATCAGTGGATCATCGAGATCGTCGCAAGCGGTGGCTATCTGGCGATCGCCTTGCTGATGGTGGTTGAAAACGTCTTTCCGCCAATTCCTTCCGAAGTGATCCTCGGCCTGGGCGGGGTGCTGGTGGCGCAAGGAAAAATGGCCTTCTGGCCGCTGCTCTTTGTGGCGACGGTTGGATCCACTCTTGGTAATTATTTCTGGTATTGGCTGGGGGATCGTTGGGGCTATGAGCGCCTTACATCTGTCATTGACCGCTATGGACGGTGGTTGACGATGGAATGGGAAGATGTCGACGCGGCGACGCGGTTCTTCCAAAGGCATGGCCACTGGGCCGTGTTCCTTGCACGGTCACTACCTTTATTGCGGACGATGATTTCTCTCCCGGCCGGCCTCGCGCATATGGGCAGGGGGAAGTTCCTGTTCTTCACCTTTGCCGGCGCGGCAATTTGGAACGCAGTGCTTATTCTTGGGGGGACTGTGCTGCACGGAGTTCTGGGGGACACCCAAAATGCCTTAAGCTGGATCATTTTTCTGGTAATCGGGTCCGGCGTTATCGCCTATGTGTGGCGCTTGATTCACTGGAAACCCAGAGCAAACCGGAAATAGACCGGGTAAACCCTGGCTAGCGAGCACAGGCACACGAAGGCAGCAGGGCATTGCTGGCAATTAACTGTCCCTCTCCCTCGGATGCGCACCGCGATATGCCTCCAGCAACGTGGCTGCATCAACCTTGGTGTAGATTTGAGTGCTGCCGAGGCTGGCATGGCCCAGCAGTTCCTGCAGGCTCCTCAGATCCGCGCCAGCGCCCAGGAGATGCGTTGCAAAACTATGCCGAAGCGCATGCGGCGTGGCCGTGTCAGGCAGGCCAAGCGCCAGCCTTGCTGCGGCCATCGCTTTTTGCACCATGCCCTGATTGAGCGGTCCGCCCTTGGCACCGCGGAACAGCGGATCACCGCTTGCCAATGGCCAGGGGCTGGCGGCAACATAAGCGTCAACCGCTTCGCGCGCGATGGGTAGGATCGGCACGACGCGCTGCTTGCCGCCTTTACCAGTGACCGACAAAGTTTCCCCCAAAGGCACATCGCTGCCCTTAAGTGACAGGGCTTCTGCAATCCGCAGGCCTGCACCATACATCAGCAGCAGCACCGCCCGATCCCGAGCGCCAATCCAGTCCTCTCTGGCATCTGAAAACACCATGTGGGCCAGATTGACGGCTTCGTCCGGTGTTACAGGGCGCGGCAACCCTTTCTTGATCCGTGGCCCGCGCAATCGTGGCGGACTTCCCGTTCCTACGCCTGCCTTAGAACGGGCGAAGCTGACAAACGCCTTGAGAGCCGACAATTCGCGAGCTGCCGAAGCGTTACTCAATCCCTCCGCGCGGCGCGCAGCCAGCTGGACTCGAAGGCCAGATGCCTCCAGCGCGGCAATTTCGGCCCAGCTAGTCGCACCAATCGCATCAAGCAGCCGCCTTGCCGTCGCAACATACGCCCTGACCGTGTGCAGAGAGCGGCGGCGCCCATCAGTTAGATGAGTGCTCCATTGTTCAAGCAGTTCGGCACTGGTCATGCCATTACCAGATTATCGTTGACCAGTTCCCCTAACAGGGCATCCAACAACGGCATCCCCGCCGACGTGACCCCAATCTTGCTCTCATTCTGCCAAACAAGGCCAAGATCGGTCAGTAATTGAAAACGCTGAGGGTTTATCAATTCCCCCAATGGCAGTCCAAAACGCGAGGAGAGCTTGCCAAGGTCCAACCCTTCGCCCAATCGCAATCCCATCAGCAAGGCCTCTGCCGCCTGTTCGCGCGGCTTCAGAACGCGATCTTCGGAAATTCCGTGGCCCTGCGCCGCGACCGCCGCGAGGTAGTTCTCGGGCTTCTTGTGCCGCACCGTGGCCGCATCAGCCCTGCGGCCATGGGCACCGGGGCCAATGCCGCAGTAATCAAGGTATTTCCAATAGGCGAGATTGTGTCGGCTTTGTTCCCCGGCCCGCGCATGGTTGCTGATCTCGTAGGCAGGTATTCCGGCACTGGCTGTCAATTCGCGCGTCATCGCAAACAGATCGGCAGCAGGGTCATCCTCTAAAGGTGCGAACACTCCCCGCCGAACATCAGTGGCAAAACGCGTCCCGGCTTCGATTGTTAATTGATACAGGGACAGATGGCCTGTTCCAAAGCCAAGGGCGCGGGTCAATTCGGCTTGCCATTCATCCATCGTTTGCCCGGGTCGCGCATAAATCAGATCGAAACTGACCCGGTCAAAATGTTGCTGAGCCACTGTCAGCGCGGAAAGACTTTCCTCTACATTATGCAAGCGGCCAAGAAATCTGAGTGCCGCATCGTCAAGCGCCTGAAGGCCCAAAGAAACGCGGTTTACGCCCGCTGCCGCGAGATCGATGAATTTTGCCGCTTCGACCGATGACGGATTGGCCTCAAGCGTGATTTCGATATGTGGATCAAACCCCCATAACCGCTCCGCCTCCGCCAGCAGTTTGGCGACAAGGGCAGGGGGCATCAGTGAAGGCGTGCCACCACCAAAAAAGATCGATTCCAGTGACTCACCCGAAGCGCGCGCCGCCTCGTAACGCATATCCGCGATCAAGGCCTCTTCCCACGCCTCAAACTCGACGCCCGATCGAACATGGCTGTTAAAGTCGCAATAAGGACATTTTTTCAGGCAGAACGGCCAATGTATGTAAAGAGATCGTGCCATAAGTATCCGCTTTCAGCCGTTGTTAACCCCCCAAAGTCAAGAGTGTCAGCCGATGGGACCAAACAAACTTGTAGCGCTTGTAAGCGTATTTTTTGCAGCGATCACTCCCGCTACGGCGCAATCGGGTGAACGGCCCAATCCATTCGCCCAGCGCCTTCTCGCCGCGCATAATGATGAACGCATTCACGTCGGTGCGCAGCCCCTGGAATGGAGTGACACTCTGGCGCGCGATGCGAAGCTGTGGGCTGACCATTTGGCCCGGCGAGGCGTAATGGAACATGCAAGCTACGAAGCGCGCAAGAAGGCCGGTGAAAACCTCTGGATGGGATCGGCCGGCTACTACAGTGCGGAAACAATGATTGGCGGTTTCGTCTCAGAAAAGCGCAATTTCCGGCCTGGCAAATTCCCCAACGTTTCAAGCACAGGAAATTGGCAAGATGTGGCGCACTATACGCAATTAATCTGGCATGACACGCGTGAAGTCGGCTGCGCGGTATCGCGCGGCAGGGACAATGATTTTCTCGTGTGCCGGTATTTCCCGGTTGGAAACTGGATCGGTCAGCAAATAGGCAATTAGCCGAAGTGTTCCGCCACAAGTTTGGCAAAGGCATCAGCGCGGTGGCTTACCCGGTGCTTTTCCTCAGGATCATATTCAGCGAAGGTCCGCGTGTCTCCGGAAGGGATGAACACCGGATCATAGCCAAAGCCTAATAAGCCGCGGGGCGGCCAGGTTAGCGATCCGTCGACACGGCCTTCATAGACCAGTGTTTCACCATCAGGCCAGGCGATCGCCAACACACAACTGAACCACGCGCTGCGATCAACGTCAGGCCCGGCTTCGCACAACAAACCCTCGACCTTGCCCATTGCCAAATACCAGTCACGCCCAGGCTTGCCTTCAAACCACTGGCGCTCGGCCCAATCCGCCGTGTAAACTCCGGGCCGGCCACTCAGCGCGGCGACAGACAAGCCGCTATCGTCGGCAAGCGATACAATCCCGGACGTTTCAGCAGCAGACCGGGCCTTTATGACCGCATTTTGAATGAAGGTCTCACCCGTTTCTGCAGGTTCAGGCAGGCCAAGCGATCCGGCAGACAGGCAATTCATCCCATGCGGCGCAAGCAGCGCAGAAATTTCCTTCAGCTTGCCCGCATTATGGGTGGCAATCACCAAAGATCCCGAACCGAGGCGCCTAGGCATTGGACGATGTCATTTTACGGCGTCGAGTTGGGCGGCGAAAATGCCGTCACATCCGATGCGTGCAAGTCTTAGCAGACGAAGCAGGCCCTCTTCGTCATATGTTGCCCCTTCGGCGGTTGCCTGCACTTCAGCGATCTGACCGCCGCCGATCAGGACAAAATTGGCATCAGCATCGGCAGCACTATCTTCATCGTAATCGAGATCCAGGACCGGCGTACCCTTGTAAATCCCGCAGCTGATTGCGGCGACCTGGGCTGCGATAGGATCGTCCTTTAGGTCCCCTGCTTTGATCAAGCCATTGACGGCCAGCCTTAGCGCCACCCAAGCGCCTGAAATCGACGCTGTTCGGGTTCCGCCATCAGCCTGGAGTACATCGCAATCAAGCGTAATCTGACGTTCGCCAAGCTTCCTGAGATCGACAACCGAACGCAAAGATCGCCCGATAAGGCGCTGAATTTCTTGTGTTCGTCCACTTTGCTTGCCGCGTGCGGCTTCGCGGCCACCGCGTGTATGGGTCGCGCGGGGCAGCATCGAATATTCACCTGTAACCCAGCCTTCACCTTTGCCGCGGAGCCAAGGGGGAACATTACGCTCGACGCTGGCGGTGCACAGCACCCGCGTATCGCCGAAACTGACCAAACAGGATCCCTCCGCATGCTTGGTAAAGCCGGTTTCGATAGTGATAGCGCGCATTTCGTCTGGCGCGCGTCCTGAAGGTCGCATTAGGTTTCCTTTGGTGAATCGTTCGTGCCGCGTTAGGCGCATGGGGCTTGAGGCCGCAAGGCCAGTGATTATGTTGACCACAATGCCCGCAACGCCTGTAACCGAACTGACCGACCGCGCTCGCGAGATATTCCGTCTCGTGGTGGAAGGATTCATCGACAGCGGTCAGCCAGTCGGTTCAAAGGCGCTGGCCGGAGATGGACGGGTCAATCTTTCTCCCGCATCGATTCGTTCGGTATTGGCCGAACTCGAAATGCTCGGCCTGCTCGCCGCACCGCATACCAGCGCTGGAAGGATGCCGACCGAGACCGGATTGCGCCTGTTTGTCGATGGTATGATGCAAGTGGCGGAGCCCACTCGGGAAGAACGCACCGCGATCGAAAAGCGCATCGGCGAACCCGGACCGATCGAAGCCGCACTGGAAGCGGCGAGCGCTATTCTTTCCGACCTTTCCGGCGCAGCGGGAATGGTGATGGTTCCGCGCCGGGAGCCGCGCATAGCGCAGATGAGCCTTGTACCCCTCTCACCCACGCGCGCGCTGGCGGTTCTGGTGGGCGAAGATGGCCTGATCGAAAACCGGGTGGTTCAATTGCACGGACCGACCAATTCATCAGTACTGGAACAAGCCAGCAATTATATATCCGCGCACCTTGCAGGGAGAACATTGGCCGATGCTGCAGCATCCATGCGGGCCGAAATCAGTGGTGGACGTTCTGCCCTCGACGTTGCGAGCCAGGATCTGGTCGAACGCGGGCTGGCGGTATGGAGCGCCGATGCCGCCGCGCGCCCCGTACTGATCATTCGCGGTCAGGCCAATCTGCTTGATGAAAGCGCGCTCGGTGACATTGAACGGGTCCGTTCGCTGCTGGATGATCTTGAAAACAAGCAGTCCGTGGCCGAATTGCTCGAAAGCGCACGGCAGGCCGACGCAACACGGATCTTCATAGGGGCAGAGAACCGTCTTTTCGCTTTGTCCGGATCATCGGTAATTGCATCGCCGTATCGGGACCGTGAAGGAAAAGTGATCGGTGTGCTGGGGGTCATCGGGCCCACGCGGTTGAATTACGCCCGTGTTGTCCCCATGGTAGACTTCACTGCCCGATCGTTGGGCAAGATCATCGGTTAGCTGGAATTACAGAAGACATGGACAAGAAAAAGCCGGAACCGCAAGACAATGCGGCAGCCGAAGAATTAAAGGGTGTTCCCGAAGAATTTCTCGACGACGCGACCGGCGACGAAGCCGAAGGCGGTTTTGAGGAAGCCTTGGCCCAATTGGTGTCCGATCTGGATGCAGCCAAGCAGGAAGTGCTTTACGCCAAGGCTGACACACAAAACCTTCGCCGCAGAATGGAAAAGGACATTGCGGACGCTCGCGCATATGCCGCCACCGGCTTTGCCCGGGATATCCTGTCCGTGTCGGACAATCTTTCCCGCGCAATTGGCGCAATATCTCCCGATTTGCGGGAAGATGAAAAGTTCAAGGGTTTGGTTGCCGGGATAGAGGCGACCATGCGCGAACTGGACAAGGTGTTCACACAGCACGGCATCACGCGCATTCCGGCCATGGGGTTGCCACTCGACCCGAACCAGCATCAAGCAATGCTGGAATTACCAAGCAGCGATCATGAACCCGGAACTATCGTTCAGGAGATGCAAGCCGGATATATGATAAAGGATCGGCTGCTACGCCCAGCAATGGTCGGCGTTTCCAAGAAGCCAGACTAGGAAAAGCCCCCGCATTTCCAAAAATGCGGGGGCTGCCCTTCAAATCACCTGCGCGCGGTTTTCGTCGCGGTGCTTCTTCAGATATTTCATGAATGGCGTACCACCGGTCCCGACATCGGGATCATTACCCGCGATGGAACCCGCCTGTTTGTTGATATAGCTCGCGGCATATTCCAGGTGCCGTGTGCGAAAGCGCGCAACCTGTTCAACACATGCGTTGAATGCCCCTTGCAGAGATTGGCTACCTGACTGTTCAACAAATGACCGCAAATTTGTTTGCGCCGCCAAATCCTCGATGAAACGGCGATGCTGGACCGGACGATAGTGGTGAAGTTCATCCAGGAAGCTCTTGAGAGGATCGGCGCTATGAGCAACGCCAAACAATGCATCCATTGCTGGAACGATGGAACTTTGTGATCCGGTTTGACCCCGAAATGCCTGCGGCTTACCGGCAAATTTATCCACGCCATCGTAAATCAATCCGCCGGGCAATGCCGGGTTGTTGGCCCAGCCATGAATGTAGGGGCGCACGCGGTGGAAATAGATATAGGGATCGCAGCGCTCCGGCATCCGCTTGAAAATATCATAGATACTTTCCCAAGCCTGATTCATCTCCAGCAGCAAATTCTGCGCTTCGGTGTGATCGCCAGCCTTGGCCGCTGCGATGAGCTGGCACGCATTATCGAGCAATATCCCCGCCTGCGCCTCGATCGCGACGTGGATCAGAACGAACCAGTTTTCATCATCGCCACCGGCAAAATTCTGAAACATATAAATATTGTCGAGTGTGATCGGCAGTTGCTTTTCAATCCGTGACCAATTGTCGAGCACATAAGCCGAATAGGGCAGCAACGGCGCCTGACCCAAGCGATCAGCCAGCGCGACTATCGGGCGGGCAAGGTTGGCTGGAAGATGTGCCGGTGCTTCGGCCTGGCCCCAAACATAAGCTTGCACCAGGAAACTATAATGGACCATCGCGGTCCGCACTTGGTCTACCGGTGCGTCCATCACCCATGTCTCAAGTTCCGGGTCGGGCAAGCGTTCAAGCCATTTGCGGACGCATCCGGATGACAGCAGACCGGAAAGATTGGCGGCTGCGGCCGTGATCTCGGCGAATTGCTGCGGCAGCGTTACGGTCGCGACTTCATAGGACGAAAGAAAGCCGCGCTCACGCGACATAGAATAATCGGATAGTTTCATGGGATTACCTATCGGCCAGGCGCGGGTTTGGCCGCCTGGGCAACGGAGAATTCAGTAACATTTGTAACTAGAAACTACAATCCTGCGGATTATTTAGCCCCGGGAAAATCCACCAGTGCCTCGTAAGCCCCCCCGTTCGCCACTCCGGCAAGTCGCGCACCACTTCTTAGCAGGAAGGCATGTTTCACGATTTCGGCTTGTTGCTCTATTCCGTAGCGAGCCAAAGGCCACCCCGGCTTGAGGCTGTAATCATAACGGCTCCAGGGCCGCCGATGCAGAACCAGATACCAGCTCCCCATAGTTTGAGCCTGCCAAACATGGGTCATCTCATGGATAAAAAGGCCCTGATGATCCAGCGATTGTTCGGCAAAATCATCGCAATACGATGTGCCGGCGGGGTGGAAATGAATGTGCCCGCGCGGTGCCATGATTGTTCGGCGCGGCTGAAACGGAAACCACTTTTTTCGGCGAACAGTAACCGCTGAATAATTGATTGCAGTCCCGAATACCGATCGGGCCAGGGCCACTTCACCGGATGTTAGCGGCCGTTCCCCGCCGATGGGGCAGGCAACGGCCGATACACTCAGCGATCTTCTCCGGCTGCCCGAATTTCGGCAGGGAAACTGATCTTGTCTCCACCGGCCACGATAAGTGTTATCTCGGTCGTGCCGCCCGGCTTTAGTTCCGGTGAAACATTCATGGCCATGATGTGTTTTGCGCCCGGTGCGAAACTGACCTTTTCGCCCTTATGGATAACAAATGGCCCCATTTCACCCATCACCATTTTGCCGCTCCACTCGGTAACGTCATGCATTTGCGCAGTTTCGGCACCTTCGATAGCGGCACGGCTTACAGCCACTGTCTTGTCACCATCATAAGAAAGGTCGAAATATACCGCTGCGGGATTTCCAGTCACAGGAGCTAGCACCAGCCTGGCGTTGGAGGCGGTCAAACCCGGCACGCCATCCGGTTCAACGGCAGCCTGATTATCGGCGTTTCCGCCACAAGCAGTGAGGCTCAAACTCGCGGCGCTTAACATTACGCTAGCCAAAATGGTCCTTTTAAGCACAATTTCGCTCCTTCTGTTCCGGTTGGGGACTAGCGGCGCCAATCCCTTGTGCCAACAAAAACCACACCTATATCGCGCTCAGAGTATCAAACCTTTCGAGCTGCCAAGCCGTTTTGCCATTTATGGGAAACACATCGGGCGGCGTCCAACTAATGAACTGAATGGGGAAACCATGGCTAAAGTTATCGGTATCGACCTCGGCACCACCAATTCCTGCGTCGCTGTGATGGATGGCGGCAAGCCGAAGGTCATTGAAAATTCCGAAGGTGCGCGCACGACGCCTTCAATCGTCGCCTTTACCAAGGACAGTGAGCGGCTGATCGGTCAGCCTGCGAAGCGCCAGGCGGTGACCAATCCGGACAACACCTTATTCGCGATCAAGCGCCTCATCGGGCGCCGTTTCGATGATCCGATGACCAAGAAGGACATGGATCTCGTTCCCTATAAGATCGTCAAGGGCAAGAATGGCGATGCCTGGGTCGAAGCGTCGGGCGAGAAATACTCCCCATCCCAGGTTTCGGCCTTCATCCTGCAAAAGATGAAGGAAACCGCTGAGAGCTATCTTGGTGAAACCGTCACGCAAGCCGTGATTACCGTTCCGGCCTATTTCAATGACGCCCAGCGCCAGGCAACCAAGGACGCTGGCCAGATCGCTGGGCTTGAAGTGCTGCGGATTATCAACGAGCCGACAGCGGCCGCACTGGCCTATGGTATGGACAAGGACGAAGGCAAGACCATCGCCGTCTATGACCTTGGCGGGGGCACGTTTGACGTATCCGTGCTGGAAATCGGCGACGGTGTGTTCGAAGTCAAGTCGACCAATGGCGACACATTCCTTGGTGGTGAAGACTTCGACAATGCGATTGTGGAATATCTGGCCGATGCCTTCAAGAAGAAGGAAAACATGGACCTGCGGACCGACAAGCTCGCTCTGCAACGTCTGAAAGAAGCCGCCGAAAAGGCCAAGATCGAACTGTCATCTGCGCAGACAACGGAAGTGAACCTTCCTTTCATCACCGCGCGCATGGAAGGCGGAAGTTCTACTCCGCTGCATCTGGTCGAAACGATCAGCCGCTCGCAGCTGGAAAAGATGGTTGGCAATTTGATCACGCGGACTTTGGAGCCCTGCAAGAAGGCTCTGGCCGATGCCGGGCTGGACAAGGGCGGGATCGATGAAGTCATTCTGGTTGGCGGGATGACTCGCATGCCGCGCGTCCGCGAAGTGGTGAAGGAATTCTTCGGCAAGGACCCACACACAGGTGTGAATCCTGATGAAGTTGTTGCCATGGGTGCCGCCATCCAGGCGGGCGTGCTGCAGGGCGACGTCAAGGACGTGCTGCTGCTGGACGTGACTCCGCTTTCTCTCGGTATCGAAACGCTTGGCGGCGTGTTCACCCGGATGATTGACCGTAACACGACTATCCCGACCAAGAAGACGCAAACCTACTCGACTGCCGAAGACAACCAACAGGCTGTGACAATTCGCGTATTCCAGGGTGAACGCGAAATGGCCGCCGACAATAAGATGCTCGGCCAGTTCGATTTGCTCGGGATACCTTCCGCTCCGCGCGGTGTTCCGCAGATCGAGGTGACGTTTGATATCGACGCAAACGGCATCGTGAATGTCAGCGCCAAGGACAAAGGCACGGGCAAGGAGCAGCAGATCAAGATCCAGGCTTCTGGCGGTCTTTCGGATGCGGATATCGATCAGATGGTGCAAGACGCGGAGAAATTCGCAGAAGAAGACAAGAAGCGCCGTGAAAGCGCCGAAGCCCGCAACCAGGCCGATAGTCTTGTCCATGCGACCGAGAAGCAACTCGAAGAACATGGCGACAAGATCGATGCTTCGTTGAAAACGGAAGTTGAAGCCGCAATTGCAGAAACGAAGTCGGCTCTCGAAGGCGATGATGCCGATGCGATCACCGCCAAGGCTCAGGCGTTGACCGAACTGGCCATGAAGATGGGCCAGTCGATCTACGAGAAGGAACAGGCTGGCGCGGCGTCTGAAGGTTCGGCAGACGGTGGCGAAGCCGCTGCGGACGAAGACGTCGTCGATGCCGAATTCTCCGAAGTGGACGAAGACAAGAAGGACTGATTGTCCGAATGCAACCCATAGCGCCACCGGTGCCCGCTGAAGATCAGACAGGGTACTGGTGGCGTTCCGGTTTGAGTGTGACAGGATGCCGCTGAGTCAAATGGATTATTACGAACTTCTTGAAGTGTCGCGCGATGCCGACGACAAATCGATCAAGTCCGCATATCGACGGATTGCGATGGAATGCCATCCTGACCGCAATCCAGGTTGCGGCGATTCCGAGGCGCGCTTCAAAGCCGTCAGTCAGGCGTATGATTGCCTGAAAGACCCACAAAAGCGCGCGGCCTATGACCGATATGGTCACGAGGCATTCCAGCAGGGAATGAATGGTGGTGGCCGCGGTGCTGCGCAGGATTTCGGCGATATCGGCGATATTTTCGAAACGATTTTTGGCAGCGCATTTGGCGGTGGCGGGCGTCAGCAACCACGGCGCGGTGCTGATCTGCGTTATGACATGGAAATCACTCTCGATGATGCATTTCATGGCAAGGCGAGTGAAATAGAAGTCGAGGTCTCCCAAAGCTGCGACACCTGCAGCGGGTCCGGTGCATCACCGGGAACTGGGACCCGCGGCTGCAATCTGTGCCACGGGCATGGCAAGGTCCGCGCCAAGCAGGGCTTCTTTGTGGTCGAACGCGCGTGCCCTAATTGCCATGGGCGCGGTGAAGTGATCGAAAGCCCGTGCAAAGCATGCAGCGGGGAAGGGCGGCTCGATCGCCCGCAGCGGCTCGAGGTCGACATACCAGCAGGCGTCGATACCGGCACGCGGATCCGTCTTTCGGGTAAAGGCGAAGCAGGGCCACGCGGCGCACCGGCGGGCGATCTCTATATTTTCATTCACATACGTCCGCATGCGCTTTTCCAGCGAGAAGGGACGACACTGCTCACAAGGGTTCCGATCAGCTTCACCACGGCCGCGCTGGGCGGTACGGTGGAAATCCCTGATCTCGACGGCGGGACCAACGCTGTCGAAATCCCGGCCGGCATCCAATCGGGCAAGCAATTGCGTCAGCGCGGCGCAGGCATGCCGGTGCTGCAAGGGCGCGGGCGCGGCGATCTCGTGGTGGAAATCGCAGTCGAAACTCCCACGAAGCTGACGAAGGCCCAGAAGGAAATATTGCAGCAATTCCGGGACACCGAAACCGGCGAGGAATGCCCGGAAAGTCGTGGCTTTTTCGACAAGTTGAAAGATGTACTGGGCGGCTAACGCAGGCATTGCTGCAGTCCGATGAACGCAACACACAGCGCAGTTCGGTTCATTAATCTCTGACCCAAAATCAGCACTGGGCGCTTCGAAAGCTTTGCCGATGCTCGCGGCGAGAGGCCAGCGACCTGCAAGCCTATGCGGTCAGCTGCCCAGATTTGTTGCGATTTCCAGCCTAAGGGTCGCAATCAAATCTGCACTAACTTTGAGGCGGACTTCCTCTTCATCCAAGATTGCAAGAAAAACGCGCCGCTTGAAGCTCACACAGAGCGGGCAATCACCAGACACCTCCATGGTAGAGCACACAAGGTCGATCATGCGTTCGGCGCCATGTAACCGGCCCCAAAGATAGTCGTTCTCGCGGTAAGCGCGGCTGAAGAAAGCTCCGAAATTGTAGAACTCGGTACCGCGCAACGTAGCAGAAGTGCCGCCGTCACGGATTGACTTGGCATCCTCCGGAGATATTCGATCGACCTTCACCGGATCAAATTCCGTAAGCCCTTCGTTGCGCAGCAGGGGAAGGGTTGCGATGTCATAGAACGGGAAGCCCAGATATGTCAGGAGCATTCGGCGGCGCAGATTCTTCGGCATTTGCTCCAGCGCAGCGGCCAGCATTTCTTCGGCACGTTCATCAACTTCGGGTAACAACCGCGCCTGTGACAATGTTGCCAGCACCTGTTCTGGGTTTTCCATCACCCGCTCGGCTTCAGCCGAAAAATTACGGCCCAATTGTCTGGCATTATCATGGGCAAAATAGAGCGCGAGAATCTGGTAGATAACCTCCCGGGCTTGTTCCAAAGTCTCGTCCGGGATTTCCGGATCAGTTTCCCAATCGCGCGAAAGCCGGCGGGCAAGCAAACGCAGGCGGCGAACCCTGAAGCCCATATCATGAGCACGGAAAAACCCGATTGCTTCTGCGCTCGCTCCGCCATTAGGCGCGATCAGGCTTGTCAGCCCGTTTGCGTCGAGGGCGGCCCGGAGCCGGTCAGCGATGGACCTAGAATCGGGCAACTTTAAAACCGGTGCTGCATCGAACACCAGATTGGCCAAGTGGTCGATAATACCGGTAAACTTTGCTTGGGCGTAAGAATGAAAAGCAAAGCCAGCCTGCTCCGCCGCAGCCTGCTGAGCCTTGTTTCGCCACGTCTTGAGGCGCGCTGGCGTCGGCCGGTTCAGAAACAAGGTTCGTCCAAACAGTTTTTCCACCGCCTGTTCGACTTGTGGGCGAAGACCTGACACAATCTGACCTAAGCGTTCTGCCTCCCGCGACTGCGCTTCCAGCGCCTCGAGATTGTCACGGATCGGTTGCTCGCGCGGAATCGTGGAGAGCGATCCAAATATTGCTGAAAAGAACCCGACTTCGCGTTCTGCCTCGGGCTTACTGGTACCAAAGCGGTCTGGGTGCGGGTCGATGTATACGAACCGGCGGTCTACCTCTCTCTGGGCAGGGCGCCCCTGTAATGCCGCCATGGCTTCGGAAAAAGGGGCGTTTACCAACACCGAACCATCGATCAGCGAAACCTTGTCGACATTTTCATGCCGCTGGTGAGCAGGCATCACACGATCAAGAAATTGCTCGCGGCCGGCCCAGTCCCTTTCAGCCTCTTCCGCCAAAGTATCGATTTCCCGCAATCTCAGCGGCGGGAACGCGCCTGGAAAACTGGCCGTGGCCCGAGCCGCCAAAGTCAGTTCCAGCAAATCAGCCAGATCACGACCGGATTCCTTGTTTACTACAGAGGAGAAACCGATTGGCAAACGATGCTCACTTTCCTCTACCGTTGGCGGGCTATGGAGCCGCAGCATTGCGCGGTAACCGTGAAAATCCGTAGCAGTAACAAACAGGTCTATTGGGTGCCCAGGCGGCAAAAGAGGCATCTCCGCCGGGACGGCGCGCATGGCCAGGAAGGCATTATGCAGCAACCGCGAAAAGCCAAGGCCGGAAAACGGCGGTTCGAACCAGCGCCCACGAATAAAGCGCGAGACCTTGTTTCGAACTTCGCTGCGCGTTTCCGGAGCGACGCTTTCGGATACCGCATTGCCCGGTCGTTTCAGCAACCACCACGCAATCGGCTGTGCCCAGAATTTGGCGAACCGCCACAAAGGTCGTGCATCCGGATCCAGCAGGCGCTCTACGTCGGCCATATCAAGCCAAAGATCGGTCAGTGGCTCCAGAGATTGACCGGAATGGATTGCTTGCGCCAGAAATACGGCGTTGATCCCGCCCGCACTGGCCCCTGTAAGGATATCTGGCAGCACGCGCAGCTTGAGATCGTGGTCAGCGCGGATATGTTCCAGAAAGTCCCGATAAACTCCCTGCACACCATCGCTGCGCGGAGCGCCTGAATGCAACGCCCGGCTGGCGCGGGCGAGCTTCCATACCTCCTTGGTGACGCCGTGCATGTATACAGCCAGGCTGACCCCGCCGTAACAGACCAACGCAATCCTGAGTTCCTTCTGACGCATTACCGCTTTGTGGACTGCAATACCCAGCTTGGCAATTGCGTTCTATCTATGTTCCTTCTAATGCAGGCCATGGCCAAGACAAAAAAACGCTTTATCTGCCAGGCTTGCGGCTCGGTAACGCACCGATGGCAGGGGCAATGTCCCGATTGCGCTGAATGGAACACCTTGTCCGAGGATGCGCCAGCAACTGTATTTTCTCAAAAGCATGATCTTTCACAAGGCGGGAGGGCTTTTGAATTTGTGAACCTTGATGCCCCGGGGGAAGTGCTGCAAAGGCGCCCGACCGGTCTGGCAGAATTTGATCGCGCCCTGGGGGGCGGACTTGTCCCCGGTTCGGCCATCTTGATGGGAGGCGATCCCGGAATCGGCAAATCGACTTTGCTGTTACAGGCCGCAGCAAGGATCGCCCGCACGGGCGCGGAATGCGTTTATGTTAGCGGTGAAGAGGCTGCGGCACAGGTCCGGCTTCGCGCGGCTCGCCTTGGCCTGGCCGATGCGCCGATCAAACTGGCGGCGGCCACATCCGTCCGCGACATATTGACGACATTAAACAGAATGGAACCGCCCGCTCTGCTGGTAATCGATTCGATCCAAACGATGTATTCTGACACAATCGAAGGCGCACCCGGCACGGTCAGTCAGGTCCGCGGCTGCGCCTTTGAATTGATCCGCTATGCCAAGGAAACCGGCGCAGCCCTGGTGTTGGTCGGGCATGTAACCAAGGATGGCAGCATTGCCGGGCCTAGGGTTCTCGAACACATGGTCGATGTAGTGATGAGCTTCGAAGGTGAACGCAGTCATCAATACCGGATATTACGAGCCATCAAGAATCGGTTTGGTGCCGTCGACGAAATCGGAGTTTTCGCCATGGCGGGTGACGGTTTGGAAGAAGTCGCCAACCCATCCATGCTTTTCCTTTCAGGCAGGGAGGTGCCAATAGCGGGCAGTTCGGTTTTCCCTGCGCTTGAAGGGACCCGGCCAGTTCTGGTTGAAGTTCAGGCCTTGATCGTGCGTTTGCAAAGCGGGGCCACGCCGCGCCGTGCCGTCGTCGGCTGGGACAGCGGGCGTCTGGCGATGTTGCTAGCCGTCCTCGAATCGCGATGCGGCCTCAACTTCAGCTCTGCAGAGGTCTATTTGAACGTGGCCGGCGGATATCGGCTGACGGATCCGGCGGCAGATCTTGCAGTCGCGGCAGCGCTGGTTTCGGCGTTGGCAGACAAAGCTTTGCCAACACACAGTGTTTGGTTTGGCGAAGTATCGCTGGCAGGTGAAATTCGCCCGGTTGCCCATGCTGGCCTGCGCCTGCGTGAAGCTGCAAAACTGGGCTTCAACCAGGGATTTGGGCCAGCTTCTACCGCAGCCGATACCAATAAAAATTCCACCTTATCACAAGGTTTTAGCTATCAGGGCTTTAATCAACTCCCCAACCTCGTTGACCGGGTCATGGCTTCCGCATAAATCTAACCCTGCTTATGACAGGTTTCGACATCATTGTGCTGATCATTGTCGGTGTTGCGGCGACGGGCGGTTTCCTGCGCGGTTTCGTGCAAGAAGTGCTCTCGCTGGCGGCCTGGATTCTGGCAGTCTTCGCCATCCATTACCTGCACACACCCCTGTTTGAATGGCTTGAACCCAGGATTGGAACGCCTTCGGGCTCTGCTCTCCTTGCCTTCGCAATGCTATTGTTGATCCCCTATGCGGGGATGAAACTGATTGCTGGCCGGGCCGGCAAAGCCTCCCGTGATTCCATTCTAGGCCCCATTGACCGGGTGCTTGGTTTCGGATTCGGCGGGATCAAGGGAGCGATTGTCGTAGTGCTCGCCTTTTCTGTCTTGGTTCTTGGCTATGATACCGCTTGGGGCATAACGGGGCGTCCAATCTGGATGACCACCGCCCGCACCTATCCATTGGTCAACGCCAGTACAGAGGCATTGGTGCAATTGATCGAGGTACAGCGCAGCGAAGTTGCGAAGAGTGACTCTGCTGTAAGCGATAAATGAGCTTGGCAGGGGCCACGCGGCTTTACACACCGGATTTACTTGCGCTCGCTATCCGACTCGCGGAATTTCCGCTCGATTGCCGTTTTGATTGTTTAGGTAGCGCCCGTTCGGTCAGTTGCGGCAGCTCACTCGAGGTGGGTGCGCTTCTGGACAAGGATCAGAAAGTGACCGCTGTTGGCATTCGGGCCAAGGCCTGCGCAGTCGGGCAGGCGGCAGCAACGATATTTGCGGTCGCTGCATCGGGAAAGAGCGCCGATCAGATTGCCCGGGCCCTCCGCCAAATGGAGGAATGGCTTGCTGGCGGTGCAACCCGGCCGGATTGGCCTGGTGTAGACCAGCTCGATATGGCGCGTGAACATCGTGGTCGCCACGGTGCCATCCTTCTGCCGTGGAGAGCTGCTGCGGCAGCGCTTTGCAACGCACCAACGGCGGGCTAGAGCCGGCCTTCGCCAATTGCATGTCATTGCGGCATGGATCTGCGGACGGGAGGAGATGAATCAAGCCATGAACGACAAAGCCGCGACGCAATTCGCCGAACCAACAGAAAAAGAAATTCGTTTGGTTATTGCCGCATCGTCGGCTGGTACAATTTTCGAATGGTACGATTTCTTCATTTACGGAACTCTCGCCGGACTTATCGGCGCGGCATTTTTCCCTTCGGATAATGCGACGCTGCAACTGCTGCTGGTTTGGGCAGGATTTGCGGTCGGATTTGGTTTCAGGCCTTTGGGCGCGGTGCTTTTCGGATTTTTGGGCGACAAATTGGGGCGCAAATACACGTTCCTAGTAACGGTAACGCTGATGGGCGTCGCAACGGCCGGCGTTGGCCTCATTCCCGGCGCAGCCACAATTGGCATTGCCGCTCCGATTATCGTGATCTTGCTGCGGATCCTTCAAGGACTGGCACTTGGCGGGGAATATGGCGGCGCCGCGATCTATGTCGCCGAGCACGCACCGGTGGAGAAGCGCGGTTATTACACCAGCTATATTCAGGCCAGTGTGGCCGGAGGCTTTGTGCTGAGCATCGCGGTCGTCCTGGCCTGCCGCTTTCTGATCCCCGCAGAATCCTTCATTAGCTGGGGCTGGCGTATTCCATTTCTCCTTTCTCTGATCCTTCTCGGAATTTCGCTCTGGATGCGACTAAAATTGTCGGAAAGCCCTGTATTTCAGGCAATGAAGGCAGCAGGAGAGACCGCGAAAAATCCATTCACCGAAAGCTTCACCTATCCAGGCAACAAGAAACGGATATTCGTGGCGTTGTTTGGAATTACCGGCATTCTGACAACGATCTGGTACACCGCGTTCTTCTCCGGAATGTCCTTCCTGCGCGGGCCGATGCGCGTTGAGGAAGGGCTAGTGGAAATCATCCTGTTGATTGCTGGCTCCCTTTCTCTCGGACTGTATCTTCTGGTTGGAAAATGGTCTGACCGGGTTGGGCGCAAACGGCCAATCGTGATCGGTGCAGCTCTATCGCTGCTGATCCTGTTCCCGGTATTTTGGGGCATTGGCGCACTGGCCAATCCCGGTCTGCGCGCAAGCGCCCAAAACGCGCCAGTTTTGGTGAGCGGCGATGGGTGCGCCTACAGCCCCTTTGCAGAAACTCAGGCTACCGCGTGCGGGCGTTTGTTGCAGGACCTCACCTCGCTGGGCGTAAGTTATACAGTTGATCAGGCTGCCGAACCAACTGATATCCTTGCTTCGATGCAACCGGAACTGACTCTTTTTGTGGGCCAGTCATCGCATATCCTGGGGACGGAACTTACGTCAGAAGAAGGGACCGGGCGGCGTGATATTGTGCAAGGCTGGCTGGAGGAAGCCGGATATGATTTCGCCAGACAATCTCCACCGCTGCTGAACATCGCCGGGATAATCGCGCTATTGGTAGTGCTGGGCGGCCTGTCGGCGCTTACCTATGGATCGGTGGCGGCCTTGCTGGCTGAAATGTTCCCGCCTCGGATCCGTTACAGCTCCATGTCGATCCCTTACCACATTGGGGCGGGTTATCTGGGCGGATTTCTTCCCTTGATTGCTGGGTATATCGTGGCGACCACCGGAAATGCCTATGCTGGACTGTGGTACACTTGGGCGGTTGTGGCCTTCGGCCTGTTAGTGGCATGGTGGGGCATCCCCGGAGGTTTACCCAAGGACTTTGATGACAATGTCTGAGCTTCCGCCGCCAACCCTGCGACTGCGGCTCGACACGGATGCACTGATCGGAAATTGGCATGCGCTCGACCGGATGTCCGGTGCGGCACATGCTGGCGCTGCGATAAAGGCGAATGCATACGGTTTGGGGGTCGACAACGTCGTTCCCACCCTTCGCGATGCAGGCGTCAGTAACTTCTTTGTCGCCCATTGGAGCGAGGTTCCCGCAGTCATTGCGCATATTTCCCCGCGGCAGCTTTCGGTGCTTCACGGTCCGCTACACGAAGCCGATGCAGCTTTCGCCCAAGAGACCGGTGTGTTGCCGGTAATCAACAGTCTCTACCAGGCCAAACTGTGGCTTCAGAGCGGCGGCGGACCCTGCCATTTGATGATCGATACGGGCATCAACCGCCTTGGTATCTCGTTGGAGGAAGTCGGCGATCCGCTGGTCGCGCAGCTGGAAATCGACGTTGTGATGTCACATCTCGCCAGTGCCGATGAGGACAGCGAACTCAATGCTCTGCAGCTTTCCCGCTTTTCCTGCGCGTCTAGAGACATTCCCGCAAAGTCGCGCAGCCTTGCCAACAGCGCGGGAATTGCTCTTGGTGCCGACTATGCCTTTGACCTGACCCGGCCTGGCCTTGCGCTCTATGGCGGAATTCCGCGATCCGAGATGGCTGGGGTCATCAGGCAAGTTGCGCATCCGCAAGCTGCCATCATGCAAAAACGTGAACTGCGGGCCGGTGATTCGGTTGGTTATAACGCTGCCTTCACCGCTACTCAGCCGATGACGGTAGGAGTCGTTTCACTGGGCTATGCCGATGGCTATTTGCGCAGCTGGTCCGCAAAGGGCGCGCTGCTATCCGGTGGCGCCACCCTTCCACTGCTGGGAAAGGTTTCCATGGATATGGTTGTGGTGGATCTATCTCTTGCGCCGCATTTGCGCGAAGGTGACTGGGTTAATGTGCCCTATGAATTGCTCGAAGCATCGAGGATTTCCGGCTTGTCGCAATATGAATTGTTGACTTCGCTCGGCCCCCGTTTCCGCCGTTAAGGGTAATTCAGGCGAATTTGTTGCACTGCACATGCTGCAGCTGCTAATGCAGCGGTAATTCACACACAGGAACTTACGAATGGCCAAGCGCGCTAAGCAGGATGGTGATACCGTTATCATCAAGAAATACGCCAATCGGCGGCTCTATAACACGAGCTCGTCAAGCTATATTACTCTGGACGATCTTTCGAAAATGACTCGCGAGGGCACCGAATTCAAGGTCGTGGATGCGAAAAGCGGCGACGACATTACCCATTCGATTCTAACCCAGATCATAATGGAAGAAGAGGCGAGCGGCGAGCATATGCTTCCGGTCAGCTTCCTGAGGGATCTTATTTCCATGTATGGAAATTCCATGCAGTCCATGATGCCGCATTATCTCGAAGCGGCCATGACAAATTTTCGTGAAAACCAATCCAAGCTGCACGAAGCTTTCCGACAGGGTATCGGCAACAACCCTTTGGCCAAGATCGCCGAAACCAATATCGCAATGATGCGTGCCGCAACCAAGGCATTCATACCTGGCGCCAAAACTACAAATACAGCCGATGCGAGTTCAAATCAGGACGAACTGGCAGAACTGCGCAAACAGATGGCTGCGATGCAGAAGAAGTTGGACGAAATCGGAAGCTAGTCTAGCAAGGCCGCCGTTTATCCAACACGTTTGAAACAGGAATTCCCGTGTCCAATATCCGCCACGCCCTTTCGGTGAAGCGCGCCGATGACTTTGCCGCATGGTATCAGGAAGTGATCAGCGCCGCTGACATGGCTGAAGAATCCGGAGTACGCGGCTGCATGGTTATCAAACCATGGGGCTATGGCATTTGGGAACGTATCCAACGCCTGATGGATGATCGGATCAAGGCCACCGGCCACGACAATTGCTATTTCCCGATCTTCATTCCCCTGTCCAATTTCGAACGCGAAGCGGCCCATGTTGAAGGCTTTGCCAAGGAAATGGCCGTGGTTACGCATCACCGCCTGATTGCTGACGGTAAGGGCGGGCTAATTCCCGATCCCGAAGCGAAGCTGGAAGAACCGCTTGTTGTTCGTCCAACCTCCGAAACTATCATCGGCGATGCCATGGCACGCTGGATCCAGAGCTGGCGCGATCTGCCGCTGCTGACCAACCAGTGGGCCAATGTCGTCCGGTGGGAAATGCGGACCCGCATGTTCCTGCGCACTAGCGAATTCCTGTGGCAGGAAGGGCATACGGCGCATGAAAACGCCGCAGATGCGCAGGAGCACACGCTGCGTATGCTCGAAGTTTATCGCGCCTGTGCAGAGGATGATCTGGCGATGCCGGTGATCGCCGGTGAAAAGCCGGAGAATGAGCGATTCCCCGGTGCAGTTGAAACCTGGTCCATCGAAGCGATGATGCAGGACGGAAAGGCACTACAGGCTGGCACAAGCCATTATTTAGGTACCAATTTCGCCAAGGCATCCGGCATCCAATATCAGGATCGCGAAGGCGGTCAGCAATATTGCCATACCACCAGTTGGGGCGTCTCGACCCGGCTGATCGGCGGCGTGATCATGACGCATGGTGATGACGACGGTTTGCGCGTGCCACCGGCAATCGCCCCACACCAGGTGGTGATCCTGCCGATGCTGCGCGATCAGCCTGAGGATGCTGCACTGCTGGAGTATTGCGAAGCCCTGCGCGCGTCGATTTCCAGCCAGTTTGCCTTGGGCGAAAAGATCCGGGTCCTGCTCGACCGGAAGCCCGGCAAGGCTGCGACCAAGCGCTGGGACTGGGTCCGCAAGGGTGCGCCGGTGATCATTGAAGTTGGTGGCCGCGATATGGAATCGAAGGTTGTCAGCTTGCTGCGGCGTGACCGGCTCTGGGCTGAAAATGGCAAGCCGGACTTTGCGACACCGAGCCGCGATGAAGCCGCCGCTGCCATGCCCGCAATGCTGGGCGACATCCAGCAATCGCTGTTCAATGAAGCGGCACAGCGTCGTGACGCCAATATAACCCGCGACGTCACGACGATGGATGCGCTGGCCGCTTTTTATGCCGACAACCAACGCTACCCTGGCTGGGTTGAAGTGCAATGGTCCAGACCAACCGGGGCAGCGCTGGATGCCGTGGTGGAAAAATTGAAGGCACTCAAGCTAACGGTCCGCAATGTTCCGCTTGGTGCCATGCCTGCCGACGGCGCCTGCATCTTCACTGGTGAACCGGCGGTTGAACGGATTTACGTCGCCCGGTCCTATTGATCGGCGGCACGCATCCGCTTGTGTTTTGAACTTGCGCCCGCGACAAGTGGGGCCATGAGAATCACGCCGACGATTGCCGCGCTTTTGCTTGCGGCTCCCCTCCATGCTCAGGATGCTCCCGCAGAACCTGTCTCCGAGAAGCGCTTGCGGGCGGATGTAGAGACGCTGGTCCGCTTTGGCACCCGCCATACTTTGTCCGTGCAAGACGATCCGGCGCGGGGAATTGGCGCGGCGCGCAAATGGGGGGAACATGAGTTTCGCTCTACCAGTAAGGCCTGCGGTGGATGTCTCGAGATTGTCCTGCCTGAACGAATGGTCGAAGGTGGACGCATTCCCACACCTACCCGATTGGTCAATGTGGTGGCGATCCAGCGCGGCACGGAAAGGCCAAACGAGGTCGTAATCGTTCAGGGCCATATCGACAGCCGCGTGACGGATGTGATGGATTTCACCAGCGATGCGCCAGGGGCGAATGATGATGGTTCGGGCACTGCTTTGGTGCTCGAAGCAGCGCGCATCCTGTCACAGCGCAAATATCCGGCAACCATCGTCTATGCCTTGCTGTCGGGTGAAGAGCAGGGTCTCCATGGCGGGCGCTTGCTTGCCGATTACGCCAAGGCGCAAGGCTGGACCGTTAAGGCAGTGCTTAACAATGACATCGTCGGCGGATCCTGCGGTTCCGACGGCTATTGCGATAATACCCATGTGCGCGTTTTCTCTGAAGGCTTGCGGGCAGATTCCACCACGGCATCCCGCGCCGCAATGGCCCGCGATGGTGGTGAGAATGACAGTCCGGGACGCAATCTGTCGCGCTGGCTTGATAGTCTCGCCGCAGAAGATGCAAGCGGGCTCGACGTGCGTCAGATCTGGCGGACCGACCGAATGGGCCGGGGTGGGGATCAGTTGCCGTTCCTTGAGAATGGCTATCCGGCGGTGCGTTTTTCCGTGGCGGTCGAGGATTACGAACACCAGCATCAGGATTTGCGGACCGAAAACGGCGTGAATTATGGCGACACCACCGATGAGATGGATTTTCCCTACCTCGCCAAAGTCACCCGGCTTAACGTGCGGGCACTAGACCGGCTGGCCCGATCGCCCATGCCGCCCTCGGCAAAGGCAGAGGCTGCCGTTCAGACCTTTACCGATATTTCCTGGAAGCCGGTGGCAGGGGCAAGCTTCTATGAGGTGTTTCAGCGATCAACCGATGGCCCCGATTGGGGCAATTCGATCCAGGTGATGACAGGAAACCTGGCCACCAGCACCCGACTGGCCGGAGTGCGCGGCGACGACTGGTTTTTCGGCGTTAGCGCCTGCAATTCAGACGATGTTTGCAGCCCCATATCCAGCGCTGTGCCTGGCGGAGCGTTCGCGCCATTGCCCCAAGCTGCGGAATAAGCCGCCGCCGCCATTGCCCGCAGCGGCCCCAGCCGCCATAGGCAGGCGATGGCCCGACCCCCACAGAAATTCGCGCCGGGCATGCCCTCCCGCGATCAGATCCTCGAATTTATCCAATCAGCCGATTCCCTTGCTGGAAAGCGAGAGATTGCCAAGGCCTTCGGTCTGAAAGGGCAGGAGAAAATTGCGCTCAAGAAATTGCTCAAGGATATGGCCGAAGAAGGGCTGATCGACGGCAAAAAGACGGCCTATCACCGGATGGGCGGGGTTCCGAAAGTGACAGTGCTGCGCGTAATGGCCATCGAAGATGGCGAAGCTCTGGCCATTCCTGACAGCTGGCAGCCCGATGACGCGACACCGCCTCCGCGATTACGCGTCATGGAAAGCCGGAAAAAAGGTGGCCCCAGGCAAGCTGCACTACGAGTGGGCGACCGGATTCTGGCGCGAACTGAACAGGCCGGCAACGGATGGCTGGCCCATGTAATGAAGAAGCTCCCCGCGCGTACTGAAGGGCTCATGGGGGTGGTTGAAGTTGATACCGCAGGCAAGGCATGGCTGGCTCCGGTCGACAAACGCGTACGGCAATCAACACTGATCAGTGATCTCGGCGGCGCGGAAGCAGGCCAGTTGGTTATGGCCGAACCCGCCGGGAAGTCGCCACGGTCCGGCGTGAAAATCATAGAGGTGCTGGGAGATCCTCTCGCACCGCGCAGTTTCAGCCTGATTGCCATTTCCAAGCACGGTATTCCCAACGTGTTTTCGGAGGAGACCCTTGCCGAAGCCGAACTGGCCGCGAAACTGCCGCTCTTGCCCGAAAAGCGCGAAGACCTGCGGCACTTGCCGATCGTTGCAATCGATCCAGCCGATGCTCGTGACCATGACGACGCCATATGGGCCGAACCTGACGGCAGTGGCGGATTCCGGGCCGTCGTGGCTATCGCGGATGTATCCTATTACGTCCGCCCTGGCGGTGCATTGGATCGTGAGGCACGCAAGCGTGGTAATTCGGTGTATTTCCCCGATCGCGTAGTGCCGATGCTGCCCGAAGTGCTGAGCGCCGATGTCTGTTCGCTGCGTCAGGGAGAAGACCGGGCGGCAATGGCCTGCCACATGGTGATTTCCTCCAGCGGCAAATTGACAAGCTGGCGTTTTACCCGTGCCATCGTGCGGATTGATGAAGTCATCGCCTATGAAGAAGCCCAGGCGCGGATTGATGGCGGGGACGAAGCGCCGAACCTGCGCAGCCTGTGGGAATGTTGGGCGGCGCTTCACAAAGCAAGGACTGAACGCGACCCGTTGGAGCTTGAGCTGCCCGAACGACGGGTCATGCTCGATGATCAGGGCAAAATTGCAGAAATCGCGATCCGCGAAAGGCTCGATGCGCATCGCGTAGTGGAAGAGTTCATGATTGCCGCCAATGTCGCCGCGGCAAAGGCACTGGAAAGCAAAACTGCACCGGTTGTCTACCGGATCCATGAACCGCCAAGCCGTGAAAAACTGGTCGCCTTGCGCGAATATCTGGCGAGTTTTGGCCGCAAGTTGGCACTGGGCCAGGTGATAACCCCAAGCCTGTTCAACCGGATGCTGAAAGACGTAACCGACGAAACTGAAAAGGCGCAGGTAATGGAAGCGGTTCTGCGCAGCCAGACGCAAGCCTATTACGGACCGGCCAATGCCGGCCATTTTGGCCTTTCGCTCGGTTCCTATGCGCATTTCACATCCCCTATCCGCCGCTATGCCGATCTGCTGGTCCACCGCGCACTGGTTGACGCATTTCAGCTTGAGCAACCCAAACCGAAACCGCCCTTGCAACCGCTTTCAGGCCTGTCGGACCGTGATC
The DNA here is from genome assembly GCA_024642565.1 of Erythrobacter sp. GTDB lineage: Bacteria > Pseudomonadota > Alphaproteobacteria > Sphingomonadales > Sphingomonadaceae > Allopontixanthobacter. Next base: position 75,971 of record JAHEAV010000011.1, read on the forward strand.
GCGGCGATCTTTCCAAGATTGCTGATGCAATCAGTCAGACCGAGCGCAGAGCGATGGAAGCCGAACGCGATACGATTGATCGCTACGTGGCCGCATGGCTCTCCGGCCGAGTGGGGGAAACCTTCGAAACCCGGATCACGGGCGTGCAAAGCTTTGGCTTTTTTGCCACCATCGTCGGTTTGGGCGGTGATGGTCTCGTGCCTGTTTCGACGCTGGGTTCAGACTATTTTCGTTATGATGAAGCGGCGCGTGCACTGGTCGGGGAACGATCAGGGACACGGTTCGACACCGGTCAAAAGCTTGAACTGAAGCTGGCCGAAGCCAATGCCCTGACCGGCGCGCTCAAGTTTGAGCTGCCCGGCACGGAAGGCAAGCGGATCGAGCCGCGCGGAAACCGGGACGATGGCAAAGCGCCAAAGCCGGGTAAATTTCGAAGCGGGCCGCGTGGTCGCCCTGCCAACATCCGGCACCAGGGCCGCAAGAAACGTTAGGCTGCCGGATCAGGCAAGCCGGTCAATATCTTCGCTCGTGAAGGAACCGGGGACAATATAGAGCGGGCAGGGCAACTGCCCGGCATGGCTGGAAAAATGCGCCACCAACGGATTGTTTGCGCCATCCGCCGACACGCCCAGCACCAAGGCAGCGACTTCGCGGTGTTCGGCCAGATATTCCTTGATCACAGCTTGGCCTTCGCCAGCCTTGACGGCGATAACCGGCATCTTGCCGCTATCGGCAAACAGACTTCCGGCGGCGCTGCTGGCAAGAATTTCTGCACGGTCGTGGGCTTCTTGTTCGATCGTTGCCTGCACCCCGCCAAAGGCATTGAAGCTGGGCTTGGGCACCAGGGCAAGGATGTGGACCGCACCTCCGCTGGACAATGCGCGGCGCGAGGCAAAGCGAAGCGCAGTGCGCGCTTCGTCTGTTTCGTCCATGATCACAAGATAAACGCGCATGCAAAGTCCCCCTTACGCACTATCCGATGAAATCGTATTCGGTGCAAGAACCTTGCCCGAACCGGTCAAATTGGTCAGAGGTACTTTACGACAATCAACAGGACTCCGCTCTTACCCATGCCCACGCCCATCAAGATGCCCGCCCTGTCCCCAACGATGGAAGAAGGCACGCTCGCGCGCTGGCTCGTCAAAGAAGGCGATACCGTCAATTCTGGTGACGTCATGGCCGAAATCGAAACCGACAAGGCGACGATGGAATTCGAAGCGGTGGATGAAGGTGTAATCGTCAGCATCGCCGTTCCCGAGGGAACAGAGGGCGTAAAGGTCGGAACAATTATCGCCACTCTGGCGGGGGAAGATGAAGATCCCGAAGCGGCCAAGGCTGCACCTGAGCAACCGGCAGCAAAGGCGGCAACCGCGCAGGATATCGCACCTGCCCCTTCACCTGCTACACCGGCACCGGCTGCGAAGCCTGCGCCCGCCGCGGCAACTGGCGACCGCGTAATTGCCTCGCCGCTTGCCAAGCGGATTGCCGAACAGAAGGGTATCGACCTTTCCGGAGTTACCGGGAGCGGCCCCAATGGCAGAATCGTGAAGGCCGATGTTGCCGGTGCGCCGGTTGGTGACTCGGTCACCCAAGCGGCCCCGACTGCCCCTGCTATCGCTGCATCTGCACCGGCTGCGGCAACCACCATCCCCGATTTCGGCATTCCGCATGAAGACGAAAAGCTGAACAACATCCGCAAAACCATTGCCCGCCGCCTGACCGAAGCAAAGCAGACGATTCCGCATATCTACCTCACCGTGGATGTGCAGCTCGATGCGCTGTTGAAATTGCGCGGCGAACTCAATGCCGCGCTTGAGCCGCAGGGTATCAAGCTTTCGGTCAATGATCTGCTGATCAAGGGGCTGGCCAAGGCGCTGTTGCAAGTTCCGTCCTGCAATGTTGCCTTTGCGGGCGACAGCCTGCGCAAATACAGCCGCGCGGATATTTCTGTGGCGGTGGCGGCTCCCAGTGGCCTGATCACCCCGATCATTGTCGATGCCGGGGCAAAATCGGTTTCGGCGATCTCTGCCGAGATGAAAGAACTGGCGGGCAAGGCACGCGACGGCAAGTTGCAGCCGCATGAATATCAGGGCGGCACTGCCAGCCTCAGCAATCTGGGGATGTTCGGGATCAAACAATTTGATGCGGTAATCAACCCGCCACAAGCGATGATCCTGGCCGTCGGAACGGGCGAGAAACGCCCTGCTGTGATCGACGGCGCGCTTGGCGTCGCCACCATGATGAGCGCCACCGGCAGTTTTGACCACCGTGCGATAGACGGTGCGGATGGCGCGCAACTGATGCAGGCATTCCAGCAAATCGTGGAGAACCCGCTGGGCCTGGTGGCCTGATCCGATGCGGGATCCCTTAATCCGCGCTACCGCAATGCCGGCTGACACCAATCCTTACGGCGGGGTGTTCGGCGGGTGGTTGATGAGTCAGATGGCGCTCGGTGCGGGCGCGCTCGCAAGCCGGGTGGGGCGGGGCAAGGCCGTGGTCGTCTCTGCCAGCGATTTCACATTCCCCGGCGCGATGGCCGTGGGGGATGAATTGTCCGTCTATGCCGAAGTCGCCGTGAAGGGCACCACGTCCCTCACCATCACTGCGGAGGCCATCGCGAGAGAGCGCAATGGCGAAGCGACCATCAAAGTGGCGCAAGGTACGTTCAAATTCGTGCTTCTCGATGACGCAAACAGGCCGCGTTCCGTGGCAGCAGCAGCAGAGGAAGGGGCGCTATGATTGTCTTCGCTGCACCTTTGTTGTTATCCGCAGCCACCGCAGCGACAGCAACAGAGCCGGTTCGCGCCCCGATGGTCGGCCTTGAGGGTCCAGAGGCAGATGCTTGCCCTGGTATTGGTCGCGTCAATGGATTGGAGCCCCGCAGGGGCGATCTCCTCCGTGTTCGCTCCGAAGCCAGCGAAATTGCGACGGTAACCGATGAGCTAAAGGTATCGACCCTGGTCTGGCTGTGTGAAGCTGACGAAGGCTGGCAGGGCATCGTTTATCCCAAGGGCGAGCACCAGGATCTCGGCGATTGCCGCGTCAGCAGCGCACTTGCCGCGCCAGAAGAGTATAAAGGCCCATGCCAATTTGGCTGGGTTCAGGCAAAATATATAGAGCTTGTAGCAGGTTAAGCGGCAAGCTTCAGATGGAGTTGATATGGCTGTCCAATATGATGTGATCGTTCTTGGTTCCGGCCCCGGCGGCTATGTCGCCGCGATCCGCTGTGCGCAGCTGGGTCTAAAAACCGCGATTGTCGAGCGGGAGAATTTAGGCGGCATTTGCCTGAACTGGGGCTGCATCCCGACCAAGGCGCTGCTGCGTTCGGCGGAAATCTTCCACTACATGCAACACGCCAAGGATTATGGTCTGGTTGCCAAGGAAATAGAGGCCGATCTTGATGCAGTGGTGAAACGTTCGCGCGGGGTGGCCAAGCAGCTGAACCAGGGCGTTACCCATCTGATGAAGAAGAATAAAATTGCCGTCCATATGGGGGAGGGGTCCTTGACAGGTGCCACCAGCCTGACGGTGAAGGGCGAAAAGGGTGAGGAACAGCTAACCGCCAAGCATGTCATTGTCGCCACCGGCGCCCGCGCCCGCGATTTGCCATTCGCTCCGGCGGATGGTTCGCGCATCTGGACCTATCGCCACGCCATGGTGCCCGCCGAAATGCCGAGCAAACTGCTGGTCATCGGTTCCGGAGCCATTGGTATCGAATTCGCCAGCTTCTACAATGATATGGGCGCGGAAGTTACCGTTGTCGAAATGCTCGACCGGATCGTGCCGGTGGAAGATGCCGATGTATCCGCCTTCCTCGAAAAATCGCTGACCAAGCAGGGGATGAAGATTCTCACCGGCACCGGGTTGGAAGATCTGAAGGCCACGCCCAAAGGCGTTACGGCCAAGATCAAGGGCAAGGACGGGAAAGTTACGTCGGAGGAATTCAGTCACGCCATCGTGGCCATTGGTATTCAGCCCAACACCGAGAATATCGGGCTGGAAAAGCTGGCCGAGATGGATCGCGGGTTCATCCAGATCGACCCCTATGGCCGTACCCGGTCAAAGGGCCTGTGGGCCATCGGTGACTGTGTTCCCGGCCCTTGGCTGGCCCATAAGGCGAGCCATGAAGGGGTAACCGCCGCAGAATCCATCGCTAAGGAACTGGGCAATGCCGACGTCCATCCCCATCCGCTGGACCGCAACGCAATCCCTGGCTGCACCTATTGCCACCCCCAGGTGGCAAGCGTGGGTATGACCGAAGCCAAGGCCAAGGAAGCCGGCTTCACCGTGAAGGTTGGCAATTTTCCCTTTATCGGCAACGGCAAGGCGATCGCTTTGGGCGAAGCTGAAGGTTTTATCAAAACCGTGTTCGATGCCAAAACCGGCGAGCTATTGGGCGCCCACATGATCGGCGCCGAGGTTACCGAGCTGATCCAGGGCTATACCGTTGGTAAGGTGCTGGAGACAACCGAAGCCGAATTGATGGGCACGATCTTCCCGCACCCCACGCTAAGCGAAATGATGCATGAAAGCGTACTCGCCGCCTATGGCAAGGCGCTGCATATCTAGCGCGACAAAATCAGGGAGTGGTGGCGG
>JAHEAV010000012.1 GCA_024642565.1 Erythrobacter sp.
ACAATTGCGCTGGCTGGCATTCTTGTGACGGTGGTGCTGCAAATGTCCCGGCTTGATCCGAAGATGGACTTCGCCGTGCCGGAACTGGGTTTGCCGCAACAGGTTGTGGCAGGCGGGGAAACCCGGATCCCTATGGCCGATGACGGACATTTCTGGCTTCGGGCGGAAGTTAACGGGGTTCCGGTCGCCTTCATGATCGACACCGGGGCAACGCTGACCGCCGTATCGAGCGATGTGGCTGTGCAAGCGGGACTGAAGCCGCGCCGCGGCGGGATACCGATCATGCTGGATACGGCCAATGGCACGATTGCAGCTCAGGTCGTCACGATCGGCACCATGCGCTTCGGCAATATCGAGACAAGCGGCCTCGATGCGGTAACCGCCGACAATTTCCGCGACACCAATGTTATCGGGATGAATCTTCTTTCACGGCTCAAAGGTTGGCGGGTGGAAGACAATACGATGATCCTGGTTCCCAAAGTGCCGCTGGCAGCCGCTGGCGAGGGATAGCGGCGGCTCTCTTGCCGTAACCGCCGCAAAGGTGCATCACGCTGCCCATGACCAAATCCACAAAATTTGCCCGCTTCGCCCTCTATCTCTCGCTAGCCCTGGTGGCCTGGTTCGCCATTGCTGCGTTCGGTCCCAAGTTTGGGCTGTTCAGCTGGAAAATCGGCTTTGGTGTGATGACCGCCGGATATGGCATCTGGTTGATCGGTGCCTGCGCCTTGGTGGCGGTGGTGGCACTGGTTTCGACCTTGATAAAGGCACCGCGCAAGGGCTGGGTTCTGGCGCTGGTGGCGCTGGCGATCCCCGCCGGGTTTTTCCTCGCATTGGCAGGGGTTCAGCAAAAAGCCGCAAGTGTTCCCTTGATCCATGATGTTGCCACAGACCTGGCCGATCCACCGCTGTTTTCGGACGAAGTCTTGGCTTTGCGGCAATCGGTCGATGCCAATCCGATTACCGACTTCACAACACCGCTCAACCAGTTTGCCATGTGGCAGAATCCGCGTTTTTCATCGGTTGGTACAGCCAGCGCGGGGGAGTTAATCGCGAAAGCCTATCCGGGGCTTGAGCCGGTTGCATTGGCAGCCGCTCCGGTGGATGCCCTGGCCGTGGTCGCAGCGGCAATGCGCAGCGAAGGGCTGCAGGATGTTGCGGTGGATGAAGCGTCCGGCACGGTTTCCGGTGTGGCCGAAATCTTCCTTTATGGTTTCAAGGATGATGTGGTGGCCCGCGTACGGCCGGGCAAGACTGGTGGCAGTGTGGTTGATTTCCGCTCCACCTCGCGCGTGGGCGTCAGCGATCTTGGCGTGAATGCCCAGCGCGTAGAGCGCCTGATCGCGGATATCCGCCGGTAATCCGCACGCGCTGATTGCGATGTAAGGATGGCTGGGGTGGCAGGATTCGAACCTGCGCATGCCGGTACCAAAAACCAGTGCCTTACCACTTGGCTACACCCCAGCAGCGCCCACCGCAGCGGACGCGGGCCTCATATAGCGCCCGCGCCGCGGAAGGGAAGGGGGATTGGCACCTATTCCTTGGGCTTCTCCACTTCGCCGCGCGCAATGCGCTGATCGAGCGTGTTGGTGGCGAAATCCTTGGCAGAATGCCGTTCATGCAATTGTTCGGACGGATCACCGAAAGCGCGGTTGACCATCCGTGCGCGTTTGACGGCCGGACGGGCGGCAATGTCTTCTACCCAGCGCGCCACCGCCTCATATTCATGGATCGACAGGAATTTGGCCGCTTCGCCGTAAATATTCCCGGAAACAAACGGCGCAAACCACGGGAATGTGGCCATGTCAGCAATCGTGTAATCGTCACCGCCGAGAAAGCGCGTCTCTTTCAGCCGGTTGTTGGCGACATCGAAAAGGCGTTTGGTTTCCATCGCATAACGATTGATCGGATATTCGTATTTTTCCGGCGCATAGGCATAGAAATGGCCAAAGCCGCCGCCAATGAAGGGGGCACTGCCCACTTGCCAGAACAGCCAGCTCAGCACTTCTGCGCGCGGGGCGGTGGCGGTGGGCAGGAAGGCACCGAATTTCTCCGCCATGTGCATCAAAATTGCCCCGCTTTCGAACACCCGAATGGCGGCCCCGCCGCTTTGCACGTTACTGCGATCGACCAGGGCGGGGATCTTGGAATTGGGATTGATATCGACAAAGCCGCTGGTGAACTGATCACCGCCGCCGATATTGATTAGCCAGGCATCATATTCGGCATCGCTGTGCCCGGCTTCGAGAAGCTCTTCGAAAATCAAATTGGCCTTGACCCCGTTCGGCGTGGCGAGCGAATAAAGCTGGTAGGGATGCGTGCCGACTGGCAGCTCTTTTTCGGTCTGTGCGCCCGCGGTAGGCCGGTTGATATTGGCAAAACGCCCACCGTTTTCGGTATCAAATGTCCAGACTTCCGGCGGGGTATAGGTTGTGTCGGCCATCGCGGTTCCCTCTGCGTTGATCATGTGTCGGTGAATTAGGTGGAGGCTGCACCTTGCCGGGACAAGGCAATTGTTGGTTTGCGGCACAGAAGCGGATCTTGCCAAACGGTATCCTTTTGGGATACTGCAGTGTCATGCACAAGGCTGGTATCAGGATTCGCGCATTTCGCGAGGCGCATGACCCGCCCCTGTCAGCGGGCGAATTTGGCGAACGGTTCGGCGCGCCGCAGCCATGGCCCAGCCGCACAGTCTATGGCTGGGAAGTAAAAGGTAAAATTCCCCGTCCAGCGGTACAGAAGCGGCTGGCGGAACTGGGAATTTGCGATGCGCAGGATTGGCTCGAACCCGCCGGGTCGGAAACAGTAAACCACGATAAGGCCGCAGAAGCGATGCACGTCAAAACCCCTGCGTTTCATTCCATCCATCGCCATGGCTTCGTGCGGGTCGCCAGCGCGACACCGGCTGTACGCACGGCCGATGTTGCCTTCAACACTGCGGCAATACTGGAACAGGCGAACGCGGCGCATCACGCGCATGTCGATCTGGTGGTCTTTCCGGAATTATGCGTTTCGTCCTACGCGCTCGATGACCTTTTGCTGCAATCGGCATTGCTGGATTCCGTGGAGGCGGCGCTGGGAACTCTGGCTGCGGCCAGTGCCGAACTTTCTCCGGTTCTGCTGGTTGGCGCGCCGCTTCGGCGGGGCGGGCGGGTTTATAATTGTGCCTTGGCGATCGCGGGTGGCCAAATCCTGGGCGTAGTTCCCAAGAGCTTTCTTCCCAATTACCGTGAATATTATGAAAAGCGCTGGTTCGCCAACGGTCGGCAAATCCAGGGTTTGACCATCGGTGTGGATGGGCAGCAGGTCCCCTTTGGGACCGATTTGATTTTTGCTGCCAGCAATCTGCCCGGTTTCACCTTCCATATCGAAATTTGCGAGGATTACTGGGCGCCAATCCCGCCATCCAGCGAGGGCGCGTTGGCCGGGGCAGTGATCCTGACCAATCTTTCTGCGTCCAATGTTACTATCGGCAAATCGGATGAACGCCATTTGCTGGCCCGCGCCCAATCAAGCCGAGCGGTCGCCGCCTATGTCTATTCTGCCAGCGGTCACGGTGAAAGTACCACCGATCTGGCCTGGGATGGGCAGGGCATGATTTATGAGTTGGGGGATTTGCTGGCCGAAAGCGAACGGTTCGCTCTCCGCCCTGAACTCAGTATCGCCGATGTCGATTGCGACCGTATTCTGGGTGAACGAATGCGGATGCAGACGTTCAACGATGCCGCGGAACATGCAGGGCGGCCCGAAGACCGCTTTCGCACTATTGCTTTCGAACATTGTATTTGCAGCGCGGATATTGGCCTGATCCGCCCGCTGCGCCGCTTTCCCTTTGTCCCCAACCGCGCCGACCGGCTCGATGCGGATTGCTACGAGGCGTTCAATATCCAGGTCGATGGCCTGATGCGGCGCATCGAAGCAACGCGGGCGAAAAGCGTGGTCATCGGCATTTCGGGCGGATTGGACAGCACCCACGCGCTGATTGTGGCGGCGAAGACCTGCGACCGGATGGGCCTGCCGCGCAGCTTCATCCGCGGTTATACCATGCCAGGGTTTGGCACGACCGAGGGCACCCGATCCAATGCCTGGAAGCTGATGGAAGCCATGGGTATCACGGCGCAGGAAATCGATATCAAACCTGCGGCAACCAAGATGCTGCAGGATATCGGCCATGATTTCGCGGACGGCCACCCGGTTTTTGACACAGTATTCGAAAATGTGCAGGCCGGTATGCGGACCGATTACCTGTTTCGCCTGTCCGGACAGCACAGGGGATTTGTGATTGGCACCGGCGATCTCAGTGAATTGGCTTTGGGCTGGTGCACATACGGGGTCGGAGACCAGATGAGCCATTACGGCGTAAATGCCGGTGTGCCCAAAACACTGATTCAATATTTGATCCGCTGGGCCACTACGACGGGTCAGTTCGATGCGGCGACAGACGCTGTACTGCTGTCAATCCTTGCCACAGAAATCAGCCCGGAACTGGTGCCGGTAGGGGCCGATGGGGCGGTACAAAGCACCGAAGATATGGTCGGCCCATACGAATTGAACGATTTTTTCCTGCACCATGTGATCCGCTTCGGCCAGCGCCCGTCAAAGGTTGCGTTCCTTGCCTGGCATGCCTGGCGCGATGCCCGGGAAGGGCAATGGCCTGCCGGTTTTCCGGAAGCCAAGAAGAACCAGTATGATCTCGCGACTATCCGCGATTGGCTGGAGAAATTCCTCCAGCGCTTTTTTGGCTTTAGCCAATTCAAACGCAGCGCGTTGCCGAATGGGCCAAAAGTCAGTTCAGGCGGTGCCTTGAGCCCACGTGGCGACTGGCGTGCCCCGAGCGACGCGGTGGCCGATCTCTGGCTGAAGGAATTGCGGGACAATGTTCCCGCTTCCTAAGCCAATGATTGGCAATCTCTCCATGCTGCTGTATCCCGACTGCTAATTACACGGAGATACCATCGATGACCTTTGGTTCGACCGCGATGGTCACGCGCCTTGCAGGTATGGCGGCGGCGGTGGCCCTTTGCGCCGGTCATGCCCAGGCGCAATTCGGTGGAATCAAGATCCCCTTGCCCAGCGCTTCCAGCAATTCGTCCACTTCCGATGGTTGCCCAAAGGGCAAGAAAAAGAGCGCCGGTTCTTCGATATTTGGCAGTGTGCTGGGGCAAGTGGCTGGCAATGCGGCAAGCCGCGCCGGTGTTTCCAGCTGGGTGCCGATCTCCGAAGTTTCGGATCAATTGACCAACGCAATTGCTTGCCGGCTCGATCCCGAAGAACAGAAACAGGCCGCGCAGGCTACATTGGAGGCAACACGTAGCGATGTTGCCATCACCGATGCCGCGCCTGATGTCGGCTCCACTTCTACCTGGACATCGAACACGCGCGAGGATGTGTCTGGCAGTTCGACTGTCGTTGCGCGCAATGATGATGAAGCGACCGGCCTGCAGTGCATCACGGTGACCGATGTCATTATTGTAAAGGGTGAGGAAACCACGGCGAATAAGCGCATGTGCCGGGTGCCGGGATCGGCACGCTATTCGCTGGCAGCATGAGAACGCCGCTTCGTCCCGTTTTTCTGGTGGCCGTGCTGGTACTGCTTTGCGGTGCTGCAAGAATGGACCCGGCCAGCCCGACGTGTCCTGCCGATCCGGATTGGGGCCCGGCAACGCCAATGGTGCTGACTGCGGCCGACCGCGCGGGCAAACATGTATTGATTGCCGATGGCATCATCGATGCGACCCTGCCGCAACGCATGGGAGCGGCCATTTCTGCGGACGAGCGGATCGAGGAAATCTGGCTGCGTTCGCGGGGCGGCGATGCGCGGGCCGGCAATGCCGCTGGCAAGATCATCCGGTCCTATCCCGGCATGGTCACCCGAATCCCGGCTGGCTGGACCTGTTTTTCATCCTGCAACTTCGTCTTCATGGGCGGTGATCGGCGCTTCGTGGACAAGGGCGGGAACTTCATGGTCCACATGTTTACCTATACCGGCCAACGCGATGTTATCGACAGCGCGGTAAAGGATGGCAGCGAAGGCACGACCCAGTTGATTGGCGAAATCGAGCAGGCCAGCGCGCTTTTGGCGAGCGAGGACAATGATTTTCTGATCCGCATGGGTATCAGCCGGCGCCTGCTGACCGATATCATGTACCAGCAATCGGCCACCGGCGGGGAAAACAAAAAAGGCCAGCGCTATTGCCTGAGTCAGGATGAAGCGCGCGAATACAACGTCATGCCGGTTGAGCGGCGGGAATAGGGGTAGGGTATTTGACTTCCGAACGCCTGCCTGCGCGCAGCTTTCTGTTGCTGGTTGCGGTCTGCTTCCTGTGGTCGCTGAATGTCGTAATCAGCAAATTGGTGGTGGGCGATCTGGGGGTGCCGCCGCTGTTTTATGCCGCTGCCCGTTCGGTAATCGTGGTGGCAGTCCTGGCGGCTTATCTTCGCCCGCTGCCGCGCCAATGGTGGCAGGCGATGCTCTGCGGCCTGGCGATTAGTGGCGGTTCCTTTTCCCTGCTGTTTATTGGCCTGAAATCCGCCAGCCCTTCGTCGGCTGCCATCGTCAGCCTGTCCGGCGCACCGCTGACGGTGCTGTTCGCGATCATGTTATTGGGCGAGGAAGTCCGCTGGCGGCGCGGATTGGGGATCGCGCTGACCTTTGCAGGGGTGATGGTTGCCATTGCTTCCCCGTCCGCCTGGCAATCGGGGCCAGGTTTGCTGTTTGTCGGGGCATCTGCGGTTGTTGGCGCGCTAGGTTCCGTCTTTGTCAAACGGATCGAGATTACTTCGATAAGCCTGCAGGCGTGGGCGGGATTGTCTTCCAGCCTGATGCTGGTGCCGCTCACACTGGTTATGGAACAAGGTCAGTTCGCCGCAGTGGCCGCCGCCCCATGGGAATTTGCCGCCTGTTTGTTGTTTTCAGCGATCGTCGTGTCGGTTGGCGCACACACATTCTATTTCAAGCTGCTTCAGAGGCATGATGCCAATCTGATTGCTCCGCTGACGTTGATGACCCCGCTGTTCACAATCCTGCTGGGGGCGCTGGTAACGGGTGACGAGATCGGGGTTACCTTGCTTCTGGGCGGTGCCCTTGCGGCGGCGGGTGTGCTGGTCATTCTGGTCAGGCCAAGCAAGACCTTCGCAAAATTCCTGCTGGTCCGCCCGCGCCTGTAGGGCAATCCCTAAGAAATCCGGGCAGACCAGCACAGCTCCGTCAGGCTGCCAGTTGCTCCAGTCTCTGGGCAGCGTCCTCGATTTTCGCTTCGCCATCATTGCCCATGATCCCGTCGGCAGCGACGAGTTCAACGTCACGGACACCCAGGAAGCCGAGGAAATGCCGCAGCCATGGTGTCATGAAATCGGCCGCACCTCCGACCGGAGTTCCGCCTGACGCGACGACGACATAGGCCCTTTTGCCTTCCAGCAGCCCCACCGGACCGTTGGCGGTATAGTGGAAGGTGGTGCCGGCGCGGGCAACCAGATCCGCCCAGGCCTTGACCGTGGCCGGCACCGAGAAATTATACATTGGCACACCAAACACGACCGTGTCGGCAGCGATTAGTTCTGCAATCAATTCGTCCGAAATGGCGGCAAGCTGTTGTTGCACGGAAGTGCGCTCATCACTCGGCGTGCCATTGGCAGCAAAGAGTTGGGCGTCGATATAGGGCAGGGTATTGGCACTGAGGTCACGGTGGATGATTTCAGCGCCCCCGTTCCGTGCAAGGCGGTTGACCAGACGGGCACTCAGGCCTCGCGAAACGGATTCATCGTTGCGGATGCTGGCGGTAATATGAAGGATCTTGGACATATGGGTTACTCCTTGGTTCAGGCTGCATCGACCAGCACGAGTTCGGCATCTTCGATGGCGGTGACGGTGATGCGTTCCAGCTGGGTGATGGCGACACCATCGCGGGCGCTGGCTTCGATATTTTCCACCTGAATCCGGCCCGTGGCAGGCACCAGATAGAGATGGCGGTCGGCGGATGTGTCGTAGGTCACGCTCTCACCAGCCTTGACTGTAGCGCCCAGCACCCGCGCGTTGGCGCGAATGGGCAGGGCGTGGTCGTCATTGGCAATTCCGCTGGCGAGCGTCACGAATTGGCCTTCGCGGCTGTCTTTCGGGAATTTGCGCGCATCCCATGTCGGGTTGCCGCCGCGCCGGTCGGGAATGATCCAGATCTGGAACAGGGTGGTGTCTTCGGTTTCCAGATTATACTCCGAATGTTGCACCCCGTTACCGGCGCTCATCACCTGCACATCGCCCGCTTCCGTGCGGCCAACATTGTTCATGCTGTCACGATGGGTGATCGCACCGCTGCGGACATAGGTAATGATTTCCATGTCGCTATGCGGATGGGTCGGGAAGCCGGTTTGCGGTGCGATGGTGTCATCGTTCCAGACGCGCAGCGCGCCCCAATTTACCCGTGCCGGATCGTGATAATTGGCGAAGGAAAAATGATGATGGGCATCGAGCCAGCCATGATTGGCTGATCCGAGAGTGTTGAAGGGGCGCAATTCAATCATCGGGGAAATCCTTGGTTATCGCTTGTCTGGGAGCGAGATAGGATTTGCTCATTGATCAGAAAACTGCGATAAATCGAAGCATAATGTTCAGATATTCAGAACAATGAGAATTGGTGAGCCCACGCTTGACCAGTTGCGCATCTTCCTGGCGGTAGATGAGATGGGCAGTTTTGGCGGGGCCGCCCGCCAGATGGGGCGGGCCGTTTCGGCAGTGAGTTACGGCATTGCCCAGATGGAAGCGCAACTCGGCGTATCGCTTTATGCGCGGGAAGGGTCACGCAAACCCGAACTTACGGCCGCGGGCCGCGGGCTGATGGCCGAAGCGCGCGCGATTATCGATGAAGTCGATGCACTCATCGCCAAGACGCGCAGTATCCATTCCGGCCTGGAAAGCCGTGTTTCGCTGGTACTTGATGTGATGATGCCTGGCGAAGTGACCGCGCAGGTGTTGCGTGCTTTTAGAGTGCGGTTCCCCACTGTGGAGCTACGTCTGAATATTGAAGCGTTGGGAGCCGTTGCCGCATGCCTGCTGGATGGCGATGCGCAGCTGGCAGTGGGCGGGCCAGTAATCGGTGACCTTACGGATCTTGAACGCCAGACGATCGGTCAGGTCGAACTGGTGGCCGTGGCATCTCCGGACCATCCCTTGTCGCAGCCTGGAATAATGCCTGGCGAAAGCCGCAAGCATTTGCAGCTGGTTCTGTCCGACCGCTCGCCGCTAACCCAAGGGCGCGAGTTTTCCGTGCTAAGCCCGCAAAGCTGGCGATTGGCTGATCTGGGCGCGAAGCATTCGCTGCTGCGCGAAGGGATTGGCTGGGGTAATATGCCGCGCCATCTGGTCCGGGCGGAGCTGGCCAGTGGGCTGCTGGTCGAACTTGATTTGCCCGAAAAGCCTGGCGGCAATTATACACTCAGCGCCTTGTGGCGCCGCGATACAAGGCCCGGTCCTGCGACGAGTTGGCTGATTGACGCGCTCAAGGAAGGGTTGGTCAAATGTGAAGGGATCGACTCTTCCGTTCGCGGTCGCTGATTGCCTGAATGCAATCTTGCTGGTGCCGGTAAAACCACCGCCCCGAAAAATCATGCGTTCGGGATACAATGGGCCTACGGTCGGTTGTAAGACAAAACCCATCACCAGAAAGCATTCATGGCCCGCATAGCTGCACTTGCGACTGCACTCCCCGATCTTGATTTTGAGCCGGATTATCGCCGCTGGGCGCTTTCCCAGTTGGAGGGGACGCGCGCGGCGAAGCTTTATGAACGAATGGCTGCCCGATCGGGGATAGAGCATCGCTGGTCTGTGCTGGCGCCGGATGACGCGCGTCTTGATGAAGGCAAGGGATTTTACGGCGGGCCAGATGCCCCCAGTACGGCCCGGCGTATGCAGATTTATGCGGATGCAGCGCCCGAACTGGCCATCAAAGCAATTGAAAAATTGCCGGAACTGGGGCGCATTACCCATGTGGTGGTCGCCAGTTGTACAGGTTTCGTGGCTCCGGGCATCGACCAGATTATTGCGAAGCGGCTGGGTCTTGCGGAAAATGTCGAGCGGGTTCTGATCGGTTTCATGGGCTGTTATGCGGCGATCACTGCGCTGCGCACTGCGCGGCATATTGTGCGATCGGAGCCGGCGGCTCGGGTTCTGGTGGTTACGGTTGAGCTGAGCACGCTTCATCATCAGCAGACCTTTGATATCGAACCTTTGCTGGCTGGCGCCCAGTTTGGTGATGGCGCTGCCGCAGCCATCGTCACCGCATCGGGAGAAGGCCTAGGGCTTGGCGCCGGCATTTCAGCCGCGCTGGAGGATAGCGGTGATCTGATTACCTGGGATATCGTCGATACCGGCTTCAAGATGCGCCTGTCGGGCGAGGTTCCGGGGCGGATCACCGCGGCCATTGCGCAAAATACAGTGCGCGAGCGGATAACGGGCGGAGTGCCGGTGGAACAGATTGAGGCTTGGGCGATCCATGCGGGGGGACGTTCGATTCTGGATGCGGTTGAACATGGGCTTGCTCTGGCGGAAGGATCCCTGGCGGATTCCCGCGAGGTCTTGCGGAGTTGCGGGAACATGTCGTCTTCAACCCTGATGTTCGTGCTCGAACGTATAATGCCGCAGCGGCCTGCCCGTGGTGTGGCGCTGGCCTTTGGTCCTGGTCTGGCGATGGAAGGCCTGCATTTTGGCTGGGTCGATGCTTGAACAGCGCAGCCTGGAAGATGAGTTGATGGACGATCCATCGCTCAGTCCGGCGATTTACACTCGGGTCCTGCACGATCTGGCCAGGGTCAACGCCATTACCATGGCCGGTCGGCCGACGCTGGCGTTCCTGCAGCGGGCAGTGGGTAAGCGCAAACGCTTTCGTTTGCTGGATGTTGGTTTCGGCGATGGCGATATGTTGCGGCGCATAGCGCGCTGGGCCGCCCGCCGGGGGATAGAGGCGGAACTGGTCGGGGTCGATCTGAACCCCAAAAGCGTTGCAGCCGCATTTGAGGCAACCCCGCCGGATATGCCGATAAGCTATCTCGCCGGTGATTTTGCCGATCGGCGCGGGGAAGGGTGGGACTGCATCATTTCCAGCCTGGTCGCGCATCACATGACCCGCGAACAATTGATTGCCTTCTTGCGCTTCATGGAACGCGAAGCGGCGGCCGGCTGGCTGGTCAACGATTTGCACCGCCATGGTTTCGCTTATTTTGGCTGGCCGCTGCTTGCCGGTCTGATGGGTTGGCATCCCATCGTCCGGCACGACGGGCACCTTTCGATCGCGCGCAGCTATCGGCCCAGTGAGTGGGCGCCATTGTTGGCCGATGCCGAAGTTGGGCACGCCCGCGTGTTTCGCACCTTTCCCTTTCGGCTCTGCGTCGAAAGCATTCGATGACCGGATCCGCGCCGCTTATACTGGGAGCCGGTCCTGCCGGTTGCATGGCGGCCATCCAGTTGGCGCGTGCTGGTGCGTCCCCCACCTTAATAGACCGCGATGCTGTAGTGGGTGATGCACTTTGCGGCGGGTTCCTGAGTTGGCGAAGTGCCGCGCAGCTGCAGGAGATTGGCCTGGATCTTGGCACTATTGGTGCACACCGCGTCAACCAATTGGCGCTTTATGCAGGCGGCGTGGAAGCGCATGCAAGGCTGCCGGAAACCGGTTTCGGCCTGTCGCGCTATGCCCTGGATACCGCGATGCGCGCCTTGGCGGCGGCCAGTGGGGCGCAACTGGAGATTGACCGAATCCGCAGTCTTGCGCCCGGTAAGGCCGAAGGCGAACGGCAGGAATGGCGTTCGAAAAGCATCTTTCTCGCTGCCGGAAAACACGATGTACGCGGGCAGCCGCGCCCCCGGCAATCGGATGATCCCGCCTTGGGGCTGCGAATTCGCATTCCGGCACAACCGGGTCTGACGCAATTGCTTGATGGGACAATCGAACTGCATTTGTTCCCAAAGGGGTATGCCGGGATTGTGGTTCAGGAAGATGGCAGCGCCAATATCTGCCTTGCTCTGCGCAAGTCGCAATTGGCCGAAGCAGGCGGCAACCCGCGCGCGCTGCTGGATCGAATGGCGGATGAACATCCAAAATTTGGCCAGCGAATGGCCTATGCTGCACCGGGCCTGACGGTCGATAGTATCGGCGCAGTCCCCTATGGCTGGATCGCCCGCGAAACCATGCCAGGCCTTTTCCGGCTGGGTGATCAAGCCGCCGTGATCCCCTCGCTTGCCGGGGAAGGGATGTCGATCGCATTGACCAGCGGTGCCTTGGCAGCGCGTTACTGGCTCGTTGGCGGAGCAGATGGAGCGGGCAAATACCAGCGCGCCATGGCCCGCGCCGCATGGCGACCGGTTAGCGTGGCAAAACTTATCTGGGAGACGGCCGAAAGCCCGCGCTTTAATTCTCAATTGGTGAGACTGGCCGGGCTGGCACCGTGGCTGACCAATCTGGCCATGCGCGCCAGCCGGATTTGAGGATTTGGACATTTAGCGGAGTTAGGTTAGGCATCACTCGGGTCATCACTCGCCGCTGTCTGCCAAGCAGCGCGGCGCTGGGGGATTGGGATGACCGAAGCCACTGCAGACACACGCTGGACTCTCACCGAAAATCGCAATCTGCGGCTATTCACAGTTTTCCTGCTTTATGTTTGTCAGGGCATTCCGATCGGGCTGTTCTGGTTTGCCATCCCCGCATGGATGGCGGCCAATGGTGCGGACGCCGGTGATGTCGGGTATGTACTGGGCTTTGTTGCACTGCCGTGGACCTTGAAACTGGTGAACGGCTTCCTGATGGATCGCTACACCTTCCTGGCTATGGGCCGCCGACGCATCTGGCTGATTGGCGCGCAGATGCTGATGGTTGTCGCGCTGATATGCTGCGCAATCGTGCAACCGGACGTAACAGATATAGTCCTGCTTGCCGCTGCGGGCTTCATTGTGAATGCGGCCACAACTTTTCAGGATGTTGCGGTTGATGGTTTGGCGGTGGACATCATGGAAGAAGATGAGCGCGCGCGAGCCAGCGGCATGATGTTTGGCGGGCAGGCCATCGGAATTGCAACCTCTACGGCACTTACAGGTTCTGTCATCGCGCTGTACGGCGCATCGGCAGCCTATCTGCTGACTGCGGCTTTGATCGGCGCGGCGACAATTTATGTTGTTTGCCTGCGCGAACGTGAAGGTGAGCGGCGCTTGCCGTGGAGCCAGGGCACTGCCCATCCCAGAAATCTTGCAATCCAGACGGAAGGATGGCTGCCAATTCTCAAGGCGACTTTTTCGTCGTTATTCCACCCGATCAGTCTGCTCTGGGTGCCGATATTGCTTACCAACGGGCTCCAATATGGCATCATGACGGGGGCAACGCCGCTGATTGGAACGAGCAATGTGGGGTGGGATGAGCAAGGCGTAACTTCACTGGTCGGCACGGCCAGTCTGGTGGCCGGGATTATTGGGCTGACAATTGGCGGCTGGCTGGGCGATAGATATGGTGCAAAACGGTCCGGCATCGCGGTGCTGGCGCTGTATTTCCTGCTGTGCGCAGCCATGTGGTTGTCGGTTCCGAGCTGGTCAGATCCGTTGGTCTTTTCAACGATCGTCTATGCCTGGCTAGCGCTCAATACATTGCTGGTTATCGTGTTGTTGCCCATTTCAATGCGGTTATGCGATCTCAAGGTCGCGGCAACGCAATTCACCATTTACATGGCAATCTCGAATTTCGGGATCACCATCGGGGCGGGATTGCTCGGCATGTCCGACGGTTTCGGGGGAATTCGCACCATGATGCTGGTCCTTTGCGCCGCTTTTGCCATCGCCATTGTGTTCATGACCGTTGTACCGTTCCCCCGTAAATCTGTTCCGGTACAGAGGCTTGTTCCAGCGATCGATTAGACTGCCGTCAAATCTTCACCACCCAGCCATGGGTATCGGGAATCGCGCCGCGTTGGATGCCGACAAGCTGCGCGCGCAGCTTCATCGTCAGTTGGCCAGGGCCGCCCGAACCAATGGTGAAACTTCCTTCTGGTCCAGCGACATGGCCAACGGCGGTCACCACTGCTGCGGTTCCGCAGGCCATGACTTCAACCAATCGACCGCTTGCCGCATCGCTGCGCCATTGGTCGATGCTGTAGGGTTCCTCCCGCACGGTCAGCCCTTCCTCGCGCGCAAGTTGTAGCAGGCTGTCACGCGTAATGCCGGGCAGAATCGTGCCGGACAGCGGCGGGGTGACCATGCTGCCATCGTCAAATACGAAGAACAAATTCATGCCGCCAAGTTCTTCCACCCATTTATGCTCCACCGCATCGAGGAACAGCACCTGGTCGTGCCCGCGCGCGAAGGCATCGGCGGTGGGCACCAGACTGGCGGCGTAGTTGCCGCCGGTCTTGGCTGCGCCCGTGCCGCCCGGTGCAGCGCGTGAATATTCGCTGATCCAGATCGACACGGCGGGTGCGCCGGATTTGAAATAGTTACCGGCTGGGCTGGCAATGACGAGAAATTTATATTGTGTAGCCGGTCGCACGCCCAGAAATGCCTCGGTCGCGAACATGAAGGGGCGCAGATAAAGCGAACCGCCATCAACGGCTGGAAACCAGTCACGGTCGATCTGGACCAGTTGGCGGACCGCCTCGACGAACAGATCTTCCGGCAAATGCGGCATTGCCATTCGGGTGGCGCTGGCATTCAGGCGTGCGGCATTGGCCTGTGGGCGGAAAAGCGCCAGACTGCCGTCAGCCTGTTTATAGGCCTTCATTCCTTCGAAGATTTCCTGCGAATAATGCAGCACTGATGCCGCCGGATCGAGGCAGATTGGCTCGCGCGGGCCAACGCGGGGGCTATGCCAGCCATCCTTCGCCAGATCATAATCGATCGAGACCATGTGGTCGGAGAACACCTTGCCAAAGCCGGGGTCCGCGATTGCGGCTTCGCGTGCGCTTGCCGCGGTTGGCGCCGGGTGGGCCATATGGGCAAAGGTGAATGCCGGTGCGTCCGCCATTGTCGAAAATCCTCTAAACTTGCTGTGCGCCTAGGTGAAATTGTAATATTAGGCAAGATATAGCTTCATCATTTATAATAAATGAAAAGTAGTACCGTACCGTGCTGCGCGCGCTTATCACCACTAACAGGAAATGAGAAGGGCGGCTTCGATCATGCAGGTTGCCTGCTCCGGAGGCTAAAATGAGAAGGGCGGTCCCGGCTAAGCCGGGTACCGCCCTTCGCATGGTCAGCGGCCAGAAGTGCCGCCCACGAATGCCTCTATCGCCCTGTTACCGGCGATAATGCTCCGTGCGGAAACTTACCGACCTCCCTGCTGAACCATGAGACATCGGATCACCTCCTTTCGCGCTATGTAGCCAGAGCCTCCGTTTCACCGGAGCCCAAGACCGCGTTCGCCGCTGATCTTGATTGCAATGTGAGTCATTCGGGCGCGCAACACAAGTCTTGTAATTATCTTTTTCCACGTCAGAATGCGTTGCTTCGTGGCGAGTGGTATCGACCTCGACAGTTCTTCTTATCGGCAGTCTTCAACTACCCGCGTTACTTCGGGCCAGCTTGGCACGTAGAGCGTTGGCAGGCCTGCGG
Organism: Erythrobacter sp.; assembly: GCA_024642565.1. Taxonomy (GTDB): domain Bacteria; phylum Pseudomonadota; class Alphaproteobacteria; order Sphingomonadales; family Sphingomonadaceae; genus Allopontixanthobacter. The sequence goes on from JAHEAV010000012.1 coordinate 15,569, forward strand.
TTTCAATGGCGAAGCGCCCCTTGCTGATCGCCATGGCGTCCAGCAGCGGGTCACGTGCAGGAAGACCAGCGACGAGAGCGGGGGTGCCGCCCTGATCGGGCGTGGCTGTCAGCAGCCGATCCTGTGTTTCGGTGAGAATTCGCATTGGTACCGGCGCGGTGGAATCGGCCGGACGCACGATCAACACCAGACTTGCCGCACGGTTGCATTGCAAGATCAGGCGTGTGCCCGATGGTGCGCTGCCGAATAGGGCCTGCGATCCGCCGCTGGTGGCACTGTAAGTCCAATCACCAGGGGTGGCGGGGTTGTCTGCCCAGTGCGAGGTCGGAGAAACTATGGGCTCCGGGTCTGGTGTGGGCGTGGGTGCCGGGCGCATGATCGGCGGAGGGGTCGGTTCGGGCGGCTGCGGCACGCAGGCCGCAACCGAAAGGCAGGCGATGATGATGAACGGGCGGGTAATGGTCAAAGTCGGGTCCTGCAGCTTGCTGGTTTCTCTTCGGTACAATGCGCGCTAACGCCAGCGAGGTCCAAAGGAAATCGGTTGTCTATGGGAAAGAAACGACGTCTCGACCAAATGTTGGCGGATCGCGGATTGGCCGAAAGCCGAACGCGGGCGCAGGCACTGGTGATGGCTGGTTTGGTGTTTAGCGGGGAAACCAAACTGGCCAAACCCGGGCAACAACTGGCAGAAGATGCGCCACTGGAAGTGCGCGGGCGGGACCATCCCTGGGTCAGCCGCGGGGGGATCAAGCTTGCCCATGCGCTTGACCATTTTGGACTGGATCCGGCAGGCGCGGTGGCGATGGACATTGGCAGTTCGACCGGTGGTTTTACCGATGTGCTGCTGACGCGGGGCGCCAGCCATGTTTTTGCGGTCGATAGCGGCACGAACCAGCTTGCCTGGAAATTACGGCAAGACCCCCGTGTGACGGTGCTGGAACAGACGAGCGCCCGGATACTTACAACGCAGCAAATCAATCGCTCCTGCAATTGGGTGGTGTGCGATGCCTCCTTCATTGCGCTGCATAAAGTGTTGGAAGTGCCGCTGAAGATTTGTGCGCCTGAATCCCGGTTGGTTGCGTTGATCAAACCGCAATTCGAAGTTGGCCGGGAAGAAGTCGGCAAGGGCGGAGTGGTTCGCGATTCTGTCTTGCACGAACGGGTGTGCAGCGAAGTCAGCGGCTGGCTGTCCGAAATCGGCTGGACTGTGGAAGGGATAGTCGAAAGCCCGATTACCGGACCGGAAGGAAACGTCGAATTTCTCATTTCGGCCTTGCGGGGCATTTAATATGTCACTGCGAAAGGGGTCAATGCGGGACAGGCGCAAGGCCTCTGTTGCGCGCCACCGACTGCAAGGCCACTATCATGGCAATGCGAATCATCATGGGTTCAGCGCCTGAGGACGTCGAATGAATGTAATTGCTTCCCGCGGTCAACTTCGTGCCAGTTTTTTCCGCTGGTCGCTTCTGACAGTGCCCTCGGTAATGCTGGCCGGCTTCCTATCTGGCCGTTTGGCAGGTTCCGGGCCTGGCAATCCATGGTTCGATGCCTTGGTAAAACCGGACATCTATCCCCCGCCAGCCGCTTTCGGGATTGTCTGGAGCATCCTTTATCTGATGATGGGCATTGCCTTGGCAATGATCTGTTCGGCGTGGGGTGCCCGGGGGCGCGCCGTTGCGATCACGGTATTTCTCGTGCAGGTGATCCTTAATCTGGCCTGGACTCCGCTGTTCTTCGGCGCTCATCAGATAAGTTTCGCCTTATACCTCCTTGCGGCGCTGGATGTGATGGTATTGGTGACGATCATCGCATTCTGGCGGGTTCGCAAGCTGGCAGCGGTGCTACTGGTTCCGTATCTTGCCTGGGTACTCTTCGCGACGGCGCTCAATTACGAATTCCTGCTGTTGAACGGGGAATCTGACGGTGCAAACGGTGCAAGTTCGTCCCAGCGATTCGAGATTTGATCTTGCCGAAGCCGGGTGCGCGCGCCACATAGCCACCATGCAAAGCCAGAACCCCTTGATCGCCGACTTCGTCAAACTCGCCAACAGCGCCGCAGGCACGTTTGCGGGAATGACCCGTGAAGCCCGCGAAAGCGCTCGCGAGCGCTTGAAGGAAGCCATGGGCGGTCTCGAATTCGTCAGCCGCGAAGAATTCGATGCAGTGAAAGATATGGCCGCCAAGGCACGAGAAGAAAACGAGAAATTGGCAGAAAGACTCGCTGCAATCGAAGCGAAATTGAAGTAACACTTTCTTGCCGCGTGGCGCCAGAAGGTTTGGCGTTTTCAAGTCCCTTTGCGCCTTTGCGTAACTCATCCTAGACCAGTCCGATGCAGCTCCGCGCTCCCGCCATCCTACTGTCCGCCAGACCGCATGGCGAAACCGCGGTAATTGTCCGTATGCTGACCGAACAGGAAGGTCTGGTCGCGGGATATGTCGCGGGCGGACGGGGACGAAATTTGCGCCCCGTCGTGATCCCCGGCAATCGGGTTGCGGTTGATCTGCGTTCAAAATCCGACAGCCAATTGCCCTTTGCAACTTTGGAACTTGTGCAGAGCCGTGGGCCATGGCTTTCTGAACCCCTGCCGGCGGCGGCGATTTCATGGGTATGCGCGCTCAGTGCCACGGTTTTGCCGGAGAGGAATTCCTATCCGGGCCTCTATCTGGCCTTGTCCGCATTGCTCGATGCCATATGCCAGGCGCCTTCTGCGCGGGGGTGGGCAGAGGCGCTGGTCGCCTACGAAATACTGCTTTTGCGCGAACTTGGTTATGGCGGCGGGCCGCGACCGGCGGCTGGTGATTTTGCGGCGACCCTTGCTGCATTCGAGGCCTTGGCAGAGCCGATCCATCACTACCTGCTTGCCGACCGCAAAGGCGATGTTATGGCGGCGCGCGCCTTGCTGGGAAACCGGCTGGCGCGGATGAATGACCAGGGATAGCTGCATGAGAATCGCGATATTAGCAGGCGACGGGATCGGGCCGGAAGTAACGCGCGAAGCTGTGCGCGTGATCCAAACGCTCGATTTGCCTGGACTAACCCTGGTGGAGGGCGATGTTGGCGCTGCGGCCTACAAGACGCAGCGCCATCCGCTTCCGGTTGAAACACTGGAAATGGTGAAATCCTGCGATGCGGCGTTGTTCGGAGCGGTGGGTGATCCTGCCTGCGACCATCTGGAGCGGCACCTGCGCCCGGAACAGGCCGTATTGGGCCTGCGCGCGGAACTTGGTCTGTTTGCAAATTTGCGCCCTGCGACCACCTTTGCGGGCCTTGAAGGCATGTCGGCACTGCGCCCCGAGATTGCGCGCCAGATCGATTTGCTGATCGTCCGCGAGCTTAATGGCGATGTCTATTTCGGCGAAAAGGGAATGCGCACCACGGCTGACGGGCGGCGCGAAGGGTGGGATATGATGTCCTATGCCGAAGATGAGGTTCGCCGCATTGCCCATGCCGGGTTCCGCGCGGCGCAGTCCCGCAGGCAGCGGCTGACCAGCGTGGACAAGGCCAATGTTCTGGAAACCAGCCAGTTGTGGCGCGATGTGGTGAGTGAAGTTGCCGCAGAATATCCTGATGTGACGCTGGACCATCTCTATGTCGACAATGCCGCGATGCAGCTGGTGCGCGCGCCCGGCCAGTTTGACGTTATCGTGACCGGCAATCTGTTCGGCGATATTCTGTCCGATCAGGCCAGCATGTGCGTTGGTTCGATCGGCCTGCTTGCCAGCGCATCGCTTGGTAATCGCCAGACGCAATTCGGAACGTTCGGGCTCTACGAACCGATCCACGGCAGTGCGCCCGATATTGCCGGGCAGGGCAGAGCCAATCCGATGGCGGCAATTCTCAGTGCTGCCATGATGCTGCGCCACAGTTTCAGCCGTGAAGCGGAAGCCGTCCGGATAGAGGCAGCGGTTGCCAGCGCGCTTGCCGCCGGTGTTCACGGCAGTGATCTTGGCGGTACTTTTGGAACAGCCGCCATCGGCGATGCTGTGCTTGAACGGCTATAATCCCATGACCCTGAAACTTGCGATCATTCTGCCTACGCTTGACGAGCGTGAGAATCTGGCTCCGCTGGTGGCGCGGCTCGAAGCGGCGCTCGGCCCGGACGGCTGGGAAGCGATTTTTGTCGATGATGACAGTGCCGATGGTACCGCTGATGCCGCCCGCGATCTGGCACTGGCAGACAGCCGGATCCGCATCATCCACCGGATCGGAAGGCGCGGGCTTGCCTCTGCCGCGATTGAGGGATTCTGCGCGACTGCCGCGCCATTTGCAGCGGTGATGGATGCCGATCACCAACACGATCCGGTTCTGCTCAAGGCGATGCTCGACGCCGTCGAATCGGGTGAATGCGATATTGCGGTCGCCTCGCGCTTTGTCGAAGGTGGCAGTGCCGCTGGGCTTGCCAATGCCCGCCGCGAGCAGGGCTCGAACCTGGCCAATCGTCTGGCACGGCGGCTTACCGGGGTGACTTTAAGCGATCCGATGAGCGGATATTTCCTCACCCGGACCACCACGGTCCGTGCGCTGGCGCCGCGCCTTTCGGGCATCGGTTTCAAGATATTGCTCGATATTCTTGCCACTTCGAACCCGCCGCTGATTGTGCGTGAGTTTCCGCTGCAATTTGCCACGCGCCGTGCGGGTGAAAGCAAGCTGGACCGGGCGGTGGCATTCGAATTTCTGGTTGGGCTCTACGAACGCAGTTTTGGCCAGATGGTGCCGACACGCTTTGCCCTGTTCGGCACGGTCGGTGCGCTGGGCGTGGCTGCGCATATGCTTGTCCTCAGCCTGCTGTTCGTGGTGGCCGGTGAAGGGTTCGCACTGGCCACGGCCATCGCAACCTTTGCGGCGATGACATTCAACTTCTGGCTTAACAACTGGCTGACCTATCGTGACCAGCGGCTGCGCGGCATGGGTGCTCTGATGGGCGGGTGGCTTCGTTTCTGCGGTACCTGTTCGGTCGGTGCGTTGGCCAACGTCGCTGTGGCTACCCTGCTGCAGGGACGCGGCGTACATTGGGTGCTGGCCGCGCTGGCGGGCATAGTAATCGGTTCGGTGTGGAATTATGCCCTGTCGAGCAAATTTGTCTGGGGCCGCTTTCGCTAGCGCCAGCCTTTTAGCCACATCCATTGATTATAGCTGTCCGGCCCGGCAAGCGGCGCGGCACTGATGATCGGATAAAACCAGGCGAACATGGCCAAGCTGCCGATCACAACGGCCAGAGGCAGCCAGCGTTTGCCGTGACGCCAGAGTTCGTCCAGTGCCAGTGCCAGCCCTGCCATCAGAAAGCAGCTGGGCAGGAAGTAATGGTAATAAAACTGGATCGGCTTTGTCGCGATGATCCAGAAGCCCAGACTGGCTGCGTAAAATACAAACACAGCCAGCGCGTCCCACCGTTTGCGGAACAGGCCCACCCATCCGCACCACAGCATCGCTGGCAATCCCAACAGCATGGTCAGGGGATTGCCGATCAGCAGGATGCCGCGCTGTGCCCCGTCAGCCTGTTCGTAAAGATACCAGATCGCCCGCAGATTGAGGACCCATTGGGGCCAGATGCTCTGGTAGGGATGGGGTTTGACCACACTCCCCTGCAAGGCGTAAATCTTCTGGTGCAGGGCGACAAACCCGCCCAGCTGGGCAGGGTCTGTAGCCAGAAAGAATGTGGGCAGAAATGTCAGCCAGTACGTCAGGAGCGGTACCGCGCCCAGCCATAGCGCGGCTTCCAGTAAAGTCATTCCCGGCACCGGAATTCCCCGGCGGCTGAGAAGCAAACGCCGCCGTCCGGCCATCGCACGCATGACCAGAAAACCAAGACCGGGTAGCATTGCCAGCGGGACCGCATTCCACTTTGCCCCCATGGCCAGACCCAAAGCCACGCCGGCGATGGCCAGTCTCAGCCGCCCGGTTTCAGGTTGGCGCATGGCACCGGCCAATTGCCACAACGCCACGGAAAAGAAGCAGACCATGTAAATGTCCAGCATCGCGATCCGCGAATGGACAAATAGCAGGAAATTTGTGGCTATCAGGATGCCCGCTGTCAGGCTGGCAAATCGCGATTGGTTGGTAAACCACACCGCGCGGCACAAGGAAAATAAAGCTGTCGCCCCGGCGATCAGCGAGAAGAAGCGCCAACCGAGCGGATTATCGCCGAAAAGTGCAATGCCCGCGCCAATGAATTCCTTGCCGACCAGTGGGTGTTCGCGGTTGAGCCACTGCGTTTCCTCCAGCAGCGCGCGCGCTGCGGGGAGATAGTGGATTTCATCGAAATAGGGCGCAGAAGGGATGGACAGGCGGATCCAGCACAAGGCCGCAAAGCCCAGCGCCAGCAGGACAGTCCAGCCAAGCGGATCACGCGGTTGAATCTGTGGTTGGCGCATTGCACTGTGCCAATAGGCAGCCGCGCGACCGCCGACAAGCAGGAACGCGCCCGAAAGCCCCGGAAAGCAGGGGATTCAGCCGGTTTGTGCCGCCCGGCGTTCCAGCCACAGCAACCGCGCAACCATCGGCAGCAGACCAATGGACGCGGTGAGGCCGATAATCAGCACCCACGGCATCGGGCGCATACCGACTGCGCGGGCGCGGGGCAGGATCAGGAACACCGCAATGCCGAGCGAGAATATCAAATCGTACCACACCTGCACGCCCCACAGATTTGCGGAATGATTGACGATGAAACCTATCGGCCCTTCCGCCCAGATCGTTACCGCGGTGAAGCCGAGAAAACCCCCGCCAAGCATAGCCGGGAGTACAGGCGAATCGCTCACATTTCGCGCAAATGCGAAATAGATCACCATCAAGACTGCGGCGATGCCGCCTGCAAGAAACAGAATTTCGGTGGGAAGCATTCGTAGTCTCCTCTCAGGCCAGTGCCCTTATGTAGCAACTGCTACACTTGTGCCATTATGTAGCGCCCGCTACAAGCCCCTAAATGAGCAAAGCTGCACTCGATCGCCAATCCATGCTGACGGCCATGGCTGCGCATGTGATGCTGAATGGTCTGGCAAACGCCAGTCTCCGCCCGCTGGCAAAGGCGGCAGGGACCAGTGACCGGATGCTGATTTATCATTTCGGCAACAAGGAAGGGGTCATCGCCGCGCTGCTCGATTTTCTGGCAGAAGCCTATATCGGAACGCTTGATAACGTGCTGCCTGACGGGCGCCAGCTTAGCCGGGCTGAGTATCTGGACCAGCTTTCCCGGCACACGCGCGGGCCAGCGTTTCAGCCTTATGCGGCGCTGTGGTGGGACATCGTTTCCGGCGCGGCGCGGGGCAATGCTTCCTATCGTGAAAGCGCGGGCCGGGTGATGGCCAAGATGCTGGCTTTTGTGGAAAGCCACGCACCGGTCGGCGATGCAGATCCCGCCGCAACCGCACGTTTCATGCTGACCCTGATCGAAGGGGCGCAGATGCTTGATGCGATAGGGTGCAGCGATATTGCCGATCTCGCGCTTGCCCGCGCCTTTTGTGCCGACTAAGCAGCGGCCACTATGCAAAAGACCCAATCATGAAAAAGACCAGCGGAATGGACCGGGCCGTGACCGGCAAATGGCGCCCTGCCACCCAGGCGGTGCGCGGCGGCACCTGGCGCAGCGAACATGGCGAAACCAGCGAAGCGCTGTTTCTGACCAGCGGTTATACTTACGATGATGCGGCCACTGTTGCCGCACGTTTTGCCGGCGAAGCGGAAGGGATGACCTATTCCCGCCTGCAGAACCCGACCGTGGCCATGCTGGAAGAACGCATTGCCTTGATGGAAGGGGCAGAGGCCTGCCGCGCTCAGGCAAGCGGGATGGCGGCGATGACTGCGGCCTTGTTGTGCCAATTGTCGGCAGGCGATCATGTGGTGGCCGCGCGCGCTGCATTCGGTTCATGCCGCTGGTTGGTGGATCATCTCCTGCCGCGCTTCGGGATTGAAACCAGCGTGATTGACAGCGCTGATGATGACGCGTGGGAAGCGGCAATCCGGCCGAACACAAAGGTGTTCTTCTTCGAGAGTCCGGCCAATCCCACCCTCGACATTGTCGATATTGCCCATGTTTGCGGCATTGCCAGGGCAAACGGTATTACCAGTGTGGTCGATAATGCGTTTTGTTCACCAGTGCTGCAGCGGCCGCTCGAATTTGGTGCCGATGTCGTTGCCTATTCCGCGACCAAGTTGATGGACGGGCAGGGCCGCGTGCTTGCCGGTGCCGTCTGCGGGACTGAGCAATGGGTCAACGAAATGCTGTTGCCATTCCAGCGTAACACGGGGCCGAATATCTCGCCCTTTAACGCGTGGGTGGTGCTGAAAGGCCTGGAAACCCTGTCCCTTCGCGCGCACCAGCAAAGCGAGAACGCGCTCAAGCTGGGGCAGTTCATGGAAGGCCGCGTACCCGTGATGCTCCATCCGGGTCTGCCCAGCCACCCGCGGCATGAACTTGCCATGCGCCAGATGGATGCCTGCGGCCCGATTTTCAGCTTCATCGTGGATGGAGGGCGGGCTCAGGCCCATGCCATTCTCGACGCTTTGGAACTGATCGATATCTCCAACAATATCGGCGATGCACGCAGCCTGATGTGCCACCCTGCCAGCACAACCCATGCCAGCATGGGGGAAGAAGCCCGTGCTGAAATGGGCGTGGCCGAAGGGATGTTGCGGATCAATGTCGGGCTGGAAGACGTCGATGATCTGATCGAGGATATGGACCGCGCGCTGAAAATTGCAGGGCTATAGTCCATCGCTAAAGGCGCGGCCAAAGCTGCGGCGATTTAATGGCTTGCCAATATCTATCATAGGGTTACTCCTGCGCGCCGTACGGTAGCAGGGGGTATTATGAGTCGAGCGGGGCTTTTTGCGGCGTGGGCGGCCCTTGCCCTGTGCCCGATATCCGCGAACGCCCAGGTCGCGGCTTCTGCCAGCGCGAAAGAGGCGGCTATCCCCGCACCAGAGGCGCGCCCGCCGGTAATCCCAACATCGGACTTTTCTTCGCGCAACGACTGGCGCAATTCGGTCCTGTCACCCGATGGCAACCGGATCGCCACACAGGTCGAGGTGGATGGAGAAACGTTGATCCTGGTGATCGATGCCGTGACATTTGCACCGGTGCGCAAATTTGGCACTGGTAAGGACAAAATCGCCCTTGAATGGTTCAGGTGGGCGGGGAACGACCGGGTCCTCCTCGGCCTGTCTGCAATCGCACAGTTTATGGGAGAGGACGCGCGCTTCACCCGGCTATATTCGCTGAACATCAACGACGGCGCGTTGCAACTTGTCGGGCGCAAGGCGCCTGTGGTGACGGGGGATGATGTTGTTTACATCGCGCCGGACGGATCATGGTTGCTGCTGTCAATACAGGCATCCATCTATGATTACCCCTCTGTTTATCGCTTTGACCTGACTGGCGATTCCAGGGAAACCAGAGTCGTTTCATCGCGAGAGGGTATCTGGAACTGGATTGCCGATGATCAGGGGGTGGTCCGCATCGGCACCGGCTGGTCAATGGGTAAATATAACATAATCTACCGCAAATCAGGTGCCGATAAATGGGCAACCGTTGGCAAGTTCAAACCTGATGATCCGGCCACCCGCCTGTGGGACGTCATGAAGATCATCGGCGGATCGGATCTTGGCTATATCCTGGATGAAGGCAAGGATGGCCGGGTCGAACTGCAGCAGTTCGACTACGCCAAGCGCGAAGTGGTAAAAACGGTCTATGCCAATCCGGAATGGGATGTGGAGCAGGCGTGGCTTGGGCAGGATGACGAACCGCTTGCCGCCAGTTTCACCGATGATCGTGACCGGATCGTCTGGTTCCGCGATGCTGACAAGAAGTTGCAGGCGATGCTCGACAAATCAATGGTGGAAGATGAGGCATGGATCACCTCGCGCGCACGCGACGGTTCGCGTATGCTGATTTGGGCAGGCGGTGAAGCCGACCCAGGCGCACTTTATGTCTATACTCCGGCCCAAAATCGGATGGTTCAGTTCGCTGAAATGCGTCCGAAAATTCGCTTCATCGATCTGGTGAAGCCCAAATCGGTGCAATATGATGCGCGCGACGGGACAAAGATCTCGGCATATTTGACCTTGCCGCGTGGGCGGGTGGCGAAAAACCTGCCCCTGATCTTGCTCCCGCATGGCGGCCCATACGGTATTCGTGACAAGCTTGATTACAACGACGAGGTCCAACTGCTGGCCAATCGTGGTTATGCCGTGCTGCAGCCGAATTATCGAGGCTCTGGCGGCTATGGCAAGGGTTTCGCCGATCTTGGTATCGGCCAGATCGGCCGCAAAATGCAGGATGATCTCGACGATGCAACGGATTGGGCCGTGGCGCAGGGGATTGCCGATGCAAACCGGGTTTGCGTGGTAGGCGGCAGTTATGGCGGTTATGCCGCCTTGTGGGCGGTGTTGCGTAATCCGGAACGTTATCGCTGCGCAGCCAGTTGGGCGGGAGTTACCGATTGGGACAGCCAGCTAAGGTATGACCGCAACTACTTCTCGCGCAGCGCAGGAAAGAAATGGCGCGCGCGCATTCAGGGTGACCAGGAAGGTTTCGATCTCGATAGTGTTTCACCCTACCGGCAGGCGGGGACCTTATCCCGCCCGATCCTTGTAGGACATGGCACGGATGACACAAACGTGCCCTTCAGTCAGTTCAAGAAGATGCGCACCGCGACCGCGACTGCAAAGGTTCCGGTCGATCTGCTTGTGATAGAAGACGAAGGGCATTCCTTCACCAAGCCGGAAAACGAACAGCGATGGTATGATGCATTGCTGGCGTTTCTGGCAAAGAACAACCCGGCAGATTGATCCGCCCGCTGGTTGTGCATTGCAGCATATGGGGCTACGCGGCGGGCTGTCTCTTCACGTAGCGCGCGTTTTCGGCTGCGCTGCGGCAATCCGCAAGGTAACTCTATGGCCTCCGCCACTCAGCCGGGTATTCCCGCGCGCCCTTCCTTCAAAACCGACTGGCTCGGCAATATCCGTGGCGACATCCTGGCCGGGATGGTTGTTGCATTGGCGCTGATCCCCGAAGCGATCGGTTTCTCCCTTATCGCGGGTGTCGACCCCAGCGTGGGCCTCTATGCCTCGGTCGCGATTGCGATGGTGATTGCCCTGGTTGGCGGCCGGCCGGGAATGATCTCCGCTGCGACCGCTGCCGTGGCGGTGGTGGTGGTGCCGCTGGTGCGCGAACACGGGGTCGAATACCTCTTCGCCGCCACTATCCTCATGGGCATCATACAGGGCATTGCCGCGCTGCTGCGGCTTGACCTGCTGATGCAATTTGTATCGCGCAGTGTGATCACCGGCTTCGTCAATGCGTTGGCCATTTTGATCTTTATGGCACAATTGCCGCAGCTTATCGGGGTGGGCTGGCAAACCTATGCGATGGTGCTGGGCGGTTTGGCGATTATCTATCTGTTGCCGCGTGTTACCAAAATCGTGCCGAGCCCGTTGGTTGCGATCCTGCTGCTGACGGCGATTACCATTTTCTGGCATGTGCCGGTGAACCATGTCGCGGGCGAGGGGCAACTTCCGGACGGGCTGCCGACATTTGCCATCCCGAATGTCCCGCTTACTTGGGAAACCGTGCAAATCATTCTGCCCTATTCCCTGACTATGGCAGCGGTCGGCCTGCTGGAAAGCTTGCTGACCGCGCAGATTGTGGACGATCTGACCCATACGGAAAGCAACAAGCAGCGCGAGAGCGCCGGCCAGGGCATTGCCAACGTGGTTGCCGCCTTTTTCGGCGGGATGGGCGGCTGCGCGATGATTGGCCAGTCAGTCATAAATGTCGCCAGTGGCGGGCGCGGACGTTTGTCCACCTTTGCCGCGGGTGCGTTCCTGCTGATACTGCTGACCGTGCTGGGCGATTGGGTGGGCCGGGTGCCGATGCCCGCATTGGTAGCGGTGATGATCATGGTCAGCATCGGGACCTTCAGCTGGTCCTCCATTGCCAATTTGCGTCGGCATCCACCGACAAGCTCCATCGTCATGCTGGCGACCGTGGCAGTCGTTGTATTGACGCATGATCTGGCATTGGGTGTGCTGACCGGCGTATTGCTGTCCGGCATTTTCTTCGCGAACAAGGTCCGGCAGATGTTCCGGGTAGAGCGGACCCGGCGCCCTCACAGCGCGGTCTATACCGTCACCGGGCAAATATTCTTTGCCTCGGTAGACCGGCTATTGCGGGAAATCGGGCCGGAGAGCCAGTATGACGACGCATCCAGCCATGTGGTGATCGATGTCAGCAAGGCGCATTTCTGGGATATCTCCGCGATTGGCGCGCTCGATAAGGTGGTCGATCGGATGCGCTTGAATGGGCGGCATGTGCGGATCGTGGGGATGAATACCGCCAGTGCCGATCTTGTCGACCGTTTTGCTCTGGAAGACCGGTTGGGGCTGGAAACAGGCCTGGCCCCGCACTGATCCCGGTTTTTACAGCCGGTCCATATCCAGCCATTCGCGCTTGCCAAGCCATGATTTGTCGAGCGCGGCTTCGGCAGCTGCGGCCTCTGGCTTGTGGCCCAGCTTGCGTTCGGTCTGGGCCAGTCCGTAAAGCGCCCATCCATCATTGGGTGCCTTGAACAGCGCAGCCTGGAACGCGTCGCGCGCGCCCTTGAAGTCCCCAGCGCGATACAGGCTTGCGCCAAGCGATTGGCTGACCGGGTAATACCAGTAGGGCGGTTCTGTGTAGGGTAGGGTCTGCTCGATCGTGATCGCCTGACGGTAATGCGCGGCGGCCTGGGTAAATTTGCCCTTGGCATGCGCCATGCGTCCTTGCGCGACATGCCGGGCTAGCGCGATCAGATCCATTGCCGGAACACCGCCATCGGTCATCGCCTTGAACTGGGACTTGAACTGTGGATTTTCGGCCAGCGCATCCATCGCGGCGAGTTCGGCTGCGAAGCTTTTGTCGTTGCGGGATATGGCAAAGCCAACTGCGCGGGCATAACGCCGCATAGCCTCGACATAGGCAAGATCGCTGTTTGCGTTAGTCAGCGCGATGATGGCTTGCGGGCTGGCATATTGCGCCAATGCAAAGTCCGGCGCGGCGTGGATCACCTGAACCCACGGCAATTGCCGGGCGATATCGACATTGAGGATCGACTTCAGCCGTTCGGTTTCGGACAGGGTGGTGTACATATCGCCTGCCATCTGCGCCGATGTCAGAAGGAAATGCACATTGTGCGGATAATAGCCGAAGCGATACATGCCATCGCCGCCGAATTTCGTCAGATAATCTTCATCGGCCCGTGCGGCCAGGATATTTGCGGCCATTGAATCCTTGTAGCGCCCGATCCGGTAATAGATGTGCGAAGGCATGTGGACCAGATGACCGAAGGCATCAGGCGCAAATTGGGCCATCCGGTCCGCAGCCGCTTCGGCGCGGTGTGGATTGGCGCTATTTTCCATGAGATGGATGTAGAGATGCGCGGCCTGCGGGTGATGCGGATTGCGCTGCATCACGGCTTCCAGCATTGCCACGGCTTCCGCGATACGCGGCTTGGCTGCGCTCTTGTCCGTGCTCCAATAATCCCACGGTGTGGTATTCATGGCCGCTTCTGCGGCAAGGATGGCAATGTCGTCATTCCCCGGATTTTGGCGCGCAATCCTGAACATGGCATCGGCATAGGCCGCGTCGAGCAAGGCCCGGTCAGCCGCAGGGTCGTTCGAATAACGGACGGTTTGCGCTGCGATCAGATCGCGTTCAAGCGGAGAAGCTGTTTCAGCCAGTCGCGAAGCAGCGGCCAATGCAGTGAGCGCGACGCTGTTCTGTTCAGGCGACATTGGCGCGTTGATATTCGGCCCGCTCGCCAGCGCCACGCCCCACAGGCACATGGCGCAGTCAGGCGCGCGCAACCGTGCTTCCTGGAATGCGCGTGTCGCCCCCTGGTGATTGAACCCATATGTCAGGAGCATGGCCTGATCGAAATAGGCCCGCGCGTCGCCCGAAATGCCGGTGGCAGGGATGCTCGACTGGGCCAGATTCGGGATTAACGCCATGCCCGCTGCGCCGACACCGTGCAGGGCCGCCAGATTGCCCGCCAGCTTCAGGCGCTGGTCAAGCTGCGCACCCGTGGCATCAATTCCGCGGCAGGCGCGGCGGCCTGCCAAGGTCGGATCCAGCGCGCGCAAGGTGGCTTGCGAAATGGTGTCCGGCGTATCTGCGCTGTCCGTCCAATAACCTGTAAACCCGCCTACCAGCCCGGAAAGCAGAGCAGCGGCGGTTGTTGCGGAGTAAAGCGGATTCATGGTCAGGCCTCCCGATAGGCAAATAATTGCAGGGATGCCGGCGGACACACAACCGGCAAAATGGGGCAATACGACCCTAAACGAGTCGTTACCTAATCCGCTGTTGGATACAGCCTCCGCCGGCGTATGTCACCACAGGCCAGACCCAGACTGCTGTATCAAAACTGGCGATGAAAGGCGGTGGAAACACGCGATCGATGGTGAAGAAAGCGAACCAGCCCCTTGGAGCGCGCGGCAATTGCCGTTATCCTGCGTCCACCATGAAAGAGTTCTTCCAGCACGCTGCAATCACCGACGGGATTATCGTGCGGGCGGCGGTCAGTTTCCTGCCCGAACAATCCCAGCCTGATGCGGGCAAGTGGTTTTGGGTTTATCATATCCGGCTGGAGAACCATTCGGACGAAACTGTGCAGCTGCGCACCCGCCATTGGCGGATCACTGATGCGCGCGGAATGGTCAATCATGTGGATGGCGAAGGGGTTGTCGGTGAAACCCCGACACTAAATCCGGGTCAAACGCATGACTATGTTTCCGGCTGCCCACTGACGACGCCGCATGGTTCGATGGAGGGTCATTTCACCTTCACCCGTAAGGATGGCTCACCGCTGGAAGTGGCAATTCCCTTCTTTCCGCTGGCTGCGCCAGCCACAGCGGATTGATCGGCGCTTGATCAAGATCCTTGCGTTTGCGGCCAGCAATTCAAGCCAGTCAATCAATCGCAAGTTGATCGGCCATGCGGTGGACGTACTCCGGTCAGAAGTGCTTCCCGGTGCCGTGTGCGAGATTCTCGACCTTAATGATTTTGAGATGCCGATCTACAGCCTGGACCGGGAAAATGCTGGCGGTGTGCCCGATCTGGCGCACCAGTTCAGGGCGAAAATTGCCGCGGCCGATGCCCTGCTGATTTCCTTTGCGGAGCATAACGGCCACTATAGTGCGGCTTACAAGAATATCTTCGACTGGGCTTCCCGGCTGGAAGGCAAAGTCTATGCCGGGAAGCCCAAGGTCGTGTTGTCTGCATCGCCGGGCAAAGGCGGTGCGGGTAATGTGCTGCGCGCTGCGGTGGCGTCTGCCCCGCATTTCGGGGCTGAGGTGTTATCGAGCCTGAGTGTCCCGCTGTTTGGTGACAATTTCGACGAAGCGAGTGGAACCCTGAGCAACCCTGAACTTGCCGCCGGTCTGCGCGCCGCTTTGGGCCGTTTTGCACGCATGAACTGACAAGCGCTGCGCTGCGTTCTCACAAGTCATGTTGCGGAGGGGCCGCGTCGGCTCTACATGGCGCTCACTATGAAGCGCACCCATCTTCCCCTTAATGCCCTGCGCGTGTTCGACGCAGCGGCACGGCACCTCAGCTTCACCCGCGCGGCGGACGAGCTGGCGGTGACTCCGGCGGCGGTTGGCCAGCAGATCCGCGCGTTGGAAGACCACCTCGGCACAGTCTTGTTCCGCCGGACCAGCAAGGGCCTCGAACTGACGGATGAGGGCTGCGCCGGACTCGACCCTTTGCGCGAAGGATTCTTGCGGTTCGAAGAAAGCGTGCAGGCAATGCAGGCTGGGCAGGCGAGCGACCATTACGCAATTGCCTGCCCGCGCGAATTTTACGCCCAGTGGCTTGCCCCGCGGTTGGCCGCCTTTGGCAAGGAGAATCCTGGCGTCCGGTTCCAGTTTGTGGCTGATGAGGATGCGGATTTCACCGAAGCCAATCTCGATCTGGCGATCCGTTTGGTCGATGGACCGGGCGATCTTGAAGGGGTGGAGCTGGCCCCGGCTCGGCGTGTAGTTGTGGCTTCGCCTGATGCTTCCGATGCGCATGGTTACTGGATCGATTGGCCGGGTGCGCCCCTGCCGGAAGGATCGGAGGTCAGCGTAAGCGTCGGCAATGCGGGGCAGGCGCTCAGCTCTGCTGTTGCGGGAATGGGCAAGGCAATCCTGCCCTACCTGCTGGCCGAAGAAGCGTTGGAAAGCGGCCGCTTGACTGCACTCGAAGGGCCGGACGAAGGCAGGCGTGCCTATTGGCTGGTCGCGCCGCTGCCGCAGTGGCGCCAGAAAAAGGTCAAGGCACTGGTCGCCTATCTGGCAAAGGATTAGCCACCTGAAAGATACCCCGATTCTTGAAACAGCGCGCCTGACCCTGCGCCCGCTGGAGGCTGGCGATGTCGAAGCGTTCTGGCCGACTTTTTCCGATCCTGACAACATGCGCTGGTGGAGCAGGGCACCTTTCACCTCCCGTGAGGAGCTGGGCACATGGCTATTGGCCGATGGCTGGGATGGGCGCAGTTGGGCGGCAATTGAACGCAGCAGCGGCAAGCCCGTCTGCCGATTGGTCGCCACGCCCGGAATGCTGGGCGTGACCGAGATCGGCTATGCGACCGTTCTGGGCCGGCAGGGCGAAGGGTTCGCGCGGGAAGCGGTGGCCGGTTTGATCACCCATCTGTTCCGCGCTGAGGGGAACCGCCGTATCTGGGCCGATGTCGATCCGGAAAATGCAGGTTCCAATGCCCTGCTCAAGGGACTTGGTTTTACCATGGAAGGGCAGCTCCGTGCCGCCTGGGAAACCCATATCGGTGTGCGCGACAGCTTGATCTGGGGGATACTCGCGGACGAATGGCAACCGGCCGCCGCCTAGCCCGCCTTGGGCCGCCTTGGGGATTGCCCCATTGCGGTCAGACAGCTTCGGCCGGTTTGCTGGCAATCCGCAGCGGTTTTGCAGCTGCGCGAAAGCGTTCCTTGTATTGCGGATGTTCGGTACCCATCCAGCGGTCCCACCAAGTGAAATAAAATCCGAAATTATAACCGCCGGCCTGATGATGCAAATCATGATGGGTCGTGGTCGAAACCCAGTCGGTCCATTTGGTGTCTGTCCAGCCAGCGGGGAATAATTCGACCCCGGCGTGGGCCATGACATTGCGAAAAATCATGTGCCACAGGAAGAAGAGCACCGCCCATCCGGCATAGGCGATTCCCATCATACTGGTGGCAAGCAGGAATAGCGGCATGAACAGCGCCTCCGTAACCGCTTCCCAACTGGCGAAGCTATACGCGGTCCAGGGCGTGGGCGTGCGCGACTTGTGGTGATGCAAATGCGTGGCCCGGAATAAATGCTTGTGATGCAATGCACGGTGCATCCAATAGAAATAGGCATCATGCGCCACCACCATGATTGCGAATTGCACCGCGATCAGCCCCAGGCCCGCGCCGTCCAGCTTGAAACGGATGATGCCATATTCACGCATCACCAGCACGCTGATGGTGGTGGTGGCAAAGACGAGCACTGTGCGCAGCGATGACAGCACCTCGCGCGCATAATCGCCGCGTTGCGCCCGGCGGTTCTGGATGCGGCGATTGTCTGCCCAATGTTTGAACACCAGCAGCACCAACGCCATCAGACCCGCCGCGACGAAATAGCGCGTCAGATCGAGGTAGATGCCCTTCATCATATGGTGACCGATTTTTTCGATCAGGGTGGTGTCATGCGCTGATGTCATAGGTGCTCCGCCGCCGATGATGCCGCTGCAAGGCCGCGAACGCAATGGCAAAGGCGATGGGACGCCAGGCTGTGAATTGGCCTCCCTTACTTGTGACGATGCTAAGGTGTTTGGAGTTACGCAGCGGCAATGTTGTGCACGACACCGCCGCTGCATATCCAGAGCAGATCCCACTCATCCTTGTTAAGATGCGCTGGTCCTAGCTGTCTCGGTCGACAATAATATAAATGTTTGTGGTGCTTTCCATGTGCTCACCCCATTTGTAGCAAGCTCCAGGAGCCAGCGAAATTGCAAATAATGTGTCGTCAGGATACGAACTCGATACACGAGCAGAGCCACGCCAGTTGCTCGAACTGTTGTTACAAAATTGCACAACCGGATAGATTCTGCTGTTCGAATAAGATTCATTGACCCGCATAGTTAATTGCAGGCCTTGATTATAGATAGTTGTAGACGTGTCCCCTACTGACCATCCGTATTGATTTCGAAATGTGGAAACTTCGCTTGCTTGTGCTGGCAAGGCCGCAAGTCCACAACCAATTGCCACAAGACTGCTCATAAACTTGGTGCGCGAAATCATATATTTCTCCCTTCAACTTATTCCGACATGATTTTTAGCGCCGAGTTGAAATGCGGACGGTATCCATCTGAGGGGTATCTTTTAGAAAATGCCCTTTTGATGCGATTGGAGGGAAACAAGGCCCACTTGACCGCAAACACGAATCCACCTAAAGGCGCGCCATCCGGAGCGGGCCTTGTGTCCAATGCGGTCAGATAGAGCTGAACATTGGCGGATCTATCGCGAGGGGCCTTGGACTTTGTGCCGGGGTCTTTTTCTATTGCTCGGGGGGCGGGGGTTTCGGCCAGCGCCAATCGGTCTTGCGGTATCTGCCAAAGTAACCCGATGCCTAAGGGCGGGGGTGGAGTGTTTTTCGGCTCGTGCGCTGGGTTCCGCGATGGCGGTTCCTAGTTTCGCTGGATTTTCGCCAAGGCGGGAATGACGGGCGGCGGCGCGCGATCCTCAAGGCATTACTCTCCCATTGTCCGGCGGCATCACTATAACAGGTGAAGAGTACTTCATGCCGACAATCAACCAGCTGGTCCGCAAGGGCCGCGTTCCGCAGAAGGCCAAATCCAAGGTCCCTGCAATGGAAGCCAACCCGCAGAAGCGCGGTGTGTGCACCCGTGTTTACACGACGACTCCGAAGAAGCCGAACTCGGCTCTGCGTAAAGTTGCCAAGGTTCGCCTGACCAACCAGCGCGAAGTCATTACCTACATCCCCGGCGAGGGCCACAACCTTCAGGAACACAGCGTTGTCCTGATCCGTGGCGGCCGTGTGCGCGACCTTCCCGGTGTGCGTTACCACGTGCTGCGCGGTGTGCTCGATACCCAGGGTGTCAAGGACCGCAAGCAGAGCCGTTCCAAGTACGGCGCCAAGCGTCCGAAATAAGCTTTTTTGGCCAGCGCGGCTTGCCTGCGCTGCCTGACTATAAGGAATTCATCCGATGTCACGTCGTCGTCGTCCCGAAAAGCGGGTCATCCTGCCCGATCCCAAGTTTGGTGATCAGGTTCTGTCGAAGTTCATGAACAACCTCATGTATGACGGCAAGAAATCCACTGCCGAAGGTATCGTTTACGGTGCCCTGGCAACAGTGGAAGCCAAGGCCAAGGCCGATCCGATCCAGCTGTTCCATGATGCCTTGAACAACATCAAGCCGCAGGTCGAAGTTCGCAGCCGCCGTGTTGGCGGTGCCACCTACCAGGTGCCAGTGGAAGTTCGCCCTGAGCGTGCCCAGGCACTGGCAATCCGCTGGCTGATCTCGTCCGCACGCGGTCGCCCTGAAACCACCATGGCAGCGCGTCTGTCGGGTGAGTTGATGGATGCGGCGAACAATCGCGGCAATGCGGTAAAGAAGCGGGAAGATGCGCACCGGATGGCCGACGCCAACCGTGCATTCTCGCACTATCGCTGGTAATACCCGGACAAGGGCGCTGGCGGCGGGAGTCGCGGGCACCTTTAACCGGTCACATTTGTAACCATATGGGGTCGGGATCGCATTGGGCGGTCCTTACCCAATACCACCACAGGAATTTTCCATGGCCCGCGAATATCCGCTGGAACGCTACCGCAACATCGGCATCATGGCGCATATCGACGCCGGTAAGACCACGACGACCGAGCGGATCCTCTACTACACCGGCAAATCCTACAAGATCGGCGAAGTGCATGATGGCGCGGCGACGATGGACTGGATGGAGCAGGAGCAGGAACGGGGTATTACGATTACCTCGGCTGCGACCACGACATTCTGGCAGGCCGAAGATGGCGAGGGCCCCAAGCACCGCATCAACATCATCGACACCCCGGGTCACGTGGACTTCACCATTGAAGTCGAACGTTCCTTGCGCGTGCTCGACGGTGCAGTCGCCGTTTTTGACGGTGTTGCCGGTGTGGAGCCGCAGTCTGAAACCGTGTGGCGCCAGGCCGACAAGTACAAAGTTCCGCGGATGTGCTTCATCAACAAGCTCGATCGCACCGGTGCGGACTTCTATTACTGCGTGCAGTCGATCATCGACCGTCTCGGTGCGAAGCCACTGGTTCTGTATCTTCCGATCGGAATCGAAGGCGGCCTGAAGGGCCTCGTCGATCTCGTCAACAATCGCGGGATCGTGTGGGAAGATGAATCGCTTGGTGCGAACTTCAACTACATCGACATTCCGGAAGACCTTGCCGACAAGGCCGCTGAATATCGTGAGGCCCTGATCGAAACCGTCGTTGAACTCGACGATGCGGTTATGGAATCCTATTTCGAAGGGGAAATTCCTGATGCCGCCACGCTGAAGCGTCTGATCCGCAAGGGCACGCTTGATCAGGCCTTCGTGCCGATCGTTTGCGGTTCCGCTTTCAAGAACAAGGGCGTTCAGCCCCTGCTCGACGCAGTGGTTGACTATCTTCCAAGTCCGCTGGACGTGCCGGCGATCAAGGGCGTGCTGCCTGATACCGACACCGAAGAATCGCGCCCGTCAAGCGATGATGCGCCATTCTCTGCGCTGGCGTTCAAGATCATGAACGATCCCTTCGTGGGCTCCTTGACGTTTACCCGCATCTATTCGGGTAAACTGACCAAGGGCCAGGTCCTGAACTCGGTGAAGGACAAGAAGGAAAAGATCGGCCGCATGTTGCTGATGCATTCGAACAACCGCGAAGACATCGAAGAGGCATTTGCGGGCGACATCGTGGCGCTGGCAGGCATGAAGGACACCACAACCGGTGATACTTTGTGCGATCCGGCCAAGCCGATCATCCTCGAACGGATGGAATTCCCCGAGCCGGTGATCGAACTGTCGGTCGAACCAAAGACCAAGGCTGACCAGGAAAAGATGGGCGTCGCGCTCAACCGTCTGGCCGCCGAAGATCCTTCGTTCCGGGTAACCACCGATCACGAATCGGGCCAGACGATCATCAAGGGCATGGGCGAATTGCACCTCGACATTCTGGTCGACCGCATGAAGCGCGAATTCAAGGTCGAAGCAAACGTCGGTGCGCCGCAGGTTGCTTACCGTGAATCGCTCGGCCGTGAAGTTGAAGTCGATTACACCCACAAGAAACAGTCGGGTGGTTCGGGCCAGTTTGCCCGTGCCAAGGCGACATTCATCCCCGGTGAACGCGGTCAGGGCATTGTCTTTGAAGACAGCATCAAGGGCGGCAATATTCCGCGTGAATATATTCCGGCGCTTGAAAAGGGTATGCGCGAGCAGGCGGCAAGCGGCTGTCTGATCGGCTTCCCGATCATCGACTTCACGATCCGGTTGACGGACGGTGCCTACCATGACGTCGACTCGTCGACCGTTGCGTTTGAAATTTGCGGTCGCGGTGCGATGCGTGAAGCGGCGGAGCGCGGTGGCATCAAACTGCTTGAACCGGTGATGAAGGTTGAAGTCGTTACGCCTGAAGATTATCTGGGTGATGTTATCGGCGATCTCAATTCCCGCCGTGGCCAGATCCAGGGCACGGATACACGTGGTAATGCACAGGCTGTCGAAGCCATGGTGCCGCTTGCCAACATGTTCGGTTACGTGAACGAGCTTCGTTCGTTCAGCCAGGGCCGGGCGAATTACTCAATGCAGTTCTCGCATTACGAAGAAGTGCCGGCAAATGTCGCGCAAGAGGTCAAGGAGAAGCTTGCCTAAGTGCAAGTGACGGTCTAGGGGCGGCGCCTGATTCAGCGGGTGCCGTATTTTCCCGCAATCAATTAGTCCATACGAATAGAGGTTAGAGACAATGGCGAAAGCTAAGTTTGAGCGGAACAAGCCGCATTGCAACATCGGCACCATCGGTCACGTCGACCACGGCAAGACCACGCTGACTGCCGCAATCACCAAGGTGATGGCAGAAATTAACGGCGGCGCTGCTGTCGACTTCGCAAATATCGACAAGGCGCCGGAAGAGCGTGAGCGCGGGATCACCATCTCGACCGCACACGTTGAATATGAATCGGCTGCCCGTCACTATGCGCACGTCGATTGCCCGGGCCACGCTGACTATGTGAAGAACATGATCACCGGTGCCGCCCAGATGGACGGCGCGATCCTGGTGGTGAACGCTGCTGACGGCCCGATGCCGCAGACCCGCGAGCACATCCTGCTCGCTCGTCAGGTCGGTGTGCCGGCTCTGGTTGTTTACATGAACAAGGTTGACCAGGTCGATGACGAGGAAATCCTCGAGCTCGTCGAACTCGAAGTTCGTGAACTCCTTTCGAGCTATGATTTCGATGGCGACAACATCGCGATCGTCAAGGGTTCGGCTCTCGCCGCGCTTGAAGGTCGTGACGACGCCATCGGCAAGGAATCGATCATTGCCCTGATGGAAGCTGTCGATGCGCACATTCCGCAGCCCGACCGTCCGATCGACAAGCCGTTCCTGATGCCGATCGAAGACGTGTTCTCGATCTCGGGTCGCGGCACCGTGGTGACCGGCCGTATCGAAACCGGCATTGTCAATGTCGGCGACGAATGCGAAATCGTTGGTATCAAGGACACCACCAAGACGACGGTTACCGGCGTGGAAATGTTCCGCAAGCTGCTCGATCGCGGTGAAGCAGGCGACAACGTCGGTGCCCTGATCCGCGGTGTTGCCCGTGACGACGTTGAACGCGGCCAGGTTCTGGCCAAGCCGGGTTCGGTCAATCCGCACACCGATTTCAACGCCGAAGTCTACGTTCTGTCGAAGGACGAAGGTGGCCGTCATACGCCGTTCTTCGCCAACTACCGTCCGCAGTTCTACTTCCGTACCACGGACGTGACCGGTGAAGTGATCCTCCCCGAGGGCACGGAAATGGTTATGCCTGGCGACAACGTAACGATTGGCGTGAAGCTGATCGCTCCGATCGCGATGGATGAAGGTCTGCGCTTCGCAATCCGTGAAGGCGGCCGGACCGTCGGTTCAGGGGTTGTCAGCAAGATCACTAAGTAATATAGGCTCCGGACCGACCGGGTAGCTCGATTCATCGGGCGATTCGGTCGGTCGGAATTTTGGGGGCCGCCCCTTCCTGATACTTCCATGAAGATCAGTGAGGCGGGGCGGTCCTTGTTTTATGGGAAAGTCTTTCGGGACAATCCTTGGCTCTTTCGCATCGGTATAGGTAATGGAAGCTCAGAATATCCGCATTCGCCTCAAGGCGTTCGATCACCGCGTTCTCGACCAGGCAACTGGTGAAATCGCGGATACTGCCCGCCGTACGGGTGCTCTTATTCGCGGCCCCATTCCTCTGCCGACGCATATCGAAAAATTCACCGTGAACCGCGGCCCGCACATCGACAAGAAGTCGCGCGAGCAGTTCGAGGTGCGTACGTTCAAGCGGCTGCTCGATATCGTGCAGCCCAACGCCCAGACGGTCGATGCGCTGATGAAGCTCGACCTTGCTGCGGGTGTAAACGTAGAAATCAAACTGGCGTAAGCTAGTTGGAAAGCCCTTGTTTTTACAGGGGTCTTGATCGGATCGTTTTGGCGATCCAGTCAGGGACATAGGGATACCTCCGGTCAGCCTTCGGGCATTCTGGCCGGGCAAGCGTCCCCCGTCTCGTTTCTCAAAGCCATAATGGCGGCGGGAAGCATATCAGCCCGGACGGGGTGACGCATTACAATCTGGGCTGACACGCATCCGGAATGGTCCGGATGCCTCTGTTTAGGAGATTGGTCATGCGCACTGGCGTGATCGCAAAAAAAGTCGGGATGACCCGCCTGTTCCAGGAGGATGGCCGCCACGTGCCGGTTACCGTCCTGGCGCTTGAAGATTGTCAGGTCGTTTCCCACCGTACCGCCGAACGCGATGGTTATTTCGCGCTCCAGGTCGGTTCGGGCGAAGCGAAGCAGAAGAATGTTGCCAAGCCGCAGCGTGAACATTTCGCCAAGGCTGAAGTCGGTCTGAAGCGCAAGGTCGCTGAATTCCGGGTGGAAAGTGGCGAAGGTTTGCTGCCGGTCGGATCGACCATCAGCGCCGATCATTTCATTGCCGGTCAATATGTCGATATTACTGGCCACACGCAGGGCAAGGGTTTTGCCGGTGCGATGAAGCGTTGGGGCTTCGGGGGCTTGCGCGCGTCGCATGGTGTCTCGCTTTCTCACCGCTCGCACGGTTCTACGGGTAACCGTCAGGATCCGGGCCGCGTGTTCAAGGGCAAGAAGATGGCTGGCCACATGGGCGACCGTCAACGCACCCAGCAAAATCTCGAGATCGTCCGCACCGACGCCGATCGCGGCCTGCTGTTCGTGAAGGGTTCTGTCCCTGGATCGAAGAATGGCTGGTTGCTGGTTCGTGACGCGGTGAAAATTCCGTTGCCAGAGGGCGTTCCGTTCCCCGGCGCGGTTATCGATCACAATGCCGCAAAGCTGGAAGCCGAAGTGGCGCCGGTTGAGGTGGTTGAAACCGTGGTAGAGCAGGAACTGGAAGCAGCACCTGTGGAAACCACTCAAGAATCCACCCCAGCCGAGGGCGCTGCGCCCACCGGCGATGACGGCAAGGAGGGCTGATCCCGTGAAGGTGAAGGTCCAAAAGATAGACGGCAAGGCCGTTTCGGGTGCGGGGAGCGATATCGAGCTCGCCGATACCGTGTTCGGTGTCGAGCCGCGTGCCGATATCCTGCACCGTGTGGTCACGTGGCAGCTCGAAAATCGTCGTGGGACAGCCCGCGGCGCTCGTGAGCGCTCCGATGTTGCCCGCACGGGTAAGAAGTTCGGCAAGCAGAAGGGTGGCGGTACTGCCCGTCACGGCGATCGCGCAGCTCCGATTTTCATTGGTGGCGGCAAGGCTCACGGCCCTCGTGTTCGTGACTTCAACCCGTCGCTGAACAAGAAGATCCGTGCGCTTGGCCTGAAGATGGCTTTGTCGAGCAAGGTGAAGGATGGCCTGGTGGTTGTCGATTCGCTGGAACTCAAGGACGCCAAGACCAAGGCTTTGGTCGCGACTTTCGGCAAGGCCGGTTATGCGGGCAAGGTATTGGTGATTGACGGTGACAGCGTGAACGACACGTTCAAGCTGGCGGCGAGCAACATTCCCAATGTCAATGTGATGCCGGCAATCGGCGCCAACGTCTATGACATCCTCAAACACGACACGCTGATCCTGACCAAGGACGCTGTTGCCAAGCTGGAGGCGCGGTTCAATGGCTAAGAAGCAGACCGTAGACACCCGTCATTATGACGTGGTGCTCGCACCGCATATTACCGAGAAATCCACCCTGATGTCGGAAAACGACGCAGTGGTTTTCAAGGTTGCGAATGACGCTACCAAGCCGCAGATCAAGGAAGCTGTCGAAGCTTTGTTTGATGTGAAGGTTACCGGCGTCAACACCATTGTCCAGAAGGGCAAGACGAAGCGCTGGAAGGGTCGTCCCTATAAGCGTTCCGATTTCAAAAAGGCGATTGTGACGCTGGCTGAAGGCCAGTCGATCGACGTCACCGGCGGAATCTGAGGGCAAGACTGATGGCACTCAAAAATTATAAACCGACGAGCCCCGCACGGCGTGGTCTCATTCTGGTCGACAAGTCTGACTTGTGGAAGGGCAAGCCGGTCAAGGCGCTTACCGAAGGCAAGCGCAAGACGGGCGGCCGCAACAACAAGGGCCATGTGACCTCGCGCGGTATCGCAGGCGGTCACAAGCAGAAGTACCGCTTTATCGACTTCAAACGTCGTAAGTGGGACATGCCGGCTACTGTCGAGCGGATCGAGTATGATCCCAACCGCACTGCCTTTATTGCGCTGGTGAAGTATGAAGATGGCGAACTGAACTACGTCATCGCGCCGCAGCGTCTCGCCGTTGGCGACACGATTGTTGCCGGCGAAAAGACCGATACCAAGCCAGGCAATGCCATGTTGCTGAGCCAGATGCCGGTCGGCACCATCTGCCACAATGTGGAGATGAAGCCGGGCAAGGGCGGGCAGATCGCCCGTTCCGCTGGCACCTATGTGCAGCTGGTTGGTCGTGATCGCGGGATGGTTATCGTGCGTCTGAACTCTGGCGAGCAGCGTTATGTGCGCGGCGATTGCATGGGTACGGTTGGCGCGGTGTCAAACCCGGACAATTCGAACCAGAATTTCGCCAAGGCTGGCCGGACCCGTTGGAAGGGCCGTCGCCCTCTGACCCGCGGTGTGGCCAAGAACCCGGTCGATCACCCACATGGTGGTGGTGAAGGCCGGACTTCGGGTGGTCGCCATCCGGTGACTCCATGGGGCAAGCCAACCAAGGGTGCCCGTACCCGCCACAACAAGCAGACGGATAAAATGATCATCCGTTCGCGTCACGCCAAGAAGAAGAGGTAAGCGAGATGGCTCGTTCCGTCTGGAAAGGTCCGTTCGTCGACCTGCATCTGCTGAAAAAGGCAGAAGACGCTCAGGAAAAGGGTGCGCGCGGCGCAATCAAGACCTGGTCGCGTCGTTCCACCGTCCTGCCACAGTTCGTTGGCCTGACTTTCAGTGTCTACAACGGGCACAAGTTCATTCCGGTGTCTGTGAATGAAGACATGGTTGGCCATAAGCTTGGTGAATTTGCGCCCACGCGTACGTTCCCTGGCCATGCTGCCGACAAGAAGGGTAAGCGCTAATGGGTAAGGCAAAATCCCCGCGCCGCGTTGCCGATAACGAAGCGCTGGCAGTTGGCACCATGATCAAGGGTTCGCCGCAGAAACTCAATCTGGTGGCCGCGCTGATCCGTGGCCGCAAGGTTGAAGAAGCGTTGAACATCCTCGCATTCTCCAAGCGTGCGATGGCCCGTGATGCTTCCAAGGTTCTGGCCTCGGCTATCGCGAATGCGGAAAACAACCACGATCTCGACGTTGATGCGTTGGTGGTTTCCGAAGCTTCGGTCGGCAAGTCGATTACGATGAAGCGCTTTCACACACGTGGTCGCGGCAAGTCGACCCGCATCCTGAAGCCATTCAGCCGCCTGCGCATCGTCGTACGCGAGCATGAAGAAGAGGAGGCGTAAGTCATGGGTCAGAAGAGTAATCCGATTGGCCTGCGTCTGCAGATCAACCGCACCTGGGACAGCCGCTGGTACGCCGAAGGGCGGGACTATGCGCAGCTGCTCAAGGAAGATATCGCAATCCGCAAGTTCATCATCGACACGTTGCCGCAGGCCGCGATTTCGAAGGTGGTGATCGAGCGTCCTGCAAAGATGTGCCGCGTTTCGATCTATGCCGCACGTCCCGGTGTTATCATCGGCAAGAAGGGCGCAGACATTGAAAAGCTGCGCTTGCAGCTGGCCAAGATGACGGACAGCGACGTAAAACTGAACATCGTTGAAATCCGCAAGCCTGAAATCGATGCCAAGCTTGTGGCGCAGGGGATTGCTGACCAGCTTATCCGCCGCGTCGCATTCCGCCGTGCGATGAAGCGTGCTGTGCAGTCTGCGCTGCGTCTGGGTGCCGAAGGCATCAAGATCGTTTGCGGTGGCCGTCTCGGTGGTGCTGAAATCGCCCGCGTCGAATGGTACCGCGAAGGCCGCGTTCCGCTCCACACGTTGCGCGCCAATGTCGATTATGCCGAAGCCGAAGCGCTGACCGCATATGGCATCATCGGCATCAAGTGCTGGATTTTCAAAGGCGAAATTCTCGCCCACGACCCGACCGCTCAAGACCGGCTGATGATGGAAGCACAGACTTCCGGCGTCCGTCCGGCGCGTTGATTAGGTAAAAGCCATGCTGCAACCCAAGAAACACAAATTCCGCAAGGCCTTCAAGGGCCGGATCAAGGGCGACGCCAAAGGCGGCACGACTTTGAATTTCGGTTCCTATGGCCTCAAGGCCCTGGAGCCGGAGCGGATTACAGCCCGTCAGATCGAAGCGGCTCGCCGTGCGATCACGCGTCACATCAAGCGCCAGGGTCGTCTCTGGATCCGCGTCTTCCCCGACGTTCCAGTGACCAAGAAGCCTGCTGAAGTCCGTCAGGGTAAAGGCAAGGGTTCGGTCGAATATTGGGCGGCACGGGTCAAGCCGGGTCGGATCATTTTCGAACTGGACGGCGTTCCAGGCCCACTTGCTGCAGTGGCTTTCGAGCGTGCGGCGATGAAGCTTCCTATCAAGACCAAGGTAGTTGCCCGTCTGGGTGACACCTCGCACCTGGAGGGCTGACGATGAGCAAGATCGAAGACCTTCGCACCAAGACTGACGATCAGCTGGATGGCCAGCTGAACGAGTTGAAGCGCGAACAGTTCAACCTGCGTTTCCAGGCCGCCACCAGCCAGCTCGAACGGCCGGCGCGGATCAAGGAAGTGCGCCGCGCGATCGCGCAGATAAAGACGTTGCAGACCGAACGGTCCGCTGCGGCAGCGAAGTAAGGATAGGGCGATGCCGAAACGTATCCTCGTCGGAACCATTACCTCCGACAAGATGGACAAATCCGTGACCGTACTGGTCGAACGCAAGGTGAAGCACCCGCTTTACGGGAAGATCATCCGTCGTTCGAAGAAGTATCACGCACATGACGAAAACAACGTCCATAAAGTGGGCGAAACCGTGCGGATCGAGGAGACCAAACCGATCTCCAAGACCAAGACATGGCGGGTTCTCGAAACTGTGCTTGCCAGTAAGGGTACGGCGGTTGAAGCCGACCTTGATGTCGAAGCAGCCGCAGCCAGCAACACGTAAGATTTTTGGAACTGCCGGACTGGTTCCGGCAAGCCGTTGAGAAGGAACCGCATCGATGATCCAGATGCAATCAAATCTAGACGTCGCGGATAACAGCGGCGCGAAGCGCGTCCAGTGCATTAAGGTGCTGGGCGGGTCGAAGCGTCGTACCGCCAGCGTCGGCGATGTGATTGTCGTTTCCGTCAAGGAAGCGCAACCCCGCGCCAAGGTTAAGAAGGGCGACGTTCACCGTGCCGTGATCGTTCGTACCCGCAAGGAAGTGCGCCGTAGCGATGGCAGCGTAATCCGTTTCGACGGTAACGCAGCTGTGCTCGTCAACAAGAACGAAGAGCCGATCGGCACGCGTATCTTTGGCCCTGTGGTCCGCGAACTGCGTGGCCGTGGCTTCATGAAGATCATCAGTCTCGCGCCGGAGGTGCTCTAATGGCTGCCGCTAAAATCAAGAAGGGCGACAGCGTCGTCGTGCTCTCGGGCAAGGACAAGGGCCTTACCGGCACTGTCCAGAAGGTCATGCCGAAAGTTGGCAAGGTCGTCGTCCAGGGTGTGAATATCGCTGCACGCCACCGTAAACCCAACCAGGCCAACCCGCAGGGTGGCATCGATCGCTTCGAAGCGCCGATGCACCTGTCCAAGGTTGCTGTGGCCGATCCCAAGTCCGGCAAGCCAACCCGCGTCCGTTTTGAAGAACGTGACGGCAAGAAGGTTCGCGTTGCCGTGAAGTCCGGAGAGACGATCGATGGCTGATTATACGCCCCGTATGAAGCAGCGCTATGACGATATGATCGTCAAGGCGATGACCGAAAAATTCGGTTACAAGAACCGGATGGAAGTCCCGCGGCTCGAGAAGATCACGCTCAATATGGGTGTGGGCGAAGCGAGCCAGGACAAGAAAAAGGTTCAGACTGCTGCCGAAGAAATGGCACTGATCGCTGGCCAGAAGCCGGTTATCACCAAGGCCAAGAAGTCGATCGCTCAGTTCAAGCTGCGCGAAGGCATGCCAATCGGTTGCAAGGTAACCTTGCGCCGCGAACGCATGTATGAGTTCATGGACCGCCTGGTTACAGTTGCAATGCCCCGCATTCGTGACTTTCGTGGCCTCAACCCGAAGAGCTTTGATGGCCGTGGCAATTACGCCATGGGCTTGAAAGAGCAGATCATCTTTCCCGAGATCTCTTACGACAAGATCGAAAAGGTCCGCGGGATGGATATCATCGTTACCACCACGGCGAACACCGATGACGAAGCACGTGAATTGCTGCGTCTGTTCGGATTCCCGTACCCGGCTGAAGAAGCCGACGAACAGCAGGCCGCGTGAGCGGTAAGAAGAAGAGAGCTTAAGTCCAATGGCGAAACTGAGTTCCGTAAACAAGAACGAGCGACGTAAGAAGCTCGTCAAGAAGTATGCGGCGAAATACGCCCATCTCAAGGCTGTGGCCGATGACCAGTCGCTCGACGAGAGCGAACGGTTGATGGCACGTCTGAAGATGGCGGAAATCCCGCGCAACGCGAATCCCACGCGTGTGCGCAACCGTTGTGCAACCACCGGCCGCCCGCGCGGCTATTATCGCAAGTTCGGCATCAACCGTATCGAACTGCGTAACCTCGGTAACAAGGGCCTTATTCCAGGCCTGACCAAGTCGAGCTGGTGAGGATCTGATAGATGGCTATGACCGATCCACTGGGTGATATGCTCACCCGCATCCGCAATGGACAGCAGGCGAAGAAGGATTCCGTCCTTTCGCCAGCATCCAAGCTGCGTGCAAACGTTCTAGAAGTCCTCCAGCGCGAAGGTTACATTCGCGGTTACACGGAAGATTCCTCGGGCAAGCACCCTGCGCTGCGGATCGAACTGAAATATTTCGAAGGTGAACCTGCGATCAAGCATGTTGCCCGTGTCTCCAAGCCTGGCCGCCGCGTCTATTCGGGTTCGAAAGAACTTCCGACAGTCCGCAATGGTCTGGGCATCACCATCGTCTCGACGCCGAAGGGTGTGCTTTCTGATATTGAAGCACGCACCCAGAACGTCGGCGGCGAAGTGCTGGCGGAGGTATTCTGATGAGCCGCATTGGCAAACGTGCAGTGGCGATCCCAGCGGGGGTCACTGCCCAGATCGAGGAAGGCATACTCAGCGTAAAGGGGCCCAAGGGCACCCTCTCGCTTGGTCTGCTGGACGACATTGATTATAAGGTCGAAGATGGCGCGATCAGCGTCATGCCGGCCAATGAAACCAAGCGGGCCCGTTCCTATTGGGGTATGCAGCGTACGCTGGTCGCCAATCTGGTTGACGGTGTAACGGACGGCTTCACCAAGGTGCTGGAAATCACCGGTGTGGGTTACCGTGCGAACGCGCAGGGCAGTAATCTGAAGCTGCAGCTCGGCTACAGCCACGATGTCGATATCGCCGTGCCCGAAGGCATTGAGGTAAAGACCCCCGATCAGACTACGGTTGAGATCAGCGGCAACGATAAGCAGGCTGTTGGTCAATTCGCTGCCGAAGTCCGCCGCTGGCGCAAGCCCGAACCCTACAAGGGCAAGGGCATCAAGTACCGTGGTGAATACATCTTCCGCAAGGAAGGGAAGAAGAAGTAAGATGGCCAAGCTTTCTCTATTCGAGCGCCGCCGCCGCCGCGTGCGCACCGCCCTCCGGGCCCGTTCCGGTGATCGTCCCCGTTTGTCGGTGCACCGCACCGGACGCCACATCTACGCGCAGATCATTGATGACAAGGATGGCCGCACGGTCGCCGCGGCATCGACGCTCGGTGCGAAGATTTCGGGTGCCAACGTCGATGCCGCCTCGCAAGTGGGCAAGGACATTGCCGCTGCAGCCAAGAAGGCTGGCGTCACCACCGTTGTGTTCGATCGCGGCGGCTTCCTGTTCCATGGCCGCGTCAAAGCGTTGGCCGACGCCGCGCGCGAAGGCGGTCTGGAGTTCTGATTATGGCTGACGAAAACATGACACCCGAAAACGAAGCAGCCCCCGAAACGGCAGCGGTTGAAGAAACCGTAGCTCAGCCGGAAGCCGTTGCGGCTCCGACTGTGGATGCGGCGGCCGAACCGGCTCCGACCGAAGAAGCTGCGCCGGCTGCGGATGGTGACCAACCCCGTCAGGGCCGTGGTGGCCGTGGCGGCCGCGACAACAATCGCGGTGGCGGTGGTGGCCGTGACGGCGGCCGTGATGGCGGCCGTGGCCGTGGCGGACGCGATAACAACCGCCGTGGTGGCCGCGAGGAAGAGGGTGATGGGCTGATTGAAAAGCTGGTCCACATCAATCGCGTATCCAAGACGGTGAAGGGCGGTAAGCGCTTTGGTTTCGCCGCCCTGGTCGTGGTCGGTGACGGCACCGGCCGTGTCGGATTTGGTCACGGCAAGGCACGCGAAGTGCCTGAAGCCATTACCAAGGCGACCGCTGCTGCCAAGAAGAAGATGATCCGCGTGCCGCTGAAAGATGGCCGTACGTTGCACCATGATGGCAAGGGCCGTTTTGGGGCTGGCCTGGTTAATGTCCGTTCGGCGCCTGCCGGTACCGGCATCATCGCAGGTGGCCCGATGCGCGCCGTGTTCGAAAGCCTGGGCGTCCACGATGTGGTGACCAAGTCGATCGGCACATCCAACCCATACAACATGGTGCGTGCGACATTCGATGCCCTGACCAATCAGACTTCACCGAAGTCCGTTGCTCAGCGGCGTGGCAAGAAAGTCGCCGACCTGCTGGGTCGTGGCGGCGCAAGCGAAGCCGAAGCGGAAGCTGACGCTGCAGCATTGACGGAGTAAGATAGATGGCTGACGCAAAGACCATCACGTTGAAGCAGATCGGTTCGCCGATCCGCCGTCCCGCCGTACAGCGCCAGATGCTGATCGGCCTTGGCCTTAACAAGATGAACAAGATTGTCGTCTTGAAGGACACTGCCGAAGTGCGGGGAACAATCGCCAAGTTGCCGCATCTGGTGGCTGTAGTCGATTGATCCTGATGTTCCGGCGCAGGCCGGGACATTTTATTTTTAGCGCGAACAAAGCGAAAGCGAGTGCACACTATGAAACTGAATGAACTCCGCGATAATGATGGTGCCCGTAAGTCACGCATGCGCGTTGGCCGGGGTATCGGGTCGGGCAAGGGCAAGACTTCCGGCCGCGGCCAGAAGGGCCAGACGAGCCGTTCGGGCGTTTCCATCGCCGGTTTTGAAGGCGGCCAGATGCCGCTCCACATGCGTTTGCCGAAACGTGGCTTCAACAACCCCTTCGCCAAGGATTATGCCGAAGTAAACCTGGGCATGATTCAGAAATTCATCGACGCCAAGAAGATCGACATCAAGAATGTCATCGATCACGCAGCCCTGAAGGCTGCCGGTCTGGCGCGCGGCGGCAAGGATGGTGTTCGTTTGCTGGGCAAGGGTGAATTGACCGCTAAGATCAAGCTTTCCGTAGCTGGCGCATCCAAGGGTGCGGTTGCTGCAGTCGAAAAGGCAGGTGGATCGGTCGAAGTGCTGAAGCCAACCAATCTTGAGGTCAAGGCTGCCAAGGCTGAAGCCACTGCCAAGCGGCTTGAAAAGAAGAAGAAGTAAGAATTTGCTGTCCCGGCAATGTTCCGGGCTAGCTATTCACGGGCGTAATTGCCTGTGGACAGCGGCCCCGACTTTGACCGGGACTGCATTTTTTGCAAGTGCAGGGTTCGACAATCGGCCATCGGCACCTTATGTGACCAGCGAAGGCCGGGACTGTCCGGCGCCAAGTCAGGGTTCACAATAAAAATGGCATCACGCGCCGACAATATCGCGAGCAATCTCAGTCTCGCCAATTTCTCGAAAGCGACCGAGCTCAAGAACCGCATTTGGTTCACGATCGGGGCGCTTATCGTGTTCCGCTTCCTCAGCTTTGTGCCATTGCCCGGCGTCAATCCGCTGGTCCTGGAATCTCTGTATGACCAGACACGGGGCGGAATTCTCGATCTGTTCAACACATTTTCGGGGGGCAGCCTCGAACGCATGAGTCTGATTGCGTTGGGTGTGATGCCCTACATTACGGCTTCGATCGTGGTGCAGCTTGCTTCTTCGCTCCATCCGGCGCTCGCAGCGCTGAAGAAGGAAGGCCAGACGGGCCGGCAGAAGATTAACCAGTATACCCGCTATGGCACGGTATTCCTGTGTGCGATCCAGGGCTGGTTTCTGGCCGCCGGACTTGAAGCTTACGGCGCGCAAAGCGGCCTGCAAGCGGTGGTGCAGACGGGCTATATGTTCCGTGTCGGCGCGGTGATCAGTCTGGTTGGCGGGACAATGTTCCTGCTGTGGCTGGGCGAACAGATCACCAGTCGCGGGATCGGTAATGGCGTGTCACTGATCATCATGGCCGGGATTGTGGCGCAGTTCCCCAGTTTCGTTTCCAACTTGTTTGAAGGTGGCCGCAGCGGTTCGATCAGCCCGTTAATCATTATTGGCTTCATCGGCATGGTTGTCGGGCTTATCCTGTTCATCTGCTTCATGGAGCGGGCCCAGCGGCGCTTGTTGATCCAATATCCCAAACGGGCAAGCGCGCGCGGGATGATGCAAGCCGATCGCAGCCATTTGCCGCTCAAGATCAACACGGCTGGCGTTATTCCGCCGATCTTCGCAAGCTCGCTATTGCTGCTGCCACTGACGATTACGCAGTTTGCCGGGAATTCGGTCAGTCCGGATACGCCCACGGGTGCCGTGCTGCAGTCCATTCTGCAGTATCTCCGTCATGGCCAGCCGCTCTACATGTCGCTCTATGCGGCCGGCATCATCTTCTTCTGCTTCTTCTATACAGCGGTGGTCTTTAACCCTGAGGAAACAGCGGAAAATCTGAAGAAGAACGGTGGTTTCATTCCTGGGATCCGTCCGGGCAAGCGGACTTCTGACTATCTCGACTACGTTCTCACACGTATTACTGTGGTCGGCGCCGCCTATCTGACGCTGGTTTGCGTTATTCCGGAATATATGATCGCGCAAACCGGCATTCCGTTGTTCCTTGGCGGGACCAGCTTGCTCATCGTGGTGAACGTAACTGTGGATACGATCAGCCAGGTCCAATCCCATTTGCTGGCTCATCAGTATGGTGATTTGATCAAGAAGGCCAAGCTGAAGGGCCGCTTGCGCTAGGCGCGATCGGTCTGGCACGCATCCGCGACACTGGGGGCAATCGTTTTGAATATCATCCTTTTGGGACCTCCGGGCGCGGGCAAGGGCACGCAGTCAGCGCGTCTGGTCGAACAATATGGCATGCATCAGCTGTCAACTGGCGACATGTTGCGGGCAGCAGTCAAAGCGAAGACGCCTGTCGGTCTTGAAGCCAAGGCCGTGATGGAGCGCGGTGAGCTGGTTTCGGACGAGATCGTCTCTGCCCTGATCGATGCCGAACTGGGTGCAATGGCCCCGGCAACCGGCGCAATATTTGATGGCTATCCCCGCACGGAACCACAGGCGCGGGCGCTGGATGCAATTCTCGAACGGCATGGCCGCAAACTCGATCATGTTATCGAGCTGGAAGTGGATGAAGATGCGCTGGTTGACCGGATTACCGGCCGCTTCACCTGCGCCAATTGCGGTGCCGGCTATCACGATCGCTATCATCTGCCCAAGGTGGACGGGGTTTGCGATCGTTGCGGCGGTACCGAATTCAAGCGGCGGCCGGACGATAACGAAGAAACCGTCCGTATGCGGATGCAGGAATATCGCGCCAAGACCGCGCCAATTCTGCCTGTTTATGATGCGCGCGGTATTGTCAGTCGTGTCGACGGGATGGCCAGCATTGAAGATGTTACCAAGGCGCTTGATGCCATCGTAAGTTAACATCGCCGCATTCGGGCCTACCCCTGCTATTTCCTTGCGTTACGGCTTGGGATAGGAAGGTAGGGAATTGGGAGTGCGCTTTATGTCCAGACGTCTTACCGCTTTGATGGCCTTGGTTTCCGCCGGATTTCTATGTGCGGTGCCAGCTGCCGCAAAGGTGGTAGAAGAAGGCGAAGGCAGCTTTGTTACGCGTGACTCGGTAACCGTGAAGGCGGCACCTTACGCTGTCTGGACCGCGCTGATCACTCCGAACAAATGGTGGAGCAACTCGCACACCTGGTCTGGCAACGCCGAAAATATGTATATCAGCGCGCAGGCTGGGGGTTGCTTTTGCGAACTCCTGCCGATGCCGGCAGACGCGCCCGAAGGTGTTCGGCGCGGTAGTGCCCATCACATGACCGTGGTGATGGTCGATCCGCCCAAGGCGCTGCGTATGCGGGGCGGACTTGGCCCGCTTCAGAGCGAGCCTGTTGATGGCGTACTGACGATCACGATGGCGCCGGGCAAGAATGGCACAACCATAACTTTCGAATATGTCGTTGGCGGCTACATGCGCTTCCCGACATCCGATATCGCCAAGGCTGTGGATGGCGTGATGAGCCAGCAATTGAACAGTTTGGCTAAGCTTCTGGGGCCGGTTGCGCCTGAGCCGCCAGCCGAAAAGGCGGAAAAGACTGAAAAGGCCGAGCCTCTCAAGTCAGAAGTCCCCGATCCGAAGAAGGTTGAGACGGTCGACGAGGCCTTCAGTTCCCTTACGGACGACGGGAATTCCTGAAAGACTTTGCCTGCCGATTTGCGCATCGGCAATTCGGCGGTAGAAGGGTATCCGGGAATAGGATGCGGTTCGCAGCGTTTGCATCGCACCAATAATGGGTCGCAGATAACAATTCGGGGGGCATTTCGCCGCCTGTAGCCCTTTGGGAGGGAGCGATCATGGCGGTTACCGATCACGTAGACCTTGCGACATTCATGAAAGGTGTGGAGCGGCGCAACCCGCATCAGCCGGAATTCACGCAGGCCGTTCAGGAAGTGGCGGAGGACATCTTCGATTTCATCGAAGACAAGGAAGCCTATCACTCCGAACAGATACTTCGCCGGATCACCGAGCCGGACCGGGTCGTCAGCTTCCGTGTCTGCTGGGAAGATGACAATGGTAACATTCGCGTCCAGCGGGGCTGGCGGGTTCAGAACAACAACGCCATCGGGCCATATAAGGGTGGTATCCGTTTCCATCCCAGCGTGACTGAAAGCGTGCTCAAGTTTCTCGCATTCGAACAAACCTTCAAGAATGCGCTCACTGGCCTTCCGATGGGTGGCGGGAAGGGCGGTTCCAATTTCAATCCAAAGGGCAAGTCCGACCGTGAAGTGATGCGTTTCTGTCAGAGCTTCATGACGGAACTTTACCGCCATATCGGCGCGGATGTGGATGTGCCTGCAGGCGATATCGGCGTGGGCGGGCGCGAGATCGGTTATATGTTTGGCCAGTACAAGCGCATCACCAACCACTTCACCGGGGTCTTGACCGGCAAGGGCATGGAATACGGTGGATCGATGATCCGGCCGGAGGCCACCGGTTATGGCGCGGTCTATTTCCTGCAGGAAATGCTCAAGCATCGCGGGGACGGGGTAAAGGGCAAAATTGCCGTAATTTCCGGTTCGGGCAACGTCGCGACGCATGCGGCAGAAAAAATTACCCAAATGGGCGGCAAGGTCGTGACCCTGTCGGATTCGGGCGGGTTTATCCATGATCCCGACGGGATCGATCAGGACAAGATTGACTGGATCAAGATCCACAAGACCCGCAATCGTGGCCGTATCAGTGACTATGTAGACCAGTATTCCGGTGCGACATTCCACGAGGGCAAGAACCCATGGCATGTCAAATGCGATGTCGCTTTGCCTTGCGCAACGCAGAACGAACTGGATGATGAAGAAGCCAAGGCGCTGGTCGCCAATGGCTGTATCGCAGTTGCCGAAGGGGCAAACATGCCGTCAACGCTTAAGGCAACACATGTCTTCAAGGATGCGAAGATCATGTTCGCACCCGGCAAGGCGGCCAATGCTGGCGGCGTGGCAGTCTCGGGTCTGGAGATGAGTCAGAATTCCGAACGCCGTTCGTGGAAAGAAGAAGAACTGCAAAAGATGTTACTCGACATCATGCAGGGCATTCACAACCGGTGCCTGGCCTATGGCGACAAGGGCAATGGTTACGTCGATTATGTAAAGGGTGCGAATATCGCAGGCTTCAAGAAGGTAGCCGATGCCATGCTGGCCTTCGGAGTGGTCTGACCGCCGCGAAAGGCGCGCCCGGTCACTTGGGTTTTGACGGACTGTCAAAGCTGGTGTAATGCCGCTTGCAACGCCGGTTCCGGCACCCATTTATGTGGGTGCGTATGCTTATGCGCGCTTACCGGTTGACGTCACACGCGAATCGCCTTAAGCGCGCTTTTCATTCGAAATTTCGGGTTAGTCCGGCAGGCGGCAGCCTTTGCGCGCGCCATCCGGGCTTTACGTCGTTCTGACTGTCCGGAAATTTTGATGAATTGACGCGTTGAGATGGGGGCTGCGTCCCCTGTGGAGCATGGAGAAGTAAGTGGCTCGTATTGCCGGGGTAAATATCCCCACTAACAAGCGTGTGATTATCGCGCTCACCTATATTCATGGTATCGGCCGGACTACCGCCGTGCAGATTGCAGACAAACTGGGCATCGATCATTCCCGCCGCGTGCAGGATCTCACCGATGCTGAAGTTCTGCAGATCCGTGAAACCATCGATGCCGATCATCCAGTTGAAGGCGATCTTCGCCGTACGACTGCGATGAATATCAAGCGTCTGATGGATCTCGCATCCTACCGTGGTTTGCGCCATCGCAAGGGCCTGCCGGTCCGCGGCCAACGCACCCACACCAATGCCCGCACCCGCAAGGGCAAGGCGAAGCCCATCGCGGGCAAGAAGAAGTAAGACGGCCCAGTCCGAACCTTACCCCACCTTCTTTAGAAACAGGATACCGAAACCATGGCACGCGAACCACAGCGCATCAGGCGCCGCGAGCGGAAAAACATTTCCAGCGGTGTTGCGCACGTAAACGCCAGCTTCAACAATACCATGATCACCATCACCGATGCACAGGGCAACGCTATCAGCTGGTCCAGTGCAGGGGCGATGGGCTTCAAGGGCAGCCGCAAGTCAACACCCTATGCCGCTCAGGTGGCTGCGGATGACGCTGGCAAGAAAGCCGCCGAACACGGCGTGCGGACTCTTGAAGTTGAAGTCAAAGGCCCGGGTTCCGGCCGCGAAAGCGCGCTGCGTGCCCTCCAGGCCGTTGGCTTTACGATCACCTCGATCCGCGATGTGACGCCGATCCCGCATAACGGGGTTCGCCCGTCCAAGCGGCGTCGCGTCTGATCTGTAAGCTATCCGGTGGCCTGCAAATACTTGCAGGTTGCCGATTTTTCACGGACCGGCCGCGGGGTTAGCCCACAAGGCACCGCACCGGTCCTGCCCGAACCGAACACCAGGGGATATCCATGTCCGTCAACACCAAGAACTGGCAGGAACTCAAGAAGCCCAACAGCCTTGAAATCAAGGACGGTGGTCACGATAAGCGCAAGACCACTTTCATCGCCGAGCCGCTCGAACGCGGATATGGCCTGACACTGGGTAATGCGCTGCGCCGTGTACTGCTCTCCTCGCTTCAGGGCGCGGCGATCACCTCGATCAAGATCGAGAACGTACTGCATGAATTCAGCTCGCTTGCCGGGGTCCGCGAAGATGTGACCGACATCGTGCTGAACGTGAAGCAGATCGCGCTGCGGATGGAAGGCGAAGGTCCAAAGCGGCTCCAGCTTTCCGCCACCGGCCCGGCCACCGTGAAGGCTGGCGACATTGCTGTTTCCGGCGACATCGAAGTGATGAACAAGGATCTGGTGATCTGCCATCTGGATGAAGGCGCCAGCTTCAACATGGAACTGACGGCGGATACCGGCAATGGCTATGTGCCTGCGGTGCAGAACCGTCCGGTTGATGCCCCGATCGGGTTGATCCCGGTTGATTCGCTGTATTCGCCCGTTCGGCAGGTCAGCTACAAGGTCGACAATGCCCGCGTTGGGCAGGAACTCGACTATGACAAGCTCAGCCTGACCATCGAAACCGACGGAACGGTTACGCCGGAAGATGCCGTGGCCTATGCTGCACGCATCCTGCAAGACCAGTTGACGCTGTTCGTACACTTCGAAGATGGCATTCCGCAGCCGCAGGGTCAGATGATCGGCATGGCCGCGCAGCCCGAAGAAAGCGATGCCAACCAGCTCAACCGTTACCTTCTCAAGAAGGTCGACGAGTTGGAACTGTCGGTCCGTTCGGCAAACTGCCTGAAGAACGACAATATCATCTACATCGGCGATCTGGTCCAGAAGACCGAAGCCGAAATGCTGCGCACGCCAAACTTCGGCCGCAAGTCCTTGAACGAAATCAAGGAAGTGCTGTCGAGCATGGGTCTGCGTCTGGGCATGGACATCCCCGGATGGCCGCCTGAAAATATCGAGGAAATGGCCAAGAAGCTCGAGCAAGAGCTGCTGGGTTAATTCCCGTCGGGTGAAGGTGGCGACCCTGACTGCCACCGGGATGGGGCTACCTGATACGGGCCCCCTACGAACAAGGAAGTACAATGCGTCACGGAATTTCACAGCGTAAGCTTGGCCGCAAATCGGGCCATCGCAAGGCCCTGTTCCGCAATATGGCCGATGCGCTGGTCAAGCATGAGCAGATCAAGACCACCTTGCCCAAGGCGAAGGAACTTCGCCCCTATGTCGAAAAGCTGGTCACGCTGGCCAAGCGCGGCGGATTGTCCAACCGCCGTCTGGCGCAGTCACGCATGGT
Source organism: Erythrobacter sp. (assembly GCA_024642565.1). Taxonomy (GTDB): domain Bacteria; phylum Pseudomonadota; class Alphaproteobacteria; order Sphingomonadales; family Sphingomonadaceae; genus Allopontixanthobacter. Next base: position 56,110 of record JAHEAV010000012.1, read on the forward strand.
TGACGACAAGGCGGTAAAGAAGCTGTTCGACATTCTGGCAGAGCGTTACAGCGACCGTGATGGTGGCTATGTGCGCATCATCAAGGCCGGTATCCGTGCAGGCGACGCGTCGCAGATGGCGATCATCGAATTCGTAGACCGCGATGTCGATGCCCGCGGTCAGGACAGCGGACCGGTAATGAATGCCGAAGAAGAAGAATTCGAAGACGCGTAAGCTGCAGCTTCAATCCAATCACCAGGAAGAGGCCGGAGGGAAACCTTCGGCCTCTTTTTGTTGGAGCGTGTGCGGTTGAGTTGAGGGACCGGCGGCGCGGTCAAACCACAGCTGTTTCCCAACACAAAACAGGTCCGTCCTCGGGATCGATGCGCTTGCCCGTTTGCCGGAACCCATTGCGTTCCAGCACTTGGCTGGATGCCGGATTATCAATTGAAGTTTCGGCCCGCACGCTGCGAAGTCTGGGATCACTGCGGGCCCATTCAAGCACTTGAGCGACAGCTCCGGAAGCAAATCCGCGCTTTCGCCGACTGGCGCAGATGCCATAACCGATTTCCAGGCTATCGCCGGCAGGGGTTTTGACTATCGAACACAGGCCGACCACTTCTTCGCCTTCAATGATCAGCCAGCTCGCTGGTGAAAAATCCGGACGGATGCTCTTGGCCAACGCGCGAAGCATGCCGAGTACCTCGGTGCTTTCAAACGGGCCTTCTGGCAATCGAAGATTTCTGGGGGCATGACCCGCAAGAAGGTCAGCGTAATCCGCGTCGAATGCTTCCAGGATCATCCTGGCGGGCTAACAGATAAGTGATTGTCTGCAAAGCGGATACGATAGGCTGCAAGCCGGGTTTGGCAGAGGGACGAAGTGGCCGGTTCAATTGCGCCGATATCCACTGCGCCAAAGCCAATTGCATCGCGTCGCCGGTTGGTTACAACAGTAACGGTCGCAGTGCTTTCCCGGAGTCTTTCATGAATCGTTCCCGACGCCTTGCCGGTGCCGCGTGCTTGCTTGTTGCCCCGGCAAGCCTGTTCATTCCCGCCACTCTGGCTGCACAAGAGGTCAAAGCGCCGATGTATCCTGAAACCCGTACAGACGGCACGGTAGAGACTATCTTTGGTGAGCCGATCGCTGATCCTTATCGCTGGCTGGAAAATGACGTCCGGAACGATCCGGAGGTTGCCGATTGGGTACAGCGCGAAAACACCGTCACCGAAGCTTACCTCAAGACTTTGCCGGGTACCGAGTGGTTCAGGAACCAGCTTGGCAAATTGCTGGATTACGAACGCTTCAGTGTCCCGGTGAAGAAGGGCGGCCGTTATTTCTACACCCGCAACACCGGTTTGCAGAACCAGTCGCCGCTCTATGTGCAGGATACGCTCGATAGCGAGCGCCGCGTTTTGTTGGACCCGAACACATGGGCAAAGGACGGCGCGACCGCGTTGAGCGACTGGGCCGCGTCCCCCAAGGGGAAATATCTGCTCTACAGCGTGCAGGATGGCGGCACGGATTGGCGCATCCTGCGCGTGCTTGATGCCGATACCGGCAAGCCAATGGGTGATGAGGTTAAATGGGCCAAGTTCACCGGTTTGGCCTGGGTCGGAGAGGACGGCTTTCTCTATTCCCGCTTTCCCGAACCGGCAGAGGGCAAGGACTTTCAGGCGCTGAATTACGATCAGGCGATCTATTACCATAAGCTCGGTACGCCGCAGAGTGATGACGAGCTGGTATTTGCCACACCGGATCAGCCCAAGCGCGGCAATTCGGCAAGTGTGACCGATGATGGCCGCTGGGCCGTGATCAGCAGTTCCTTCGGTACGGACGCCAAGCAGGAAATCCAGGTGATTGACCTTTCTGCGCGCGGCGCGAAGGGGTGGGCAGCGCGCAAGCTTGTGCCTGGCTTCGATAATGCGTGGAAGCCGGTCGGGTCCGTGGGCGGGACGATGTATTTCGTCACCAATACGGACGCACCCAAATACCGGCTGGTTTCGATCAACCTCGATGAACCCGATGCGCAATGGCAAACCCTGGTCCCTGAAACCGATCAACCGATCGATGGGGCATCCCTTGTCGGCAAGGCATTGATCCTGTCCTACCTCCAAGACGCCACAACCCGCGTGGCGGTTTTCGGCATGGACGGCACACCGCAGGCGGATGTTAATTTGGGCGCGCTGGGCACTGCGGGCGGTTTTGGCGGGGAGTATGGCGACCCGGAAACCTTCTACACATTCGCCAGTTTCAACCGGCCCGGCACGATTTACCGGCTGAATATGGATAGCGGTGAAACCACCGTATTTGCCGCTCCCAAGCTCACCTTCGATCCCGATAAATTCGTGGTCGAGCAGGTTTTTTACCCCTCCAGGGATGGCACGAAAATCCCGATGTTCGTGGTGCGTAGCAAGGCGCTGGCGGCATCGGGCGAAGCAGCGCCGGCCATGCTATATGGCTATGGCGGGTTCGACGTCTCGGTAACTCCTGCCTTTTCGTCTTTGGCGATGGCATGGATGGAGGCGGGCGGGGTCTATGCCGTGGCCAACCTTCGTGGCGGCGGTGAATATGGCAAGGCGTGGCACGATGCCGGGCGGCTGGCCAACAAGCAGAACGTGTTCGATGATTTTGCCGCGGCGGGCGAATATCTCAAAGCGCAAGGGATCGCCGCGCCCAAGGGCCTGGCGATCCGTGGCGGTTCAAACGGGGGATTGCTGGTCGGGGCAGTCGTCAACCAGCATCCCGAACTGGTTGATGCGGCCAATGCGGCAGTGGGCGTGATGGACATGCTGCGCTTTGACCGCTGGACTGCCGGTCGATATTGGGTGGATGATTATGGCTATCCGGACAAGGAAGCGGATTTCAAGGTGCTGCGCGCCTATTCACCTTACCACAATATCCGCAGCGGGACGGAATATCCGCCGATGCTGGTGACCACCGCCGACACGGATGACCGCGTGGTTCCGGGCCATAGTTTCAAATATACAGCGGCTTTGCAGGCTGCCGATGTCGGGAATAAGCCCCATTTGATACGCGTCGAAACGCGCGCAGGGCATGGTTCCGGCAAGCCGACCGAAAAAGTGATCGAGGAAGGCGCCGATGTGCTCGGCTTCCTTGCCTATTGGACCGGCCTGAAGGTGCCGCCGGCCGAAGGTGATTGAAGTCACAGAACGGCATTGTTCAGAAAAAAGCCAAGTTAGCTGAACAAATGCTGTCAGGTCAATTCAGGCAAATCTCACCGCGAATCGCCTAATTCCCGTTTGACGCCGGAGCAATTCCGCACTGGCGCCAAGCGAGGAACGACTCATGAATACTCTTGCAAAGACCCTTGTCGGAACCGTCGCCGCTGGCGCGATGGCTATGACTTCCGTGGCGCCTGCTTATGCGCGTGATCGCGGCCATGGCGATGGAATTAGCGCAGGCGACGTAATTGCCGGCGCCCTGATTATCGGCGGTATCGCCGCTATCGCTTCGGCATCGAGCAAGGACCGCGGATACGACCGGGGCTATAACGATGGCTATCCTTATGATCGCGATAGCAACTATCGCTACGATCGCCGGGGCAATCATGGCAACTATAACGACTATTATGGCCGCGGTAATCCGCGGTCGGCTGTGGAACAATGTGTCCGCGCGGCGGAAAGCAACGCCGCCCGCAGTGGTTATCGCTTTGCCAATGTCACCAACATCCGGGACGTGGACGATAAACGGTTCGGCTGGCGGGTGAAGGGCACGATCGAGGTCCAGGGGCAGCGGGGTTATGGCCGCGATCGCTACGGAGATAGCGGCAAGTTCACCTGCGATATTTCGCGCGGCCGCGTGGTCGGACTGGACTATAGCGGGATCCGCGGGCTCTGATCGGTCCGGGATTTGTGGGGCCGGGCGGTTCAGGCTGATGAAAGCCTGGGCCGCCTAGCCTGAATTCCAGAATTTCTGTACCTTGCCGCAAGGCACGGCTTGAGGGTTAATCCAATGATTAAGCTTACGCGTAAAACTTCCGCCATCGCGATGGCCGCTGTTCTTTCAATGGTGGCATCACCGCTCGCCGCAGCGCAGCTTCCGGCTGCCCCGCAACGCAGTGCGCTGCCCGGCGTTGCCGCTTGGGAATCCGACAGCGTCAACGTGCAGGACCATCGGTATCGGGATTATCGCCATCGCCGGCATCACGACCGGATTGATGCGGGTGATGTGCTGGCCGGTGTGTTGATTCTCGGCACTATTGCTGCCGTTGCCAGTGCCGCAAGCAAACCGAAACAGCCGCGTAATTATCCAGGCACACCAACCGATTATCGGGGCAATCCCCGCAATTCCGGATCGCAGGGTATCGACCGTGCAACCGACATGTGCGTCCGCGAAATCGAGCGGGATGTGCGGGTTGACGGTGTCGATGGGGTCACCCGCACCGGCGATGGATGGCGGGTCACCGGTTCGCTCTACAATGGCGAAGGTTTTTCCTGTGAGATTGGTTCGGATGGTCGGATCGACGATATTTCCTACGGTGGGCGCCGGGATCGGCAGAGCAGCACCGATCGTCAATATGACGATGATCGCTACGCGCAGGCCTGGATTAACAAGGATACAGCCAATCCGGAAAAGTCCGCTCCGGCCAAGCCCGCCTATCCGGGCGGTCCGGTTCCCGGTGACGAGGGCTATGGCGTGGATGATGGACGTTACAGCACCGCCAGTTAATCGGATATGTTGCCGCCCTGCCTGTCCGAATAGGCGGGCAGGGCCAGCTTCCACCGGATCGCCGCGCCGCGCAGGGTAAACCCCGCGATCCACGCGGCGGACCAGGTCAAAACATCGCTGGCACCGACAAATCCCCCTGAAATGGTGATCAGTGCCGATAGCGCGGCAGCGGTTACATAAAGTTCCGGGCGCATGATGATCGACGGTTCACCGGCAATGATATCGCGGGCGACCCCGCCGGCGCAGCCCGTGACCACCCCCAGGATCATTGCGGGCATGGGCGCGACCCCGAAGGCCAGCGCCTTGGCCGTGCCGAGCACCGCAAAGGCAGCAAGCCCGGCCGCATCGGCCCATTCAAGCAATTCGTTTTCCCACCAGCGCCGCGGAGTGAACCAAGCGATCAGCGCCGTTCCGAAGATGACCGGCGCAACCCACGGATCGTTCAGCCAGAAGGCGGTCGTGCCGATCAGCATATCGCGCAGGCTTCCGCCGCCAACGCCAGTGACCAGCGCGAAAAAAGCCATGGTCACGAAGGTTTGCCGCAGACGCGCCGCCAACAAAGCGCCGGTCAGGGCAAATACCGCCGTACCGATCAGATCGAGCATCGGTGGCAGCACGGCCGGTGTTACGTCTGGTGTCATGCGGGGGTCCTGGCCTTGCGGCGGCGAAACATCAGCGCAGTGCCGAGCAGCGATCCAAGCACTGCCAGCGCAGTGAAGAGGATCAACACCGGATGCGAACTGTCTTCGCGGGTTTGCAAATCCATGATGTGGAGTCCCCACATAAAGTCAAACACCCGCCACCAACGCGAGCGAACCGCTTCTATTTCCCCGGTATCGCGGCCGACATAGATATGCGTTCCGTCCTTCAAGGCCACTTGCCACGCAGCCAGAGGGCGGCGGAAATCGAATGCGGGCTGATCGGAGGTAAACAGCCTGACGCTGGCAACCGCATCGCCGCCCTTGATGTGCGTGGCCACCAGATTGCGCGCCTGAGCCGCCGTCACTGCGGCAAGCGGAGTGCCGGAACGCGCATCCAGACGGGCAAGCGCCCCATTCTCAAAGGTGACCCGCCAGACCGGCCTACCCCCTTGCATGGCAAGCTGTGCCTCTGTGATTTTGCCCTTTAGCGGAGGCAACATGGCGATAGTGCTGAGCGGGATGGCGTTGACGGGCTGGTCGATCCGCAAGTGGTTGCCGCGCACCTCTTCAATCGGGCGGCTGACCATGAACAGGCCGGTGACCGTCCACATCACCACCGGCACACCAACCAGCCAACCCAGCCAGATATGCCAGCGTGCAAATCGCCGCATCCATTTTTGCTTCGCCATGGATCCTCCCGTTATCCGGCCTGTGCCCGCAGCGCGATCAATTCGCTTATCTGGCGCGCCGCGCCGATACAGTCCAGATCGCTCCAGCGTGGGCCGATGACCTGCATTCCGCAGGGCAGGCCATCCGTGCTGCCCACCGGCAAAACGGTGCCGGGCAGATTAGGGAAAGTCGCCAAACCGGCCCAGGCGAAACCTTCGGCAAAGGCGTGGTCTTCTCCATTGATGGCAATCCGGCGTTCGCGGACCGGCGTGTCATCATGGGGAAAGGCAAGGATGTTGGCGGGCGGGGCAAGGACGAAGTCGTAAGTCTCGAACAGCTTTGCCCAGGCGAATTCATTCCGCGCCTGTGCGTCGAGCAATTCGAACCAGTCGGTTGCCGTGGCACGCTGGCCATCAGGGCCGGGCGCCCCGCGGGCCATGGCGATCGCGAGCATCCGCATGTAATCGCTATGTTGTGCGGCCAAATCCGGGAGCCGTTCGCTCGTATGGTCAACCCGCACACCAGCTGCCTCCAACGCGCTGACCGCCGCGCCTATCGGGCCGGATACAGCCGCATCCACCGGGCTGGCTGGATGATCCGCAAGGTACAGCAGCCGCATTTCGCGTAGCGGTCTGGCGCGGCTTTGCACCGGTATCTGCGCCGTCAGCCGGATCAGCAATTCGAGATCATCGGGATTGCGCGCCAGCGGCCCGGCTACGGACAGGGCCCCGTCATGCGCGCCGTTCCTGACCGAAGGGTGGTAATGACCGGCCTTGCTGATCAGGCCCCAGCTCGCCTTATGGCCCCAGATACCGCAGAAATGCGCAGGGACGCGAACCGAGCCGCCAATATCGGTGCCGAATTCGATGGGCACCATGCCGCTTGCCACGGCCGCTGCGGAACCGCCCGAAGAACCGCCGGGGCTTCGCGCATGGTCATGGGGGTTGTTGGTGCGGCCATAAACCGGGTTGGTGGATTGCCAGTCCGCCAGCAGTGGCGGGACATTTGTCTTGCCGATGATGATCGCGCCGGCCGCTTTGAGTTGCCGCACCACTGTGGAATCGGCATCCGCAATACTATGGGCGAATTCCTTTTCCCCGAAAGTTGTCGGCAGCCCGGCAATATTGAAACTTTCCTTGATCGTCATCGGGACGCCGAACAGCGGTTGATCGCCGCGCGGGCCTGACTGATGCAGCGCCGTGGCGGCATCGCGTGCACGATCGAAATCGCAGACAACGACAGCATTGATCGGTTCGTCCAGATCCTCGATCCGGGCGATGGCCGCATCGACAGCTTCGAGCGGTGAGATCTCGCCCGCGCGAATCTGCGCCGCCAGTTGGAGCGCGCCCGGCTCCTGCGTCAAATTTGGAACCACCGCATCTCTCCCCCCATTCAAACCGTTCTTACATATGGATTGGTTTGCCCTGGACCGCCATCGCCGCTTCCTTGACCGCTTCGGAATGGGTCGGATGGGCATGGCACGTGTAGGCAATATCCTCTGACGTTGCGCCGAATTCCATGGCCTGCGTGGCCTGGGCAATCATGGTTCCGGCCAGACTGGCAACAATATGTACGCCCAGCACACGGTCGCTGTCCGCATCGGCAATGATTTTCACAAAGCCGTCAGTGTCACGATTTGTCTTGGCGCGGCTGTTGGCCATCATCGGGAATTTGCCAACCTTGATTGTGTGGCCTTCGGCTTTCGCCTCTTCCTCGGTCAGGCCGACACTGGCGAATTCGGGCATGGTGTAGACCACGCCGGGGATCAGCGCATGGTTCACAATGCCGGTTTGACCCGCAATGTTTTCGGCAACGGCAATGCCTTCATCTTCCGCCTTATGGGCCAGCATGGGGCCGGGGATCACATCGCCAATGGCCCACACGCCGGGAATAGCCGTGCGGAAATCATGGTCCGTTTCGATCTGGCCGCGCTTGTTCAGCGCAAGCCCGATGGTATCCAGGCCAAGGCCGTCTGTGTTGGGGCGGCGGCCGATTGACACCAGCACGTGGCTGGCCTTGATCGTTTCGGCATCTCCGCCGGCTGCGGGTTCTACCGTCAGCGTCACGGTCTTGCCGCTGACCTTCGCGGCGGTGACCTTGGTCGACAGCTTCAGTTCCATGCCCTGCTTCTTGAACAGGCGCGCCGCTTCCTTGCGCAGATCGCCATCCATGCCCGGAAGTAAGGCGTCGAGGAATTCCACCACGGTGACTTTCGCCCCCAAACGCCGCCAAACAGAACCGAGTTCCAAGCCGATCACGCCGCCGCCGATCACCACCAGATGTTCCGGCACTTCGCCCAATTTGAGTGCGCCGGTGGAATCGACAATGCGCAATTTGTCATTATCGACATCGACACCGGGCAAGGGTGTGACACTGGAACCTGTTGCGATCACGATGTTTTTGGCGGTGTGCGCGGTGCCGCCGACATCCACCGTATGCGCATCCTTGAACGCAGCGTGGCCTTTCAGCCAGGTGACCTTGTTCTTCTTGAACAGGAATTCGATCCCGCCCGTGAGGTCTTTTACGGCGGAGGATTTTTCATCCATCATTTTCGCCAGATCGAGCGTCACCTTGTCAAATTTGACTCCGAATTTCTCCAGATGGCCGCCCGCCTGCGCTTCTTCGAACAATTCGCTGCCATGCAGCAGCGCCTTGGAAGGAATGCAGCCGACATTGAGGCAGGTCCCGCCCAGCGTTTCGCGGCTCTCGACACAGGCGGTCTTCAGGCCCAATTGTGCTGCGCGGATCGCCGCGACATAGCCCCCCGGGCCAGCGCCGATGATGAGGACGTCGTAATCGTAGGTTTGGTCAGCCATTATCTATTCCTCAAAGGTCAATCAGCATCCGTGTCGGATCCTCGATCGCATCCTTGATAATCTTGAGTGCAGTTACCGCTTCGCGCCCATCGATCAGGCGGTGGTCGTAACTCAATGCGATGTACATCATCGGGCGGATCACCATTTCACCGTTCACCACCACCACGCGGTCTTCAATCCGGTGCAGGCCAAGAACGGCGCTTTGCGGCGGGTTGATGATCGGCGTGGACATCAGGCTGCCGAACACACCACCATTGGAAATGGTGAAGGTGCCGCCGGTCATGTCGGCCATGGTCAAGGTGCCGTCTCTTGCCCGCTTGCCGAAATCCGCGATGTCTTTTTCAATCTGGGCAAAGCCCTTCTTGTCGACATCGCGCACAACCGGAACCACCAGCCCGTTGGGTGCACTGACCGCTACGGAAATATCGACATAGTCGTGATAGACGATTTCATCGCCGTCGATCTGTGCGTTTACGCTCGGCACGTCCTTTAGCGCCAGATGCGCCGCCTTGGCGAAGAAGCCCATGAAGCCCAGCTTTATGTCATGCTTCTTGGCGAACAGATCCTTGTACTTTTCCCTGGCCTCGATCACCGCGCTCATGTCGACATCGTTGAAGGTGGTCAGCAGCGCGGCGTTTTCCTGTGCGCTTTTGAGCCGTTTGGCGATGGTCTGGCGCAGGCGGGTCATCTTGACGCGCTCGGTCTTGCGGCTGCCGGATTGCGCCGATTTCAGCACTTCGGTGGCAGGGACTTCGGCCTGCGCCGGAACAGCATCCTCGATTGTGTCGCCCTTGGCCTTGGCGGCGGCGATGACATCTTCCTTGGTCAGGCGGCCGTCCTTGCCGGTGCCCTTGACCGTGGCAGGATCGATGCCGTGTTCCAGAACCGCGCGGCGGACTGCAGGAGACAAGGTCTGTGAGGCGTCGGCGGCCAGATTTTCGGCTGGCGCAGAGGTTGGGGCGGTGGCGGGTGCGGCTTCAGCCGGTTTCGCCGCTGCGCCGCCTTCTTCGACGGTGGCGATTACCGCGCCAACTTCAACCGTGTCACCCACCGCAGCGCGCAATTCACCGATTACACCGGCAACGGGGGAGGGGACTTCAATCGCAACCTTATCGGTTTCGAGGCTGGCGATGGGTTCGTCCACCTCAACCCGGTCGCCTGGCTGCTTCAGCCATTCACCAATCGTGCCTTCGGTAACCGATTCGCCCAGTGCCGGGACTTTGATTTCGCTTGCCATGATACCTGCTTCCTGGGGAAATTAGTCTGTAATGCCGAGCGCGGCTGCAACCAGGGCCGCCTGCTGCTGTTCGTGTTTCTTTGCAAATCCGGTGGCGGGCGATGCCGAAGCGTCCCGGCCCGCGTAAGTCGGTCGCAGCGGCTTGCCCGCCGCATTGGCCGCATCTTCAATCAACCGGTCGACGAAGAACCATGCACCGTTGTTGCGGGGTTCTTCCTGACACCAGACGATCTCTTCGAGGTTGCTCATGCGTTTGAGACGGATGCTGAGCGGTTCGGCGGGGAAGGGGTATATCTGCTCGATCCGGACGATGGAAACATCATCCAGCCCTTCCTCGTCACGCTTCTGGATCAGGTCGTAGGCGACTTTGCCCGAACACAGGACCAGGCGGCGAACTTTCTTGTCGGCGATTTCCTTTGTGTCGCTCACGATCCGGCGGAAGTGACTTTCACCGATAAATTCATCCGCTGAACTCTTTGCCAGCGGGTGACGCAAGAGCGATTTCGGGGCCATGATGATCAGCGGCTTGCGGAAGGAACGCATCATCTGGCGGCGCAATACGTGGAAGTAATTGGCCGGGACAGTGATGTTGCAAACCTGGATATTATCGTTGGCGCACAATTGCAGGAAACGTTCCAGACGCGCGGAAGAATGTTCCGGGCCCTGGCCTTCGTATCCATGCGGTAACAGCATCACCATGCCATTGGCGCGCAGCCATTTGGCTTCACCCGCAGCAATGAACTGGTCGATAATGATCTGCGCGCCATTGGCGAAATCACCAAATTGTGCTTCCCACAGGACCAGCGTTTTCGGATCGGCCAGAGCGAATCCATATTCAAAGCCCAGCACACCATATTCGGACAATGTGCTGTCATAGACTTCGAATTTGCCGTGGGGCAGCGTGGTCAGCGGGATGTATTTGTGTTCGTCCGTCTGGTCGACCCAGACCGCGTGACGCTGGCTGAAGGTGCCGCGCCCCGAATCCTGGCCGGACAGGCGCACGCCGTAACCTTCGCTCACCAGGCTGCCGAAGGCGAGTGCCTCTGCGGTTGCCCAGTCAAAACCGTCGTTGCTGTCGAACATGCCCCGCTTGGCGTCGAGCACGCGGCCAAGGGTCTTGTGGATCGCCAGATTGTCCGGAACCGTTGTCAGCGTTCTGCCAAGGCTGTCGAACAATTTGCGCGAGATCGCCGTTTCGATATTGCGGCGTGCGCCCTCCGGATCGGCAGGCTTGTGCAGCCCGCTCCAGCGGCCGGTAAACCAGTCTGCTGTGTCGGGTTCCCACGTCTTGGCCGCTTCGAAATCCTCTTCCAGCCGGTCGGTGAATTCCTTCACCAGCTCGTCTGCGAAGCCTTCCACCACTTCGCCTTCGGCGATCAGGCGGGCTTCGTAGATTTCGCTGACTTTCGGGTGGGCACGGATGCGGTCATACATCAGCGGCTGGGTGAAGCTGGGTTCGTCGCCTTCATTGTGGCCAAAGCGGCGATAACACCACATGTCGATCACGATATCGCGGCCGAACTTCTGGCGGTATTCGATGGCCAGCTTGCAGGCGAAAGTTACCGCTTCGGGATTGTCGCCGTTCACATGCAGGATCGGGGCCTGCACACCCTTCGCCACATCCGACGGATAGGGGGACGATCTGGCGAATTGCGGACTGGTTGTGAAACCGATCTGATTGTTTATGACGAAATGCAGGCAGCCCCCGGTGTTGTAACCGCGCACACCGGACAGGCCGAAGCATTCCCACACCACGCCTTGCCCGGCAAAGGCTGCGTCGCCGTGGATCAGCACCGGCAGCACCTGCTGGTGCCGGCTGAGATCATCGCGGATTGCCTGTTGCGCCCGGGCCTTGCCCAGCACGACCGGATCAACCGCCTCGAGATGCGACGGGTTGGGAACCAGGCTCATATGCACCGAAATGCCATCAAAATCGCGGTTGGTGCTGGTGCCGAGGTGGTATTTCACATCGCCCGATCCGCCAACATCATCGGGATTGGAACTGCCGCCCGAAAATTCGTGGAAGATCACTTTATACGGCTTGGCCATCACATTCGCGAGCACGTTGAGGCGCCCGCGATGCGCCATGCCGTAGATGATTTCCCGCACGCCAAGCTGGCTGCCGTATTTGATCACCCCTTCGAGAGCGGGAATCATCGATTCCCCGCCGTCGAGGCCGAAGCGTTTGGTTCCGACATATTTCTTGCCGAGGAACTTCTCATATTGCTCGCCCCGGATCACCGCCGCGAGAATGGCCCGCTTCCCTTCGGGGGTGAACTGGATGACTTTATCGGGCCCTTCGATCCGTTCCTGGATGAACCGGCGTTCCTCGACATCGGCAATATGCATGTAGTCGAAGCCGACCTGGCCGCAGTAATTGGTCCGCAGCACTTCCACCAGTTCACGCGGAGTTGCCCAATCAAGGCCCAATGTGCCGCCGAGATAAACCTTTTCATCCAAGGCCTTGCCGGTAAAGCCATGCCATTCCAGCTTCATGTCGTCGGGCAGATCGCGCTGGCTCAGGCCGAGCGGGTCGAGATCCGCCGCCAGATGGCCCCGAACCCGGTAAGTGCGGATCAGCAGCATGGCCCGGATCGAATCCCCGGCCGCCTTTTCGATCGCCGCTTCGTCCAGGACCTTGCCCGATTTGACCGCCGCTTCCTTGACCGCCAGCTTCATTGCGGTGGGATCGAGCGCCTGCGTCAGATCGTCTTCACTCTCCCCACCGACCAGCGGCCAATGCGGGTTCGCCCACGAAGGTCCGGCTTGCGGACCCTCGCTGGCGGTGATGTCAAAATCGTGGCTTTCGTTACCCATCGGGGCTTCCATCCAATCTTTGCCTCGAAAAATTCGAGGCTGCGCGGTTCAGGCGAGTTCTTTCAGCATTGCGTCGAGCGTGATGCCGAGTTCAGATGGCGAAGGCGAAACACGGATGCCCGCAGCTTCCATCGCCGCAATCTTGCTTTCGGCATCGCCTTTCCCGCCGGAAACGATGGCACCGGCATGGCCCATGCGGCGGCCCGGAGGCGCCGTGCGGCCCGCGATGAAACCGACCATTGGTTTCTTCCGGCCCATGGCTGCCTGTTCCTTGATGAAGGCGGCGGCCTGTTCTTCCGCATCACCGCCGATTTCACCGATCATGATGATCGACTTGGTTTCATCGTCGGACAGGAACAGGTCGAGCACGTCGATGAAGTTGGTCCCGTTGACCGGATCGCCGCCGATGCCGACTGCGGTGGTCTGGCCCAGGCCAACCATCGTGGTCTGGTGGACCGCTTCATAAGTCAGCGTGCCGGAGCGTGAAACCACGCCGACCGAACCCTTTTTGAAGATGGAGCCGGGCATGATCCCGATTTTGCATTCGCCGGGGGTCAACACACCGGGGCAGTTCGGCCCGATCAGGCGCGATTTGCTGCCTTCGAGCGCGCGCTTCACCCGAACCATGTCGAGCACCGGAATGCCTTCCGTAATGGTGATGATCAGTTCCATTTCCGCATCGATGGCTTCGCAAATTGCGTCCGCGGCGAATGGCGGCGGGACATAGATGCAGGTTGCGGTCGCGCCGGTTTCGGCTCTGGCTTCACGCACAGTGTTGAAATTGGGCAGGCCGATATGCGTCGTGCCGCCTTTGCCGGGCGTCACGCCTGCAACCATCTGCGTCCCGTAGTCGAGCGCCTGCTGCGTGTGGAAAGTGCCGGTTTCGCCGGTCATGCCTTGCGTGATGACCTTGGTGTCTTTGTTTACGAGGATGCTCATTGCTGCTCCAGTTCTTTAAATTCGCAGGAAATCGTGCGCTCCGCGCTTCGAAATCCCGGTTTTGGCTTTCGGTTCGCTTATTATGCCAGCGATCCGTCCAGCCCCTTGCAGGCTTCCAGCAGTTCCTCAACCGCATCGGTCGATGTCTTGAGGTTGGCCTTCTCGTCATCGGTGAGCGAAATTTCGATCACTTCCTCGATGCCGTTCGCGCCGATCACGGCGGGGACGCCGACATACAGCCCGTCCAGCCCGTATTTCCCGTCAACATAGGCGGCAACGGGCAGGATGCGTTTCTGGTCACCCAGATAGGCTTCGGCCATTGCGATGGCGCTGGTGGCGGGCGCATAATAGGCGCTGCCGGTTTTCAAGAGGCCGACGATTTCACCGCCGCCGCCGCGGGTGCGCTGAACAATGTCGTCGATGCGGGCAGGGTCGATGCCCTTGATCTTGGCGAGGTCGTTCACCGGAATGCCGCTGATGGTGGTGTAGCTGGTCACGGGAACCATCGTGTCGCCGTGGCCGCCCAGAACAAATGCGTTCACGTCCTTGACCGAAACATCAAATTCCCATGCGAGGAAGGTCGCGAAACGCGCGCTGTCCAGCACGCCCGCCATGCCGACCACCTTGTTATGCGGCAGGCCAGAAAATTCGCGCAATGCCCAGACCATCGCATCCAGCGGGTTGGTGATACAGATCACGAATGCGTCCGGCGCATGTTCCTTGATACCTGCGCCCACGGCCTTCATCACGCTGAGGTTGATACCCAGCAGATCGTCACGGCTCATGCCCGGTTTGCGCGGGACGCCAGCGGTGACGATGATCACATCCGCGCCCGCAATATCGGCATAGTCATTGGTGCCTGTGATCTTCGCGTCGAACCCTTCAACCGGGCCGCACTGGCTGAGGTCCAGCGCCTTGCCCTGAGGGATGCCTTCGGCGATGTCGAACAGGACGATATCGCCCATTTCCTTCTTCGCGGCGAGGTGGGCCAGGGTGCCGCCGATCATGCCGGCGCCGATCAGGGCGATTTTCTTGCGAGCCATAATAGTCGGGAATCCTTCAAAACACGCGGGTGTGGTCAAGACAAATGGCGCGCAGCAAACCCCGCGAGGATACCGCGACCTTCAAACAGGATTCTGACCTAGGACGGTGACATGGCGATTGCAACAAACAAAGCCCTCTTGAGCTCCACTATCTTTGCAAATAGTTCGCAATAGCATTTAGAGATTTGGATTGAGACTGGCGCGCATCGAAATGCTGACTTACGTAGCGGAAATTTGGGACGGCAAGTCTGACTTGCCGCGTGCGCCAGCAGCGGCTCTGAACCCGCCTAGCCGGCCAGCTTGCGGCCGTCATCCGTGACACGTTCCTTGGTCAGCAGCATGGCGGCCAGATAATCGGGTACGGCGCGGCTGAAGTAATAGCCCTGGCCCAGGGTACAGCCCGCATCGCGTACCGCTTGCACCTGTTCGATGGTTTCCAGCCCTTCGGCAACGATTTCCATCTCCAGCGTGGCACCCAGTTCGGCCACGGCGCGAATGATTGCGTCGCTCTTGCGGTCGACGTTCGGGCCGGACACGAAGCTGCGATCCACCTTGATTTTCGAGAAGGGGTATTTGTGGATATAACCCAGTGACGAATATCCGGTGCCAAAATCATCAAGCGCAAAGCGGACGCCTGCCTGTGACAGAACTTCGATGAAATGGCTGGTCGATTGGCTGTCTTCCAGAAACACGCTTTCGGTTACTTCCAGTTCGAGCCGGCACGGATCGAGGCCGGCATCGCGCAGCGCGGCCAGAACACCCAGCGCCGCACCCGGTGCCTTGATCTGCAGCGGCGAAAGGTTGACGGCAATGGTCACATCATCAGGCCACTGTGCCGCAGCCTTCGCTGCCTGCGCCGTGATCCAGTTGCCCAGCGTAACAATCACGCCGGTTTCTTCGGCCACCGGAATAAATTCGTCCGGCTTCAATTCGCCTTTTTGCGGGTGGAACCAGCGCACCAACGCTTCGAAGGCGCGGATCTTCCCGCTCTCCAGATCGACAATCGGCTGGAAGAAGATGGATAGTTCGTTGTTGACGATGGCGGATCGCAATTCCGCTTCGATCTCGCGGCGGCGCACCAGATCCCGGCTCATCGACTGATCGTAGAAACAGATCTGGTTCCGGCCGTTCACCTTGGCATGATAGAGCGCGAGATCGGCGCGCTGCATCAGCGCATCGGAATCGTTGCCGTCTTCTGGCAGGATGGAAATGCCCATCGACGCCTGAACTTCCAGTCGGTCACCGTCGATCCGCACAGGGCGGACGATTTCATCGAGCAGCCGGGCGGCCAATTGTTCGCATTCCTTGCGGCTGGATATTTCGCAGAAGATGATGAACTCATCCCCGCCAAAGCGCGAAACGGTGGCGTCAACCGGGGCCGCCGCGCGCAGGCGGCGAGCAATTTCGGACAGGACCCGGTCCCCGACCGGATGGCCGAGAAGGTCGTTGACTTCCTTGAACCGGTCAAGGTCGAGCCAGTAAAGCGCCAGCATCTGCCCGTCCGGCAAATCCATCAGCGTTTCCACCATGGCGTGATTGAGACCAGCACGATTGGCGAGGCCGGTGACCACGTCCGTCCGTGCCAGAACCTGCATCCGGTCAGCCAGAAGCGCGCTGGTTTCGGCCGCTGAAATGGATTCGCGTAGCACCTTGAAAACATTCATGGTGATCGATGCCATTGCTGGCAGGAGAAGCGTGATGGTAATTGCCAGCGTGACGAAGGGTAAGGTGCCGATGATCAGGCAAGCAATCATGACCGGGCATACGGCGAGCGCCAATTGCCCCAAGGCGATTGCCGGACGTCCCGCATTACGCGCACAGATGCCAACTCCGTAGCACAAGGAGTTGGCGATCATCAGCACTTCGAGCTGCGGACCGACACGCAGCAGCAGCGACAGCCCAGCTATCAGGCCGAGTACAAGAGCGTAACTGAACGCGCCCAATTCATAGAAGATTTCCAGCTTGCGGGTGCTGGTGCCATCATCGTCCGGCGACAGGCCGAACGCGGCGATGATTCGGGTGATGGCGATGATGCTGAGCAGCACCGAAAGCAGCACCAAAGACCGATTGTCGCTGGAAAGCGCAACCACCGAAGTAGCGCACAATCCCGCCAGCGCACCGATGGCGAGGCTGGTTGGCTGGGTGTAGAGTGATCGGACAAGCGTGCGACGGACACGTTCGGAGAGAGCATCTCCGCGTCCAAAATGCGCGAGAATCCTCTTAATCTTCGCGGTCGGGTGGCGCTTTACCATAGTAACAGCCTTAGGGAAGACTGGTCACTGATTGGTTAATTTGGGATTGCCCCACCTAGGTATTGCGACGGGTTTTTCAGGCGGTTCGGGGCTTTTTGCGATTAATAATCGGAATCAGGCGATTTCGCTGTTATTTTCCAGTGCGTTCGTTGCGCGATCGAGCTGGCCGGCGATGCGTTTGTCCAGGGTCCGGCAAACGGCAAGCCACCAGTCATAACCCTGCCGATCGCCCTTGAAGAATGCGATTTCGGCCTCTTTGCGGGCTTCGCGGGCAGCGCCAAGGCCGTGATTGGCAAAATGACGCAATGCTGCGTTGATCAAATGGTCGCTGGCAGCTGTTTCGTCAGCACGCGCGCCGCTGCTGGCATTGTCGTTCGCGGCACGGCCAAGGGCTGGGCGAGTCAAGGCGCGGGCAATCGGGGAGAAAGCAGCGTTGCGCGCAGCAGCGAAATGGACGGTCATGCCGTGAAGTCCTTAGACAGTTTGAAGGCGGAAAACGGCTTTAGCGGCAGGTCAGCTAAGACCCTGTTTCAATTCACGGTTGAGAAGCGGTTAACTTTTCAATGGATCGTTCTGGCCGCCTATTTGGGCTGGGCAATCCAACGGCCGCTATTCGCATATTCAGGCCGGATTCCGCCGGCTTCGGGCAAATTCCCGGCCTTGAATATCTGGTCGCCGCCCCGGCTTGTCACCGCGGGGACGTAGTTGGGCGGCGGTGCATTGGTTTCGGCCTTGCGAACCGGCCCGGCGGCAGAATTCGGCGCAGAATTCGCGCTGGAGATGAGCGCTTTTTTCGGCAGTTCCTCGAAAGCGCGGGCAAGAGCGACCGGATCGGCTGCGTCGCGTGCCAGTTGCGATGCCTTTCGGACAGACGGCGCAGCAAATGGTTCGCTGCCGGCATAGGCTTCGCGGAAGGCAGCAGGCTGCCCGGCCAGACCGCGCCAACGATAGAAGCGGTGTGCACCAATTGTGCCGACCGGGTTCAGGCTGGAGGACCAATAGGGATTGATCCAGATCGTGTGATAATGCGTGGCCAGGCCAACCGGTGCGTATGTTTCACCCGACAAGGCCTGCTGCGCCACCATTCGCGCGCGGTCCCACGCAGCGGTTGATGGCTTGCGGTCCAGCGATCCGTCGCAGGTGAAGCTGAACTGGCAACCGGTGCGCCGTTCCGAACCCTGATAGACAACGCCGCAAACGCTGTTCGGATAGCTGGGATGCGCAACCCGGTTCAGCACAACCTGCGCAACAGCGCGCTGGCCGCCGACAGTTTCGCTCGCCGCTTCGTAATAGACCGCGGCGGTCAGGCATTGCAGGGCACGGGATTTGTCGATCCCGCTGCCTGCCGAGAAAAAGGCCCGGGCAGCAGGCCCGGCGTTGTGGGTTTCAACCAGTTGGGACGCGTCCCGGTTACCCGTGCCCGAGATATCGAACAGAGGTGACGGCGCCGCGCCGGTAGTCAGAGCCATCCGCGGGGCATCGGCCAGATAATAAAAGGCGGAACCGGGAAAGCTTTGTCCGGGCTGCTCGAAAGGCATGGCGTTCACCGCTGCCACGTGCGGGGGTTCGCCCGACATCCGTTCGAGTGCCTGCCAGTCGCCGGGTGCGGCCATGGCCGGTACCGCGATCGCGGCCGCCAGCGCGGCCAGCCGCCGCCCGCGATGCTTCATGGTCCGCCTGCCGCCGATCGGTCGCGCGCTGCGGCCAACCCGGATGCGGAAGTCCGCCGGGGTAGGCTCGTCATAGAAGGGCGGCAGGTGGTTCAAATATCTCTCGTGTTGCAAGTGGCCGAAGCGCGCTGTGGCGCGTATCAGGTGCAGAGCTGCCGAGCGACGGGTCAGTTGCACACGTCCCTATGCGGCACAGACTGCAAGGTGCAGTTAACGCGAATGGTGAATTTCTACCTACCTCTGCACGGTACAGCTCTTAACCGGCTTGCGGCAGCTGGCGCATGGTCCTATCGGACATCCCACGTCATGGGTTGTCCGGGAAACCGGACCTAAGAGGGAAGCGGGTGAGGGGAGTACCCCCGAACCCCGCGCTGCCCCCGCAACTGTGACCGGGGAGTGCGCGCTCCAATATGCCACTGCACACCTTTCGGGGTGTGTGGGAAGGCGGGGCGCAAATGTTGATCCGGGAGCCAGGAGACCTGCCCATGTTCGGTCGTTCAGCTGCCGGGCGGGGTGTACCTGTGGCAAATGGAGAAGCGCCTTGCGGCGCTCCCTCCGTTGTGAGCGGCATCGTGTCGTTCATTTCGGAGGTATCATGTCCAAATATCTGTTATTACTTGGTTGTTCTTTTTGTTTTGCTGCCCCTGCATGGGCGCAGGATGTGCCTGACACTACCGTGCAGGAAGATGAGCAATACGACCCCATCGTTTTGACTCACCGCATTCGTGACACCTATATCACGGTGGTGGCGAGCGGCGCGGATGAACGAATTGCCACAACTGGCCAACCCATAAGCATCATTGGTTCTGAAGAGATCGAGCAAGTGCAGGGGGCGGATCTTACCCGCATCCTCCAGCGTTTGGCCGGTGTCACAATCAGCCGCAATGGCGGTGCCGGCAGTTTTACCGGAGTGCGCGTGCGTGGGGCTGAGGCGGAGCAGTTGCTGGTAGTGGTGGACGGGGTGCGGGTAGCCGATCCGGCAGCGCCCAGCGGGGGCTATGATTTCGGCAATCTGTTACCTGGCGGGATTGGCCAGATAGAATTGCTGCGCGGATCGAACAGCACCATCTGGGGCAGCCAGGCCATTGGCGGCGTGCTGGCGGTGAAAAGTAGCACAACCAACGGCGTGCAAGGCTCGCTCGAATATGGTGCCCGCGATACGCTCTATGCGCAGGCAAACGGCGGAATCAGCGGGAACTACGGCTGGCTTTCCTCCGATGCAGCCTATTATCACAGCGACGGTTTTTCCGCTGCCGATGGCGGGGCAGAAGCAGATGGGTTCCGCCAATGGCAGATCGGAGGGCGGGGCGGGATTTATCTCACCGATGCACTCAACCTGATCGCATCGGCACGTTATGCCGACGGGCGGCTGGATATTGATGGGTTTCCGGCGCCCGCGTACCGGCTGGCTGATACTGCAGAATATCAGGATACGCGCCAGCTCTCCGCCATGGTTGGGGCAGAATATACCAGCCGAGATTTTGAATTGATGGCTGCATATTCACTCTCTGATACCGAACGGGACAGCTTTGATCCAACCTTTGGCAGTGCTCCGGGATATTCCACTGATGGCACCAGCCAGCGGGCGGAACTGCGCGGTAAATGGGATGTGTCGGATGAATTTGCGTTGCGGTTTGGCGGGGAACAGGAATGGAGCCGGTTTTCCTCTACCTTCGACACGCCGAAAAAGGCCAATATAGGCGGGGTCTATGCGCAAATCGGTTATGATGGCGATCTGGTGATCAATGCGGGCGCGCGGTTGACGGACCACAGCCGTTTCGGCGGCGCGGTTACTTTGGGCGTGGATGCCGCCTATCCCATTGGCGATGGCTGGCGCATCCGGGCCAGCTTTGGCGAAGGGTTCAAGGCGCCAACTTTATTCCAGCTATTTTCCGATTACGGTAATCAGACGCTCAACCCTGAACGCAGCACCAGTGTCGATCTGGGCGTGGATCTGGGAGACCGCAATCTTGGCCATTATTTCGCCGTCAGCCTTTTCCGGCGCGACAGCGAAAATTTGATCGATTTCGTTTCACTGCCTGGTCCGCCTTATGGCCAGTATGAAAATGTCGGACTGGCCCGTGCGCAGGGGGTGGAGATCGAAGGTGCTTACAGCCTGACAGATACGCTGATCGCACGCGCCGCATATTCCTATGCCGATACGGAAAACCGCACAGTGGGCGCGGCCAATCAGGGCAGGGATCTTGCCCGCCGCCCGCGTCATGCGGCCACAATATCGGCTGACTGGGCTCGGGGCCATTTCCGGCTCGGCAGCGATCTGCGCATTGTCTCGCGCAGTTTTGACAATGCGGCCAACACCGTCCGGCTGGGCGGCTATGAAGTGCTGGACCTGCGGGTAAGCTGGCAGGCAAGCGGTTCCTTCGAACTGTTTGGCCGGATCGAGAATGTGACGGACGCCAATTACCAGACCGCGGCGGGCTATGGCACGCCCGGCCGGGGCGTGTTCGTCGGGATACGGGCCAAACGATGAAAAGGCGGGGCGCCCTTGTTGTGATGCTGCTGCTGGCTGGCTGTGCCAGACCTGTGGCGGCGCCGGACGGGGGCGCTCACCCCACCATCGTCAGTCTTAACCCCTGTACCGACGCAATCCTGGCCGAGGTGGCCGACCCGGACCAGATGTTGGCAATTTCGCATTACAGTCAGGATCCACGAGCGACCTCGATGGATCTGGCAGTGGCTAAGCGATACCGCGTCACGGGCGGAACGGTGGAGGAAATACTGCAACTCAAGCCGGACATTGTCGTGGCGAGCCGTTTTCTGCCACCTGCCGCCCATAACGGTCTGCGTGATCTGGGTATCCGGGTAGAGACCTTTGGCATCGCCTCAACGATTCAGGACAATGCCGCACAGGTGCACCGCTTGGCGGCATTGGCCGGATATCCGGAGCGGGGCGAACGGTTGGTGCAGCGGATCGATAGCGCGCTGGCCAAACTCGGCCGATCTGGTGGTAAATTTCAGGACAAGCCCGCCGGCAAGCCGATTATTCCGGCGGTCTTGTGGCAGCCGGATGGCATTGTTCCAGGGCAAGCTTCGCTGATCAGTCACTTGCTGAGTACGGCCGGTTTTGCCAACTACAGCGCGGAGCGGGGCATGGGGCAGGCCGATTATATGTCGCTGGAACGATTGCTGGCCGATCCCCCGCGATTGTTGCTGGTGGCGGGGCAAGAGCGATCGCAGACGCACCCTGCGCTGGCGGCACTGCCCGATTTGCAGCGCGAGGCGTTTGACCCGATGTTGCTCTATTGCGGCGGGCCGACCATCATCAAGGCCGCACAGCGGCTGGGCGCAATCAAGGCGCAAATACGATGAACCGCCCGATCCCCCTGCTGCTCGTGCTGATCGCCATTGCCTTCACGCTGTCACTATTGGCGGGCCGCGTGTGGCTGGATTTCGGCACAACCCCCAATGCCATGGTAATTCTGGCAGAGCTGCGGCTGCCGCGCGCGGTGCTGGCCTTGATTGTGGGCGGCGGGCTGGGCGCTGCCGGGGCGGCCATGCAGGGATTTTTGCGCAATCCGCTGGCGGATCCCGGCCTGTTTGGCATTGCCCCGATGGCGGCTCTGGGCGCGGTGGCAAGTTTCTGGTTCGGCTATTCCGCCAGCGCATGGCTCTTGCCCCTGTTCTCGCTGGTTGGCGCAGGAGTTGGGATGGCCCTGCTTGCGCTGATCGCGGGCCGCACCGGGGGGATTGCGCTGTTCACGCTGGCCGGTTTGATGATCGCGAGTCTTGCGGGCACGCTCACCAGCCTTGCAATCAGCATGGCACCCAATGCCTTTGCGATGAGCGAGATTGTAACCTGGCTGATGGGCGCGCTGACCGATCGCAGCTGGCGTGAAGTATGGATCGCCGCGCCGCTGACCCTGGTGGGCATCGCTTGCCTGACGATGACCGGGCGCGGGCTCGATGCGCTGATCTTGGGGGACGCCGCTGCGCGTTCATTGGGGATGCGGCCCGCTGTAGTGCAGGCATGGCTGATCGCCGGGATTGGTTTGACCGTGGGCAGCGGTGTGGCCGTGGCGGGGATCGTCGGCTTTGTCGGCCTGATCGTGCCGCATCTGGTCCGCCCCTTTACGGATCGCCGCCCGTCCAGCCTGATCGTGCCGAGCGCCTTGGCGGGCGCGCTGCTGGTGCTGGTGGCGGACAGCGCAGTGCGGGTGCTGCCCTTTGTCACGGAATTGCGCCTTGGCATCGCGCTCAGCCTGATCGGCGCACCGTTCTTTCTGTGGCTATTGCTGCGGATGCGGAGGGGGCTGGCGTGATCTTGCGCGCGAAGAACCTGTCGCTGGCGGGCCGTCTCGATGGCGTTTCCGCTGTTTTCGAGCCCGGCAGAATCACCGCAATTTGCGGCCCCAATGGTGCCGGAAAATCGACATTGCTATCCGCGCTCGCCGCGTTGATCACGCCGGATTCCGGTGAAGTGCTACTAGGCGAAACTCCGCTTGCCGCCATGCCGCCGCAATTGCGGGCGCAAAAAATCGGCTACTTGCCGCAAAATGGCGAGGCGGCTTGGGATGTCGCGGTGCGCAGCCTGGTGGCGCTGGGGCGGATGCCCTATCGTGATGAGGCGCCCGGAATGGTCGAACAGGCGATGATCGCGCTCGACCTGCAGGCATTTGCTGACCGCCCGATCTCCACCCTTTCCGGCGGGGAAAAGGCCCGCGCCTTCCTCGCCCGTGTGCTGGCAGGACAGCCCGAATGGCTGCTGGCGGACGAACCGCTTGCCGCGCTCGATCTCGGTCATCAACTGACCCTGCTGCGACACCTAAGGCGCGTGGCAGAGGGCGGAGCAGGCGTGGTTCTGGTGCTGCACGATCTGGCGCTGGCGATGAACCATGCGGATTACTTGGTGGTGCTGTCGGATGGGGGCAGAGTTGCCGCGAGCGGGAAACCAGAAGTGGCGCTGTCAGAAGAGATCATCCGGCAAGTGTGGGCCGTAGAGGCACAGTGGATCGGCAAACCCGGCGCCCGGGCCTTGATTGCACGGTAAAAAGCGCGAGAACCAAGGACCGCTTTTGCATCATTCGAAGGAAAACCGGTCATTCTGCTAGCGACCCGATTGCGGACATTGACATATTAGCGCAGTGAGTTCGGAATGTCAGGCTTGGCGCAATTGTATGGTGTTTTCGCAACCATCTTGACCGTCACCGCGTGCGCTTCGAACACCACGTTCAATGGAGTAAGGCAAGTAGACACAATTTACATGTTTGCGGGCGTAGGTGGCGCTATGGCCTACTCCGTCGAAAAGTCAGGTGCGAACCTTCCCCCGGAGAGTGGACCTTGGCGCTTTCGGAGGGAGGTGTCGACGAATGGGCCGACCTTCCAAGCTGGGGCTGACAAACGAGCCTTGGAAGAAGTTAAGGCTCGTGGTTTTTCGGTTGCCATTTTCACTATTACAATTGAAGGATTGCCCCTCGATCCTGAATGACAGCTTCCCACCCCATAGCGGAAACCACACCTGTTTTTCCGACATCCCGAAAGCAGACATAGCCCGAAGATCGAACCCGACGCGCGAAGTA
>JAHEAV010000013.1:0-18621 GCA_024642565.1 Erythrobacter sp.
GCGCGATTGCCTCTGGCCCGCGGTTCTTGGGCCAGCCTTCCATCTGGGCCGGCCGCGCACGCTCGGGTGAATGGAATTTGCGATCAAGCCGGTCAATCGCGTTATGGCCTTCATAACCGATCCAGAAACGCCCCGACCTGGGGTCGTGTGCCAGGGATTCGATGTCGGTCAGCCCCTTAACAGGCTGAATGGCGCCGCCAAGATATCCCATTTTTCCCGTCGGCGGGCCTATATCGGGCAGGCCGAGATGCAGGATTCGGCCCCGATCGCTGGCTGCGACAAGATGCCGGGCGTCCACTGCCGCCATCGCCGAATAGCCGCCGAAATGGTCATTGGTACTGCTCAACCGCCAGCCGCCAATCAGCTGCGCCTCGCCCGCTGACTTGCCGGGCAGGGCAAGCGCGGTGAAATGCACCGGGTCATCAAAATTGCGGACGCGGCCTGTTCCGGTATCTCGCGCGCCCGGGGCGAGGCCGATTGCGATCAGCACTATCAGGGCCAGCCGGAAGGGCCGGGGCATCGAGGGCCGCATTACATCGGGCCGGCAAACAGCAGCGGATCGAGGCGCGTATCGCGCCATTTCATGCTCCAGTGAAGATGCGGTCCAGTGGCGCTGCCGGTGCTGCCGATATTGCCGAGGTGCTGGCCTTGTTTCACCACATCACCGACAGCCACCGCCAGTTTCGAACTGTGCAGAAAGGCACTGTTGAGGCCCATGCCGTGGTCGATGATCAGCAAATAGCCTTCAAGGCTGAACGGCTGCTGGGCGGCAAGCACCACCACGCCGTCTGCCGGGGCGACAAAGGGCGTTCCGCTTTGCCCGGTGGTGATATCGATTCCGGAATGATAACTGCCCGGCACCCCGGCATAGATCCGCTGCGAACCAAAACGGCCCGAAATCCGCCCTTTGACCGGCCAGATGAATTTCTGCGTCCAGCCGCGGCTCTCGCTACGAAGCTCGCGCGCGGCGTTGATCTGCGCCAGTTCGGGCCTGCGGCGAATCATGAAGGCTTCGCTTGCTGCGCCGGTTGGCCGCGCGAGGTTCACATGTTCGATATCCCAGGCGCGCGGAGCAATGGTGAGTGTGGCTTCAACGGTTACTCCTTTCGGCAAACGGGCCGCCAGCCTGGCGAATTCCGGCGCATCGCGGTCAAAGGCGGCAAAGAATCTCCCGCCTCCGTCCAGTTCCAGCGGCTGATCGCCCAGCGTTACAGAAATGGCCGCGGCCGGGGCCTGCCCGCGAATCCAGCCGCCCTGGGTCAGCGCACCGGAATAGGCGAAACTTTCGGGATTGGTGGGCGCAGGAGCCGGTCCCTGCGATGCCTCTGCAGCTGGCCGAATGGAGGCAAGGGATTTCGCCTGAGGTATCGCGTCACAATTGGCCAGCAGGATCAGCGCCGCACCGGCGGCCACTATCCGTCTGGTTCGGTTCATCGCGGGTCCAGCAGGCGCCTCGTGGCGATCTGTGCGCTGGCATAGGCTTCCTGCAGGTCCACACTCCAATAGCGGAGTTCTTCCAGCGGGATCGCTTCGCCACTGACCGCGCAGAGGACATGCTGCCCCGCCCGCATCACGCGAAAGCCGTTGGGGCCATAGATCAATTGGGCGGCGCTCTTGCCAGAAGACATCAACATAAACCCTCCTTAGCAAGTCCGGCTCAGCCAAACAAATCCTCTTGTCGGCCCTGCGCCGCTGGTGGCCGCGATTTCTTTGGCTGCGGGGTGGAGGAAGGGCTCCCCGCGGCTGCGATCGGTGCAGCATCCAGCGTGCCATCGGCAAATTTGATCGTGAAGCTGTCCAGCCCTGCCGCGACCGTTTTTGTCCGGACCAGTTGGCCTTCGCTATCCTTCACCAGAACAAAGCCGCGCTTCAGGGGGGCTTCGGGGTTCAGCGACAGGAACAGCCGTTCGAAGGAGGCAAAGCGTTCCTGCTCGCGCGCGCCGCGCTGCTGCACAAGCCCCGGCGTCAACCGGGCGGACGCCAGGCGCTGGCTGGCTTGCTGCAACCGGCTGCGCAGCAAGGGCGCGGAAAGCCGCGCGGCGTCCGCCATCAGCAATCCGCGCGCCTGTGCCGCCCGATCACCGAGGCCGCGCCGCAGCCGGTCGGACAGATCATCCAGCCGCTGCGCATGGGGTTGCAGCAACACCTCAGGCCTGGGCAAGCGCTGCACCCGCGCTTCCAGCCGTTCGCGCCCCAGGGCCACTGGCCGCGGGGCCGCGTGTTTCTGGCGCAGGGCGAGATCTTCTACCGTGGCCAACAGCTCGGCCCGAACCGGCACTGCCATTTCGGCAGCGGCCGTCGGTGTCGGGGCGCGGCGATCGGCAGCGTAATCCGCGAGGGTTGTGTCGGTTTCATGGCCCACGGCACTGATCACCGGTATTGGGCAATCGGCAATCGCGCGGACGACCACTTCTTCGTTGAAGCCCCACAGATCCTCTATCGATCCGCCACCGCGCGCGACAATGACCAGATCCGGGCGCGGAACCGGGCCGCCCGGCGCAATCGCGGCAAAGCCCCGCACGGCTGCGGCAACCTGCTCAGCCGATCCCTGGCCCTGCACCAGAACGGGCCACACCAGTACCCGGCTGGGAAATCGTTCTGCCAGGCGGTGGAGGATATCGCGAATCACCGCCCCTGTGGGTGAGGTTACGACACCGATCACCTGCGGAATGAAGGGCAGCGCCTGTTTGCGCCCGTCATCGAAAAGCCCTTCTGCGGCAAGGCGCTGGCGGGTTTTCTCGAGCAAGGCCAGCAGCGCGCCCTCCCCTGCAACCTCCATGCTGTCGATCACGATCTGATATTTGGATCGGCCGGGATATGTGGTCAGCTTGCCGCTGGCCACAACTTCCACCCCGTCTTCCGGCACGAACGACAGCCGCTGGGCATTTCCGCGCCACATCACCCCATCGATGACGGCGCCTTCATCCTTCAGCGCGCAATAGAAATGGCCCGACGCAGCGCGTTTGACGCCGGAGAGTTCGCCGCGAAGACGGACAAAGCCGAAACCACTTTCCACTACACGCTTCAATCGGGCGGAAATCTCGGTGATGGTCAGCGGCTCGGAATTGTCGCCGGGCCGACTACGCGCTACCAGCCCGCCAACCTCATCGTAATTGGTGCCATTATCTACGGGGGAACCGGGCATGAATATCCTGCTACTGGGATCGGGCGGACGCGAACATGCGCTGGCTTGGAAGCTGGCGCAATCCCGCCTGCTGGCGGGTGCACAGGATAGGTTCTATGCCGCCCCCGGCAACCCTGGAATTGCACATTATGCCGAATGCGTGGCGCTGGATGCCGCAGACCACGCAGCCGTTATCGGTTTTTGCGATAAGGAGCGGATCGGCCTGGTCGTGATCGGGCCCGAAGCTCCGCTGGTTGATGGTCTGGCCGATTCGCTGCGCGCGCAGGGCGTTTCGGTGTTTGGTCCTTCGAAAGCCGCGGCCCAGCTGGAAGGCAGCAAGGGCTTTACCAAGGATTTGTGCGAACGCGCAGGCATACCCACCGCCGGATACGTGCGCACCGCTTCCCTTGATTCCGCGCTGGCGGCCCTTGACCGGTTCCAGCCGCCCTATGTGCTCAAGGCTGACGGGTTGGCGGCGGGCAAGGGCGTGGTCATTGCCGGGACCCGCGCCGAAGCCGAGGCGGCGCTTGCCGATATGTACGATGGCCGTTTCGGCGCGGCTGGTGCCGAAGTGGTGATCGAAGAGTTCATGGAAGGCGAAGAAGCGAGCTTTTTCGCCCTGACCGACGGGGCAAGCATTCTCTCCTTCGGTTCCGCGCAGGATCACAAACGCGTGGGCGAAGGGGACACCGGCCCCAACACCGGCGGGATGGGTGCCTATAGCCCGGCGGCAATACTGGGTCCGCTGATGCGCGGCGAAGTGCTGGAACGCATCATTGCCCCCACCGTGCGGATTCTGGCTGATGAAGGTATGCCCTATTCGGGCGTGCTGTTTGCCGGGTTGATGCTGACCAGAGAAGGCCCAAAGCTGATCGAATATAACTGCCGGTTCGGCGATCCCGAATGTCAGGTGCTGATGACCCGGCTGGAGAGCGATCTGGGCGAACTGATGCTCGCCTGCGCCGAAAACCGGCTCGGCACGTGCGAACCTGTTCGGTTCAAAAAAGCAACAGCATTAACCGTTGTGGTTGCTGCAAAGGGGTATCCGAACGCCCCTGAAAAAGGTGGTGCGATCGATCTTGGTAAAAGCGAAGGCGAAGGGGCCAAGGTCTTTCATGCAGGGACCAGTTTGACGCCTGACGGCATTCTGGTTGCCAATGGTGGCCGCGTGCTCAACGTCACCGCAACTGGGGCAAGTGTTACCGAAGCGCAGGCCAAGGCGTATCAGGCGGTCGATGCAATCCGTTTTCCCAGCGGTTTCTTCCGCCGCGATATCGGCCAAAAGGAAGTGGACCGGGAAAAGCGGAAAGCGGTCTAGAACCGCGCCGCGTAGGTGACCCCGGCCCCGTGAGTATCGCCCCAGGCGAAGGCCTGCGCCTTGCCGCTGCGATCATGGGTTATCAGCAGGCCGGCTGTGGTGCCAACGGCCGCGCCGGCCACGACATCGTACCAATGGTGCTTGTCCGCCTTGACCCGCGCAAGACCAACCAGGCTGGCCACGGCCATCGCAGGAACGCCTTCGCCCGCGCCGCGCCGGTTCCAGATGCTCGCCGCCGCCCCAAAGGCCGTGCTGGTATGACCCGAAGGAAAGCTGCGCCGATCGCTGCCGTCTGGCCGGGTTTCCGGAAAGGCTTCCTTCATGCCCGTCGCCACCAGAAAGCTTGCCGCCATTGACCCGCCCGCCTGAAGCGCGCCGGCAGAGTCGCCATCGATCAGCGGCACACCCAGCGACCATGCCGCAAGCCCGCCAACCCCGATATTGCTGAGCGCGGCCCAATCATCCTGGGTTGAAGCTGCGGCAGGCTGGGCAAACAGCGCCAATCCTGCGGCCAGAGGCACCCCAAGCAACGATCGCGCGGACGGTCCCATAGGCTTAATCTCCTGCGCCGACAGGTCTGGCGCTGCTGGCGTGGAGTGCGCCTGTGCCCCAGGCATTACAAGTGGCGAATATGCGGCCGTAGAAATGCTTTTCCTACTCGGCGATGTTGCGGCACGCAGGCTGAACCATGGCCCGCGCCCCTATCCCGAACAAACGCACACAGCAGGTGTCACCCGTAACCATTCGGTTTAACATGCTGTTTTTCAATAGCAAAATGTCTAAATCGCCGGGTGACAGCGTGTCACCTTTGTCACCCTTGTTTCGGTCAACCGAGCCGCTTTGCAACCAATTCCTGCAAGTCCGCTTCCGGCCGCGCGCCGTAATGGGAAATCACCTCGGCCGCGCAGACGGCGCCCCGGGTGAGGCAATTTTCCAGACTTTCGCCCTTCACATGGCCCGACAGGAAGCCCGCGGCGAACAGGTCCCCTGCGCCCGTCGTATCGATAACTTTGGCAATCGGTTCGGCGGCAACTTCACCGCGTATCCCGCCCATCAGCGCCACGGCGCCCTTTTCACTGCGCGTAGCAACCAGAACGGGAAGATCGGGCGCCAGCTGTGCCAGACCGGCTTCGAAATCCGGTTCACCCGTCAACGTGGCCAGTTCGCTTTCATTGACGAACAAAATGTCGATCAGGCCTGCCTTGATCATCGACCGGAAATCATCGCCATGGCGTTCGATGACAAAGCTTTCGGACGCAGTGAAGGCAACTTTCCGGCCCGCCGCACGCGCGACACCGATTGCCCGGCGCATGGCACTGCGCGGTTCTTCGGGATCCCACAAATAGCCTTCCAGATACAGCACGGCGGCATCTGCAATCGCAGTTTCATCAAGCGCCGCTGGCGGCAGGAACTGGCTGGCCCCAAGGAAGGTGTTCATGGTCCGTTGGCCATCGGGGGTGACAAAAATCAGGCAGCGCGCCGTTGGCGGTTCGTCTGCGCGGGCCGGGGTGGTAAAATCGATACCGGCGGCACGGATATCATGGCTGAAGACTTCTCCCAGCTGGTCATCCGCCACTTGCCCGATGAAAGCGCATTTCGCACCCAGTGCAGCCAGACCGGCCAAGGTGTTTGCGGCCGATCCGCCGGAGATTTCCCGTGCAGGGCCCATCGCTTCGTAAAGCCGGCGTGCGCCTTCGGTGTCGATCAGCGTCATCCCGCCGCGATTCAGCCCAAGCTCTTCGATCAGCGCGTCTTCACACGGAGCCATCACATCGACGATGGCGTTACCGATCGCGATCACATCATATTTGGGAGCAGTCATGGGAATCCTTGCAGGCTTGTTCGCTCGGGCGCGCCTAGCGGGAGAAACGGCGCACGCCAAGACCTGCCTGCCGATGGCCGTGCACAGCGTGATTGACTTGCGGGCAGATGGCGCGGCACAGCACCGGGCGATGACCAGCCTTCCAAACGCCCTGGTTCGCGCCATCGCGCAACTGTCTGATCCTGCGATCCTGCGCGTGCTGGCAAAATCGCTGGTTGCGACATTGGCAATCTTCGCGGCGCTGGGTGCGGGGGCCTACGCGCTTCTTGCCGGGATCATCGGCCGCTGGACGCCGGACTATGGCGCTCAGCTTGGGGCGCTGGTCGCAATCCTGCTGACCATCATTGGTGGATGGTTGCTGTTCCGGCTGGTTGCATTGGCCGTGCTGCAATTCTTCGCAGACGGCGTGGTGCATGCCGTTGAAGCCCGGCATTATCCGGCAGAGCTGGCCAAGGCCCGCAGCCTGCGCTGGCAGGAGGAATTGCGTGGCTCCTTAACCGGCCTCGGGCGCGCCTTGCTCGCCAACCTGATCGCCTTGCCCTTCGCCATAGCTTTGTTGGTGACCGGAATCGGCACGGCATTGCTGTTCTGGGCGGTCAACGCCTGGTTGCTGGGGCGGGAACTGCAGGACATGGTCTGGCTTCGCCATTGCCCCAGTTCCAGCGCCGCATCACCGATGGCCGCCGGTACCCGCTTTGCGCTGGGCGGGGTGATCGCATTTCTGCTGATCATACCCTTCGTCAATTTGCTCGCTCCGGTAATCGGGGCGGCGGCTGCAACCCATCTTGTCCACCGCCGGAAAGGCTTCACCGATGTCCCGTAAACTGGCCCTGTTCCTTTTGCCGCTGCTTGGCGCATGCGCGGCGCAGACGCAAACAGTCGTGCCGCCCGCTTCGGCTGGCCGCCCGGCGGCGCGCCCCATTGCAGTGCCGCCGAGCCGACCTGCTCCCCCACCTCTCGCTGGCAGCTTTCGCGCACCGCGGGTTATGCTGTTGCCGGGCGTTGACGGGGTGATCGGGGCCGATGCCAACAGCCTCCAGCGGCAATTCGGAGAGGCTCGCCTCGATGTGGTGGAAGGTGACGTGCACAAGCTGCAATTCAGCGGCGAGGCATGTGTGCTTGATATCTATCTCTACCCACTGAAACCGGGGGCGACGCCCACGGCAACCTATGTGGACGCGCGCCGCATGAGTGACGGGCTGGATGTGGACCGTGCCGCCTGCATCAAAGCGCTCAGGCGGTAATGCGGATCAGACCATGAAGCTTTCACCGCAGCCGCAAGCACCTTTTGCGTTCGGATTTGCAAAGGTGAAGCCAGCCGTGAAATCGTCTTCCACCCAATCCATGATGGAGCCTACCAGATAAAGAACGCTGGCCCCGTCAATATAGAGGACCCCGCCGGGTGTTTCGATCTTCTCGTCAAATTTCACTTCCTCGGTCACATAATCGACCGAATAGGCAAGGCCGGAACAGCCACGCCGGGGGGTGGAAAGCTTCACGCCGATGGCGCCTTCGGGTGCCTTGGCCATCAGCGCGGTAATCCGCGCTTCGGCGCCCGGAGTAAGCGTGACGGCTGCGGGCAGCTTGCGAGTCTTGACGTCACCCATCACAGCATCCCCAGTTCGAGCCGCGCTTCGTCGCTCATCTTTGCCGGATCCCAGGGCGGGTCCCACACCAGATTGACTTCGGCATCACGTACACCCGGCACTGACGAAGCGCGCAGTTCCACCTCGCCCGGCATCGATTCTGCCACCGGGCAGTGCGGCGTAGTCAGCGTCATGTTGATCACCACATCGGCATCGGGCGAAACCTCGACCGCGTAAATCAAACCGAGATCATAGATATTGACGGGAATTTCCGGATCATAAATTTCCTTCAGTGCCGCCACGACAGCCTCGTAAAGATCGCCGCCCGGTTCGCCGGGGGTAACATCTTCAGGTTTCTGGGCGAGGAAGCCTTCCAGATAATCGCGCTTGCGCCCGAGCTTTTCGCTCGGGGATTCCGCCGCATCCTCCACCCGCGCCCGCGGCGGACGCTCGATTCCATCCACTTCTTCAACCACGATCTTGCTCGATTCGTTCATGTTCATGCTCACCTGGCAAAAATCCTGAGGGTCCGATCAATGCCGCGCATCAACGCCGCAATATCGCTTTCATCACTGTAAAGGCCAAAACTGGCGCGGGCGGTGGCGTTTACGCCAAGATGTTCCATCAGCGGTTGCGCACAGTGATGCCCGGCCCGGATCGCGACATTTTCTTCATCCAGAATGGTCCCCAGATCATGCGGATGAACGCCTTCGATCGTGAAGGACACGATGCCGGCCGATTTCTCCGGGCCGAAAAGGCGGACCGAATTGATGCCGCGGAGCGCATCCCGCATCTGGGCGGCCAGGGCGCTTTCATGTGCAAACAGGGCTTCCGGACCGAGTGCGTCGACGTAATCGATCGCAGCGTGCAACGCGATCACTTCGGTGATCATCGGAGTGCCCGCCTCGAACCGCTGCGGCGGCGGAGCGAAGGTGGTCTTTTCGAAAGTGACCTTGTCGATCATTGCGCCACCACCCTGATACGGCGGCATGGCGTCCAGCAGCTCTTCCCGCGCCCACAGCACGCCGACGCCGGTCGGGCCGTAGAGCTTGTGACCAGAAAATACGTAAAAATCGCAGTCCAGCTCTGCCATATTGAGCCGCATACGCGGCGCGGCCTGACATCCATCAAGCAGCAGTTTCGCACCAACGGAATGGGCCAGCTTTGCCGCCCGCTTTGCCCCCAGAACCGATCCAAGCACATTGGACACATGCGCCAGCGCCACGATTTTATGGCGCGGCGTCAGCATGGTTTCCAGCGCATCGAGATCAATCCGCCCGTCTTCGGTCAGCGGGCAAACATCGATCTTTGCGCCGGTGCGCTGTGCCACCATCTGCCATGGGACGATATTTGAATGATGCTCCAGCATGGACAGCATAATCCGGTCACCGGGCTGCAAATTGGCTTCGCCCCAACTGTGCGCGACGAGGTTGATGCCTTCCGTTGCGCCGCGCACAAACACCACTTCATTGTCCGACGCTGCGCCCATGAATTTGGCAACCCGGTGGCGCGCCGCTTCATAGGCTGCCGTCATGTCCGCCGACCGGGCATAAACACCGCGATGCACGGTCGCATAATCCCGGCCCATTGCTCTGCTCATGCTGTCGATCACGGTTTGCGGCTTTTGTGCCGTGGCTGCGGTATCGAGATAATGCCAGGGATCGCCATCTGGCGTGACGAGCCCGGGAAAGTCGGCCTTTCGGCTGAGGGCGGCTACATCCATCACACCGCGTCACCGAGCTGTTCCAATGCGCGATCCAAAATCGATTCCCGCGCCGCATCGTCTTTCAACGCAGCAAATGCGTCCCCAATGAAGGCCTGCACAAGCAGTCGCTTGGCCGCTTCCGGCGGCAATCCGCGAGCCGCCATGTAGAATGCCGCTGTTTCATCCAGCGCGCCAATGGCGGCACCGTGGGCGCATTTCACATCGTCTGCGAAAATCTCGAGTTCGGGCTTGGTGTTGGCCGAAGCGCCCCTTTCCAGAAGAAGCGCGCGGAAGTTTTGCGCGGCATCGGTTTTTTGCGCGCCGCGGACCACTTCAATACGGCCAAGGAAATTACCCGTCGATTTGCCCCATTGCACAGCGCGCACTATTTGGTTCGAAGTGCCGTTCGGTTGCGAATGAATGACGCGAGTGACAAATTCCTGGGCCTTGTTCCCGCCGCCCAAGGTCACTCCGCCAAATTCGAAATGCGCACCATCCTCCAACGTCACTTCAAGTTCGATCCGCTGATAGGCGCTGCCGCCAAGGGCATAATAGCCTTCGAAACGGCCGCCCTTGCGGACCAGCACTCTTAAACGGTCCGTGATCCCCAGTTCGGCCTCGCCAGCAAAGTGTGCCCTCAATTCTGCCCGCGTTTCGCCCACCGGCACTTCGATGGTACGCCAGTGGTTGATTGCCCGCAGGTCTGCTGACGCGAGAAAATCGCTATCTGCATAGCGCCAATCTTCGTCGCGCGTAGTGGGAAGGATTGCCAGATCTGTCACGCGGCTACGGCCTCGTAACCTTCGCTTTCCAACTGATGCGCGAGCTCGGCACCGCCGGTCTTCACGATCCGGCCAGCAGCCAGAACATGGACAAAATCGGGTTTCACATAGTCGAGCAGGCGCTGGTAATGGGTGATCAGCAGCACTGCCTTGTCGGCCTTGCGCATGATCGCATTGATCCCGTCACCCACAATGCGCAGAGCATCGATGTCGAGCCCGCTATCGGTTTCATCCAACACCGCGAATGTGGGATCAAGGATACCCATCTGGACCATCTCGGCGCGCTTCTTCTCGCCGCCGGAAAAGCCGACATTGACCTGCCGCTTGAGCATTTCCATGTCCATCTTCAGCAAGCCCGCCTTTTCGCGGGCCAGCTTGAGGAAATCGCCGCCCGAAAGGGGATCTTCCCCGCGCGCCTTGCGCTGGGAATTTAGCGATTCGCGCAGGAACTGGACGTTGGATACGCCGGGAATCTCGACCGGATATTGAAAGCCGAGAAACAGCCCGAGCGCCGCGCGTTCATGCGGTTCGAGATCGAGCAAATCCTTGCCCATGAAGCTTACGCTGCCGCCGGTTACTTCATAACCGGGCCGTCCGCCCAGCACATAGGCGAGTGTCGATTTGCCCGCGCCGTTTGGACCCATGATCGCATGGACTTCGCCGGCATTGATGCTCAGCGAGAGGCCGTTGAGGATGGTTTTGCCATCAATTTCGGCAGTCAGATTATCGATTTTCAGCATCAGGTCTCTCAATATCCCGCGTTGTATGCGTCAGCGACCGGAGTGACCGGCGGAGTGCGCGGACGACGGGGTTTTTCAAACGGGGTGTTCAGCATGTCGAGGATTTGCGCGCAGACCGCGTCAACATCCTCCAGCACCGCTTCATTGGTAAAGCGCAGAACGCGGACACCGACTTCGGCCAGCTTGCGGTCGCTCATGGCCTGCAGTTCTGTGTCGATGTCCACATCGTCAATCTCGACTACCAGCCACACGGTGGGACAGGCGAAATCGACAATCGAAGTGCCGACAATAAATTGCCGCTTGAACTTGAAGCCGCCAAGTTTCTGATTGGCGAGCTTGGCCCACAACGCCTTTTCCGCTGCGCTGGGATTACGCCGCCGGTCGCGGGCCATGTCGTGCAGCCGGTCGAGCCGTTTCCCGCGCACCCCCCAGGTATCGCGTGGGTCGGCGGCTTCATCCTTGGGGCCTGTGCTGATGGATAGTTTCTTGCGCTGGGTCATTATCCCACACTCCCCTCGAGCGAAATCGCCAGCAATTTCTGCGCTTCGACTGCGAATTCCATAGGTAATTGCTTCATCACTTCCTTCGCAAATCCGTTGACGATCAATGCCACGGCTTCTTCTGCGCCCAGCCCGCGTTGCATGGCGTAAAATAGCTGATCGTCACTGATCTTTGATGTCGTGGCTTCGTGTTCGATCTGGGCGGAGGGGTTTTTCACCTCGATATATGGCACGGTATGCGCGCCGCATTCGGCGCCGAGCAGCAGCGAATCGCATTGGGTGAAATTTCGCACACCGTCAGCATTGGCGGCGACGCGCACCAACCCGCGATAGGTATTGTTGCTCTTGCCCGCGCTGATACCCTTGGAGATGATCGTGCTGCGGCTGCGCTTGCCATTGTGGATCATTTTGGTGCCAGTATCGGCCTGCTGGTAATTGTTGGTCACCGCGACCGAGTAGAACTCGCCCACACTGTCTTCACCATTGAGCACGCAGGATGGATACTTCCATGTCACCGCGCTGCCGGTTTCCACCTGCGTCCAGCTGATTTTCGAGCGAGCGCCCTGGCACAGGCCCCGCTTGGTGACGAAATTGTAGATCCCGCCCTTGCCGTTCGCATCGCCGGGATACCAGTTCTGCACGGTTGAGTACTTGATCTCCGCATCGTCCAGCGCGACCAGTTCGACAACGGCGGCGTGGAGCTGGTTCTCATCGCGCATCGGTGCGGTGCAGCCTTCGAGGTAGCTGACATAGGAACCCTTCTCGGCGATGATCAGTGTGCGTTCAAACTGGCCGGTATTTTCCGCGTTGATCCGGAAATAGGTGCTGAGCTCCATCGGGCAGCGTACCCCTTCCGGAATATAAACGAAGGTGCCGTCCGAAAAGACCGCGCAATTAAGCGTGGCAAAGAAGTTGTCCTTCATCGGCACGACTTTGCCGAGCCATTTCTTCACCAGATCGGGATATTCGCGGATCGCTTCGGAGATCGACAGGAATATCACACCAGCCCGCTTCAATTCCTCGCGGAACGTGGTCGCTACGCTCACGCTGTCGAATACGGCATCGACTGCTATCTTGCGGGCGCCCTCCACCCCGGCGAGAACCTTTTGCTCCTCGATCGGAATGCCCAGTTTCTCGTAAACCCGCAGAATTTCCGGATCAACTTCGTCCAGACTGCCAAGTTTCTCCTTCTTTTTCGGCTCGGCGTAATAATAGGCATCCTGATAATCGATCGGATCGATCTTCAATTTGGCCCAATCGGGCATGGGCATAGTCTGCCACAGGCGAAATGCCTTCAGCCGCCAGTCGAGCATCCATTCCGGTTCGTTCTTCTTCGCAGAAATGAACCTTACCGTGTCTTCATTCAGGCCCTTGGGCGCAAATTCCTGCTCAATATCCGACGAGAAGCCAAACTCGTAAGTTTCAAGCTTCTTGGCAGCATCACGCGCAGCCTGATCCTGAATGGTAGTCTGCTCGTTCATACTGTTTCTCTTTGGGTCAATTGCGTCAGAAGGACCCCTGCCAGAGCGCCGCGCATCGCTGCATTCACAACCGCCCAATGGGGCCTGACGTTGCAACTGCCCTCGATCGTGCAATCATGTTTGCCATTGGGTGCGCATGCAGTGAGCGCGATTGGGCCTTCAACGGCTTCCACAATATCGGCCAGGGTGATCGCGGCAGCAGGGCGCGCCAGTTGCAGCCCGCCGCCAACGCCGCGCACCGAGCGTAGCAGTCCGGCCGAAGTCAATTTGCTGACCAGTTTCTGCACGGTTGGCACCGGCAGGCCGGTTTCCTCCGCCAGTTCCGCCGCAGAGACACGCGCAAAGCCGCAATGGCGCGCAGCGGCGCTCATTGTGACAACGGCATAATCGGCCATGCTGGAAAGGCGCATCGAAATTCTCGGTCATTCAAGTCACTCTTTAAATAAGAGCGATTCATTCCGATTTCAAATAGAGGGGCAAATCCAGGCTTTCAACGCCAAAGGTCTTGTTGCGAGTCGTTAGCAGAATCGGACCCGCGATAATTCGATCAGCCCAAAAGCCGGCGCAGCTCGCCAGTGCTGGAAAGGCCGCCGCCACACATCAAAAAAAGGGCGGCCCCATTGAAATGGTGCCGCCCCTAAAGTCGAGGAACTCTTAGCATCGCTGCACTGAGCCCTTCGGGTCGCAACTGTCACTTAGACCAACCTTGAGCGATTCTCATTGTATGTATGCGACACATGGGACGAAAGATCCTGTTCCATATGACAAAAATGTTACAATAGGGCCTCTGGTCGCATGATTCACGCAATCATCTGTGGCCCGAAGCAATGGTCGACATGGCCGAATCGGCGGGGCATAGCGCCGCCATGCTCTTTACTCTGCTGCGCCCCGCACTCTTCGCACTTGAGCCCGAAACCGCCCATGGCCTGACGCTGGCGGGCCTGAAGCTCAGCCCGCTCAAGTCCCCGCCGCCCGCCGGTCCGTTGGCGGTTGAGATAGCCGGGCTGACTTTCCCGAACCCGCTGGGGATGGCTGCCGGATTCGACAAGGATGGCGAAGTGCCGGACCAGCTTCTTGGTCTGGGCTTCGGTTTTACCGAAGTCGGGTCAATTACGCCGCGCCCGCAGGCGGGCAACCCTCGGCCGCGCCTGTTCCGGCTGGAAGAAGACCGGGCGGTGATCAATCGCATGGGGTTCAATAATGGCGGCAGCGAAGCGGCAGCAAAGCGACTCGCCCAAAGGCAATCACGGGGCGGCATCGTCGGCATCAATATTGGCGCGAACAAGGATTCTGCAGACCGGATTGCCGATTATGCAGAAATGACCCGGATCATGGCTCCATTGGCGAGCTATCTGGCGGTCAATATCTCCAGCCCCAACACGCCAGGCCTGCGTGCGCTTCAGGATGAAGGCGCGCTGGGCGCACTGCTGGATGCCGTGCTTGAGGCGCGCGGCAAGCTGGCGATACCCGTCTTTTTGAAGGTTGCGCCCGATCTCGAACCATCCGATGTCGATGCCATTGCGCGCATTGTGCTGGAAAAAGGCCTTGGCGCATTGATCGTGTCCAACACCACTATCTCGCGGCCTGCACTCAAATCGCGCCATGCAGGCGAGGCAGGCGGCCTTTCCGGTGCGCCATTGCGCGACTTGGCGCAGCAACGGATGCGCGATTTTCGCAAGGCGACTGGTGGCCAAATACCGCTGGTTGGGGTTGGCGGGATCGGCAGCGCCGACGACGCGTGGGCACGGATCAGGGCCGGGGCAAGTCTGGTCCAGCTTTACAGCGCAATGGTTTATGCCGGCCCCGGCCTGCCGCGCCAGATCACCGCAGGTTTGAAACGCCTGATGAAGCGCGACGGCTTTTCCACCATTGCCGAGGCGGTCGGAACCGAATAGCAATGGCTGGGATGAAACGCGCATCGTTAAAGGCATCAATTGCCACCTCGCTCTTTGCCGCCCTGCTTCTGGGTGGTTGCTCTTTTGACACGGCCAAACTTGCATCGGCACCCGCACCGCAGGACCTGCCGGCACGGATCGGCGCGGTAAGTTCGGCAGACCCGCTCGCGCAGGATGCCGGAATGGAAATGCTGAATGCTGGCGGCAATGCGACTGATGCAGCTATTGCCACCATGTTGGCGCTGACCGTTGTCGAACCGCAAAGCTCCGGCATCGGCGGCGGCGGCTTCCTGATCCGCGGGACTGCGGATGGCAAGGTTGAAAGTTTCGATGGCCGTGAAATTGCCCCAGCAGGCGCCGCAAATGACTGGTTCCTGCGTCCGGACGGCACCGTGCTGACGTTTGACGAATCGGTGAAGAGCGGCCTTAGCGTTGGGGTGCCCGGCAATGTCGCAATGGCTGCAATGGTGCATGCAAAATATGGCAAGCTGAGCTGGGCCAGATTGTTCGAACCTGCAATCAGGCTGGCGCGATCGGGTTTTCCGATCAATCGGCGGTTATACGATTATCTTGTGCAGATGCCGGACCATGCAGGGATGTCCGAATTTGGCAAATCCTTGTTTTATGATCAGGCAGGCCGGGCATATCCGGCTGGACATGTTGTCATTAATGAAACGCTTGCGAAGACCTTCGAAGCGGTCGCCAAGGCCGGGCCTGCCGCGTTCTACAGCGGGCCGAATGCGGCAGAAATCGCGGGAACAGTCGCCGCTGCAACGCCCCGCCCCGGGGCGATGACTGTTGCCGACATTGCATCCTACCAATCAAAAGGGCGCGATGCCGTGTGCGGCACATACCGGCGCTATCGTATCTGCGGCATGGGCCCGCCATCTTCCGGCGGCATCGCCGTGCTCCAGATCCTCGGCGAGCTTGAGCGCTTCGACCTCAAGGCGCTGGGGGTGGACAATCCAACGACATGGCATTTGTTTATCGAAGCGCAAAGGCTCGCCTATGCCGACCGCGAATTATACCTTGCGGATAGCGACTTTGTATCCGTTCCCGTGTCCGGCCTGTTGGACCCAGCCTATATTGCCGGGCGTAGCGCGCTGATCTCTGCTGACAGATCGCTTGCTGCCGTCGCTGCGGGCATTCCGGACGGCGCCGAAACCGCGATTGCTGATGGCGATGAACCCGAAGAACACGGCACCTCGCACCTTGCCGCGGTCGACAGTGCCAATACGATGGTCAGCTATACGTCGACCATCGAGGGGCCTTTTGGTTCCGGCCTCATGGCAGGCGGGTTCTACCTCAACAACGAACTGACCGATTTCAGCCGCAGCCCCACCGGCGGAGATGGCAAACCAGTCGCCAACCGGGTTGAGGGAGGCAAACGGCCGCGCAGCTCGATGGCTCCAACCGTGGTGTGGGACCCTGAAGGGCGGCCCGTGCTTGCGGTTGGTGCCGCAGGTGGAAGTACCATACCGGTGCAAACCGCACGCAGCATTATTGGCGTGATCGATTTCGGACTGTCGGCAAGGCAAGCGATCGGATTGCCGTTTATCATGGCATTCGGGGACCAGATGATGGTCGAAAAAGGCACCTGGATGGAGTTGGCAATTCCGGGATTCCAGGCCCTGGGCCACACGCAGATCACTGCGCGTCCCGCGCCGGTAAAGGGCGGAGCGGTCAAATGGACCGGAAGCGAATGGGAAAGTGCGCGCGACCCGCGGATCGAAGGCGGGTTGGACGTTCCCTGAACCGCGATACTCTCCATGCCAGCGGGCGCACCTCTTGCCCTGCA
The DNA here is from genome assembly GCA_024642565.1 of Erythrobacter sp. GTDB lineage: Bacteria > Pseudomonadota > Alphaproteobacteria > Sphingomonadales > Sphingomonadaceae > Allopontixanthobacter. The sequence continues at coordinate 16,752 of JAHEAV010000013.1, forward strand.
CATTGGGCGCGACTAATCATTGCTGGCCCCCGGAGCGAAAGAAAATAAAGACAGGAGCGGATAGTGCAGCTTGCCGATATCGATACAGCCAATAATCTGGTCGAACTCTTCCTGTCCCGTGCGGATGAACGCGGCGACCGCCCGTTCCTTGGGGCAAAACGGGATGGCGCCTGGCAGACCATCAGCTGGAACGAAGCGGCGCAGCAGGTCTGCCTACTGGCCGAAAGCCTGCGCAAGCTGGGCCTCGAAGATGGGGATCGGGTGGCGCTGATATCAGAAAACCGGCCCGATTGGTGCATTGCCGATCTGGCCATCATGGCCGCGGGCTGCATCACCGTGCCGACATACATCACCAATACCGAACGCGACCATTTGCATATTCTCGACAATTCCGGCGCGCGAGCGGTGATCGTTTCCAATGCCAAGTTGTCTGGTCCACTAATCCCCGCGATGATGGGGTCAGGCATTGCTGATCATGTGATCGCGATTGACGATATCAAGAAATTCCAAAGCGGCGGACTGACCCAGCATGATTGGGCAGACATGATGCAGGGTGATCCGGTGGCCGCACGTGCCGCAGTCGAGGCGCGCATTGCCGCAATCACGCGCGAAGACACTGCTTGCATCATCTATACCAGCGGCACCGGCGGTGCGCCGCGCGGCGTAATGCAGCATCACGGCGCGATTCTGTGTAATGTTGCGGGTGCCGCCGAGATTCTGAAGGAAGATTTCGGCTGGGGTGAGGAACGCTTTCTCAGCTTCCTGCCGCTGAGCCATGCCTATGAACATTCGGGCGGCCAGTTCCTGCCCATCGGCATGGGCGCAGAGATTTATTATTCCGAAGGGCTGGAAAAACTTGCCGGCAATATCGAGGAAGTGCGCCCCACAATCATGGTGGTGGTCCCGCGCCTGTTCGAAGTGCTGCGCACGCGGATCATGAAGCAGATCGAAAAGCAGGGCAGGCTTGCCAATTACATGATGGACCGCGCCCTATCCATTGGCGAACACAAGGCCCGTAAGGGGCTGCGGCTGCGCGATAGGCCGATGGACCTTATCATCAGCAAGGCATTGCGCCCCAAGATTCGCCAGAAATTTGGCGGCCGGATCAAGGCGATGGTATCTGGCGGCGCACCGCTAAATCCCGAAGTCGGTGTGTTTTTCGACGCCATGGGGCTAACCATGCTGCAGGGATACGGCCAAACCGAAGCCGGCCCGGTGATCAGCTGCAACCGGCCCAGTGCCGGTATTGCGATGGACACTGTCGGCCCGCCGATGAAGGGCGTGGAGATCAGGATCGCCGAAGATGGCGAGATCCTGTGCCGCGGCGAACTGGTGATGAAAGGCTATTGGCAAAACAAGAGCGAGACCGAACGCGCCCTGCAAAATGGCTGGCTGCATACGGGCGATATCGGCCATATTGATGCCAAAGGCCGGATCATGATTACCGACCGTAAGAAGGACATGATCATCAATGACAAGGGCGATAATGTCGCCCCGCAAAAGATCGAAGGTATGCTGACCCTGCAGCCCGAAATTGCCCAGGCCATGGTGGCGGGTGACAAGCGGCCCTATGTCGTCGGCCTGATTGTGCCCGATGCCGAATGGGCATTGGAATGGGCGCGCACCAATGGCGAGAAATTCGATATGGCCCAGCTACAGCAACTCCCCGCCTTCCGCAGCGCCGTGCGCGAGGCGGTGGACCGGGTGAACAAGGATGTGTCCGTGGTCGAAAAAGTGCGCCAGTTCACCTTTGCGGATGAGGCATTTTCGGTCGAAAACGAAGAAATGACCCCCAGCCTGAAAATCCGCCGCCACAAGATCAGGGAGCGGTATCAGGAACGGCTGGATGGACTGTATCGGGGTTAGAGGT
>JAHEAV010000013.1:18721-79821 GCA_024642565.1 Erythrobacter sp.
TGCTTGCGCTGCTTCTGGTCGTGATAACCGCTCTTGCATGGCATCGGCGGCTGGCAGACCAACCGCTTGCGGTGAGGTTGCTAGCCGTGGCCGCCATCGGATTCTTCGGTGGCAACGGGCTGTTGGGTGTAGCGATCTACATCCATGACTGGTGGGCCGGAATGCTCTTGTCGCTTGCACTGGCATTGCAGCCACGCTGGATCGCGGTGCTGGCCGTTGCATTTCTCGCCGCACTGATTCGCGATCTCGCAGTACCATTTCTGTTGCTGGTTCCGTTTGTCTATCGGACGCGGCCAGCGGTAATTGCGGCGGCAGCGGCAATTGTATTGCTTGGCGGTTACTATGCGTATCACGCCAACGAAGTCTGGCAGTTGGTCCAGCCAACAGACCTGAAATCGACCGGATGGATGGGGATGCGCGGCCCAATCGCCTTTTTCCGCGACATTGCCACGCTGAACGATCTCAATCGAATCGGCACTATTGGAACCATTCTGGCAGCATTGCCGGCTTTGGGTTGGTTGCTTCGGCGCGATTGGCTCAGCCTTTTGTGGTTTATCGGCGTTGCCGGAGCCGTGGCCATCGTTTCGCGTCCGGATAATTACTATTGGGCGCAGCTTGCGCTTCCAGCCTATTTGCTGGGGGTTTTCATGATCCCCCTTGGCCGCTGGGCGGGATTTTCAGCAGCCGGGTCAGATCAACCCGGCCAGCGGGCTTGATGGGTCCGCGTATTTGCGTGTTGCCATCCTGCCCGAAAGATAGGCGAGCCGCCCGGCTTCGACTGCAAGTTTCATCGCGCGGGCCATGCGGATCGGGTCTTTCGCTTCGGCGATAGCGGTGTTCATCAGAACGCCATCACAACCAAGTTCCATGGCGACAGCGGCATCACTCGCCGTTCCAACCCCGGCGTCGACCAGCACGGGTACCTTGGCGCCTTCGACGATCAGGCGAATTGTCACCCGGTTCTGAATGCCCAGGCCCGAACCGATCGGCGCGCCCAGCGGCATCACTGCCACGGCCCCTGCTTCTTCCAACTGCTTCGCCGCAATCGGATCATCAGTGCAATAGACCATCGGCAGGAAACCCTCATTCGCCAGAACCTCGGTCGCTTTCAGCGTTTCACGCATGTCGGGATAAAGCGTGCGCGCCTCTCCCAACACCTCCAGCTTGACCAGATCCCAGCCACCGGCCTCGCGCGCCAGCCGCAATGTACGGATTGCATCTTCAGCCGTAAAACATCCGGCCGTGTTCGGCAGATATGTGACCTTTTTGGGGTCGATGTAATCGGACAGCATCGGGGCCTTGGGGTCGGTCACATTGACCCTGCGCACCGCCACGGTCACGATCTCCGCACCCGATGCCTCCAATGCAGCGGCGTTTTGCGCGAAATCCTTATATTTGCCAGTGCCGACAATCAGGCGAGAGGTGAATTTGCGCCCGGCAACTTCCCATGTGTCGTTATCGGGTGCACCTGCATGGTCGCCGCCGCCAACGAAGTGAACAATCTCCAGCACGTCACCTTCGCCCAGCGCGGCTTCGGTCAACATCGAACGCGGCGCGATTTCGCCATTACGTTCAACCGCAACCTTGGCGGGATCAAGTTCCAACTCGCGCACAAGGGCGGCGATGGTGGTGGATAGGGTATGGCGGGTTTCACCATTTACGGTGATGGATATTGTCGCGGTCATGCCCCGCCAGATAGCGCCCCGTGCGTATGGCGCAAGTTGAGTATGTGTCCCAGCGATACCAGCGCGACCCCGATGATGGTCAGTAGAGCTTCTTCCGCCCCATGCGGAACGGCCAGCGCGCCGCCCATGAAAGTCAGCCCCATCATTGCCACCACGAAGGGTGCGGGCTTGCGATGGCGTAAAGCACCCCAGCCGATGGCAACGGCGGCGATCAGAAGGGCCAGCACCAGGCCGACCCGGTGAATCGCAGGCGCCAATAGAAACTGCCCGCCCAGACCAAGCACGGAAACCAGGACAATACTGGCGACACAGTGCAGCGCGCACAGGCCGGATATGACCATGCCTGCACGGTCAAGCCGTGCACGAATCGAGGGGGGTTCCATACGCATCTGCAGGCCCTATCTATGTGACGATGTAACATTGCGCAAGGTTGCCTGGCCGCTTATGTGCAAAAGCCGCATCAGTGGTTGCAATCTGCACACGCTCAAGGCTCTTGCGCTTTGCTGGGGCGCAAAGCAGTAGGGGGGCTATGGTGACATCAACAGAAACCGAGGATGGCCCTTTGCCCACAGGCGGCACGAAGCCTTTGCTGTTGGCCCGCTGGCTTTGGTTCGTTGCCGGACTTGTGATCCTGATGGTCGTGGTCGGCGGTATCACCCGGCTGACCGAATCCGGGCTTTCCATTACCGAATGGAAACCGATCACCGGCACTTTGCCCCCGCTGAACGAAGCGCAGTGGCAGGCAGAATTCGCAGCTTACCAGAAGATTGGGGAATATACCCAGATCAATGGCCCGGCTGGCATGACCTTGGCCGATTACAAATTCATCTTCTTCTGGGAATGGTTTCACCGGCTGCTGGGCCGAATCATCGGCATGGCCTTTGCACTGCCGCTAGTCTGGTTCTGGATAAGGCGGCAGATACCGCAGGGGTACAAGTTGCGCTTGCTTGCGCTTTTGGCGCTGGGCGGACTGCAGGGAACATTTGGCTGGTTCATGGTTCGCTCTGGCCTTTCAAGCCAGATGACCGATGTCAGCCATTTCTGGCTGTCGATCCATTTGCTGACCGCCCTGTTCACTCTTGCCGGGTTAGTGTGGACGGCGCTCGATTTGCGGCGGCTGGGCATTCTGGGTGCGGCTCGTCCGGCGCGGCTAACCGGCGTGGCTGTGATCACCGGCATTGTGTTGTTCGTGCAATTGCTGCTCGGCGCCTGGGTGGCCGGGCTCAATGCCGGTCTGGTTTCGGACAATTGGCCGCTGATGCAGGGCCGGTTGATCCCGGAATACGATGCGTCCCGCGGCTTTATCCATGCAGCTACGCATGACCCGTTTCTGATCCACTTCCTCCATCGGTGGTGGGCGTGGGTCGCCCTTGCCGGATTTGTGCTACTGGCCCGCAAGGTCCGCGCATTGGAACGGCGCGCATCCGTGGCGATTCACAGCGTGGTCGGCACACAAATTCTGCTTGGCATTGCAACGGTGGTTACCGGTGTGTCGCTGTGGGTTGCCACCGCGCACCAACTGGTTGCCGCCTTGCTTGTCGTTGCGACGGCGTGGGGCGCGCATGTTCTGGGCCGCCGGCCATGATGGTGAACAGCAGCAGCAATGGCTCCCGCAGGCAGTGCCTGCGCCTGATAGCCGGGGCGGCATTGCTGCCGTTTGCGCTTGATATTCAGGCTGGGGCGGCTCGTGCAGCCACCGCGGGCTTCAATCCGCCGGGCGGCAAGATGGTTCTGTTGCGGAATGTCCAGCGCGAATTGGCGGATGGCGCGATGATTGCGGTTCAGCGCCGATGGAGTATCGAATTTATTCCCGATTCGGTGGGATTCCTTGTGACCGGGCAACAATTATCCGCTGATGTCTCTGCCCCGCCAGCTTTGGAATTTCTTGCCCAGTTGGAGCGCGAACGGGTCGAATCGGGCCTGTTCCCGATGCATCTTAGCCCGCAAGGTGTGATCACGGGGGCTGGCTCTACGCCAGACTCTACCCAATTCAACCGGGCGGCTGCTCTGGCGAAGGACCACATCGCGCGCGCCAAACTGACCGAAGGGGATGAACAGGCCGCGCAGCGTATGCTGGCAAGTTTGCAGCAATCTACAGCCCACTTGGCGAGCAAGCTGCCCCATGATCTCTTCTTCCCCAAAAATGCGGAGTGGCATGGCGAACGCGATATTGCCCTCCCCAATGGCGAAGCGGGGAAAATTGCCATATTCTTTAACGCCCGGCTTTGCGCCGATGGCGGGGTGTTGGCGCATGCGGAACGGCAAATTGTGACCACCGTAGGGATCACGAGCCGCACTGCGCACGAGACATGGTCCCTGAGCTTAGCCTGACGCTGCAGCAGGTCTCAGATCGGTTGGCGGTATTATTTTACCTCCTCTGAAACGCGCAGAATTGCTTGACTTCTAGCTTGCAAACGAACAAATCGCGCGCTCTTTGGGGGTCTCCGCCGGAGATTCGCAAATATCGTCCGGCCCGGTTCATGATCGTGCCAGTCATTTTACAGGAATGGAAACACAGCCATGAAGGCGCTCAGCAAGAGCACCCGGTCGATCAAACCGGCCGAGGTAGAAAAAGAATGGCATCTGATCGATGCCGAAGGTCTGGTCGTAGGCCGCCTTGCCGCGATTGTCGCCAGCATCCTGCGCGGCAAGCACAAGCCAAGCTTCACGCCCCACGTGGATTGCGGTGATCATGTCATCATCATCAATGCCGACAAGGTGAAGTTCACCGGCAACAAGATGACCGGAAAAACCTATTACAAGCACACCGGCCACCCTGGCGGTATCAAGGAAACGACGCCAGCCAAGGTGCTGGAAGGGCGCTTCCCCGAACGGGTTATGGAAAAGGCTGTGCAGCGCATGATCCCGCGCGGTCCGCTGGGCCGTGCGCAGATGAAGGCGCTCCACCTGTATAACGGCACCGAGCATCCGCATGACGGGCAGCAGCCCAAGGTGCTCGACGTTGCCTCGATGAACCGCAAGAACAAGGCTGCCGCATAATGGCTGATGAAAACAACATCGTTTCCGATCTCGCTGATCTGAAGGAAATCACCAGCGGCGCAACCGAAGCGCCTGCGACGGATGCTGCCGAGACTGCGGCACCGGTATCCGCCGCTCCGGCCACTCCGCTGCGTGAGCAGGAACTGGACGCGCAGGGCCGCGCTTATGCCACTGGCCGCCGCAAGGATGCCAAGGCCCGCGTTTGGATCAAGCCCGGCAAAGGCCTGATCACCGTCAACGGCCGCGATCAGGCCGTCTACTTTGCTCGCCCGACGCTGCGTCTGGTGATCAACCAGCCGTTCAGCATCGCTGATCGGGTGGAACAGTATGATGTGGTTTGCACCGTCAAGGGTGGCGGGCTGTCGGGTCAGGCTGGCGCGGTAAAGCATGGCATCGCCCAGGCGTTGGCCAAGTTCGAACCCCAACTGCGCTCCACCATGAAGGTAGCCGGCTTCCTCACCCGTGATAGCCGCGTTGTCGAACGCAAGAAATACGGCAAGGCCAAGGCCCGCCGCAGCTTCCAGTTCTCGAAGCGCTAAGCTTTACTGGAAATTGGCACGAAACAGGGGCGGTCCGGCAACGGGCCGCCCTTTTTCATGGGTTTCAGATTTTCGGCGGAGTCGCATCTTCCGGCACATCGTCGATCATCATCCGCTCGCTCGGCACATGCGCAAGGTTGCGCACAATGACCCGCAACGTTTCACCATCCCACGTCAGTTCATTGAAACTGGGCGGCGTGGAGCGGGTGCGCTGCGACAATGTGCCGGCACCAATCATTCGTACCGGCCCGTTCGGTGTATCCTCAACGATGTCGAAAGCATCATGAACATGGCCGCTAAGAACAGCCAGAACCGGGCGGCGAGCGAGTTCGGCCAGGGCCTTGCCGCCATTCCGGGTCAGGGCGGTTCCCTGCGTGCCCACCTCACGCAAGGGGTGATGCACCGTCACGAGTGCCTGTGTTTTTAGCGGCAGGGCATCAATCGCAGCCAGACATTTGGCCAGCGCCGCATCGGTGACCCAGCCCTTTGACCAGTTGAACCGGGGCTGGGCACGCACGGCCGTTTTCAGCGGCACAATCGCGATGCCGGGCAAATCAATTTCCCGCTCGATCAGTTCTTTCATACCGTGAAACCGCCGATAAGGGTCGAAGAACCGCTCAAGCGGATTGAAATAGGGCATGTCGTGATTGCCGACCTCAATCGTTACCGGTGCGTCCAGGGCCTTGACCCACCCTGTCGCAGCAGCAAATTCGCGGTGCCGCGCACGCATTGTCAGATCGCCGGTGATCATTACGGCATCGGGTCGGCGCAAGGCGATCTCCGAGGCTGCCCAATCGAGCGCGCGGCGATCTTCGAGGCCGAAATGGATGTCACTCAGGTGAAACAGCAGCTTCGCGTTCGTCGGCATCTGGCGGCGCTAGCAGATAGGGAGTGTCCGATGCCAGAGGCAACAGCGCCTAAATGCGCCGGGTCAGTATCAGCCAGGCCGTTACGCCATTGAGCAATGAATAGATCAGATAGGCCCACAGCATTCCCGTCCAGCCATTGGCCACGAGTAACAATGCCGCCAACAGGACGAGGAACTCCGTCACCAGCGTCGCCCGTCCTCCCATCCTGCCGGCAAGCCAGGGCATTTCGCCCAGCATCGGATGGCCGCTTTCCAATACAGCCCTGTGCAGCGCGAAATTGCCAATCCCGAGCAGAAAGATGATGATGATGGCCATTACGATGATCATGCACCTGCGCTGGTCGATTACCAAACGCCTTTCATCACCAATTTGATGACGTCCGTCTGACGACTACAACCGTGGTCGGAGTTTTAAGGCCCATTGTCGAGATCAGAATGAAACGGCAGTCCGGGCGGCCTATTTCTTAAATCGCGATGCACTTCCCACCCCCCAGAGGAAGACGCGCAATTGGAGGAATGATGATGAAACGCGCATTTATTGCCCTGGCCGCGATCGGCTCCGCGTTAACCGCGACCGTCGCCGTCACCCCCGCACTGGCCGAAGAAGCGACAAGCCAAAGTGTATCAATCAAGTATGAAGATCTCGATCTTACATCCAACAAGGGTCAGAAATTGCTGGCCAAACGGATCGACAACGCTGCCCGCGAAATTTGCGGCATTGGCAAAGTGCGGACCGGAACACGGCTGCCTTCAAGCCGCGACACGCAATGCTATAAAGAAGCCAGAGCCAAAGCGAGTGCCCAATTCGCTGAATTGATTGGTGGACAAAGCCTAGGCGGTTGATCTCGGTCAGCCGTCAAGACCCGTGCCGGACCAGTCCCCCGGCACGGGTCTTTTTTATCGTCCCGCCATCGCCTTGACCTTGGGCAGATATGTCCGCCCGATCCGCAGCGCCTCGCCATTGTCCAGTTCAACAGACCACACGCCCAGGCCATCATGCCGCAGGCCGCGAATACATTCGCGGCGCAAAATGGTGGACCGGTGGATGCGGATGAATTCGGTTGGGTTCAACCGCTGCTCAAGCCCCGCAATGGTCTGCAAAAGCAGATAGTTGCGATCATCGACATGCAAGCGAACATAGTCCCGCTCGGCATCGATCCGGCCAACCTGCGAGGTGGCAATCCGCAACAATTCCGAACGGTGCGGCACCCATAATTCCGTCAGCCATTCGCTTGCGGTAACGGTCCTCAGATTGCTGCGGTGTGATAGCGCCCGCTCGATAGCGCGGCCCAACCGTTCCGGGGCGACCGGTTTCAGGACATAATCCACGGCATCCAGATCGAAAGCTTCGACCGCGAAGGAATCATGCGCAGTGACAAAGATCACCGCCGGGCGGATATCCTGCTTGGCAAGTTCACGGGCGACCGCCAAACCGTCCACTTCCGGCATGGTCATATCCAGCAGGATCAAGTCGGGTTGCAGGGCCTCCACCAACCGCAGGGCCGCTGCGCCGTCACTGGCTGTACCGATCACTGCGAGATCTTTGAGTTTGGCGCAGATCACCTGCATTCGTTCAACCGCCAGCGGCTCGTCGTCGACGATTAGTGTACGCAGCGGCGCTCTGGTTTCTTCGTCAGCCATGGGGTCCCAACGGTAATCGCAATTCGGTTAGATATCCACCATCGGTCGTACCCGAAGCAATGCTGGCGTCCATACCGAAGCGCGCCTCCAGCCGGTCGCGAACATTAGCCAGGCCAATACCAAATCCATGCTGGCTGTCTTTGCTTGCACCCGGCCCGTTATCGCTGACAGAAACCACCAGACGCCCATACTCCGCCCGTGCCGCCAGGCGGATCATCACGGGCTTCTTGAACGGCGCTATGGCATATTTAACCGAATTTTCGATCAGCGGCTGCAGTATCATTCCAGGAATGCGTGCCTGCGCCAGTTCCGGGGGAAGGTCGACTTCCCACCGCAGCCGATCGGGGAAACGCACTGCTTCGATTTCAAGATAGTGCCGCTGCAATTCGAATTCTTCGGCCAGCGACACATCCGAGGTGGGATCATCGGCAAGGCTGTGGCGATAAAAATTGGAGATCGACTGGATCATCTGTTCGGCGCGATCGACCTTGCCTGTCATGACCAGCGCCGAAAGTGAGTTCAGCGTGTTGAACAGGAAATGCGGATTGACCTGGTAGCGCAGGCTACGCAGCTCAGACGCCTTGGCCGCGCGGCGGAACTCCCCTTCGCGGCGTTCTGCCGCTTTTGCCTGCGCGCCCGCCAGAAGAGCAAGGTAGAGCGATGCCCAGGCCAGCAGCAGGAAATAGCGGCCAAGCGCAATATCCGACAGTTGGCGCCAGCGGTCGAATCCGGTTGGCGCCCTGGCCAGAGTAATGGTCCTTGCGGCTGTTGGCGCTGGGTCCGCCGAGGCACCTCCGCCAGCCCCTTCGGGATCATCATACTGACCGGGCAGACCAGGCACATCGACCAGAACATTGCCTGCCTCGTCCCGACGGATGCGAACGCCCTGACTTTCGCCGATCTTTTCGACCACTCTGGATTCGATGTCGGCAAAAACCATCTGATTGGCCTGCGCAATCAGCACCGATGCGGGCAATGCAACCACCAGAGTGGCCACGATCTTGACCCACAGGGCGCGATTGTCGAACAGGCGCAGCACCAGCCACATGGCAAAGGTCACTGCTACACCCGCAAGGCTTACAATCGCCCGCCGCCACATGAGTTCGTCTTGCATTTCGAGGCCGACGATCGTCCCCCGAAGCGTGGTCAGCAGGAAATAACACGCCCACAACCCGACCATCGAGGCAAGAACGACGCGGAATCGCAGACGGGCGGGTGCTGTGGTGAATTCACTGGTTGCCATGTGATCTCCATCTAGCCCCAAAGCGCCGCGAAGCGCCAGCACCTCGGTCGAAGCTGCAAGGGGTTTCGTCGAGCATTTACCGGCCCACGTTCAGGTTCCCGCCAGGAGATGTTCGCGCGCGATCTTTTCCTTCCAGAACGCCGGGGCCAATGTGTGAACGTTGTTGCCTTCGCTATCGACCGCAACCGTCACCGGCATATCTTCAACCGTAAATTCATAGATCGCCTCCATCCCGAGGTCTTCGAACGCCACCACCTTGGCTTCCTTGATCGCACGACTGACGAGATAAGCAGCGCCCCCGGTAGCCATCAGATAGGCAACCTTGTTGGCGGCGATGGCCTGAACCGCGCCCTGCCCGCGTTCCGCCTTGCCGATCATCACCAGCAAACCAAGATCGAGCATCATCTTGGTGAACTTGTCCATCCGCGTGGCGGTGGTTGGCCCGGCAGGGCCGACCGCTTCGCCCATGATCGGGTCGACCGGGCCGACATAATAGATTGCGCGCCCTGCGAAACTGACGGGCAGCGGCTCTCCTGCCGCCATCATGTCAGCTATCCGCTTGTGTGCGGCATCACGCCCGGTCAGCATTCTGCCAGACAGCAAAAGACGATCGCCCTGATCCCAGCTGCGTACTTCCTCGGGCGTCAGATTGTCGAGATCGACGCGCTTGGCTGCTGCATCGGGCTGCCAATCGACATCGGGCCATTCGTCCAGCTTGGGGGTTTCGAGATAGGTCGGCCCTGCCCCGTCGAGCGTGAAATGCGCGTGGCGGGTCGCGGCGCAATTGGGAATCATCGCTACCGGCTTGCCTGCCGCATGGCAGGGTGCGTCAAAGATCTTGACGTCGAGAATCGTGGAAAGCCCGCCCAGCCCCTGTGCGCCGATGCCCAATGCATTCACCTTGTCGAAGATTTCTATTCGCAGCCGTTCGATATCGGACAAGTCGCTGTCCGACTGGGCGGCCCGCGCCTTCAGCTGACCCATATCGATCGGATCCATCAGGCTTTGCTTGGCCAGCTTCATGCAATGTTCCGCCGTTCCGCCGATACCGATGCCCAGCATCCCCGGCGGGCACCATCCAGCACCCATTTGGGGAAGCATTTCCAGCACCCAGTCAACGATATTGTCGGACGGGTTCATCATCTTGAATTTCGACTTGTTTTCGCTGCCGCCGCCCTTCGCCGCGACATCAATGGATACGGTCCTTCCGGGCACCATTTCCACCGACAGCACACAGGGCGTATTGTCGCGCGTGTTACGGCGGGTGAAAGCCGGATCGGCCAGGATCGATGCGCGCAATTTGTTTTCCGGATTGGTATATCCGCGCCGAACGCCTTCATCGATGACGTCTTGCAGGCTCTTGCCCGAATCAAGGCGGCAATCCTGCCCCCATTTCACAAAGACATTGACGATGCCGGTATCCTGACAAATGGGCCGATGCCCCTCGGCACACATGCGGCTGTTGGTCAGAATCTGGGCGATCGCATCTTTCGCTGCCGGGCCTTGCTCGGCCTCATAGGCCGCACCCAATGCGCGGATATAGTCCATCGGGTGATAAAAGGAGATATATTGCAGAGCATCAGCCACGCTCTCCACCAGGTCTTCCTCGCGGATAGTCACCATGTCCTTGGCAATGTCGCTCATCGAATACATACTCCTGCCGGTCGATTGCCCCACTCCATAGCTCCACCCAACCCTTAGCGTCAAAGCACTTGGCGATAGCGGGTCAACACCGTAAAGCCGACCCGATTGACCAACTGTGTTATAAGTGTAATACAGCTTCCAGAGATGAACATGATCCAAGCCACAAATGCATCCCAGACCAGCCGCAGCGAAACCGCCAGGCGCGCGATGATTGATAGCCAGCTGCGCACCAGCGGAGTCAACGAACCCTTCGCGCTTGCCCGCATGAACGCCGTAGCGCGGGAGGATTTCGTACCTGAAAGTGCGCGCGAGATCGCCTATATCGACCGGTCCATTCCACTCGCCAACGGCCGGCGGATGGCCGCCCCGCTTTTTTACGGCATGATGCTGGCCGAAGCGCAGCCGCAAATCACCGATCAGGCGCTGGTTGTCGATAGTGGCAGCGGCTATCTGCCGGAACTGCTGCGCCCTCTGGTCGGCCTCCTCGAAGTTATCACCCCTGAACAAGCGCTTGTGAAGAACCGCAAAGGTGGCTGCTTCACGTTGCTGCTGGTTGACGGGGCGGTCGAAGAATTGCCGGACAGCCTGAGCGGACGGTTGGGGGATGGCGCACGGGTCCTGACGGGATTGGTTGCAAGCGGCGTCACCCGGCTTGCGCTTGGGCGCAAAACCGCCGGCGGCGTCGCCTTGTTGCCCCTTGCCGAAATGGGCATTCCGCGCCTGTCCGAATTCGACAAGGCCAAAGGCTGGAGCTTCTGATCATGCACCGCAGTCCCGCAAGGTTGGCGCTGCTCGCCAGCGCGGCCAGTTTCGTTGCCGCCTTCGCGGCACCAGCCCATGCCGACACGTTGCGGGAAGCGCTGACGGACGCTTACCGCTCAAACCCAACGCTGCAATCCGCGCGCGCCAGCCAGCGCGCGACCGATGAAACGGTTGCAATCCAGAAAGCGGCAGGGCGGCCCAATGCCAGCGCAACCGGCCAATATGTCGAATTCGTCAAGCAAAGTTCGACCAGTTTCACCGCACCTGAACGGACAATCGGCGGTTCGGTGAACCTTGGTGTGCCGGTCTATTCAGGCGGTGCTGTCAAGAACGGGGTGATCGCCGCCGAAACACGGGTGAAGGCCGGGCAGGCGGGCTTGCGGGCCACAGAATCCTCCGTCTTCAGCGGCGTTGTAGCCGCCTATATGGATGTGCTTCGCAATCAGGCCATCGTCGGCCTGTCGACCAATCAGGTGGAAGTGCTAACCGTCAACCTGCGGGCCACTTCCGACCGTTTCGAGATCGGTGATCTGACCCGTACCGATATTGCTCAATCACAGTCCCGGTTGGCAGTGGCGCAGAGCGATCTTCGCGCGGCGCAGGCCAATCTGATCGCGGCGCGCGAGACCTATATCCAGCTTGTTGGCGATGCTCCGGATGATCTGCAGCCCCCACCCCCACTACCGGGATTGCCGGATAGTGCAGCGGCCGCGGTCGATGTGGCGCTCGATTACAATCCCGATCTGATCGCGGCGCGCGAACAAGCCGAAGCCACGCGGTATGACGTCAAGGTCGCCGGGGCGGGCCGTTTACCGACCGTTTCGCTATTTGCCGGCGGCGATTATTCCAATTTCCTCGGCACATTGGGCGGCAGCATCAGCGGTACCGTACCGCAAACTTCGACGGCGGCGCAGATGGGCGTGCAATTGTCCATCCCGCTGTTCCAGGGCGGGCGGCCTGCGGCACAGCAGCGCCAGGCCCAGGCGCGTGCCTCATCGGCGCTCGAACAAGTCATTGCAGCCGAACGTGACGCGATTGCGACGGTTCGTGCGGCATATGCCAGCTGGCAGGCGGCAAATGCGATCATCGAATCGTCGCAGACTGCAGTATCGGCCGCCGAACTGTCTCTGGAAGGGGTGCGCGCGGAAAACACGGTCGGCAATCGCACCATACTCGATATTCTCAATGCCGAGCAGGAACTGCTTTCGGCCCGAGTGCAATTGGTGACCGCGCGGCGCAATGCCTATGTCGCGGGGTTCACCCTTCTGGCGGCTATGGGCCGGGCCGAAGCGCGGGATTTGGGCCTTGAGGATGATGGCCCGCTTTACGACCCGCAGGTCAATTACGACAGGGTCCAAGGCAAATGGTCCGACTGGAGCCGCGACCCCGATCCGGCAGCCCAATCGACAAGCACCGTTGACATTCCTGCGCCGGGCGCTGAAATTCCTGCGCAAGGTGACTCGATTCCGGGCGCCTGAGTCATTTGATTACGGCGATCCGGGGAAATGGACATTATGCGCCAGCAAGGCGAAGCTTCGGTTGAAGAAATTCTTGAGTCGATCAAGAAGGTAATCGCACGCGACAATCGCAGCAGTGCGATGGAATCCCGCCGCCGCCGCGAATCCGAAGGGCTCCAGCAACTTTCCGCTGAACTCGATCCGGATCGTGGTGCCGGCACCATCAGCGCAGAGGATGATGAGGACGGCATTCTTGACCTTGGCGCCGGCGATTTCGTCGAACAGGCCGAAGGCTATGCGCCGCACGATCAGGATGACGATTGCGAACTGGACGGGGCGGAGGATGATGCTCCGTTGACCGCCGATCCCCTGCGCGATTCCATGCGGGAAAATTTCGCGGCGCTGGCAATGCTGGCCAAGCCCGGCGCCCAGCCGCAGATCGTCCGCTCGGGCGAAACCTCGCTCGAAGGGTTGGTACGCGAAATGTTGCGTCCGATGCTGGCCGAATGGCTGGATGCAAATTTGCCAGGTATGGTAGAGAAGATGGTCCAGGCTGAAATTGCCCGGATTGCCGGCAAACGGAGCTGACAGAACGGGCTTGTGCGCATTCGCAGCTCCAGTAAGCCTGCCGACATGACGACTATATCCAGCCTGCAACAGGCACAGATTGCCTTGGCCAAAATCGGCGGTGAGAGCATCCAGCGCCAGATTTTCCTCTGCGCTGTTTCGGAAAAACAGCAATGCTGCAGCCGTGACGACGGCCAACAATCCTGGAACTATCTGAAACGACGGTTGAAGGAATTGAAGCTGGTTGGGCCCAAGCGCGCCGACGGAACTGGCGGTATCCAGCGAAGCAAGGCCGATTGTCTGCAGATCTGCGCCTCAGGACCGATCGCCGTGATCTGGCCCGATCGAATCTGGTACCATTCCTGCACCGAGGCTGTGTTGGAAGCGATCATCCAGCGCCATTTGATCGGGGGTGAAGTGGTCGAGGAATTTCGGCTGATCGGGCCGGGTTCGGATTAATTCCGGTCGCGCCTTTTGCGCTCGTCGGTGAAGGTTTCATCATGGCCGCTCCCGCTGGACAGAAACACCAGACCCATCAGCGCAGACGTGAGCAACATGGCCGCGCCAATGCCAAGGGCCGCCGCAATGTACAGATGGATAGAGATCATACCATTGCTTTTGTATAGCAGCGCCACTGCAACGCTGACCACGCCAATGGTGATCAACAGCATGAAGCGCATCAGCCGGCGATACCGCGCCCAGGCAAAGGCAGCGCTTTCCGGATTGTCGAGCGGGGACTTGAACGGCATGGCGCCCCTTTGCAGGCACTCTTGCCGACATGCAATCTATTGGTGATATTCCCTTCCGCGTCCACGACGCATGCCGATTCGCCTTCGCAGTGAATCCATGGCATAATTTCTAGCGAAAACGAAAAGGGATGCTGCCATGGATATTGCCCAGTTGATTGCTGACCGAGATCCCGCGCAAGTATTCACTTGTCACGTCGACATGCTGGTCCGCGATGTGGTGGGCCTGCTGGCCGAGCGCCGGATTGGCGCCTTGCCGGTGATGCGAGGGGCAGAGGTTGCCGGAATCTTTTCCGAACGCGATCTCATTTACCGGGTTGCCGAAATAGGTCCCGAATGTCTGGATCGCCCCGTTGGGGAAGTGATGACGGCCCCGGCGATCACAGTCGAAGCCAGTGAAAGCGTGCTGGGCGCCTTGGGTTTGATGACCCGGCGCAGGATCCGCCATTTGCCCGTTGTCGATGGAGGCCGGATGTGCGGATTCATCTCGATCGGCGATCTGGTAAAATCCCGTCTGGACGAGATCCACCATGAAGCCGAAGCCATGCGAATGTATATCCAGAGCGCATGAATCACGCCCGTTGAGTGCAGGCCTTGAGTGCAGGTGCGGCGCGCCCTACATAGGATTCATGCCCGAAGCGCTCACCTTGACCCCTGCCGCCGCCAAGCGGGTGGCGTGGATTGCCCAGAAGCAAGCCAAACCGGCAATTCTGCGCCTGTCTGTCGAAGGGGGCGGGTGTTCCGGCTTTCAATATAAATTCGATCTGGCCGACACGGTCGACGTGGACGATTCGGTTAGCGAAACGGAAGGGGTCCGGTTGCTGGTCGATCCCGTCAGCCTTGATCTGGTGGCCGGAAGCGTTGTCGACTTTGTCGAATCGCTCGGCGGCGCAGCCTTCAAGGTCGAAAATCCACAAGCCGCTGCCGGTTGCGGCTGCGGGTCGAGCTTTGGTATCTGATTCGGCGTGCGGATTGCCAGCTTTAACATCAATGGGGTGAAGGCACGGCTTCCGCGCCTGCTGGAATGGTTGCAGGAAACCCGGCCAAAGGTGGCATGCCTGCAAGAGGTGAAAAGCCAGGACGAAGGCTTTCCCGCTGAAGAATTCGCCAAGATCGGTTATCATGCGATCTGGCATGGCCAAAAAAGCTTCAACGGAGTCGCCATCCTCGCCGATGGTGTTCAGCCGATCGAAACGCAGCGCGGGCTACCATTGCTCGGACCGGACGATCCAGACGATGACCACGCCCGTTATCTGGAAGCGGACGTGGATGGCGTGCGGGTTGCCTGCATATATTTGCCCAATGGCAATCCGCAGCCCGGCCCGAAATTCGATTACAAACTGGCCTGGATGGAACGGTTGCGGGCCCGAATGCACGATTTGTGGGCACTTGAGATTCCCTGCGCAGTTGTGGGTGATTACAATGTAATCCCCGAAGACAAGGACGTGTGGGCGCCGGCGGCCATGGCTGAAGATGCCCTAATGCAGCCGCAGTCGCGCGATGCCTATGCGCGGCTTCTGGGCGATGGCTGGACCGACGCAATCGATACGCTCAACCCTCGCGGCGGAGTGTGGACCTATTGGGATTATCAGGCCGGTGCCTGGCAGCGCGATCACGGTTTCCGGATTGACCATCTGTTGCTGTCGCCCGAGGCGGCAGACCGACTGGTGTCCGCCGGGGTCGACAAGGAATACCGAGGCCGCGAAAAGGCCAGCGACCATGCGCCCGTCTGGGTCGAACTCAGCCTATAGGAAAGCACAGCCAGGCACCGGCGTCCGACCATGAGGAGGCCGGACGCCGCTGGCTTTGTCCTGTTCGGTGGCCCTGGAGGGCCACATTCAGCGGTAGAATATGTGGGTGTCGATGGTGGCTAGCGCCTGTTTCCGGCGGCTCCAGCTTGGGCGCACATATTTGGCATGGAAATAAAGCGCATCGCCGGCGTTGCTATCCCACAATCCTTCATGGGCAATACGGGCGATTTTCTTGGCGCGTTTCCAGGCAATTGTGTTCCGCTTGATTGTGGGCATGCGGCCATTCTTCACGAAGGAGAATTGCGAACGCTGATAGACCACACCGCAGTAATCGGAAGGGAACAGACCAGATCCGGCGCGATTGACGACCACTTGGGCCACGGCCAGCTGACCGGCCGCGGGCTCGCCGCGCGATTCAAAATAGATGGCGCCTGCAAGGCATTCCATCTCGGGTGAGATTTGGTCTGGAGTCGGAACCTTGGCTATCAGCTTTTTCAGCGATCCGGCGCGCAGTTTGTCGCCGTCGCTGTCTTGCTGGTTGTCGCTGCTGTCGGGCAGGGGCTGGGCAACCTCTTCACTGACAAAGACCGGAACGCGTTCCTCGGTCAGCGATAGTTGCGGGTTATCGACGGATTCGCCCTGCTGGGCGAAGGCACCGGAACTACCTGCTCCGGCAAAGGTCATGGACAGGGTCACCGCGATCACGGCAAAGCTGACAATATTGGTCTTTCGACTCATAATCTCGTTCAAAAGGGCGGTTGACGAGCTCAGACGCAGGCTGGGACCTGTTGCGTTAGTTGCGTTGTAAGATTGGTCCAGTTTCAGGCCTGCCGGCCGCCACCCGTCTGCGTGCTTGCCGGATGACACCATGTCTTCCGCGCCGCCTGCGCAATCGAATGTTGCAGTGCGGCATAGTTACATCAGAGACTAAGTCAACTTAACCTTCAAGAGTTGCGATGAACCGTTCTGCATTCGGGATATCCAGTTCTATAATCCAGATATCGGTATCCTGACGCTTGCGGCGCACCAGATATTTTTCGAATTCATCCTTGTTTTCACTGTCTTGCGTTCGAACAAGCTCAAACCGCCGCGATCCGTCGAGATGCGGCATCCTTTCGTAAAGTGACGAATTTTGGTGCCTGTCAGTGGTTAACACGAGGATGGTTCCGGCATCCCTTTCACCTTTCGCAACCACCGTCGCGAAACCGCCTTGTGCATCGACCGCCCGAATCAGCGCGGACACCTCGATATGGGCGGGGAGTCTGGCGGTCACGAATTCACGGCTGCCCGGCGCTATAGCCAGGCAGACCGGAGAGCAGGAAGCGTGAGCGCATGAAGGTTCCGGTACCTCGCCCGATTTCATCACCTTCTTCATCGATCAGGCGCGATTCGGCCACAAACACCCGGCGGCGACCACTGATCCATCGGCCTTCGGCAATTACACGTCCGGTGCGGACAGGTTTGGTGAAGTGCAAATTGAACGAAGTCGTCAAAAGAAACCGATCGGTGACAAGTGTGTTTGCGGCATAGAAGGCTGCATCGTCGAGCATTTTGAAATAGATCGTTCCATGGGCGGCACCGGCCGCGTGATAGCAGGATTCAGTCACATCGAAGGTCAGTCTGGCAAGGCCTTCGCCTTCGATGTGCAGGTCTGAAGCAAACAGCGAGTTCACCGGGGCGGATCGATAAAGCCGCTCCAGCGCGCGGTAATGAAGTTCCGCACCGCGATCGGCAGAAGGGTTGGCCGTAAGCTTCCCGTCAGGCGGCGTCACGGTCAGTTCCACTGCCAAGCACATTGCCCGAAGCATTGGTGAGCAGGGCAAACAACCCTTCACTATCAGGCGCGTCGATCAAGGCCTGATGTGTGTCATCGTCCCGAACCATGCGGGAAATTGCGGCCAATGCGTGCAAATGGGTAACCCCGGCATTGGTGGGCGAAAGCAGGCCGATCACCAGATCGACCGGCATTCCGTCGGCAGCCGCGAAGTTGACGGGCGTGTCGAGGCGCAGCAACGCCGCTGCTGGCAAATCGATACCGTCGATCCGCGCGTGCGGAATGGCAATGCCGCGTCCAAATCCCGTACTTCCGAGGTTTTCACGTTCTTCGAGGCCCTCCAGCACCAGCGCCGCATCCAACCCGTAACTTTGCGCGAACAGCCGGGAAAGCTGTTCGAGAACGTCATGCTTGCTGCTTGCAGCAGCAGTGCCAACGGCTTCCGGGACCAGTTTGAAAATGACAGTCATATTGTGTTGGTTACGACCCCGGTTGCACTTATCATTCCAGACGGCGCGAGACAGATGAAAACCCGTGGTCTCCGGCCAAGCGGCGCAACCACAGCGAATATTCGGACAGATCCTGACGCATTTTCCGCAATTCCAATCGGAACGTTCAGGTCATCAATGCGGTTCGACCCAGCCGATCGATCCGTCGTGGCGGCGATAGACCATATTATGCCGCCCGGTTCCAGCATTTTTGAAAAACATCGCGTTGGTGTGGCGCAAATCGAGCATCATCACGGCATCGGCCACACTGGTCTCGGGTATGTCGACCTTGGTTTCGGCGACGATCAAGGGGGCGTCGGCCGATACTTCGTTATCTTCATCGACTTCCTGCGGGGCAAAGATTCGATAGGCCGCCTCTTCCTCTTTGGTCGCATGGGCCGACTGTTCGTGTCGGTCATTGAGCCGCCGCTTGTAGCGCCGCAATTGGGTGTCAATCTTGTCGGCCGCCTGATCCAGCGCCAGATGCGCATCATGCGCCTGCCCATGACTTTTCACGATCATGCCCTGCATCACATGGGTCACAATATCGCAGCTGAACGCGCCTGCCGGTGCCTTGCCGAAAGTGACATGCGAAGACAAAGCACGGTTGAAATATTTATCGACGATCCCATTCAGCCGGGACGCTGCATGATCCTGCAATGCCGTGCCTGTGTCCACCTGGTGGCCTGAAACGCGAATATCCATCGATGGTACCTCTTGTGTTCTGAAGGGTTCGGCCAATGCGTGCATCTGTGCAACGGCATTCCGCCTCTTCCCGTGGTTGCAAATGGATCAACTGCCCCACAGGGGCGCGGTGATCTTTTGTAGAAAGGCCTGGTGTCTTTCGAGCTCCTCCTTGCTGGCAGAATGGTCGCGCGGTGGGCGCATTGTGGTTGGCGCTGCGGTGCGATGCGCAAAGGTGACAACATTTTCCACCGCGACAAACTCGGCCGCAAGTTCGAGACCGATCTGCCGTCCGCCGGTTAGTTCGACATAGACTTGGGCCAGCAATTCAGCATCCAGCAGCGCGCCATGCTTGACCCGGTGGCTGCGATCAACGCCATAGCGGCCGCATAAGGCATCGAGAGACAGTTTCGCCCCCGGATGACGCTTGCGAGCAATAGCAACTGTGTCGACCATCCGGCTGGTGCAGACCGGTGCCAGCGAAGCAATTTCCAGCTCGGCATTGAGAAATCCGAAATCGAAACCGGCATTATGCGCCACCAGCGGCGCATCGCCGAGGAATTCGAGCAATTCACCAGCCTTGCTGGCAAACAGGGGTTTGTCGGACAAAAAGGACGCGCTCAGCCCGTGGACCGCCTCCGCCCCTGCGGGCATGTCCCGTTCGGGATTGAAATAGGCGTGGTATGTATTGCCGGTTGCAACCCGGTTGACCATTTCCACGCAACCGATCTCGACCATTCGATCCCCGGTTCTGGGGTCGAGGCCAGTCGTTTCAGTGTCGAAAACCACTTCACGCATTGGAATCGATATCGGCCTGTCGGTGTCGCAGCGCAAGGGGTTGTGCGAGTATTTTATCGCTCATTGCGAACAAGGCCGGCAACCAGCTGCCGAACCTGGGCTTCGGTATCAGCAAGGCTGCCTCCGGTTTCGATAACAAAATCAGCACGGGCGCGCTTTTCTGCATCGGGCACCTGCAGTTCCAGGATGCGAGCGAATTTTTCCGGCGTCATGCCTGGTCGCCGCAGCACCCGTTCCCGCTGGGCATCGACCGGGGCAGAGACCACGACAACGCGGTCGACGTGTTTCTCGCCGCCCTTTTCAAACAACAAGGGAATGTCGAACAGCACGATCGGCGCCGCAGCGTGTTCCATCAGGAATTCGCCGCGCATTGCAGCCACCGCTGGATGGACAATGGCCTCCAATCTGGCGAGTTGCTCCGGGCTGCCAAAAACCCGCGAACCAAGTTCAACGCGATCAACGCCTTCTGGGCCAGTGGTGCCGGGAAAGGCAGATTCGATAGCGGGCAGCAATTTGCCATCCCGGCCTTGCAATTGATGGACCGCGGCATCCGCATCAAAACAAGGAACACCGGTTGCGGCGAACATCTGGGAGACGGTCGATTTTCCCATTCCGATGGATCCGGTCAGGCCAAGAATCAGTGGGCGCGTCATCGGGCTATCAACGCCCGTAATTCATCATCGAATGTGCGGGGTGGGGCGGCCCCGAAAAACAATTTGAATGCCTCTGCCGCCTGCCCGATCAGCATCGACAATCCGTCCACGGTGCGAAACCCGGACGCGCGAGCCGCCCCGAGGAAGGCGGTATCGAGCGGATCGGTGACGATGTCGTAGACTAGGCTGCCTGGCGGAGCATGGCTGAAGTCAAACTCAAGGGGTGATTGCCCACGCATACCGAGTGGGCTGGCGTTAACCACCAGATCGAGGCATCCTTCACGATCGTCGAAGGAAAAGTCCGTCGGAGAGGCGAAATGGGCAATGTCGGTCACATGGTGATCGCCGTGCGGGTCGAGTTCATCGAGCAGGCTTCGTGCCTTTACCGGGTCGCGGGCTGCTAGGACAAGGGTGAAACCGTGGCCCGCCAGTGCCGTGACAATGGCGCGTGCCGCGCCGCCCGCGCCGAAAATACGCGCCATACGGAAATAATGCGTTTGCGCCAGTTCGCCAGCCAGAGGTTCGAGGAAGCCTGCGGCGTCGGTGTTGGTGCCTGTAAGATGGCGATCGGCCGTAGGGTAAACTGTATTCACCGCACCAATGCCGCGCGCCGTCTGGTCAACACTGTCCAACAAGGGGACGATGGCCTGCTTCAATGGCATCGTGACGTTGCATCCGCGCCACGCCGGGTCGCGACGCCGGTTCTGCAAGTAACCCTCCAGCTCCGCCGGGGTGACCCGAATCGCGCGGTAATCCCCCTCCATACCGAGCTTTTTGAGCCAGAAATTATGGATGGTCGGTGATTTCGATTGAGCAATCGGATCTCCAATCACTTCGGCATAAGGGGTCACGCTGCCAATTCCCCAAAATCGCGCAAGGCTGAAAGCACTGGTATCAACGGCATACCGAGCACGGTAAACTGGTCTCCTTCGATCCGTTCGAACAATTGCACACCCATGGCTTCAATCCGGAATACGCCCACGCATTGCGAAACGGCGGGCCATTCGGCATCGAGATAGTCCGCGATAAAGCCTTCTGACAAATCGCGCACAACAAGCGATGCCATGGCTGCATGGTCCCATAGCACGGCATCATCCCGGACAAGTGCTGCGGCGCTATGGAGCTGCATGGTTTTTCCCGCGAAGAAGCGCAAATGTTCCGCTGCCTGCCCCCGGTTGGCGGGTTTGTCGAAACGCCGCCCTTCTACCACGACCAGAGAATCGCTGCCGAGAATCAATTGACCCGGGTGGCTACCAGAGAGTGCGGAGGCCTTGGCTTTGGCCAGCGCCAGCGCCACATCGGCGGTAGCATGATCCGCAAGCTGCGCTTCGATTGCACGCTCGTCGATATGTGCTGGCATCGCCTGGAACCCTATTCCAGCGGCATCAAGCATCGCCCGGCGCGACGCGCTTTGAGAAGCCAGGATGATCATATCGGTTTGGGCCCGACCCGGGGCGGAATTTCGCGTTTGTCACGTTCATTATGCAGCCGAATTACCGCGGCTGCGGTTTCCTCGATCGACCGGCGGGTAACATCGATCACCGGCCAGCCGTTATCCGCGAACATCCGCCGGGCAAACTGCACTTCGCTGCGAACATTCTCCCCGTCGACATAGGATGTCTCGGTGGCTTCGTTGAGGCTAAGCAGCCGGTTTCGGCGGATTTGCACCAGGCGTTCCGGCGCGGTGGTAAGGCCAACCACGAGTGGGTGACGCAGGCCGAACAGGGCTGGTGGCGGGGGGCTTTCCATTACCAACGGGATATTGGCGGTTTTGTAGCCGCGATTGGCAAGATAGATGCTGGTCGGCGTTTTTGAGCAGCGCGACACACCGGCAAGCAGGATATCCGCCTCTTCCCAATCTTCCCAGCCGATGCCGTCATCATGGGCGATGGTGTAATGAATCGCATCGACCCGCGCAAAATAGGCTTCGTCCATCATGTGCTGGCGGCCCGGGCGGCCATGGGCTTCCTGGCCAAGTTGGCGTTCAAGAGCCTCGGTCACCGCATCCAGAGCTGGAACGGCGGGCAAGCCCAGTTGGCGGCAATGATCTTCCAGTCGGGCGCGCGTTTCGGGATTGACGAGGGTGAACAGCACCAACCCCGGATTATCGGCCAGATCGGGTACAATCCGGTCGAGATGCTGGCGCGAGCGAACCATCGGCCAAAAATGGCGGACAATCTCGGCATCCTCGAATTGCGCCAAAGCGGCCTTGGCCACCATCTCCAGCGTTTCACCGGTGGAATCGGACACCAGATGGAGGTGGAGTCTATTCATGTGTTACTCATGTTATGCAGGGTGTGCCGGGTTGTGGATAATGACCGGCATAAACCACGGGACAGGACTGGCGACAAGTTTGCCCTGCAATTCCATGCCCATTGCGAGTCCTGACCCGGCGGGTTTGTGGACAGGTCGGCAGGCTTTTCGACAGGCTGGGGACAGTGGGGAAAACCATTGCTTGACGCGCAATATTGCGGATTCGGAAGGCAGCCAAGCCTGTTCAAAGCGGGAGAAGTCGGGCAAAGCCGTACTGTCCCCAATATCCACAGGGCCAACAGACTCCTACAATCCTTTTATAATACTTATTATTTTGATTGGACTCTCTCGATGCCCGGTCTTTTGATTGAAACCCTGCAGGGAAATCGTGCAGACCAGATACCCTTGTGGTTGATGCGTCAGGCTGGGCGTTATCTGCCAGAATATCGCGCGCTCAGAGCGGACAAAGGCGGTTTCCTCGACCTGGTCTATGACAGCGAGGCTGCCGCTGAAATCACCATCCAGCCGATCCGCCGCTTCGGTTTCGACGGGGCGATCCTGTTTTCGGATATTCTGATCGTGCCCCACGCCATGGGCCAGAACCTGGAATTTCTTGCCGGGGAAGGCCCACGCCTCTCACCCAAGCTTCTGGATACCCCGCTGAAGGGACTGGAAGCGGTGCCTGAGCACCTCGAAGCGATTTATCGGACGGTGGCCAGGGTCAAGGCACTATTGGGCCCAGAAACCCCCTATTTCGGGACGACCTTGTTAGGCTTTGCCGGCAGTCCCTGGACCGTTGCAACCTATATGGTCGCCGGGGAAGGTAGCCGTGATCAGCACGATACGCGTGCCATGGCTTATCGCGATCCGGCGGCGTTTCAGGGAATCATCGATGCCATTGTCGCTGTAACCGTCGAATATCTTGCCGGTCAGATCGAAGCAGGTGCCGAAGCGGTGCAATTGTTCGACAGCTGGGCGGGCAGCCTGGCACCGAAGGAATTCGAACGCTGGGTAATTGCACCAAACGCCGCAATTGTCGCGTCCGTGAAAGCACGTTTTCCGGATGTGCCGATTATCGGTTTTCCCAAGGGTGCCGGAGAGAAGCTCGCGGCCTATGTGCGTGAAACCGGTGTTGATGCTGTTGGCGTGGATGAAACGATCGATCCGGAATGGGCCGCGCGGGAATTGCCTGCCGGACTTCCGGTTCAGGGTAATCTGGATCCGCTGTTGTTGCTGGCAGGCGGCGATGCGTTGGATGCGGCTGCCGAACACATTCTGAAAACATTTGCCGGTCGGCCGCATGTGTTTAATCTCGGCCATGGAATCGGGCAATTTACGCCCATTGCCCATGTGGAGCGACTGATTCAAAAAATACGTGGGTGGAGGGGATGACGCACACCGATCGCGCCCCTACATCCAACGCATGCAGGATGTGCTTTCGATGACCTATTTGTGGCTCAAGGCCGGGCATATCATTTTCGTCATTTTCTGGATGGCGGGATTGTTCATGTTGCCGCGCTATTTCGTTTATCATCAGGAAGCTGAGGCGGGCTCTGCGGAGGCGGCGCGATGGGTGGAACGTGAACAGAAACTGCTGAAGATTATCCTGCTTCCGTCAATTATCCTGGTGTGGTTGCTGGGTATGGCTTTGGCCGGATCGACGGGTGCTTTTGCGCAGGGCTGGTTCCATGCCAAACTGCTGCTGGTGTTGCTGTTGTCCGGCTATCACGGTTATCTTTCATCCTATGCCAGGAAGCTTGCGAAGGGTCAGCAGCCACTCAGCGGCAAGACTTTGCGCCTGCTGAATGAAATACCGGGAATTGCCGCTGCGGTGATCGTCGTTCTGGTGGTGGTGAAACCATTCTGAATTGACGGCGCCGGACTGCAGGCGTATCGAAATCACTCTTTCGGCTCAGGCCCTGTGTAAAACGGGGTTGGTCTGCTTTCTCCAAGCCCCTTGACCAGCCGACGAACTCCAGACCCTTGCCAGGGTATAGTACCGGACCAATTCCATGCATCTTAGAGATCTGAAACAAAAACCCCCGGCCGAGCTTGTCAGCATGGCCGAAGAATTGGGCGTCGAAGGCGCCTCAACCATGCGCCGCCAGGATCTGATGTTCTGCATCTTGCGCGAACTTGCCGAAGATGAAGAATATAACGAACAGATCATGGGGATCGGCACCATCGAAGTGTTGCAGGATGGCTTCGGCTTCCTGCGAAGCCCCGAAGCCAATTATCTTGCCGGGCCGGACGATATTTACGTTTCGCCGAACCAGATCCGCAAATGGGGCCTACGCACCGGCGATACGGTTGAGGGTGAAATCCGCGCTCCGCGCGATGGCGAGCGTTACTTCGCCATGACCAGCCTCGCCAGCGTCAATTTCGAAGATCCCGATCAGGTCCGTTTGCGGACCAATTTTGACAATCTCACTCCGCTATATCCGGAGGAAAAGCTCAACCTTGATACGCTCGATCCGACGGTCAAGGACAAGAGCGCACGAGTGATCGATATCATTTCGCCGCAAGGCAAGGGCCAGCGCGCGTTGATCGTTGCCCCGCCGCGCACTGGCAAGACGGTGCTGTTGCAAAACATTGCCAAAGCCATCACCGACAATCATCCGGAAGTCTTCCTGCTGGTTCTTCTGGTTGACGAGCGCCCGGAAGAAGTGACCGACATGCAGCGCAGCGTGAAGGGCGAAGTGATTTCTTCAACCTTTGACGAACCTGCAACGCGGCATGTGCAGGTCGCCGAAATGGTGATCGAAAAAGCCAAACGCCTGGTTGAACACAAGCGCGATGTGGTGATCCTGCTTGATTCGATTACTCGCCTTGGCCGCGCGTACAACACCGTCGTCCCTTCCTCGGGCAAGGTTCTGACCGGCGGTGTTGATGCCAACGCCCTGCAGCGGCCAAAGCGCTTCTTTGGTGCGGCCCGTAATATCGAAGAAGGTGGCTCGCTCTCCATCATTGCCACAGCGCTGATTGATACCGGTAGCCGGATGGATGAAGTGATCTTTGAAGAATTCAAAGGCACCGGCAACAGCGAAATCGTGCTTGATCGCAAGGTCGCGGACAAGCGCATCTTCCCGGCGCTGGACGTGGGCAAATCCGGTACCCGCAAGGAAGAATTGCTGGTGGAGAAGGACAAGCTTTCCAAAATGTGGGTCCTGCGCCGGATTCTGATGCAGATGGGCACCATCGATTCGATGGAATTCCTGCTCGACAAGATGAAGGATTCCAAGACCAACGAAGATTTCTTCGCCACAATGAACCAGTAAACGCGTGAACGGGGGGCGGAACGCGATGCGACAGATTGTTTATATCAGCACCGCTGCCCCGGATCTGGGCCGGGACGATGTCTCGCAAGTTCTCGATGCCTCTGCGCGTAACAATCCCGGCCGCGGGATTACCGGCTTTCTTGTCTATAATGGGCAAAACTTTCTCCAGCTGATCGAAGGGCCGGAGGAATCGCTGTCCAACCTGATGGCGGAATTGGCGCGCGATCCCCGCCACAGCGGCATTGTTCGGCTGGAAGACCATGCGATTGGTCAGCGCGCATGTTCGGATTGGGTTATGAAAAGCCTGGTACTGACCGATGATATTGCCACGCGTGAAGCCAATTTGGCAAAACTGTTGCCCGCAGGGATTGATCAGCAGATTCGCCGCACAATCCTTAATTTTGCCGCGCTGAATTAAGCGATATTTCAATCCGTTCGGCCAAAACTGCCGGCCTGAGCGGCCTGCCAGTTGCGCGCTGAGCCCGGTTAGATAGTCTGCGGTGGGGATGGTGACGGTGCGGCTCACCTTGGTGAAACCTCAACTCTGTGGTCTAAATCTGCATAACGCTTGCGTCTATGCTTTGCCAAACCCAAGTTAGGGCCAAACCCAAGTTAGGGCCAAACCCAAGTTTGGGATAGAGCAGATCATCACAAATGCCCAACGGAGGAATCGCGATGAAGGTCCATGTCGAAATTGATTGTACGCCTGAAGAAGCTCGCAGCTTCATGGGCCTGCCTGATGTCGGGAAGGCGAATGACATTTATGTCGACACCATTACCAAGGCGATGAAGGGTGTAACCAACCCAGAACAATTGCAGGACTATGCCAAACATCTGGCCCCGATGGGACAGATCGGCATGAAGTTGTTCCAGAATTTCGTCGAAGGCAGCATGAGTGCGGCCAGCGCGGCGGCCAGCGGCAAAATGTCGACCAAGAAGGATGACTGATTCCTCCGCAAGAATTAACTAAATTACTGTAATGGAAACAATCTTTGCTCTTTCGAGCGGCTCCCCTCCTGCGGCGATCGCTGTTGTCCGGGTCAGTGGGCCCTTGGCATCGGAGGTATTGCAAAAGCTTGGCGGCTCTCTGCCCCAGGCCCGTCAGGCGAGCGCCCGCCCGTTGCATGACGGGAACGGGGATGTCCTCGATTTTGCTCTGGTGTTGTGGTTACCTGGGCCTGCCACGGTCACGGGCGAGGACATGGCCGAATTCCACTTGCACGGGGGCCGGGCAGTGGTTTCCGCGGTTGAGGCTGAGCTGGCTTGGATAGAGGGGGTGCGCCGGGCCGAGCCCGGAGAATTCACCCGGCGAGCCTTCGCCAATGGCCGGATCGACCTTGCCGAATCGGAAGGTCTCGCTGATCTGCTGGAGGCGGAAACGGAATTGCAGCGCCGCGCGGCGATGGCGATGGCGGGTGGGGCCCTTTCGCGCGTGGTTGAGGGGTGGCGCGAAAAATTGCTGATACTGTCGGCCCAAGTGGAGGCTGCGCTCGACTTTTCCGATGAAGAAGACGCTGCAGGCCTTCCGCACAGTTTCTCATCGGAATTGGCAGTCCTTGAAGGTGAATTGCAGGAATGGGTTCTGCGGCCGCGGGCCCGGGTCCTGAAAGAAGGGTTTCGGGTGGTGCTCGCCGGGCCGCCAAATGCCGGAAAATCAACTCTCTTCAATGCCTTGGTTGAAGATGAGGCGGCGATAACCGCCCCTACCGCAGGCACTACCCGCGATGTGATCCAGCGATCGGTTGCGTTGGGAGGAATTGCCTTCACCTTCGTTGATACTGCCGGATTGCATGACAATAGCCGCGATGAAATCGAACGGATTGGCATTACACGCGCCCGTGACGCGTTGGAACTTGCTGACGTTATATTGTGGCTGGGCCCAGAAGGAGAAGGGCCTGCCGGATCGTGGGAAATCACAGCCAAAATCGATATTGGCAATGATTGGGCCAAAGCGGCGCCGCGTGTCGCCTTATCAGCTACGACAGGCGAGGGGCTGGAGGAATTGCGACGCCAATTGATGGACACAGCTCGGGTGGCGCTCCCCGGGACAGGTCAAGCGGCGCTAAGCGAGCGCCAGCACCAGCTCTTATCGGCGTCGCTGGATGCGCTTACCCTCATCGACCCATCGGGCGATCTCCTGTTGATCGGGGAAGCTTTGCGCTTGGCGCGAACACAATTCGACCGTTTGGTTGGCCGATCCACCACAGAGGATATGCTCGATACACTTTTCGGGCGCTTTTGCATCGGGAAGTAATGTTCCACGTGAAACACGTGGCTAGTGGATCGCGAGACCCTTTGACCCTTGGCCAAGGCTCGACTATCCGGCCGATATGGAAGAATTCCAGGTCCTGATTGTTGGCGGCGGACACGCCGGCGTCGAAGCGGCGGCGGTTGCTGCGCGGATGGGTGCGCGCGTGGCGCTCGTCAACTTTGATCTCGCAGCGATTGGGGCCATGAGCTGCAACCCGGCAATAGGCGGGCTGGGCAAGGGCCATCTCGTGCGCGAAGTCGATGCGCTGGACGGTATTATCGCGCGCGCGGCGGATGCAGCAGCGATCCATTACCGTATGCTTAACCGTTCAAAGGGCAGTGCAGTGTGGGGTCCGCGCGTTCAGGCGGATCGCCTGCGGTTCAAGGCGTCAGTGCAGCAGCAAATCCGGAATCAGGGCGATCTGACCCTGATTCAGGGCGAAGTTTCCGAATTGATGCTTGCGTCAGGCCGGGTGAGCGGGGTGCGTCTGGCTGATGGTAGCCAGTTGGTTGCGGCAGCTGTAGTTCTCTGTACCGGAACCTTCCTGGGTGGGACTATGTTTCGCGGAGAAGAACGGATGGTTGGCGGCCGTATTGGCGAATCCTCCGCCCAGCGCCTTGCCGCGCAGCTGCGTGAGGCCCGATTACCCATGGCCCGGCTCAAAACCGGCACACCACCCCGGATTGACGGGCGAACTATTGATTGGTCGCAGCTGGAAGAACAGCTTTCGGACGCGGACCCATGGACGATGTCCTCTCTCAGCTGTGGGCGGGTTAATCCGCAGGTCTTCTGCGCGATAACCAGGACCAACCATCGAAGCCACGACGTCATCCGTGCGAACCTTGGAAGATCCCCTTTGTTTTCCGGTGCTATTGGTGCCGAGGGCCCGCGCTATTGCCCCTCGATAGAGGACAAGATCCACCGCTTTGGCGACCGGGATGGGCATCAGGTATTTTTGGAACCCGAAGGTCTGTCGACGCATCTTGTCTACCCTAACGGGATCAGCACTTCACTTCCGGCCGATGTCCAGCGCGATATGCTGCACACGATGGCAGGGCTGGAGCGCGCCGAGATTGTCGTGCCGGGCTATGCGGTGGAATATGACCATATTGATCCCAGGGCACTCAATCCCGGGTTGGAGTTACAGGAAATCCCCGGCCTCTATTGCGCTGGCCAGATCAACGGCACCACAGGCTATGAAGAAGCGGCCGCCCAAGGCCTGGTCGCGGGCATGAATGCGGCAGCCGATACGCTCGGGTGTAGCCCTGTGCAGCTGGACCGGGCAAATTCCTATATTGCGGTCATGGTCGATGATCTGACCCTGCACGGTGTCACCGAACCTTATCGAATGCTCACCTCGCGGGCTGAATACCGGCTGCGTTTGCGGGCAAATAACGCTGGTACACGGCTTACTCCACTGGGTATCGCTGCCGGATGTATCGGGGAAGAGCGTGCAAATTGGTATGAACAACGGTCTGAGCGGGCCGAAAGATGGGCGGCCGCTCTGGAACGGGGTGTCTCTGCGAATGCGCTGGCCGATGCGGGGCTGCCTGTGCGGCGCGATGGCGGAACCAAGCCACTTACCGAGTGGCTACGCTTTGGCGGGATAGACCTCGAAGCTCTTGCTCCGTGGCTGTGTAACGACCTTTCCCTGCATGACGAGATGGGGCAGGAAGCGGCGGAAGATGCCGTCTATGCGCCGTATCTGGCCCGGCAGGATGGAGAACTTAGGGACCTTCGGGCAAGTGAAGCCGTGCTATTGGGCGCAAGCTTTCCATACAATGCGGTTCCCGGGCTTTCCAACGAGATGATAGAGCGCCTGTCTGCAGCGCGCCCTGCCAATCTGTCGGCTGCAGGCCGGCTTGCCGGAATCACGCCGGCGGCCTTGTCAGCCTTGCTGGTGTTCGCCCGCCGACGCGAGAAGGAAGCCGCGTGATTTCTGACGAGAATTCTGCGCGAGCCTATGTCGCAGGAATGTGTGACCCAGCCGCAATGGCAAGGCTCGACCGATTTGTTGCCTTTCTTGCTGAAGAGAATGAGCGACAGAATTTAGTCGCAGGAACAACGCTCGACGTCGTGTGGCAACGCCATATTGCGGATAGCGCGCAATTGCTTGAATATGTTCCACGTGAAACAGGGTTGTGGCTCGATCTGGGCACTGGTGCCGGGCTACCCGGCCTGGTTGTAGCCATCCTGCGCCCTGACTGGCCGGTCAGGCTGATCGAATCCCGCAACCGGCGAATCGAATGGCTAACCGGTATCAAGCAGGAATTGGGTCTCAATCATTGTGAAGTCGATGGCCGCAAGCTGGAGCAGGTGGAAACTGTCCCGGCATCGGTCATTAGTGCACGCGCCTTCGCGCCATTGCCCCGTATCATCAACTTGTCCGCCCGATTTTCCACAAGCGAAACCCTTTGGCTGTTGCCCAAAGGGCGTTCTGCGGCGCAAGAATTGGATAAATTGCCTGTCGGGCAACGAAAATTGTTCCACGTGGAACAATCTCGGACCGATGATGAAGCGGGAATAATCGTCGGAACACTCGCGAAGAGATAAAGGTGCAAGCATGATCACGATCGCGATAGCCAATCAGAAGGGTGGCGTGGGGAAGACCACGACGGCCATCAATATCGCCACGGCAATGGCAGCAACTGGCTGGAAAACCCTGCTTATTGATCTGGACCCCCAAGGTAACGCCTCGACGGGCATGGGCGTGGACAGCAATTCCCGCGAACGTTCAAGTTATGACATTTTGGTGGACCAATTGCCGCTTGCCGATTGTTTGCAACCGACCAGCATCCCGAATCTTGACCTGATTCCAGCAACAGTTGATTTGAGCGGTGCTGAGGTGGAGCTGGTTTCGGTTGACGATCGCACGGCCCGTTTAAGTGGGGCATTGTCGGGTCATGTTGGGCATGACATCTGTTTTATCGATTGCCCGCCATCGCTTGGTTTGTTGACACTTAACGCGTTGGGGGCGGCCGATACGCTGCTTGTGCCGCTGCAATGCGAATTTTTTGCTCTGGAAGGGCTGAGCCAGCTTCTGCTGACGGTTGAGCGGGTGCAACAGCGTTTCAATGCCGATCTTGGCATTGTTGGCATTGTTTTGACGATGTTCGACCGGCGTAACCGCCTGACCGATCAGGTTGCTGATGATGTGCGCGATTGTCTTGGCAATCTGGTGTTCGAATCGGTCATACCTCGCAATGTTCGCCTATCGGAAGCTCCGAGCCACGGGCTCCCCGCCTTGGTTTATGACCATGCCTGCCCCGGTAGCCGCGCCTATATCGCGCTCGCCCGTGAACTGATCGGGCGCCTGCCAGAACAAAGGAAAGCCGCATGAGCGACGCCCCGACCGACCCGATTCGCTTTTCCGTTCCTCTGCGTCCCGGCGCGGACAGCAAGAAGAAGCTGGGTAAGGGCCTTAGCGCGCTGATGGGCGAAACGCGGCGTGAAGAGCCGCTGGTGCAACCAGAAAGTGCTGAAAATAATACTGAAACATACGCTGAAGAGGCTTCAATGGGGCCGCGCGCCGGCCTGGCATCTCTGGCGATAGCTTCGATCGAACCATTGCCTGGTCAGCCACGCCGTATTTTTGACGAAGACGCTTTGACGGAATTGGCGGCATCGATTGCCACACGGGGCGTGATTCAACCGATAATCGTGCGCCCCCTTGCCGGGGGGCGGTACCAATTGGTCGCGGGTGAGCGGCGTTGGCGCGCTGCGCAAAAGGCGCGATTGCACGAGATTCCCGCACTGGTCCGCGATTTGGACGAGCGCGAAGTGATGGCGCTGGCGCTTATCGAGAATATTCAGCGCGAAGATCTCACCCCGGTGGAGGAGGCGCGGGCTTACCAGCGTCTGGCCAATGACGAAGGGCTGACTCAAGCTGAAATCGCTAAAATGGTCGACAAATCGCGTAGCCATGTCGCCAATCTGCAGCGCCTTCTCGGGCTACCGGCCGAAGTTCTGGCGCTGGTCGAGGGGGGTGACCTGTCGATGGGCCACGCTCGTGCACTCATCGGCAATGAGCAGGCGATTGCGTTGGCGAAATTGGCTGTGGCACAGAAATTATCGGTCCGAGAGGTCGAAAAACTGGTTCGTGCGGGGGTTGCGTCGCCCGATTCGACCCGCCGGACGGCGCGCACATCCCGCGATCCGGTAAAAGATGCGGATATTGCCGCAGTTCAGGGGCATCTGGAAGAATTTCTGGGCCTGCCCGTGAAGATCAAGACGGACGTCGATCCGCGCTCGGGTACGGTTACCATCCGCTATCGTACCCTCGATCAACTCGACCTGATCTGCCAGCGACTTACGGGCGGCGATATCTGAACATAGGCTATATTACCAGAATATATAGCAAAACCGGTACGCACAAGGCGCCTCAATCGTTAACAAAAATGGGTTCATGCGTTAACCATACCCGGAAGCAAAGATTGAACTTGGTAGTCCTACTTAGGGCCCCTCGGATGAACTGAGTTGTTTGTCTGGCGGGAGGCCACGTTGGTTGTCCTGCACGGGATCGAAGACCAACTAAGCAAGGACCAGAACAAAATGAAAAAATATCTCCGTTTGGGCGCAACGGGCGCCGTTCTCGCCGCATCGCTGGGCATGACTTCGGTCGCTCACGCACAGGATACCGCAACGGCTGATGCATTTGCTGAAATTCTCACCGCACTGCAGCTCAATGTCGCAACGGGCACTTCGCTTGATTTTGGCGCCATGGTCGTCACCGGCGCAGGTACCGTATCGCTCGCTCCTGACAACACGCTTGATTGTAGCGTAGCGACGATCGTCTGCAGCGGCAGCACGGGGGTTCCGACTTTCGAAGTCGCCGGTACGCCGCTCAAGAACGTAACGGTCAAGTTTGACGCATCGAGTGCAATTTTGCGCCGCGTCGGTGGTGTAGTGGGCGCCGCCGCTGACGAACTGGTGCTGGATAGCTTCACATCGAACGCATCGGTAAATAACAGTGGTCCTGTCCCCTTCTACGAAGTCTCGCTCGACGGTTTGGGTGATTCATCGTTCGAAGTCGGCGGTGACCTGAATTTCGACGGCAGTGAAGTTCCTGGCGTTTACCAAGGCAGCTTCGACGTATCGGTCGAATATAGCTAAGCATTGCATTTCATCATGGGGGCCACTTGCTGGCGTCCCATGATCGGGGTGGGGGCCGTGTTCTTATGGACGCGGCCCCTTTCCTATTTGGTCACGGTAAAGGTGGCGCCCCTGCAAGGCGGATCATGTTTAACCGATATTAACCCTATCGAGCTAGAAACCACGAAGAATTACCTACCTGCGGCGCAAGGGTGCCGTCACTCTTCGGGAATCACGTTCGCATGAAAAACCAACTTTCCAGCCGCTTTGTCCGGAGCATTGGGCAACTATTGGCCATCACCGCTGCCCTTGCAGGCGTATTGGTGGCTGTACCGGCAAGCGCCCAAGGGGATCTGCTGGTCGCGCCGACTCGCATCATTCTTGATGGTCGCCGTGGGACTGAGGTGATTCTCAGCAATATCGGTTCTGAAGAAGCGACTTACCGTATTGGCCTGGAACTGCGCCGGATGACGCCGGAGGGGCAACTGGTGGATGTTCCCACCGAAGAGGCCAACGAAATCGAGAAGGCCGCCCTGGCGATGATTCGCTATGCTCCGCGGCGGATTACCCTGCCGCCGGGCCAGCCACAGGCCGTACGCATTTCCGCACGCGCTGGTGCTGATCTGCCTGACGGCGAATACCGTGTCCACATGTCCTTCCGTGCCATTCCCCAGCCGCGCCCGGTCACCGAAAGCACAGAACAAGCGCAAGGGATCAGCATCAAACTGACGCCAATCTATGGTGTGACTATCCCGGTAATCGTGCGCAATGGTCGGCTCGAAGCAACAGTCGCGATCAACGATCCGAAAATCGTCCAAGGCGAGCAGGGCCCGGAACTCCACCTGGCGATGAGCCGTAGCGGCCAAAGTTCGACCTACGGAGAGCTTCGCGTGATCCGCGCAGGCAGCAGTGAGCCGATCTACATGGCACGCGGAATAGCAATTTACAGCGAGTTGGCTGAACGACGAGTGGCGTTCCGCCTTACGCCCGAAGAAGCGGCGGCCATGAAGGGCCAGCTGCGATTCGAATATCGCGAGATGCCCGAGGCCGGCGGACGCCTGATCGCGGCCGTCGAAACAGTTCTGAACTGACGGCCGAGCGAACAGACCGGACCTAACGGATATGCCCCGCCACAACAACTGGACCACCGGAGCCGCCGCGATAATCGCGGCGGCCTTCGGCGTTGTTGTGCCGCAACCTTCCGTTGCACAGGCGCAAATCACAAATGAGGCCCGGCAACCCAGTGCCGATGACGCGTTGCTGCTGCAAATGGTGGTCGGTTCCTATAAGCTTAGCAATGAAATCCGCGGATATCAGATAGATAAGGGAACATGCCTCGATCTGGCTGACGTCATACAGGCACTCGACTTACCGATCCGCCTCGACAAGAAGTCGCGCCGCGCAACTGGCTGGTTGTTTACAGAAGATCAGAAATTCGCCCTCGACCGCGCAGCAAATACAGTACAAAACGTGAACAGCGGCAATTCACCATTGGCTGGCGAGATATACGACACGCCGGAAGGGTGGTGTGTTGATACCAAGGCCCTTTCGCGTTGGTTTGGTATCACGCTGAAGCCAGACCTGTTTAATTCGGCCATCCGGCTCGAGAGCGATGCTAAATTGCCGTTCATGGAGGCTCTGGAGCGCAGAAGTCGCGCCGCGCGACTTCGTCCCAGCAAAGTGAGTTTCGACCTGTCGGCCTATCCTCATGCCGATAGCGAGTACAAAATGTGGCGCACCCCATCAGTCGATGCGGTCGTGCGCTTTGGCTATGATACCGCCCCTGGTTCATCCAAGGGCGCATCGGGTCGCTACGAAGTTTTCGCCGCGGGCGAAATCGCCGGAGCCAGTTTTGATGCGCGCCTCAGCTCGGATAACACGCTGCAGCCCAACTCGCTGCGTGTCAGCGCATTTCGTTACGATAGTGAAGGCGGGCTGCTTGGGCCGCTAAACGCGACCCAGGTCATGGCGGGTGACGTAGAAACGGACAGCAGCCAATTGACTGGGCAAAGTGCAGTTGGCCGGGGCTTCTATCTCAGCAATCAGCCGCTTGGCCGAAAAGCCAATTTCTCCACAACCACCGTCCGAGGCACTTTGCCAGGTGGGTGGGACGCGGAACTGTATCGCAATGGTCAGTTGATCGGTTTCCAGACCGATACCAGCGATGGCCGATACGAATTCAGCAATGTCGACCTCTATTACGGCGAGAACGATCTCGAAGTGGTCCTCTATGGGCCGCAAGGCCAGATCCGCCGCGAACGGTTTGATCACCCTGTCGGCCAAAACAATGTAGAGCCCGGTAAGACGTACTACTGGGCTGGTATTCTGCAGGATGATCGGGATCTGATCGACCTTCGCGACCCCGTTGCCGGCAAGGTTCACGCCTGGCGAGGCGGAATCGGTGTCGAACGGGGCATTGATCAACGAACCAGCATCGGATTTGGGGTTCAAAGCCTTTATTTTGGCGGCCGAAGACGCAATTATCTCGAGGGCAATCTGGTTCGCACGATGGGAGCGATGCAGGTTGAGCTTGCCGGTGCCTGGCAATCGAGTGGGGGCGCCGCCTTGCAAGCCAATGTTATTGGCCGGGTTGGGCGGATCAACTTCGGCGCGGATGCCACTTGGGTGCAGGGCGGCTTTGCCAGCGAATTTGCCGGTATCGGCCTCAGTCGCAAAGTGGGTCTGAATTTTGATACATCCCTTAAGCTGGGCAAATTCGCTTTGCCGGTTCAGGCGTCGGTTGGCCAGTCCGTGCTCAAGGATGGGTCAAAGGTTACCAGATCGTTAATTCAGACAGCGTTCGGTCTGCGCAATTTTGCGCTCACGACGCAGTTGCAGCATGACCGGACCGAAGCCGGAAATTCGCAGGCCGCCAATGCGACCACGCGTTTGCGCCTGCTTGCCAACACACGCCAGTTCGGCCTTCGGTTCCGTGGCGCGGCCAACTTCAAGCTGTCCGGGCGCGACAAGGGGCTGGAGACTGTCAAGATTTCGACCGAAAAATCGCTCGGCGAGCGGTCTGATCTTGCGTCCGAAGTCGAATATCGGGCGGTGCAGAAAGACACCAACTTCAGCCTGGGATACACTCACCGCTTCGATCGTCTCGCGCTACGCGCTAACACCAGCTATTCGACCAGCGGGACGTTTGGCATAAATCTGGGACTTTCATTCAGCTTCGGCCCGGACCCGGTAAACGGCGGGATTCGTTTTTCCGAAAAGAAACTCGCGCGCAACGGGCAGGCCGCAGTCACAGTGTTCCGCGATGAGAACGGTGATGGCCTGCGCGGTCCGGGTGAAGATGTGTTGAAGGACGTCTATGTCGAAGCCGGATTGCGCACCACCAATGCCGTGACCGACGAAAATGGTCGAACCATCGTCGACGATTTGCGGCCTTTCATTCCGATCCTGGTCGGCATTGATGAAGGCTCGCTCAGTGATCCCTATCTGGCCCCATCGACCAAGGGCATCGTTGTCGTTCCCCGCCCGGGTATCGCTACGGTGATTGAGTTGCCAGTTTCGCCATCGGGCGAAGTCGAAGGCGTGATTCAGTCCCCCATGGGCGTGGAATTGGCGGGGGTTGCGCTCGAGTTGCTCGACATGCGCGGCACTCCAGTTGCTTCGACGATGAGCGAGTTCGATGGGTTCTTTCTGTTCGAGCGCGTCCCTTACGGGCGCTATCGTTTGCGGGTCGGCGCGGATTCGGCTCGCGCTCTGGCAGTCCGCACGGTGATCGACAGTCCGGTAGAGATATCTCGCGGCAAAGACGTCGCGCGCTTGGGTATTGTCCGGTTGCAGCAAGGTCCGGTGAATATCGCAAAGGCCGATCAACTGCCTGATGCCATGGCGTCAACGCCAAGTGGAATGGTAAAGGGAGGGGGCGGCCCAACCGGCTCCGCCCCTTAATATTCGGCCCTTGGGATTTATCGCTTAACCGAACTTACTTGACTGATTTCACCGATTTGCCGGGGACTATTTTTACCCGCTTTTGTGCCGGCACCTTTCGGATGATCACTGGGTCTGACCCAGGCACCAAAACCTCTTCATCAAACCATTCCTCGGTCACATATTCGCGCACTACGGCACGCTGCGGCACTGGGACCATCACCGGAACCAGCATCACTGGCCCGTATCCGTAGTAGTTCGCATGCTGGCCGGAGCTTCCGTGGCCACCACCATGGGCTTCGCATTTGGTGATGGGTTCCCGGGCATCGCACCCGGTCTGCCAATGCCCGCTTTCCATTCCATGGCCCATATCGGCAGGTTCGGATTGCGCCGGGTGCATGCCTGCTTCCAGAGGATAACCGCCGTGAACGAAATAGACTGGCATACCCATACCGATACTGGCGTCAGGATAGATGACGGGGTGTTGAGGTCCACCGGGCCGGTGCATCGCATGCCGCTCGATCCGGCGCATTGTCCTATGCGGCGCATCTGGGCCCACCGACTGGATCATCGGCTGCTCGTCATAGGTAATCTCCGGTGCGGTGCTTGTTACAGCCGGGTTAGCCGCCTCACTGCTCGCACTGGTTTCCTGGGCCAGACCGGGCGCTGCCGCGACCATGGCGCTGGAAACAAGGCTCAGCGTTATCAAATGGCAGGCACGCATCGGTCGGATCCCCTCAAGTCAGCCCGGCAGAAATTCCGGCCTTAACTCAAAATATACCATCACAATTCGCGCAGGGCCAATGATCCTGTCGCCAATGTCCCGAATCGGGGCGTAACCTCGGCTAGATGCGATCGGCGAGAAAGCGGGCGAGGGCTTCAATCCCGGCGGCATCTTCAGCGGTGAAGCGAGCCAATTGCGGGCTGTCGAGATCGATCACCGCGATCACCTGCCCTTTGCGCATTATTGGTACCACCAGTTCAGAGCGACTGGCTGCATCGCAGGCAATATGACCGGGAAAGGCGTGGACATCTTTCACCAACTGGGTTTCGCCCGTTGCCGCCGCGGCACCGCAAACGCCCTGTCCCAAGGGGATGCGGATGCAAGCGGGGCGCCCGGCAAATGGGCCAAGTACCAGTTCACCATCGACCATGCGGTAAAAGCCAGCCCAATTGAGATGCGGTAAAAACGCGGCCATCAAGGCGGCGACATTGGCCATATTGGCCACCCCGTCCCGCTCCCCAGCGGTAACGGCATCACAGGCCTGCAGCAATTGCCGGTGCAATTCAGGGGTCGGCAGATCGGGGTCAACATCAAGATTGAACATTAGGCCTATCTAGTGCGCTCCACCATTGCCGCAAGCTGCGGACTGGCTTATTCCGAACCGATGAGCACAAAACGCAAAATTCTCGTCTGGGTCATTGGCCTGTTTCTCGTTCTCGCGCTGGCCATCAGTTGGATCATCCGTGGCAACCATGCAGGACTTACCCTCGAGCAAGGAACCGGCAGCGACCCGGTATTGCTGCAACCGAAACCGGAAGATATCCCCACGGTCCAGATTGCCAAGCCGGTGGGCTGGCCAGCCAATGAAGTTCCTCGCGCAGCTGAGGGTTTGGCGGTTTCACGCTTTGCTGACGGGCTGGAACATCCTCGCACCATCTACACGATGCCCAATGGCGATGTGTTGGTTGCCCTGACGCGTGCCCCGGCGTCGAACATGGGCGGCGGCGTGATCGCCTGGATTGCAGACAAGCTGATGACCCGCGCCGGAGCGACCGGTGTATCGCCGAACAAGTTGGTGTTGCTGCGAGACACCGATGGTGACGGCAAGGCGGATCAACGCCAAATCGTGCTCGAAAATCTGGACTCGCCATCGGGTATCGCCTGGCGCGACGGTACTCTGTATGTTGCCAATCACAACGCTGTGCTGTCCTTTCCGTATGAAATGGGCGCAGCCAAGGTCGAAGGCGCACCTACAAAGCTGATGGACCTGCCCGCTTCGGGCAATCATTGGATGCGCAATCTTCTTCTCAGCCCCGATGGCACAAAACTTTATGTTGCAGTCGGTTCATCCTCCAATATCGGCGAGAACGGGATGGAAGCGGAAGAAGGCCGCGCAGCCATCTGGGAATATAATATCCCGGCCAAGAAACAGCGGATTTATGGCAGCGGCCTGCGCAACCCCAACGGCCTTGCCTGGAGCCCGTGGAGCAATGAATTGTGGACCACGGTCAATGAACGTGACCAGCTTGGTTCCGATCTGGTGCCCGATTACCTGACCAATGTGCCGGTGGGCGTGAATTACGGTTGGCCCTGGGTCTACTGGAAGGACACGATCGATCAGCGGGTCGAAGCGCCGATGCCAGCCTATACCACCGAATATTCACGTCGGCCCGAATTCGCGCTCGGACCCCATGTTGCGGCGCTCGGGCTGGTATTCAGTCAACAAGGTTCGCTGATGGGCAAGGACTTTGCCAATGGTGCCTTTATTGCGCGGCATGGGTCTTGGAACCGCAAGCCGCCTTCCGGATATGACGTGGTTTATGTGGCATTTGACGAACGCGGGAATCCGAAAGGCAAAACCGTTCCGGTTCTTACGGGCTTCCTCAACGACAATGGAACCACCAAAGGCCGCCCGACCTGGGTTACATGGGGCGGTGACGGGGCGTTGCTGGTAAGTGACGATACCGCCGGGATTATCTGGCGGGTTACCGCACCGGGTGCCGCACCACTCGCTGCCTTCAAAAGGGTCAAAACCAAATCGCTGCCGCCGCAAAAGCAGTTACAGGGCGATCCGCAAGCGCGCTTTGTAGAGGATTACGCGCGCGAGACAGTGGGGCAATAGACAGGTCCCGGCATCAGCCTGCCAATTGTTCGGCACTAAGCGCATAAAGCACACCAGCCCCCGCAGTGGCGGAGGCTTTCAGCCCTGATGCTTCGGTCACTATGTGGTCAAGAAAGAAGCGCGTGGTAACCGGCTTCGAGGCGGCCAGGGCTGGGGCCAAGCCGGATTGGACGGCGCGTTTCTGGCGCAACATCTGCCATCCGGCTACCGCCACGGCACACATGGTGCAAAAGGGAACACTGCCCGCCAGCCGGTCATCAAGGCTGGCTTCACCCAGCATCCAATTGCCTATCGCCGCGCAATCGCTGGCCAGGGCGGCCAGCGCTGGTTCATCGCCGCTGTCGCGAAGAATGTCCTGCATCAGAGCTGCAAACACAGCGCCACCTTCGAAGCCCAACTTACGCGTAACCAGGTCTGCCGCCTGGATCCCATTGGTGCCTTCATATATCGGCGCGATCCGCGCATCGCGGTAATGCTGCGCAGCGCCTGTTTCTTCGATGAATCCCATTCCGCCATGAACCTGTACCCCGATGCTGGCCACTTCGACGCCGGTATCCGTGCCCCAGGCCTTGATCAACGGCACCAGCACTTCGCCGCGTCGTGCGGCGGCATCATCGCCCAGTGTGCCGCGGTCCACCTGTCCGGTGGTATAATACAGCAGCGCACGCATGGCTTCGGTCAGTGATTTCATCCGCAGCAACATGCGCCGCACGTCGGGATGCTCGATAATGGCAACCGGTGTGCGATCGGGCGACCCCGCGCGCGAAGACTGCACCCGTTCGCGTGCATAATGCATGGCTTGCTGGAGCGCGCGCTCGGCAATCTGCACGCCTTGACTGCCAACATTGATGCGGGCCGAATTCATCATCGTGAACATCGCCGCCAAGCCACGGTTTTCCGCACCAACCAGCTCACCAATACATTCGCCATTATCGCCGAAGCTCATCACGCAGGTAGGTGATGCGTTAATGCCCAATTTGTGTTCCAGACTTACGCAGCGAAGGTCATTTCGGGCACCAAGCGAGCCATCGGCATTCACATGATATTTCGGGACAACGAAAAGGCTGATCCCACGCGTTCCCTCCGGCGCACCAGGTGTGCGTGCCAGTACCAGGTGAACAATATTTCTGGCCAGTTCATGCTCGCCCCAGGTGATATAGATTTTTTGTCCCTGGATGCGGTATTTTCCCTGATGCACACCATCTTCGATCGGGATCGCAGTGCTGCGCAGAGCGCCGACATCGCTGCCAGCCTGTGGTTCGGTCAGGTTCATGGTCCCCGACCATTCGCCGCTGACCAGCTTGGGAAGATACATGGCCCTTTGAGTGGCGCTGCCATGGTGGTCGACTGCCTCAATCGCGCCAATCGAGAGCATCGGCAGCAGATTGAAAGCGAAATTCGCGGTCCCGATATTTTCCAGCACATTGCAACCCAAAGTACTGGGCAGGCCCTGCCCACCAAATTCGGGCGAGGCAGCTATGGCGTTCCAGCCCTGCTCAACATAATTATTATAGGCTTCGGCGAATCCATTGGGCAGGCGCACCACGCCGTTTTCAAGCTTCGCCCCTTCCAGATCGCCCACCCGGTTTAGCGGTGCAAATTCGCCTTCCGTTAACGCTCCGATCCCTTCGACGATCGCTTGCACCATGTCTGGTTCAGCGGCAGCAAAGCGATCGTGCTTGGCCAGTTCCGCTATTCCGGCACAAACATCAATTGCCAGCAACTGGTCCTGGGTGGGCGAATTATAGGGGATCACATCGAATTCCTTGGCTTTTGTGGGCCCCACCTATAGCGGGAAAGCATGTCGGGCAAGAACGCTACGGAAACGCTATACGCCGATGCGGCGGGGATCGCCCGGGCGGCGCGAATCATCCGTGATGGCGGAATTGTCGCCGTCCCGACCGAAACGGTTTACGGGCTTGCCGCAAGGGCGGACAGCGATGCGGCTGTCGCGAGAATCTACGCCGCAAAGGGCCGGCCGGAGTTCAATCCGTTGATTGTGCATGTGGGCTCGATGCAACAGGCCGCGGCACTGGCGGAATTTTCCGATGTGGCGGACAGTGTTGCCCGGCGCCTTTGGCCCGGACCGCTGACTCTGGTGCTGCCGCGAAAGGCCAACGCCGATCTGGCGGCAGCGGTAAGCGCGGGCTTGCCGACAGTCGCGTTGCGGATGCCGGCCCATCCGGTGATGCGGGCCTTGATTGACGAGGTCGGGCTTCCGCTTGCAGCACCTTCGGCAAATCGCAGCAACGCAATAAGTCCGACGGCGGCGGTGCATGTTTCAACGACGCTAGACGGAAGGATTGATCTCATCCTTGACGGGG
Organism: Erythrobacter sp.; assembly: GCA_024642565.1. Lineage (GTDB taxonomy): Bacteria > Pseudomonadota > Alphaproteobacteria > Sphingomonadales > Sphingomonadaceae > Allopontixanthobacter. Next base: position 60,947 of record JAHEAV010000013.1, read on the forward strand.
GCGCCTGCGAAAGTGGTTTAGAATCAACTATTTTGGCTATCCGTCATGACGGCAGTTGTGAGATATTGCGGCCCGGCCCGATTGGCTGGGATGATTTGCCGGATCTGGTCCGGGCCAAACCCACTGCTGCGCGTGTTGAGGCGCCCGGGCAATTGGCAAAGCATTATTCGCCAGGCAAACCTTTGCGGCTTGCAGCAACAGCGGCCGATGCGGACGAATTCCTGATCGGCTTTGGGCCGGTAAAAGGGCACTTCAGCCTGTCGGCTTCCGGAGATCTTGCCGAGGCTGCGGGGTTGACCTACGCAGCGCTGCACGAGGCTGCAGCATCACCTCTGCCGCGGATTGCAGTTGCCCCGATCCCGGAAGAAGGCATCGGAATTGCCATCAATGATCGATTGCGGCGTGCAGCGGCTTGATCATTACCGGTCCGGTTCGACTGGTATCGAAGACGAGAGTTCGCGCATTTCGGCCTCAATCGCAGCCAAATCCCGGCAAGCATCGAGCTGGCCGCCATCACATTTTTCTGAAAGCTTCTCGCGTTGGCGGCCTAGCCGCCCATAGCGCTCTTCACGTTTGCGTATTTCACGACCGCGATTTTGGTCCGCTTCGGATTGGCTGGTCGTAGCAAGGTCGGCCCCTTTGCTTGCAATCTTGACCGGCGCGGTGGCGATATCCAGAGCGGTTTTCGCCAGGCAACCCGAAAGGAGGGCCGCCAGTCCGCAAAGTAACAGGGGGGCTATGCGCGGCATTGAAGGATCCTTTTCCCTGCGCGCATAGCCACTAGGTTACGTTCGGTCGACTACTGTTCGGCCAGATGCATTCAGGGTGCGTCAGACTCGTCCTTGTCTTCCTGCATATTTTGACAGGTGACAGTGCCCGAACCCATGGATTTGACCTTGCAGGTTGCTCGCCCGGTAATGGTGACATTACCCGAGCCCATGATTTTCGCTTTGACCAGGCCATCCGAAGTCAGGTCAACGTCACCAGATCCCATGATCGTAACCTTGGCGTCGTCGACTGTCAGGCCCTTCAGCTCAGCATTGCCGGCCCCGGCAATTGTTACTTCAAGCGACTTGGCCTTGCCGGCAGCCCCATATGTGCCGGAACCGGCCACCGTTACATCCAGCTTATCGGCATCGAGCGAAGCCGTGCGCGCGCTACCACTGCCGAGAATCTTGACTTCGGCGTCACGGGCCAGTGACGCAGTTTCGATCTCGCCGGAGCCTGCTACTGCCAGTGATTTAGGGGCAGGCATGGTCACATTGACCGTTGCGCTGCCGGTATTGGCCCATTTCTCTCCAGCGCGGGAAATACCAAGCGTACCGTCCTTGAGCGAGAAGCGAAGCGCATCCTGTGCGGCCTGATCACCGGCCACCGTGATCGAGAGCCTGGCTCCGTCGCTAACGATAACCTTGTCAGGTCCCGCCAGCACCAGCTCTGTGGGAGCGCCGCCCGACATATCAAGATCGGCTAGCGGCACGCCCTCCATATCGTTGATCTTGACGTTCATACCGTCGCAGCTGATCAGACCGATCGACATGGCGATCGCCGCCACTGGCGCGATCTTCTTGAAAAAGTCATGCAACATGGTTTTCTCCCGTAACTCTGCAATTACCGTATTGCCGATGTAATACACCGCCGCGCAAACTGCAAGGTCACCACAAAAAAGGGCCGCCCTTTCAGGCGGCCCTTATCGATTTGAAAATGTCGCTGGTCGATTACGCTTGTTCAGAACTCTCGTAATATTGCGGCGCATGTTCGCGAAGCACATCGAGGATCTTCCCCAAGGCTGCGGGTTCATCAGTCTTTTCCATAGCAGCCAGTTCGCGCGCAAGCCGGCTGGAGGCGGCTTCGAAAATCTGCCGCTCGGAATAGCTCTGTTCTGGCTGGTCTTCAGGACGGAACAGGTCACGCGTCACTTCGGCAATCGACACCAGGTCGCCCGAATTGATCTTTGCTTCATATTCCTGGGCCCTGCGGCTCCACATGGTGCGCTTGACTTTGGGTTTGCCTTTAAGCGTTTCCATCGCTTCTTTCAGAGTTTTGTCACTCGAAAGCTTGCGCATGCCGATGGCTTCGACCTTATTGGTCGGAACGCGGAGAGTCATGCGTTCCTTTTCGAAACGCAGAACATAAAGCTCGAGCTGCATTCCGGCGATTTCTTCATTCTGCAACTCGATCACCCGGCCGACCCCATGCTTGGGATAAACCACATAATCGCCGACATCGAAGGCATTTGCCTGGGCTGCCATAAATAATCCTTTCATGCAGACAGAATCCGCGACCCGGCAGTCAGCAACCCTTGCAACCGCGCCCGCATCGGGCAACGGCCGAAACCGGATTGATCTGCCTTAGAGTGGTCCTGCCTTTCCAGATATACGCCTGTCACCGGGACCAGACCGGTGCAGTTGGACTATTATATAGCAGCTTCGCAACAAAATTTCCAGTCTGCAAACGGCAAGGTCCGTAGCAGGCATGGATTCGTGCTTGGATGGGGCGTAATCCGCAGCCCCCGGGGGCCTCGGCCTAGTCGCCTTCGCCGGGTTCCGGGGTGAAATACTTTTCGAACTTGTCTTCTTCACCCTTATGCTCGTCGGCATCTTCGGGCGGTTCTTTCTGGCTGGTAATATTGGGCCATTCCGCAGAATATTTTGTGTTCAGCTCCAGCCACTTTTCAAGATTGTCTTCGGTATCAGGCAGAATTGCCTCAGCCGGGCATTCCGGTTCGCAAACGCCGCAATCGATGCATTCGCTGGGATTGATCACCAGCATCGTCTCGCCTTCGTAGAAGCAATCCACTGGGCAAACTTCGACGCAATCGGTGTATTTGCATTTAATGCACGCGTCGGTGACGACATAAGTCATGGCAGCGTGGTCCCCTTATTCTGGTCGCTTTCACAAGCTGCTATGGCGGATTGCGCTTGCGGGTCAAGCGCCCGATAACACAAATGCGCTTCGGCGGGCGGACCGCGCCGGCACGGCAGGGCCATTATTTCAACAACGCGAACATGTTCGCCGGCAGGAAATGTCAGGATATCACCTGTCTCAACGGGCTGGCTGCAGCGCATGACCCGCTGTCCATTCCGCCGCACGTGACCTTCGCCAATCAGACTATGTGCAAGGGAGCGTGTCTTCGCAAAGCGCAGGAAATACAGCAGCCGATCAATACGCATCAGCGAATTAGGTCCGCCAACGCCGCGAAAGGGCTGCCTGCCACAGGCCCAGCCTCCTTGGGCTTGGGTGGCCGCTGGACAGCCACCTTCCTTTCCTTCGTCCGACTTTCGCGGCGCTGATCCCGATTCTTGCCTTTGGGTCCGGCAACAGGGCGGCCAGGCTGCCATTCCCACCTATCGGGCGCTGGCGGGCCAAAAGCTCCTTCGACCAGCGCGCGAGCGGGGATTCGGCGGAAGCCCGCCGCACCCAACAGCCGCTGGAAGCTGTCGGGCGTCAGTCCGGTCGATATTGCCAGCGATGGATCCAGCGCGAATTTCCGTGCACCAGCTTTGCTTCGCGCCTCATGCGCAGCACGAAACAGCTTTTCCGCAATGTCGATCCGCACCGCTTGTTCCCCGGCAAGACGATAGCCCGAAGGAATGCGGGCGCCGCTTGTGATCACAGATCGCATCGCAGGCTCCAATGGACGCTGATCAAGCCCCGTCTCGTGGAGCAAACGGCGCGGTGCGGGCTTGAGCAGATCGCGAGCGAAAATATCGAGCGCGCCAAAAGTGACGCCAAGGCGGCGCAAGAAGGGCCGCATATCTTTAGGCAAATGCTGAAGCCCCGCTGCTTCGCGTGAGACAAAACCGTGACCCGCGATCAAGGAAAGCAGGAGCGCTCTTGCTTCTGATCCGGCCGCGGGATCGCGCGAGGCAGCTTCCAGTTTTGCGAGCGGCGAGAGCGGCGCCATCGCTTGTTCGACCCATTTCTCCAGTCCTGCGATCAGTCCGGCCTTTTCCTTGTCAGGCAGCGCGGACAGCTCCCTTGCAGGCAGAAGTCGCGGCCGAGCGGCGCTGGGCCCGCCTTCCAGTACTGCAATGGTCTCCCCCTCCCAGACAAGCGCGCTGTTTTCCAGTGCCACTTCCTCCAGCCCGCCAGCGAGCAATGATTCCGCTCGCTCTGTAAGCAGGCGCGGAAGGGCTTTCTCGCCAGCCGAAAGCAGCATCTTGCGATCAGTATGGTTCACATTGTGATCAACGATAAAGCGGAAACCGGCGATTCGCCCGATTACCTCGTCTTCAACCAAAACCTGGCCATCCGCCGCCCGTTTCACGGGCAGTAATGATGCGTCTTGTCCCATTGCCTTGATCAAAATTGTCGTCCTCCGGTTGACGAATCTCTCGGTCAGGCGGCCGTGCAGGGCATCGGACAACCGCGCCTCCACAGCCCTTGCCCGGCCACCCATCTCATCACGGGCAAGCACCCAGTCGGGACGCTGACAGATATAGGCCCAACTACGAATGGCCGCGATGCGCCCTTGCAGGGTGTGAATATCGCCCTGCATATTGTCCAGCTCCGAAATGCGGGCTGCGACATAATCAGCGCCAAGGTAACCGCCCCGCAGATCCTGCCACAACCGCATGATGAAGCGGCTATGGGTGTCCGCCCCTTGCTGGCGGAAATCGGGAAGGCAGCAAGCCTCCCAGAATCGGCGCACTTTTGCGTGGCCGACGATTTCGTCTGCCAGCGGTTCCTGCGCCAATCGCTTGAGCACTGCGAGATCAATGGCTTCCGGTGCAAGAACAAGTTCTGGGGTTTCCGGCGGCCGCTCAAGGTCGGAGATAAGGACTTCGAGCGAATCGAACCGCGGCTCCGCCTCGCGCCAGAACAGCCTGGTCAGCGGCGCAAAACGGTGTTCTTCAATCGCGTAGACTTCTTCGTCGGTGAATTCCGCAGGTTCGGCATGGCCGCCCGATACGCCGGCCAGTGTGCCAAAGGTGCCATCCCGCTGATGCCGCCCGGCGCGACCGGCAATTTGCGCCATTTCGGCTGGGGTCAGCCGCCGCTGCCGAACCCCGTCAAATTTGGTTAGTGAGGCAAAGGCTACATGGTTGATATCGAGATTGAGGCCCATGCCGATGGCATCTGTGGCAACAATATAGTCGACTTCGCCTGACTGGAACATCGCGACCTGTTTGTTGCGTGTATCCGGACTCAAGGCCCCCATCACTACCGCCGATCCGCCGCGGAAACGGCGCAGCATTTCCGCAACTGCGTAGACCTGCTCGGCCGAAAAGCCGACAATTGCACTCCTGGGCGGCAGGCGTGACAATTTCCGTGGCCCGATATGCGTCAGCGTCGAGAAACGCGGGCGTTTGATAATCTCGGCGCGTGGCAACAAGGCGCGCACCATAGGCTCTAGAGTGGCCGCCCCGAGCAACATCGTCTCGTCCCGCCCACGCGCATGAAGCAGCCGGTCAGTAAAAATATGCCCGCGTTCGCGATTGGCACCCAATTGCGCCTCATCAAGAGCAACGAAAGAATGGCCGCCGCCATCGCCTTGCCGGTTGATCGGCATGGCCTCTACTGTGCAGCAGAAATAGCGGGCGTCTGGTGGCTCGATCCGTTCTTCGCCGGTAATCAAGGCGACCTGTTTTGCCCCTTTGATCGCTACCACCCGGTCATATACCTCGCGCGCCAGCAATCGCAGAGGGAAGCCAATTGCGCCGGATGAATGGCCGCACATCCGTTCGATAGCGAGGTGGGTCTTGCCGGTATTGGTCGGGCCGAGAACCGCCTTGACGGTTGAATTGTCGGTGGGAGGGCCGGTCACGAGTGTGAATGTGGCACCCCCGCTTCGATCCGACAACCATCCAACGCGTGTCGTCAACAGCCTGTCCCATACAAGCCGCAGATCATCGCAGCTTAAATCGACATTAACTTTAAAAGTGCAGGAAAACTGGCAAGGGAGGCTATGGGTTCCGCCATGTGCCGAACAAGGGAGGGCGCGTGTACAGCTCGCGCGATCAGGACGAAAACATGCCAAACGGTGCGGAGCAGTCCGAAACCGTGATGCTTTCGCACGCCCAGATCCTCGATCCCGGCACTACAAGCCGCGCCCTGGCCTCCACGATCGAACATGTATCACTGCTGCTACAGCGCACGCGCAGCTTTGCCGAAAAGTTTGAGGATTGGCGAAGCCAGGCATCGCATCGGCTGGAAGGCATCGATTTGGCACCGGATCTGGCGCAGCAGATCGGCAGCAAGCGCTGGTTCCGCGGGCTTGGCACGATGTTGAGCCTCTCCGTGGCGGCGCTGGCATTCTGGCCCGACTTCGCGCCGCTCGAAGCCGCGCCGGCTATGGCGATTGATCAAAATGCGCGTGACGAATTCCGCAGCCAGATGATTCTGCCTCTCGCGCTGGGCGCCGATAGCGGCCGCCACATGGGGGCAACATCTGCGGTTATCCCCTTGCAATCCGCTCCGGAGCGCCCGCAGATCGAATTGTTAGCCACGCTTGCCCCCGGGGACAGCTTCGGACGCATGTTGCAGCGGGCTGGCGTGGGATCCGATGACGCCGCGCGGGTGGGCGTGCTGATCGGGAATACCATGCCGCTGGCCGACATTGAATCGGGCACCCAGATCGACATTACCCTGGGCCGGCGTACGGCGTCCGACCAACCGCGACCGTTGGATGCGTTGTCATTTCGCGCACGGTTTGATCTGGCGCTTGAAATCGACCGAAGCGGAAGTGATCTGGTCCTCAGGCGCAAGCCGATCCGGGTTGATGAAACACCGCTGCGCATCAGGGGGATAGTCGGACAGAGCCTTTACCGTTCGGCCCGCGCGGCAGGCGCTCCCGCCAGCGCGGTCCAGCAATACCTCAAAACGCTGGGTGAGCAGATTGATATGGAGCGGGCGGTTCTGCCGACCGACACATTCGACATTATCATCGCCAATAAACGCGCAGCCACTGGGGAACGGCAGGCGGGACAGCTGCTATTTGCCGGAATCGAGCGCGGGGGGCGCCCGGCCACCCAATTGATGCGCTGGGGCAAGGAAGGGCGCTTCTTTGAAGCATCCGGCGTGGGCGAGCAGCGCGGCGGTTTGATGGCTCCGGTTCCGGGCGCTGTGACTTCGAGTTTCGGTATGCGGCGCCATCCGATTCTGGGCTATCGACGCATGCATGCGGGAATGGATTTTCGCGCCAGCTATGGCTCGCCGATCGTGGCCGTTACTGACGGGCGGATAACGGGCGCGGGCCGGATGGGCGGTTGCGGCAATGCGGTGCGTATCGATCATGGCAGCGGGGTTCAGACCCGTTACTGCCACATGAGCCGGATCGTGGTTCGCGGCGGGCAAGCTGTGCGGCGCGGGCAGGTCATCGGCTATGTTGGTTCGACCGGGCTTTCGACCGGCGCGCATCTCCATTATGAAATGTATCGCGGCGGTCGTGCGGTCGACCCGGCATCAATCCGCTTCGTCACTCGTGCACAGCTTGCAGGCGAGGAATTGCGGCAATTCCGCCAGGCGCTGTTTACCTTGAGCAAGGTGGAGCCGGGCGCGGCACTGGCCGACCTCACTCCGGACAAACCCGAGCATGAAGAGCCCAGGCGCGAAATTGACAAGATTGAACAGCCTAAAAAAATCGGCTGACGATTTGCCCTATGCGCGAACTATCGGGCAACAATTGAACTTTTCCGTAATTCGGGCAATTGGGGGAATATGAGATCTTCCTATCCAGCATTGCGCCTGCGCCGCACCCGAGCCAGTGGCTGGAGCCGCGCGCTCCACCGCGAAACCATCTTGACGTCAGCCGATCTGATTTGGCCGCTGTTCGTGACCGAAGGGCGCGGGGTGGAAGAACCGATCGCCTCGTTACCTGGTGTTTCACGCTGGTCGGTGGACGGGATTGCGGCCCGTGCGAAGGAAGCTGTATCGCTGGGCATTCCCTGCATTGCGTTGTTTCCCAATACCCAGCGAGACCGGCGAAGTGACGATGGTGCAGAAGCACTCAATCCTGACAATCTGATGTGCCGTGCCATCCGGGCCGTGCGCGATGCTTGCGGCCAGGATGTCGGCATTCTGACCGATGTCGCACTTGATCCCTATACGGCTCACGGGCAAGACGGCTTGCTCGATGCGAGCGGTTATGTGGTCAATGATGATACCGTGGCCGTATTGGTCGATCAGGCGATTAATCAGGCCAATGCCGGGGCGGATATCATCGCGCCATCCGATATGATGGATGGAAGGGTCAAGGCCATTCGGATGGCACTGGAAATGGCCGGGCACAACAATGTCCAGATCATGAGTTACGCGGCCAAATATGCCAGTGCCTTCTATGGCCCGTTTCGTGATGCTGTGGGATCAGGCGGACTTCTGAAAGGCGACAAGAAAAGCTATCAGATGGATCCGGCAAACAGCGAAGAAGCCCTGCGTGAGGTTGCGCTCGACATTGCCGAGGGGGCAGACAGCATTCTGGTGAAGCCTGGCCTGCCATATCTCGACATTGTCACGCGCGTGAAGGCGCGCTTTGAAGTGCCGGTCTTTGCCTATCAGGTCAGCGGCGAGTATGCGATGATCGAAGCGGCGGCAGCGGCTGGCGCAGGCGATCGTGATGCGCTGGTGCTGGAAACGCTGATGGCGTTCAAGCGCGCCGGCTGCAGCGGCGTACTGACTTACCATGCTGCCCATGCCGCTCGGCTGATCAATGCCTGAATTCCGCCTTGAAACGCAGCGGTTGATCTTGCGCGGCTGGCGGGGCGATCCGGATTGGAAGCAATTCTTCCTGCACACAAACACCCCGGCTGTGATGCGCTGGCTTGGCGGCGTGCTCGATGAATCGGGAATGGCGGTTCAGCGTAAGCGAGTCGAAGCCTGCGCGCAGAAAAACGGTCATTGCTTCTGGCTGGTAGAGCGCAAATCGGACGGCAATCCCTTGTCGGGCGAAGTGCTCGGCTTTTGCGGTCTGAAACTGGCTGATGCTCCGGGCAGCACAGTAACGGGACAGATGGAGGTCGGTTGGCGGCTGCGCGAAGATGCCTGGGGCAAAGGATATGCGCGTGAAGCCGCCGAAGCATCTCTGAATGCAGGCTTCGCCCAATTCGCAGCAGAGGAAATAGTTGCGCTGACGGTGATCGATAATGCTGCCAGTTGGGGTTTGATGCGGCGGCTTGGCATGCACCGCCGCCAAGACCTCGACTACGCCGATCCGCGCTACGAACCGCCGTGGCGCGATTCGATCGTCTATTCGATCAAGCGCTGTGATTGGCGGAACAACGCGTAAAACGAAATTCATTTGTTCGCGCTATGGGCTTTCTGGCGCCCGGACTGGCGGGCTGGGGGAATCAAATATGGATGAACAGAGTCAAAGCCCTGCCGGAAACGGGGCATCAAGGGCCTTGTTCGTGCTGGCCATCCTGCTCGGCAGCTTTCTCCTGTTTCTGGTCCAGCCTCTGGTAGCCCGGCTGGCTTTGCCGCGATTGGGCGGTGCCCCCAATGTCTGGAACAGCGCAATGCTCGTCTATCAGGCCTTGCTGCTCGGCGGATATGCCTATGCCCATGTCCTGCAGAAATGGCCGGTGCGGCGGCAGGCCAGCATTCATCTGGCACTTCTGGCGCTGGCGGCACTGACCCTGCCAATCAATTTGGCTGAACTTGCACCGCCGAAATCCGGTTGGGAGGTTGTGTGGGTACCAGCCTTACTGGCCTTAACTATCGGGCCGGTCTTCTTTCTGATTTCGGCGCAGGCCCCACTGATGCAGCGATGGTACGCGGCCGATGCAAAGGCCGGTGACCCTTATGCACTCTACGCCGCATCCAATCTAGGAAGCTTTGGCGGGCTGATCTGCTATCCGTTGCTGTTGGAGCCGGAGCTTTCGCTTCGCGCGCAAAGCCTGGTCTGGAGCGCCGGTTATGCCGTGCTGATCGTGTTGGTTGCGCTTACTGCCTGGGCCCGGTGGAGTTCAGAAGCGCAATTGGCAAATCGCGCTGATAGTGCGGCCATTCACTCCAGTACGGCAAACGAGGAAACGATTGGATGGCGGCGCATCGCCATGTGGCTGGCGTTGGCAGCGGTCCCTTCGGGCTTGATGCTGTCTACCACCACCTACATCACGACCGATATTTTCGCGATGCCATTGCTCTGGGTGATCCCGCTGGGGCTCTACCTGCTTAGCTTCGTACCGGCTTTTTCGGTCAATCGAAAGCTGGTTCGGATACTAACGAAACTGGCCCCCTTCATTTTGCTGCTCAATGGCGGAATGATGGCTATTTCCGAAGGAAATCACGGATTGTCATCGGCTCTTGGGGCGGTGCTGTTGCTATTCGTGATTGCCGTGGCCCTCCATGGCCGGCTGTATGACGATCGCCCTAGCCCGTCGAAATTGACGCTGTTCTATCTGGTCATGTCGGCTGGCGGTGTGTTGGGCGGAATTTTTACAGCCTTGCTGGCCCCGGTTGTTTTTGATTGGGCGTGGGAACATCCCTTGCTGGTATTGGGCGCTGGATTGCTGGTGCCAATTGGCCGCGGGCCACGTTTCCTTGAACGATTACTGGTGACGGAGCGACGTCAGCTCGTGTTTGCAACGTTAATGCTTCTCGCGGCTATTGGCTTTGGCTCCATGCTGTTTTCGGCGAGAGTTCACGATCAGCAGGGTTTGATCGTGGTGTTGACCGGTGCCATTCTACTATGCGGTTTGCTGGTGCGCCCGTTGCGGTGGGTCTTTGTGGCCACATTGCTGGTCATGCTGCTGGCCCAGGGAGGCATCTTGACCATGGCCATCTCAGCTGACGGCGCGCGCAGCCGCAGCTATTTTGGTGTTTATACAGTTCGCGATTACCCGAAATTGGGACTTCGCAGCCTAACGCACGGAACAACCACCCATGGCCGCCAGTATCTGGATCCTGAAAAGCGGCGCATTCCCATTTCCTATTATAGCCATAATTCCGGAATTGGCGTTGCCTTGCGGCATGTACCGGACGTTTATGGCCAGGCTTCGCATGTGGGCATCATTGGGCTCGGTAGCGGGACGTTGGCGTGTTATCGCCAGCCGGGCCAAAGCTATACATTCTTCGAAATCGATCCGCTGGTTCTCGATTTCTCACGGCAACGCAAGTTCACCTTCCTGCCGGACTGCGCGCCCGATTCCTTGACGTATATTGGCGACGCACGCCTTGAGCTGGACAAGCTTCCTGCGGGTAGCTTCGATGTGCTGGTGATCGACGCTTTCAGTTCGGATGCCATCCCGCTCCATCTGCTGACGCTGGAAGCGCTGGACGGTTACAAACGCGCCATGCGCAAGGGTGGCACATTGGTGATGCACATTTCCAACCGCTATATAGACCTGGAGCCTGTTATCGCGGCCGCTGCAAAGGCGCGCGGACTGAGTGCGGCGATCCGGGTGGATATGGAAGGCCAATCTCTGGTGAACGCAAGTTCGGCCTGGGTAATTCTCGCACCCGACGCCAAGACGTTGGAATCTTTCACACAAAGCGAACCGGACTTGCCCTGGAAAAGTCTGGGTCCGCCCGCGAAATATGTGTGGACCGATGACTATGCTGCGACCTTGCCCTATATTCGGTGGAACAATCTGCTGGGGGGGCCTTGATGCCTAAAATTCGAGATGGCGTTTCGATTATCGCGTTCAACGGAAAAATGCCGCGTATTCACGATAGCGCATTCATTGCGCCAGGCTGCCGGATTATCGGCGATGTAGAAATCGGTGCAGACAGTTCGATCTGGTACAATTGCGTGTTGCGCGCTGATGTCAGCCGGATCGTGATCGGAGAGCGAACCAATGTGCAGGACGGCAGCGTGCTGCATTGCGATCCACCGAGGCCGAATGACCCAGAGGGATCGCCGCTGATCATCGGTGACGATGTGTTGATTGGCCATATGGCGATGATTCACGGCTGCATTATTGAGGATCGCGGATTTGTCGGCCTGGGCGCAATCGCAATGAACAAGGCGCGGATCGGTAGCGATTCTATGTTGGCAGCGGGCGCAATGCTGACGGAGGGCAAGGTGATCGAACCGCGCAGTCTGTGGGCAGGCCGCCCGGCGCGCTTCTTGCGCGAACTTGACGATATTTCAATCATGGGGATGCGCGCGGGCGTCGCCCATTATGCTGAAAATGCGCGTCAGCACAGCGCGGCAGTGGCAGCGTCCCTTGGCTCGACCGAAGGCTGAAACGCCTGGGCCTGCCGCGATCATGGCCCTGGCGGACCGTGAGGGACGGCTGGCATTGCGGGTGAATCCGGGTGCACGCTCGGAAGGCCTTGAGATTGCCGATGGCGCCCTGTTGGTCAAAGTACGCGCCCAGCCAACAGATGGTGAAGCGAATAGCGCAGTACTGAAATTATTGGCAAAATCCCTTGGAATTGCGACGTCACGGTGTCGCATGTTGCGCGGCGCAACCGGGCGCAACAAGCTGGTGCAAGTCGATCTTCCGTAAATTCAATCGCTGACGCGGAGAGCGTTTACTTCTCCCCGTTTTCGTCCGCTTCTTCCTGCCCCGATCGTGCCGGTTTTCTGGGAGCAGCCTTTTTGGCCACGGCCTTCTTGCGGGGCTTGCGCTGCGGAACTGCTTTGGGCGCTGCCGCAGTTATCTCGAAAGCGGGCTTTCCGTCCTTGACGCTGACATGGACTTCGCCGCCATCAGAGAGTTTGCCGAACAGCAGTTCCTCCGCCAGCGGTTGTTTGATCCGTTCCTGAATCAGGCGACCCATCGGCCGGGCACCATAAAGCCTGTCATAACCGCGCTCAGCCAACCATGCCCGGGCATCGCCGTCGAACTGAATGTGCACATTCTGCTCCGCCAGTTGCAATTCCAGCTGCAGGATGAACTTGTCCACCACACGCGCGACTGTTTCGCGACCAAGGTAGGAGAAGGGCACGATTGCATCCAGCCGGTTGCGAAATTCCGGGGTGAACATGCGTTTCACCGCTTCGTCGCTCGCATCTTCCTTCGACACATCGCCAAAGCCGATGCCCTGGCTGGCCATGTCCGCCGCACCGGCATTGGTGGTCATCACCAGCACAACGTTGCGGAAATCCACTGTCTTGCCGTGGTGATCGGTCAGGCGCCCATTATCCATCACCTGCAGCAATATGTTGAACAGGTCGGGATGGGCCTTCTCGATTTCATCAAGCAGCAGCACGCAATGCGGTTGCTGGTCGATGGCATCGGTCAGCAAGCCGCCTTGGTCATAGCCAACGTAGCCCGGAGGCGCGCCGATCAGACGTGAAACGCTGTGACGTTCCATATATTCCGACATATCGAAACGCTGCAGCGGAATACCCATGATGCTCGCCAGCTGGCGAGCGACTTCGGTTTTGCCGACCCCGGTGGGTCCGGAAAACAGGAAGCTGCCGATTGGCTTGTCCGGATCGCGCAGACCCGCACGGCTCAGTTTCATCGCCGTCGAAAGCACCTCGATGGCCTTGTCTTGCCCGAACACGACATGCTTCAGGTCGCGGGAGAGGTGTTCCAGGGCCTTCTTGTCGTCGGAACTTACAGACTTGGGCGGGATACGCGCCATAGTCGCGATCACCTGTTCGATTTCCTTGGCCGTAATCTTTTTCTTCCGGCGGCTGGGCGGGACCAGCATCTGCATCGCGCCCACTTCGTCGATTACGTCGATGGCCTTGTCGGGCAATTTACGGTCGTTGATATAACGCGCTGACAATTCCACGGCAGTCTTGATCGCGTCGGGCGTGTATTTGACCTTGTGATGATCTTCGAAGGCTGTCCGCAAACCCTTCAAGATCTTGATTGTGTCTTCGATGGTAGGCTCGTTGACATCAATCTTCTGGAACCGGCGCAGCAGAGCGCGGTCCTTTTCAAAATGGTTGCGAAATTCCTTGTAGGTGGTCGATCCGATGCAGCGGATTGACCCTCCCGAAAGCGCTGGTTTCAGCAGATTGGAGGCATCCATCGCCCCGCCGCTTGTTGCGCCAGCGCCTATAACTGTATGAATTTCATCAATAAATAGCACTGCGTGGGGCATTTTCTCGAGTTCGGAAACGACCTGCTTCAGCCGCTCCTCGAAGTCGCCGCGATAGCGTGTGCCTGCCAGCAGACTCCCCATGTCGAGCGAGTAGATCACCGCTTCTGTGAGCACTTCGGGCACATCGCCTTCAACGATCTTGCGCGCCAGCCCTTCGGCAATTGCGGTTTTGCCTACGCCGGGGTCGCCGACGTAGAGAGGGTTGTTCTTGCTGCGGCGGCACAGGATTTGCACCGTCCGGTCCACTTCAGGCCCGCGGCCAATCAGGGGATCGATCTTACCTGCGCGGGCTTTTGCATTAAGGTCGACGCAGAACTGGTCGAGGGCGGAATCCTTCTTGCCGCCCGCTTCGCCGGATTTTTCTTCAGCCTGCCCGGCTTCTTCGCTGCCTTGCGGCGCGACACTGCTGCCAATCTGCTTGCCGCCCTTGCCGATCCCGTGGCTGATGAAGCTGACCGCATCAAGCCGGCTCATATCCTGCTGCTGCAGGAAATAGACGGCATAGCTGTCACGTTCGGAAAACAAGGCCACGAGCACATTGGCGCCGGTAACCGTATCTTTGCCGGAGGATTGCACATGCAAAATCGCACGCTGGATTACGCGTTGGAATCCGGCGGTAGGCTGGGGATCTGCATCATCTTCGGTTTTTAGAGACTGGTATTCCTGATCGAGATATTGCTTCACCACCGCGCCAAGCTCCGCCAGATCCACGCCGCAAGCGATCATCACCGCTTGTGCATCGCTGTCTTCTACCAGTGCCAGCAATAGATGTTCGAGCGTGGCATATTCATGGTGCCGCTCCGATGCGTGGGCGAGTGCGCTGTGGAGCGTCTTTTCGAGATTCTGGGCGAAACTTGGCATTCATCAATCTTTCTACGAGAAAAAAGGAATTCCCGTTGCCGGAGTATATGAATAATTCTGGTTAACCGCGTCTAAACGGAACGGCTTCTGGGGGGCCACACTGATATGGGAAGGGGCCTGAAAATTGCGAGCCCCTGCGTTCACGAGGGCGCCTTCCCGAATAAGGCATCCGCTGCACTGCGATGGGCAGATGCCTTGTCGCGATGCGCCTGGACCCGCGCGATTTCTGCGCGCAGCTGTTCGATCCGCTCGTCCAGTTCATGCTGTGAATAGGGGGACAAATCCTCGGCCGCGAGCTTGCTCGCGGCATCGCCTCTCGGGCGCGGGAGGTCAATGTCATCCATCGCCTTTGAAGATCGCAATCCTTGGTGCTTGCTGTCAATGGGCGCTGCGTCTATTTCCGCCACGGATTGCGTTGGCTATGGCAAAATGGTGACAGCGCTGGCAGGAAAAAGAGGGCGTTGATGGCCGAAGTGCTTCCTACAGAAATGACCGCCATGGGCTTTGATGCGCCGGGCGGGCCCGAGGTGCTCAGACCTGAAACATTGCCTGTGCCGGTGCCCGCACAAGGCGAAGTTTTGATCCGCGTTGCTTTTTCCGGGGTCAATAGGCCCGATGTAATCCAGCGCCAGGGTTTCTATCCGGCCCCGCCCGGCGCATCCCCCATCCCCGGTCTGGAAGTGGCGGGCACGATTGTTGCCTGCGGGAAGGGCGTTTCACCGGATATGTTCGGGCAGAGGGTCTGTGCGCTGGTAACTGGTGGCGGTTATGCGCAGTTCTGTCTTGCCAAAGCCGCACACTGCCTGCCGGTGCCGGATGACCTGCTGTTGTCCGAAGCTGCGGCGCTGCCGGAAACCCTGTTTACGGTGTGGCACAATGTGTTCGAACGCGGTTGGGCCAGCGAAGGGGAGACATTGTTGGTCCATGGGGGGACCAGCGGCATTGGGACTATGGCAATCATTCTGGCCAAATTGTTCGGTCTCGATGTGATCGTAACCTGTGGCAGCGATGAAAAATGTGCGGCTGCGCAAAGGATCGGTGCGGATCATGCCATCAATTACAAATCCCATGACTTTGTCGAAGCTGTGCGGGACATAACTGGCGGCAAAGGTGTGCAGCTGGTGCTCGACATGGTTTCTGGGGACTATGTCGCGCGCAATCTGGCCTGTCTCGCGGAGGATGGCCGGCATGTTACGATCGCAGTCCTTGGCGGATTGCAGGCAACCATCAATATGGCCCAAGTGATGAGCCGCCGATTGACCTTGACCGGATCCACTTTGCGCGCCCGGCCTGACAGCTTCAAAGCCGCCGTGGCTGAGGAAATTCTGCGCTGTGCCTGGCCCTTCGTGGAAGAAGGTAGCTTGCGTCCGGTAATGGACCGGTCATTCCCGTTGGTCCAGGCCGCGGCCGCCCATGCAAGAATGGAAGCAGGCGATCACATTGGAAAGATCGTTTTGGAAGTGTGACGGCGGCCCCTGGCCAGCCGCAGCGCCTATTCGCTTGCCGAATTGGCGGCGATGCCCTAAATCGACCATCGCATGGCCGCTCCGCAAGGGGCGGCCCTTATATTTTCAGGCGTATTTCACCGGAGAACACCCCGTGGCCCAAGCAATATCCCAGCCCACCCCGCTCATGCCTCATGCCACAGCCACCTGGTTGGTCGACAATACCGCGCTGGCTTTCGAGCAGATTGCCGAATTTTGTGGGATCCATATCCTCGAAGTGCAGGCCATGGCGGACGATCTGGCGAGCAGCAAATACACCGGCCGCGATCCGGTCCATGCAGGTGAATTGACTTTGGCGGAAATCGAGCGGGGTCAGGCCGATCCGGCCTACAGCCTCAAGATGCAAAAGGCCCCCGTCGCAGTCAGCCGCACCAAGGGCCCGCGTTATAC
Source organism: Erythrobacter sp. (assembly GCA_024642565.1). Classification (GTDB taxonomy): domain Bacteria; phylum Pseudomonadota; class Alphaproteobacteria; order Sphingomonadales; family Sphingomonadaceae; genus Allopontixanthobacter. The sequence continues at coordinate 77,653 of JAHEAV010000013.1, forward strand.
GCCGGTGTCCAAGCGTCAGGACAAGCCAGACGGTATCTCCTGGATTCTGCGCAATCACCCCGAAGTGTCGGACGCGCAAATTTCCAAGCTGATCGGGACAACGCGGAATACCATTTCGGCTATCCGCGAACGAAGCCACTGGAATATCCAGAACATCCAGGCGAAGGATCCGGTAACGCTCGGCCTGTGTTCGCAGCGCGAACTCGATGCCGTTGTAGCCAAGGCTGCCAAGAAGATCGCTCCGGTCGAAACGGAAGCCGCTCCTGCTGTCCAGAGCACGAGTGATCGCGACAAATTGATCGAAGAACTGCGCGCCGAACGGACCGCGAATGAAAAGGCTGCCTCCGAGGCTGCGCAAGAAGCCGAGGCCGCTGCGTGGCTGGAAGCCAAACGCGCTGCCGAAGCAGGCGAGACGCCGGACGAAGCGGCCCCCGAAGCACTCTAGGCCCAGCGCTGGCTTAAACCGCTTGCCCGCGGGCGCGTGCTCCTCCATGATTTTGACATGGATGTAAGTAACGCGCCCTATCACCACCCTTGCCGGTGGAACATACCGATCGAAAGCCTGTCCTTGCCGGACATGTTTTCACGCAGCGTGAAGGCGCATCCGCAAGCGCCACTGGCCGAATTTCTTGGTCGAACCTATTCCTACGCCGATCTTCATGCCGAAGCGCTTCGCTTTGCTGCCGGATTGCAGAAGATGGGGGTGCTCAAAGGCGATCGGGTCGGGCTATTCCTTCCAAACGTGCCGATTTATGTTTCCGCCTATTACGGGGCGATGATGGCCGGGGCCGTAGTGGTGAATTTCTCTCCGCTTTACAGCGCGGATGAGCTTTCGCACCAGGTCGAAGATTCGGGCACAAAGGTTCTGGTGACGATCAATGTCACGTCCTTGCTGCCGACTGCAATACGGGTGCTTGACGGTTCGTCTCTCGAGCGGATGGTGGTCGGGCAACTGGGGGAAATGTTGCCCTGGACCAAGCGGCTCGCTTTATGGGCATTCGGCGGCAAGCAGATTACTGCGTTGCCTGCCAGACCCGATGTCGCAAACTGGGCCAGCGTGACTGTCGATGGCGATCCTGCCTCTGTGCAGATCGATCCGGCTGAAGATCTGGCGCTGCTTCAATATACCGGCGGCACAACCGGCACGCCAAAAGGGGCAATGCTGACGCATGCCAACCTCTCCGCCAACGCTTTGCAGGTTGATGCGATTGACCCGTTTGACAGATCGGAGCCGGACGTAATCCTTGGTGCACTGCCGATGTTCCATGTGTTTGCCAACACCTGCGTGCTTAACCGGACTGTCGCCAAGGGCGGCTGCATCGCCATGCTGCCCCGTTTCGATGCTGATCAGGCCTTGAAGACGATCATGCGCGTACGGCCGACTGCCTTTCCCGGCGTACCGACGATGTTTCAAGCGCTTCTCGACCACCCCAAAGCAGGAAAGACCGATTTTTCTTCGCTCAATATCTGCATTTCCGGCGGTGCGCCGTTGTCTGCTCCTTTGCGCGAACGGTTCGAGGAAGTTTCGGGCGCACGGCTGGTTGAAGGCTACGGCCTGACAGAGAGTTCCGGTGTGGTTTCTACCAACCCTTATATTGGGCTGCGTAAACCCGGGACCATTGGCCAGGTCTTGCCGCAAACGCATGTCTGCTTGCGCGATAAGGAGGATGTCGGTCGACCTGCGCCAGAGGCCGAGCCGGGAGAGTTGGTTATTCGTGGGCCGCAGATCATGCGCGGATACTGGAACCGGCCTGATGCGGCGAAGGCGGCCTTTGTAACTATTGACGGCGAACAATGGCTGCGCACTGGTGACATAGCCACGATTGATTCTGATGGCTTCATCGCAATCGTCGACCGCAGCAAGGACATGATAGCGGTAGGTGGGTTCAAAGTATTCCCAAGCCAGGTGGAGGCCGTGCTGGTGGAAAATCCGGCCGTGAAGGAGGCTTTGGTGCTTGGCGTTCCGGATGCCTACCACGGTGAAGTACCTGTGGCCTATGTAACTCTGAAGGATGGTTTTTCGGATACGGGCAAGGGACTCGCCGAATGGCTGAATAGCCGCATTGGCAAGCATGAACGGGTCAAAGACGTGGTTGTGCGCAACGAACTGCCCAAGACCATGATCGGCAAGCTCGATCGCAAGGCGTTACGGCTGGAAGTGATGTCTGA
>JAHEAV010000029.1 GCA_024642565.1 Erythrobacter sp.
CTGCACGGCTGATTGTGAATCGGGCGGCTTTGAAAACCGATCCGCGTGTGGCTGAACTGGTCGAAGCTTTTCGAAGCATCGCACAAGAAGCGAAGGCCGGCTGATGCAGATGCTCAGAATATCGGATGCCGGCTTCGAAAAGGCGTTCCGCAAGATCGTGGACGACCGGCGCGAAGAAGATGGCAATGTCTCGCAAGGCGTGACCTCAATCCTCAACGAAGTGCGCCGCCGCGGTGATGCTGCCCTGATCGAATATACGGCGCGGTTCGACAATCACACTCTGACCGAAGATCAGGATTGGCGGATTTCTGCCGACACTTGCCGTGCCGCATACGAAGGACTGGACAGCGATTTGCGCGATGCGCTTGTCCTCGCGGCGGATCGCATTCGCGCCTATCACGCGGCGCAGTTGCCCGAAGATCGCGATTATACGGACGACGCCGGTGTGCGGCTGGGTGCCCGCTGGTTACCGGTGGATGCCGCCGGTCTCTATGTGCCTGGGGGGCGTGCAGCCTATCCTTCCTCGCTGCTCATGAATGCGCTTCCGGCCAAGGTTGCAGGCGTGGAGCGGCTCGTCGTCGCCACACCAACACCAAAGGGTGTAACCAATCCGCTGGTCCTTGCCGCCGCGCATCTGGCCGGAGTGGACGAGGTTTGGCGCATTGGCGGCGCCCAGGCTATCGCCGCGCTCGCCTATGGGACTGACAGGATTGCACCCGTCGATGTCATCACTGGCCCGGGCAATGCCTGGGTGGCAGAAGCGAAACGTCAGCTTTTCGGGGTGGTCGGTATCGACATGGTCGCAGGACCGTCCGAGATTCTCGTGATCGCCGACGGCAAGAATGATCCGGACTGGATTGCCGCCGATCTGCTGAGCCAGGCCGAACATGATCCCAACGCCCAATCGATCCTGATCACCGATGATGAAAAGTTCGCTTGGCAGGTGGAAGACCGGGTTGATGTGCAATGTTCGATGTTGGCATCGCATAAGACAGCGCGCGCCAGCTGGGATGGCCACGGCGTGATGATCGTGGTTGATCACCTTGATCAGGCAATTCCGCTCGCCAATCGTCTTGCGGCTGAACATATTGAACTGGCCGTGGACGATCCCGAACCGCTATTCGCGAAAATCCGCCATGCGGGCAGTGTTTTTCTTGGCCGCCACACACCGGAAGCCATTGGCGATTACGTTGCTGGTCCAAATCATGTTCTGCCGACGGGCCGCCGCGCACGGTTTGCCAGCGGCTTGTCCGTGCTCGACTTCATGAAACGGACCAGTTTCCTGTCAGCCAGCGAAAGCGCGTTGGCGGCGATTGGCCCTGCGGGGATTGCATTGGCCAATGCCGAAGGGCTTCCCGCCCACGCCAAAAGTATCGAAATGAGATTGAAATGACCGGACCCGCCGCCACTGCGCCCAAATCGCAGGCCCGTTCTGCCGCCCGCCTGGCTGCGGTTCAGGCGCTGTATCAGCAACAGATGGAGAGTACCGCACTCGCCCGTCTGCTGAATGAATTTCATCAGCACAGGTTGGGCCAAGTGATCGAAGATGATCACTATGCCGATGCCGAAGTCGATTTCTTCGACGATGTAGTCAGCGGCGTGGACGCCCGCAGGGACGAAATCGACGCGCTGCTTCAGAGCAAACTGGCTGACGGGTGGACACTTGCCCGCCTCGACAAGACCATGCTGCAGATCCTGCGGGCCGGCACCTATGAACTGCTCGCGCGCATGGATGTCCCCAAGCGGACAGTGATCAGCGAATATATCGATGTCGCCCATGCCTTCTTCGACGAAAAGGAGGCCAAATTCGTCAACGGCGTACTCGACACAATTGCGAAAGCGTTGCGCTGACGGGCGAAGCTGCCTTTATCGAAGCCTTGCGGCAGTTTGCCACCCATCCGGCGGCACGCGGTTTGCAAGATGATGCCGCAGTGTTGGAAGTTGGCACCGAAACGCTGATTCTGACGCAAGATACGATGGTCGAAGGCGTTCATTACCTTGCCGCGCAGGACCTGGCAGATGTCGCCTGGAAGCTCGTTGCCTGTAATCTGTCCGACCTGGCCGCCAAAGGGGCAGAGCCTCTGGGCGTACTCTACAGCCATATGCTGGGTACGCAGGATCAGCGTTTTCTCGACGGGATGCGGGAAGTTCTGGCGGCGTATGATGTTCCGCTGCTGGGCGGTGACACGGTATCGGGCGGACCGCCGCGCAGTTTCAGCCTGACTGCCATCGGAAAAGCCACCTTCAAGCCGGTTCCATCACGATCGGGTGCCCGGCCCGGCGATGCAGTCTATCTCAGCGGCCCTGTCGGGGCTGCGATGATGGGTTTCGAGGCGCTGCGTGACGGTACCGTCGGGGATAGCGCCGCATTTCGCCGGCCTGTGCCGCTGCTCACGCAAGGACGCGCCCTGGCACCATTTGTAACTGCGATGATGGATGTATCGGATGGTCTCCTGCTCGATGCCAAGCGGATTGCCGACACCAGCGGGGTGACACTGGCACTGGAGAGTGCCGCTATTCCGCTTAGCGCCCCTGAAGCACGCCGGGATGACGCCTTGCGCTGGGGTGATGACTATCAACTGCTGTTCACCGGTCCGGAAAATTGCGATTGGCCAGTGGCTGTGCACCGGATCGGGCAGGTAGAGCGCCCCGCCAAAGATTCATTGCTGGTCGATCGGCTTCCTCCTGATGCCGGAAGCCCACTCGGTTACATTCACCGGTCCTGATCCCATTATCGCCAAGAGCGCATTGTTGGGGTTGCACCCACGTGCGGCTTCCTTATAGCAAGCGTTCCTTTTTCCAGACCTGTAACTGCGGGCTGGTTGGCACACATCCACTTTTGGGGGGGCTTTTGTGAACCTTGTTCTTATTTCCATCGGGCTGGGACTGCTTGCCATTGTTTATGGCTTCGTCACCAGCCGCCAGGTGCTGAGCGCTTCGGCCGGTAATGAAAAAATGCAGCAGATCGCAGCTGCAATCCAGGAAGGCGCACAGGCCTATCTGACCCGGCAATACCGCGCGATCGCCATCGTCGGCGTCGTGGCTGCGATCATTGTCGCGCTCACGATCAGCCCGATTTCGGCGGTTGGCTTCGTTATTGGGGCAGTCCTTTCGGGTGTCGCTGGCTTTATCGGGATGAATATCTCGGTGCGCTCCAACGTCCGCACCGCCGCTGCGGCCCAGACCGGCTTGCAGCAAGGTCTGACCCTGGCATTTCGTGCCGGTGCAATCACCGGCATGCTGGTGGCCGGACTGGCCTTGCTGGCGATTGCCGGCTTCTTCTGGTATCTGACCGGCCCTGCCGGACATGCGCCGAATGACCGTGTCGTGGTTACGGCGCTTACCGCTCTCGCGCTGGGCGCTTCGTTGGTTTCGATCTTCGCGCGTCTTGGCGGCGGTATCTTCACCAAAGCAGCCGATGTCGGTGCCGATCTGGTCGGCAAGGTCGAAGCTGGTATCCCCGAAGACGATCCACGCAACCCGGCCGTTATTGCCGATAATGTCGGTGACAATGTCGGTGACTGCGCGGGCATGGCTGCCGATTTGTTCGAAACTTACGTCGTCACCGTCGGCGCGACCATGGTCCTGACCGCGTTGCTCCTGAAGGGCCTTGGCGACAAATTGATGGCGATGATGAGCCTGCCGCTCCTGATTGGCGGAGTTTGCATCGTCACCTCGATCATCGGCACTTATTTTGTCCGTCTCGGCGGCGGCAAGAACATCATGGGCGCCATGTACAAGGGCTTCCTGGTCACAGCTGTGCTGTCTGTTCCGGCGATCTGGTTTGCAATCTCCTATGCACTAGGCGGAGATATGCAAACCGCGATCGGTGACCAGGCCTATAATGGCCGGATCCTGTTCTATTGTTCGCTGCTTGGCCTGGTCATCACCGGGCTGATCATCTGGATCACCGAATATTATACAGGGACCAATTATCGCCCCGTTCGCTCGATCGCAAAGGCATCGGAAACCGGCCATGGGACCAATGTGATCCAGGGCCTGGCAATCAGTCTCGAATCAACAGCCCTGCCCACACTGGTTATCTGCGCGGGCATCGTCATCGCTTACCAACTGGCTGGCCTGATCGGGATTGCCTACGGGGCCACAGCAATGCTGGCGCTTGCCGGCATGGTTGTTGCACTTGATGCCTATGGTCCGGTCACAGACAATGCCGGCGGCATTGCCGAAATGGCAGGACTGGATGACAGTGTTCGCGAAAAGACGGACGCTTTGGACGCGGTCGGCAATACGACGAAGGCTGTAACCAAGGGCTATGCCATCGGTTCTGCCGGGCTCGCAGCCCTGGTGCTGTTCGCGGCGTATACCACCGATCTCAAGGAGTTTTTCCCGAACCTGACCGTCAACTTCAGTCTGGAAAACCCCTATGTCATCGTCGGGCTGTTGCTGGGGGCCTTGCTCCCCTATCTGTTCGGCGCAATGGGCATGACCGCCGTGGGCCGCGCGGCTGGCGAAGTGGTCAAGGACGTCCGCGACCAGTTCAAGAACAACCCCGGCATCATGACCTATGAAACCAAACCGGATTATGCCCGTACGGTCGATCTGGTCACCAAGGCCGCGATCCGCGAAATGATCATTCCTTCGCTCCTGCCGGTGCTGGCGCCGATCGTAGTGTATTTTGTGATCACCGCCGTTGCGGGGCAGGCCGAAGGCTTCGCCGCTCTGGGCGCGTTGTTGCTCGGTGTGATTGTCGGCGGGCTATTCGTCGCCATTTCGATGACCTCGGGCGGCGGCGCCTGGGATAATGCCAAGAAATACATCGAAGATGGCAATCATGGCGGCAAAGGCTCCGATGCGCACAAAGCGGCTGTTACCGGCGATACAGTGGGCGATCCTTACAAGGACACAGCTGGTCCGGCGGTGAACCCGATGATCAAGATCACCAATATCGTTGCGTTGCTTCTGCTCGCGGCGCTGGCGCATGGGACCATGTAACCCCTGCCCACTGGTTTGAATGCAGAAACCCCGTCCGGAGCAATCCGGGCGGGGTTTCTCATTTGGGGGCCGGCCGCAAGACCTTAAGAAAATAACCCAAGCTAGAAAAATTCACGGCTTTTGGGGTCGTATCCCAAGACGTTCCACGCCATGATGCGTCAGCTTTTGCCTTTGGGGGGCGAGTCTGCACGGTGCGGGGCAAATGATCCTGCAATCGCGCAATTGATGACTGGATTGAGGAGAGCACGGTTGAAACTGGGAACCATGATGCTGCGCGGGGTCAGCATATTGACCTTGTCCATTGGCACGGCAACCTTGGCGATTCCGACGATGGTGTCGGCGCAAACAGTGTCGAAGCAAGACATTGTGGTTACGGCAAACGGCCGCATCCCGGTTGGCGAATTTGTCAAAAAGGCAAATATGCGCAATCCGCGCATTTCGCCCGACGGTTCGAAACTGGCCTATCTTGCAGGCAAGGATGGCCGGGAAGTGCTGGTTCTGGTTGACCTCAAGAACCCGGCAGTCGGTGCAAAACTGATCCTTGCTGCGGATGAAGCCCGCGATTCCGGGGATCGGACCATGTCCCGTTTCCGCTGGGTCGGCAATAACCATGTGGTGATGACCATTTTGTCCCGCGAAGATTTGGGAAGTGGCGTGGGCGATTTCGGACGGCTGGTTGCCTATGATGTGAAATCCGGAAAGCTGGTTCAGCAAGCCTGGCGTGGAGCCGGCGCAAACGCCTCAAATATCCTCTATATCGACCACGATAAGGGTGAATATTTGCTGGAAAGGGATGCGGTTACAAACAGTACCGAACGATGGGGCTTCCCCGAAGTCGTCCGGGTCAATGTGGAAGATGGCAAACATGAAATGGTCCAGAGGACCAATCCTGTTGTCCGCAGTTGGTCCGCGGACAGCAAAGGTGTGGTGCGGGCCGGTTTCAACCGTGACCGGGACAACGGCAAGGTCCGGATGCTTTACCGCACCGGCGAAGGTGACAATTTCAAGACCGTCTACAACGAAGCCGATTCCAGCTTTACGGAATCTCTGCCCGCACCCGAAGTGTTCATTCCGGGCACCAACAAGGCCTATGTAACTTCCAATCGGGATGGCTTTGACAAGGTTTACACCATGGACATGGATACGATGACCCTGTCCAGCCAACCGGTTTTCGAAACCAAGGGTTTCGATGTTCAAGGCATAATCACCGACTTTGACGATGAAAAAATCGTTGGTTACCGGACATTTGATGGGGAAATGCGCAATGTCTTCATCGACCCCGATCTTGCCCAAATCCAGATCTTCATGGACGAGATATTCGGGAAAAATCAGGCCGCTATTGTCGACTATGACGCAAGTTTGCGGAATGTCGTGGTCGCCGCCGGCGGTAATACCAGCTTCGGCGGATTTTATCTTTACGATACGCAGGCCGCCAGCATCAGGTTGCTCGATTGGCGCTATTCCAAACTGCAGGATGCCCCGCTCAACCCGGTCGTTGCGGAATGGTACACGGCCAGCGATGGCACCAGGATACAAGCCATCGTTACCTACCCACGCCACCGCGACCGCAAAAACTTGCCCGTGGTGGTCATGCCGCATGGTGGGCCCTTTGGCGCATTGTCGGCAACCAACCAGACCGAACCGTGGAATCAGCCACTTGCAGAAGCTGGCTATGTCGTAATCCAGCCCAATTATCGGGGCTCGGGCGGTTACGGCAAGGCGTTCATAAAACTGGGCCGTGAACCGGGCGGCTACGGCAAGCGGATGCAGGATGATTTGAACGATTTGCTCACCGTATACGGCGGCAAAGGCATTATCGATCCGAAGCGGGCCTGCATCATGGGCTGGTCTTATGGTGGCTATGCTGCCGCACGGGGTGCGCAGCGCGATCCGGAAGTGTGGAAATGCGCAATCGCCGGAGCCGGGGTCTATGACATGCCGCTGATGAATCAATGGGACAAGAACAACCTTGGTCGGTTCAGTGAGGGCTTTCAGGCCACCTCCGAAGATCCAGAAGCGATATCCTCTGCCCGAAATACCGGCGGGCCATGGTCACCGATCCTGATTGTGGCTGGCGTGCGCGATCAGCGTATTCCGCTCGAACAATCGCGCACTCTGGTCAGCAATCTCAAGAGTTCGGGCAAGAAAGAGGGTACCGACTTCCGTTATATCGAACAACCAAAGGGAACGCATAATTTGCCCTACGACGATGTGCATATGCAATGGATCGAAGAAGCGGAGAAATGGCTGGCGAAGTATAATCCGGCCTACATTCCCTCAGATCCGGATAAGGCACCGAAACTGGTTGAATTCTAAGCATGACGGCAGGTCACCTGGCCACATACGCCACTTTCTCACCCGCTTGTAGAATGGACTTCTATCGTTAAGCCTTCTTCAGCCTCGCTCTGATAGGGACGTCTCGGCGGCGCAGTTTGCCGCGCAGAGAAGGGGTTAACGGGTGGCAAGCTTGCCCCTCGATCAGGAAGGCGTGCAGGCGCGGCCAGTGGCTGCGTACCCATTGCCGCGCGCGGAGGGCTTGTCGCTGGTCGACTGGCGCGATTTTTCCTGCGCAGAAGCCATCGCCGAATGGGACTCATTGGCCAGCGATGCTGCAGAACCCAACCCGTTTTACGAAAGCTGGTCTCTGCTGCCGGCCCTCGCGAATCTGGACAGGGATGGCAACGCCCAGCTCGCGCTGCTTCGCGTGGAAGGGCGCCTGTGCGGGCTCGTCCCGCTTGTCCGGACGCCGCGTTATTATGGCTACCCCCTTCGAAATGTAACCAATTGGCTGCATCACAATGCCTTTTGCGGCGCACCCTTGGTGGCAAAGGGCCACGGGCGCGCATTCTGGACCGCCCTGCTTCACCACTGCGATACCAATCCTGGCGGCACCCTGTTTCTTCACTTGACCCATCTGCCGGAACACGGCGTTCTGCATGATGCGCTGCGCGAAGTTTCGGCAACAAATAGCCGGCCTTGCGCGATCGTTCACCGCGAAATCCGTGCGATGTTGCAATCCAGCCATGGCCCGGATGCTTATTTCGAGGGTTCCGTCAGCGCAAAGAAACGCAAGGAGTTGCGCCGTCAGCATAGCCGTCTGTCCGAACTCGGCACTCTGCGCTTTCACCGTTATGCAGACAGTTACAAGATCGATTCATGGTGCGACGATTTTCTTGCCCTCGAACAATCTGGATGGAAGGGCGAGGCCGGTTCCGCGCTTGCCTGCGATCCGGCCACAGCGTCTATGTTTCGCATTTCACTGCATGGCGCATCATCCCGTGGGCGGCTGGAACGGCTTTCCCTAACGCTCGACGGTAAGCCGATTGCAATGTTGGTCAATTACCTCACTGCGCCGGGAAGTTACGCATTCAAAACGACTTTTGACGAGAATTTCGCCCGTTATTCGCCCGGTGTTCTGCTGCAACGCGAAAACCTCGCATTGCTTGACCGGCGGGACATCGAATGGAGCGACAGCTGCGCTGGCCAGGATCACCCGATGATTGATCGTATCTGGCGGGAGAAACGCGGGATCGTTCGCGTCAGCGTCGGTATCGGCGGGCACCTGCGCCGGTCGCTGTTCAAACAATTGTTACGCCGTGAATTGAACGGAAAAGGAGAATTGCTGTCATGACCCAAATGTTTGACCATGAACAGATCGACCAGCCGCGCATCGATACCGGCATCTTCCCACCGCAAAGCCGCGAAACATTTGCGCGTTGCTATCCCGAAGTGCCGCACCGGCTCGCGCACAATTTGCACCGCCATCCCTTGCTTGAGTTCGATGCGCTGGCACAGCTTGCAGAAGCCCTTCCCGCAGATGACGTCGAATACAATTTGGCTGACTTGCCCATTGCTGTGAGCGGCAAGCCCGATCGCGGCGAACTGTCTATCGGTGATACCATTCGCCGCATTGGCGATGCAGGAAGCTGGGCAGTGCTGCGCAATATCGAGCAGCATCCAGCCTATTCGGCATTGCTGAACAATCTGCTCGACCTGATCGTGCCCGAAGTCGAGGCAAAAACCGGTCCCATGCTTCACCGGGCCGGCTTTATCTTTGTCACATCACCCGGCGGAGTGACCCCCTGCCATTTCGATCCGGAACACAACATCCTGCTGCAAATCAAGGGCAGCAAGGAAATGACCCAATATCCGGTGACCGACGAACGCTACGCGTCGCAGCAGGCGCATGAACAATATCATCTTGGTGGCCCGCGCGAGATCGCCTGGAGTGCTGAACTGGAAAGCGGCAGCACCACCTTCGCAATTGGGCCGGGAGAAGGTCTGTTCGTTCCCTATATGGCGCCGCATTTCGTCCGCAACGGCGCCGAACCATCGATTTCCCTGTCGATAACCTGGCGCAGCGAATGGAGTTACGAGGAAGCCGATGCGCGCGGGTTTAACGCGCTCATGCGGAGTTGGGGCATGAACCCGGCCCAGCCAAAGCGCTGGCCCGGCCGCAATCGCGGCAAGGCGCTCGGCCGGCGCATCTGGCGACGCTTGACGAGTTGACGCGGAAGTCGCTGCACAGCAAAGCGGCGTGCATGAGCGACACACCCACACCTGAACAGCTTGTTGCCGGCCTGGTCCGGCTTCTTACGGTTGAAACATTTGGCCCGGACCATGCCACCGGCCACCCGCAAATTGGTGGGCAAGGCCGCGTATTCGGCGGACAAGTGATTGCGCAAGCCCTTCAAGCCGCGCAACTTGCCGCGCCAGAGGGTATGGCCGCCCATTCGCTCCACGCGTATTTTCTGCGTGGCGGCAAGGAAGGTCCGCCGATCGACTACGCAATCGCTCGCGATTTTGACGGGCGCAGCTTCGCCAACCGCCGCGTGGTTGCGAGCCAGATGGAGGGCGAAACCCGCACGCCCATCCTAAACCTCACGGCCAGCTTCCAGAGGCCGGAGGACGGACTGGAACACCAGGCCGCACCCATGCCCGATGTCGCGCCACCCGAAGATCTCAAATCCGACATGGAACAGCGCCACATCTTCGTGGATGCAATGCCCAACATTACCGAGAATCAGCGCGCCATGATGCTGCGTCCTCGCCCGATCGAAATGCGCACCTCTGGCAAACTCCACTGGATGAATAGCGAACCGCGGGAGCCTTCCGCCCACAGCTGGTTTCGCACTGCAGCGCCCCTGCCCGATGACCCGGCGATTCACCGGGCGGTGATTGCATATGCCAGCGATTATACCTTGCTTGGCACTGCAGCCTTGCCACACGGCCTCAGTTGGATGCGCGGCGAACTGAACGGCGCAAGTCTGGATCACGCAATCTGGTTTCATCGCCCTGCCCGCGCTGACGAATGGCTGCTTTACGCCACCGACAGCCCGTGGAGCGGCGCCGGGAGAGGCTTCAACCGCGGCAGCATATACAACCGTGCCGGCGAATTGGTGGCCAGTGTGGCACAAGAGGGCGTCGTGCGGCGGCGAGTCAGGAAATCTGGTTGATTTTCGGCCAGATTCAACGCAGGATCACACACCGCTGTCGGCTAACTTTGATAAATATATCAGCCACTTGAATGGTAATAGTCGTAGACCGTTTGCGCAACAGCCGCACTCACACCCGGCGCACGCTGTAAATCTTCAAGGCTGGCCGCCCGCACCCGGCCCGCAGTGCCGAAATGCAGCAACAAAGCGCGCTTTCGTGCCGGACCAATGCCGGGAATTTCGTCCAAAGGGCTCGCGGTGATTGCGCGACTACGCTTGGCACGGTGGGCGCCAATGGCAAATCGATGAACTTCATCCCGCCATAATTGGAGCTGGAACAACACGGGCGAATTGACCGGCAAGGTCTTTTCGCGGCCATCGGGGAAGTGAAACACTTCCCGCCCCTCTCGCCCGTGGTCCGGCCCCTTGGCAATGGCAATCAGTGGCACATCTTCGATACCCAATTCCTCCAGCGTGTCGCGCACCGCGCTCATCTGGCCCTTGCCGCCATCGATCAGCACAAGATCCGGCCATTCGCCCTCGCCACGCCCTTGCTGATCACTCTGATCGACGTCGGCAGAGCTGGATTCCCGCTGAAGGCGCTCGAAGCGACGCGTCATCACTTCCCGCATCATGGCGAAATCATCATTTGTCTGCGCGGTCTTGATATTGAACTTGCGATATTGGTTCCGGATGAATCCCTCCGGCCCAGCGACCACCATTCCGCCGACTGCCTTGGCGCCCTGAATATGGCTGTTGTCGTAGATTTCAACGCGCTGCGGGACTTCGGGCAATTCGAGGAATTCGGCCAGTTCCCGCATTACTTTTGCCTTGGTGCCGCTTTCAGCCAGCCGTCTTTCAAGCGCTTCGGTGGCGTTGCGCTGTGCCTGCTCCATCAACCGCCGCCGATCCCCGCGCTGGGGAATGGAAATCTCCACCCGGTGGCCGGCAGTCGCGGCAAAGGCTTCTTCCACCACGGGCTGGTCGGGCAGGATTCTATCGATCAGAATTGTGCGTGGCGGCGGCACTTCTTCATAAAATTGCGCCAGCACATTGGCCAAAACCTGGGCAGGTTCCACTTCCTGCGTATGGCTGGGGAAAAAAGCACGGTGGCCCCAATTCTGCCCGCCACGCACGAAAAAGGCCTGAATGCCGACCTGCCCGCCTTTTTCCGCCAGCGCGAAGACATCGGCATCCCCGACTCCGCTGGCGTTGACCGCCTGACTGCCCTGGATAAATGTCGCCGCACGCAAACGGTCGCGCAGCATTGCCGCGCTCTCGAAATCGAGTTTCTCGGCTGCTTCCCCCATCTGGCGTTCAAGATCGCTCTGAACGGCAGAGCTTTTCCCACCGAGGAAATCCTTGGCTTGCTGCACCAGCGCATCATATCCACCCTCGTCAATTCGGCCGACGCAAGGGGCCGCGCAGCGCTTGATCTGATACAACAGGCATGGCCGGTCGCGGCGACTGAAAAAGCTGTCTGTACAGGATCTTAGAAGGAACAGTTTCTGCAGCGCGTTAATCGTGGTGTTGACACTGCCGGCGCTCGCGAAGGGGCCATAATAGCTGCCCTTCGCCTTGCGTGCGCCCCGATGCTTCATGATCCGGGGATAGGCGTGATCCATTCGCAGCAGGATGAAAGGAAAGCTCTTATCATCCCGCAATAACACGTTGTAAGGTGGGCGAAATCTCTTGATGAACTGCGCTTCAAGCAAGAGCGCCTCAGCCTCGGAATTGGTGGTGACAATCTCCATCCGGCGGGTTTGACTGACCATCCGCTGGAGCCGATTGGTCAAATTTGCCACCTGGGTGTAATTTGCCACCCGGTTTTTCAAGGCCCGCGCCTTGCCGACATAAAGCACATCACCGCGTGCATCGAGCATCCGGTACACGCCCGGCTTCGGCTTCAGTGTTTTCACCGTATCCCGGATCGCAGCCACCCCCGCTTCCAGATCAGGCTGCCCGCTGCCGCGCACCGTATAACTTGCCCGGTCTTCGTTGAACCGGTCTGCACCTGTTGGTGCCGTCGGGGTTCCGGCAGACGATGGGGTTTGCTTGCGGGTCATCGCCAGTGGGATAGACTTTGGCCTTTCAGCAGGGAAGCCCGCAGTTGACGCGATTCCCAACTGTGTTACCTCTCCCGTTGCGGACACCCGTCGAAGCGGGGCCGCAACGGGAGAGAGTTATTGCGGCAACTACAAGGCATGGATGCCTCCTTCGTTGCGCTGGAAACGCGCAACTCGCCGATGCATATCGGTTCGCTGCTGATCTATAATCCGCAGACAGCGCCGGGCGGTTTTGTCCGCTTCAAGGATATCCTCGCCTTTTTTGAGAGCCGGATGCAGCTTTCCAAGACAATGCGGCAGCGATTGGTGAAGGTGCCATTCGACCTTGATTACCCCTATTGGATCGAAGATCCTGATTTCGATCTCGAATATCATGTCCGTCATTTGGCACTGCCCAAGCCGGGCGATTGGCGGCAATTGTGCATTCAGGCCGCCCGTATCTTCGCCCGCCCGCTCGACCTGACGCGTCCCCCCTGGGAATTCACGGTCGTCGAAGGGCTGGAGAACATCCCCGGCGTCGACCCGGGCTGCTTTGCCATGGTCACCAAAGTCCACCATTCAGCGATTGACGGGATGAGCGGGGTCGATCTGATGGAAGCGCTGCACACATTGGCGCCAGACACTCCGCCACCGTCCGAACCGGATACCTGGACCCCCGAACCGCTGCCCAATCCGATACAACTGCTTGGCAAGAGCTATTTCAACGCGCTCGGAAATCCGGTGAAGCAGTTGGAAGTCGCCGCCCGCGCCGCGCCTGGGCTCGCCAAGGCGATCAAGGGTCTTGCCGCAAAGGAATTCAAGGTCAGCGGCGAGATGCTGGCCCCGCGCACCCGTTTCAACAAGGTGATTTCCACGGCGCGCGTGGTGGAAGGGCGCAGTGTACCCTTGGCCGATATCAAAGCGATTCGCGCGCTCGATCCTGGATGCAAGGTCAACGATGTGTTCCTTGCCATTATTGGCGGGGCCATGCGTAGATATCTTCTGGCGAAGAACGATTTGCCGGAAAAGACACTGACCGCGATGGCGCCGATTTCCGTCCGATCGACCAAGGAAAAGGGCGATATGGGTAATCAGGTTGCGGCGATGATTGCGCCGCTCGGCACCCATATCGAAGATCCGGTAGAGCGCCTGAAATTCGTCCATTCACGAACCACCAACTCCAAGGCGATGACCGATGCCATCGGCGCGCGCAATATGACCGAAATAAGCAAGGTATCGCCGGCGCTTTACATGGCGCTGGGGGCGCAGCTTTATACACGCCTTGGCCTGGCCAACCGGGTTGGACCGCCCTTCAGTACCGTTGTAACCAATGTCCCCGGTCCGCCGGTGCCAATCTATTCCAGCGGTGCCCGGCTTGAAAGCATGATGGGCCTGCTTTGCCTGACCGACGGGTTGGGCCTTGGGCATGTGGTGCAAAGCTATGTCGATGAAGCGACGATCGCCTTCACCGCTTGCCGTAAATTGCTGCCCGATCCCGATTTCTATGCGCAGTGTATCGAGGAAAGCTTCGAAGAATTTCGCGATGCGGTCAAAAAAACGGCCAAGACATCGAACAGCAAGCCTGCTGCAACACCTGTGAACAAAAAGGCAGCGCCGCCGAAAAAGCCGGTTACCCGTAAGCCCGCGGCAAAGAAGCCCTCAGTAAAACCAACAACCAAGACAACGGCAAAACGTGCGAAAGCGCCCGCAGCCAAGAAAGTGAAATCCACCAAATGAGAACCACAGTTGCACCTGAGGCCCGGCCACCCAGCCGCCTGCTGACTTTGGCCGAACCGCCGCGCGCGCTCGTCGAACTTGCCAGCTTCTTTGCCCTGCGCCCGGCTATGAACCTGCTGCCGCGCGGCGACGGACATGGTGTGTTGGTCTTGCCCGGTTTCATGGCGTCGGATGGGTCAACCCGCCCGATGCGGTCACTTCTGACAGGTCTGGGTTATGAGGCCGAAGGCTGGAACCTGGGCCGCAATGTCCGGGTCGACAATGATCGGGTGGACGCAATGGCCCGCTGCGTGACGGCGCTACACCAGCGAACCGACCGCAAGATTTCGATTATTGGCTGGAGTCTGGGCGGGGTATTTGCGCGGGAACTGGCCAAAATGATGCCGGACAAGGTGCGGCAAGTTATCTCGCTCGGCAGTCCGATTTCAGACGACAGGAACCACACAAATGCCCGCCATCTGTTCGAATGGCTGAACGGCAAGGACCCGGAACCGGTCAAGCAGGGCCAATTTACCGGACTGGATGTTGCCCCGCCCGTTCCCACCACTTCAATCCTGACCAAGAGTGACGGTGTCGTGGCATGGCGCGGTTCGGTGCAGCAACCGGGCGATCAGACTGAAAATATCGAAGTCCACGCCAGCCATTGCGGCCTCGGTGTAAACCCGACCGTGATGCTTGCGATTGCAGACCGCCTTGCGCAGATCGAAGGCAATTGGAAGCCGTTCGAAGCAAAGGGATTTGCATCCGCGCTGTTCCCCCGCAGCCGACTTCATTGATGGCCAGACCTGACAGTTAAATCTGCTTGCGGATTTCCAGACCGATATAACGCCCCACCGGGTCGACCAAAGCCGGCTGGTAGCTGAGCGGCACGTTTCCGTTCTGGTCTGTAACCCGCTGGATACCATCAAATAGATTATCCGCCCGCAGCGACAGCCGAAGCCCTTTGAGCAGGCCTTCCTTCTTGCCGAAAACCTCCCCAAGATTGGCAAACAGGCGCACATCCACCTTCGCAAGGTCGCCGAAGAAGAGGTCCGTGCTTCCCGGCAGGCCACTGCCGTCAACCCGCGTCGGGCCGGCATAGGTCCCCGAAACTCTGAGGCCCAATCCGCCGCGGAACATTCCGCCCTCCAGCCTTGTACTGTTACGCGCAACGCCCCCGGAACTCAGCGAATCGCCATCCAGCAAATTCAAGACAGGCCCGCCGGGCGCAATCAGAACTGTGCTTTTCAACTCCAGCGTATGGTTGAGATTGAGAAAGAAACGGCCGCGTCCGTCATTGCCGCCAAAGCCGCCCGGACCACCACCGCCGCCACCCCGGGCCGCGCCGCCCGCGCCGCCTGGTGGTCTACCGCCCGCGCCCCGGCCGTTACGTTCCGGGCCGCCAGCGCCTTCACGCCGTTCTGGCACTTTGGCCTTACCGAAGGATCCCCGCAGCGACAGACCAAATGCCAGGCGATCCGCATTGATCGAATCGAAAGTCACCGGGCGCTGGTCAATCGCCAGCAGCCGGCCACTTGCATCGCGGGTGACGCGATCGGAAAAGGCGGCTTCGATGTCTGATGTCAGCAAGGGAAACGCAGAGGATACGTTGTTCGAACGGTTGCGCGTGTAGCTGGACTGCACCGTTGCCCCGTCGAGAAATGGCAGTTCCCAATTTGCCGAGAAGGTCCAATCCCTTTGGGTTTCAGCAATCAGCGAAGGGTTGCCGCCAGACAAGATGCTCACCAATTCGGTCGTGCCATTACGGAAATCGAATACCGGCACATTCAAGGTCACGAATTGGGCATTACCCAACTGCGCCAGCGATGGCGGCACCTTCTTATTGGTGTATGTCGCTGAAAGATCCAGCTTGTCGACCGGAGACCACACAAACCCGGCGCTCCAATCGTATAATGTCGCAAAATCGGAATAGCGATCAAACCCACCAGACAGATTGAGCGTGATACTGCCAACTTCGTCGAGGAACCCTTCCCGCGTACTGGTCAACGGGATGGCCAGGTTAATGCCGCCATTCAGATTACCCCGTGTTAGCCGGGTATCGAACGCGGTTCGCGTGTCTTGTCCTTCGATCCGGTCCCAATCAAAACCAAGATCGAATGTTGTCCCCAATTCGCCCCCGGGCAACATCAGCGGAGTGCCGCGCACCGTCAGCTTGCTACCGGTACTGTTTGTCTTGGTATTGGAGCTGTCGAATCCTGCGTCGGCAACAGATGGCAGCGCACCATCAAGCGCGAGTGTGCCAGCCAGTGCAGCCGCGACCATTCCATCGGTGTTGGCGCGCCTGTCAATCTCGGAGCGGCTATCAGTTAGCCCAGCGTCAGCGGTAGCCGTTAGCTGGAATGTCCCGATGGGACGGGTGTAGGTTGCCGCGATTGCGGCGCTGTCGGTTTCATTGCGGCGTTCGAGCGGGTTGCCGGCGCCGAATACGCGCAGAGCCGAATTTCCGGCACCATTTGTCAGCAACACCGTATCAAGCCCGGACAGGCTCCGCGTTCTGGTACGTCCGACGGTAGAATTGAGGCTGATCGACGATCCGCTGCTGACGAAGGCCTTCGCATAGTTAACCGAGGCTTCAGCCGAAATCTGCCGGCCGATAAGACTGCGATACGCAGCCTGGTCCGGGTCGCCAGCAACACGCGGATACCCGTTGTCAATCTGGACTACATTGCGCTCTTCTTCGGTCAGGATCGTCCGGTCGGTTGCCTGCAAATCCACATTGATGCGCGCACCCTTGGCAATCTTGAGGAGCGATCCTTCAAGGTCCTTGCGCGAAAAACCACCCCGGCTCGGCTGTTTGTTATCGATTTCGCCCGTTAGTGCGGAATAATTGTCCTTCAGAATAAAATTGATCACCCGCCGATCGGGCGGAAAGCCAAACTTCTGCGCCACTTCCTCGGGCAGGATTTCGGTCTTGCGGATGGCTTCGGATGGATAGGACTGGAATTCGCGGAAGCTCCCGATCCTTATGCCGTTGATCAGGAATACCGGCTGCCCGCCGCCCCGGCCACGCGATGATCCGGTAACCGGCCCAAGTGCGGCGACCAGATCTGCAATTGAGCTGGCCCCATAGGCGGCGATATCGGCTTCATCCAATTCGAGGATCGGGGCCTGCGCCGCATCGACCTGATCCCTGAGCCGATCCGCCGTGACCACAATCTCGCCAAGGATTGAACCCCGATAGATCGGTTGCCCGATTTCCTCTTCCATCGGCGATTCCGAATCCGGTTCAGCCTGCGCAAACACGGGCATGGAAATTGCCAGCGCCGCCAGGGCACACGAAGTCATCAAGGGGCGCAACGTCAGAAGCATGCGGCAGGCAATCCTTTGAATGGCTGCGGATTGCAATCCGCTTATTCGTAACAATATGTGTCAGATACGTGTGCAGTACGTGAATGGATGCTGACCCGGAAGCCGGGCGTATAGATCACCATACGCACAAGGCTTCCCTTTTATCCCGCCCACAGCTAAAGGCGCGGCATTATTTCCTCCAAACGACGGAATTTGAGCACCTATGGCGAAAGAAGAACTCCTCGAAATGCGCGGCAAGGTAGTCGAACTGCTGCCTAACGCGATGTTCCGGGTGGAGCTCGAAAATGGTCATGAGGTGCTTGGTCACACCGCAGGCAAAATGCGCAAGAACCGCATCCGCGTGCTGGTTGGTGATGAGGTGCTGTGCGAATTGACGCCTTACGATCTGACCAAGGCCCGCATCACCTATCGCTTTATGCCCGGACGCGGCGGCCCAGGGCCGCAATAAGTCCGGGGTGTGAGCGCACCCGCACTCATCCTCGCTTCGGCTAGCCCTCGGCGGCGCGAACTGCTCGCGCGGTTGGGGATCGTACCGGCACGCGTTACGGCCGCTGACATCGACGAAAGTCCGAGAAAGGCAGAGCTCGCGCGCACCTACGCGGCCCGTATGGCGCGCGAAAAGGCAATCGCCGCGGCGGACGACGCTGCTTTTGTTCTGGCTGGTGATACAGTGGTGGCCG
Organism: Erythrobacter sp.; assembly: GCA_024642565.1. GTDB lineage: Bacteria > Pseudomonadota > Alphaproteobacteria > Sphingomonadales > Sphingomonadaceae > Allopontixanthobacter. The sequence continues at coordinate 18,160 of JAHEAV010000029.1, forward strand.
CCGGTCGCCGCATTCTGCCGAAAGCAGAGGATGAGACCACCGCGCGCCGTTGCCTCGAACTTCTGTCTGGCCGGCGCCACCGCGTCTTGTCAGCAATAGCGCTGCTCGCACCCGATGGCAGTCTGCGTGAACGCCTGTCTGAAACCGTGGTTAAGTTCAAAGTTCTGTCCGACGATGAAATGCGTGCCTATCTCGCCAGCGGCGAATGGCACGGCAAAGCGGGCGGTTATGCCATCCAGGGCAGCGCCGAAGGGCTGATAAGCTGGATTCAGGGCAGCCATTCGGGTGTCGTTGGCTTACCGCTCTACGAAACGCGGGCGCTGCTTAAGGCAGCAGGATTTGCAATTGCCTAGTGCCTCTACAGCGGAATGGCTGGTCGAAGATGGCATCGGCGAGCAGCGCGCGATATTATTCGATCAGGACCAGGTTTTGGCTGCACGGCTCCATTGGCCAGGCGCGCTTACAGCGGGCCAGATTGAGGATGCCCTCCTTGTTTCGCGGGTGACAGGCAGTGCGCGCGGTACACTTCGCTTTGCCAGTGGAGAGGAAGCTCTGGTCGATCGCTTGCCAAAGAACGCGGAGCAAGGCGCGCTGATCCGCGCGGAGGTTACCCGTAGCGCGTTATCGGAAAAGAACCGCATCAAACTTGCCCAGGCGCGCCCAAGTGATCGGGCCATTCGCCCCGCACCCAGCCTGGTCGAAACACTAAAGGCCGATGGCTGCGCCGTTCGCATCGTGCCGCGCTTTCCCCGTAATCAGTGGGAGGAGATTTGGAGTGAGGCATGGTCCGGAAGCTCTGATTTTTCTGGCGGGTCGCTGCAGTTCTTTGCCACCCCGGCGATGGTCCTGATCGATGTGGATGGGACGCTGAGTCCTCGAGAGTTGGCGCTTGCGGCAGTGCCGGCCTTGGCAAAGGCGATCCATAGCTTTGATCTGGCAGGTTCCATCGGGATCGATTTTCCAACGTTGGAGGCCAAGGCAGACCGCCGCGCGGTTGATGAAGCGCTTGCCGGCGCACTTGCCGACTGGCCGCATGAGCGCACAGCAATAAACGGATTTGGTTTTGTTCAACTCGTGGCCCGCTTGCAGCGCCCGTCAATTCTGCATTTGCTGACGCAATCGCGCGTGGGTGCCGCTGCGCGCCTGCTGCTGCGCCGGGCGGAAGAAGCTGCCGCCCCTGGTGCGATGATGCTTACGTGCCATCCTGCGATCAAGGCACAGTTGAAGTCTGAATGGCTGGACCAACTTGCGCGCCGCACGGGCCGCCAAATCCGTATTGAGATCGATCCGGGCCTTGCGCTTGATGGCAGCTTCAGTCAGGCCGTGCCGCTATGAGCACGACCAAGCGATGTCCGATTTGCAAAAAACCCCGGTCCGAGGAATTCCATCCCTTTTGCTCCAGCCGTTGCCGTGATCGCGATCTGGCGCAATGGTTCGGTGATGGCTACGCCGTCCCGGGCCGTCCAGCCGATCCGGAAGAGATCGCCCGCCAGGCCTGGGAAGAGCAAGACTGAATTTCATGGCAACCGGCCCTGTTTGGCCTTGCCAAGCGCTTTTGCCTTCGCCATAGGCCCGCTCTCCAACCGTTGATCTGCCAATAACCCGGCAGAAACGCAGGAGCGCCCGAGTAGCTCAGTTGGTAGAGCACACGATTGAAAATCGTGGTGTCGGTGGTTCGAATCCGCCCTCGGGCACCACTGCCCTTCACCTTCGGGCCATTCCCCGCTACCGCGCAGGGATGCATGATCCCCATTCTTATACGCTGGACGCTTTTGACATTGCCGCCATGCTGGTCGTGGCTTCCGCGCTATTCGGCTATGTGAACCACCATCTTATCAAATTGCCACATACCATCGGCCTCACTGTGATGGGTGCCGTTGCGGCGATCGGGCTGATGGTAGCAAATGCCTTTATTCCCGGCGTACAGTTGGACGATTGGGTGGCAAATGTTCTGCAACAAATGAATTTCACCGAAACATTGCTTCAGGGGATGTTGAGCTTTCTGCTTTTTGCAGGCGCGCTGCATGTCGATCTGGACCGGCTCAAAGTCGCATGGTTGCCGGTGCTGTTGCTATCCACAGTAGGCGTGATCATTTCCACAATTCTGGTCGGTGCAGCCATGTGGGGCGTAGGCGCGCTGGTTGGCCTTACCATCGCGCCGGTCTGGTTTTTCGTTTTCGGTGCACTGATCTCACCCACCGATCCGGTTTCGGTACTGGGTGTACTCAAGGAAGAAAACGTTCCGGCGGCACTGCAATCGGCGGTGGCCGGGGAAAGCCTGTTCAACGATGGCGTCGGGATTGTGGTGTTCACGATCCTGCTCGGTGCGGCGATGACCGGCGCAGATTTCTCCCTGTCGGAGGGGGCGCGATTATTCGCATTGGAAGCGGGCGGCGGTATTCTGGTCGGATTGGTGATCGGCTGGATCGGTTACAAGGCGCTGGCGAGCATGGATGAATACACGCTGGAAGTGCTGATCACGCTGGCCGTTGTGATGGGCGGCTATGCACTCTGCGCTTACCTGCATGTTTCCGGCCCACTGGCCATGGCGGTCGCCGGCCTGTTGATCGGCAGCCACGGCGTCAGTTTCGCGATGAGCGACGTGACGCGCGATTATGTTCTCAAATTCTGGGAACTGGTGGACGAAATGCTCAATTCGGTGCTGTTCCTGCTGATCGGGCTGGAACTGATCGTATTGGTGCCGGGTCCTTCACACATTGTTCTCGGGCTCGCGGCAATCGCAATTACATTGGTGGCCCGCGCAGCCTCGATCGCAGTTTCGACCCGGATCATTCCCGGCGCCAGCCTTAACACCAAGGGGGCAAACCAGGTTTTATGGTGGGGCGGCCTGCGGGGCGGGATCTCCATCGCACTGGCGCTTTCGTTGCCCGCCGGAGATACCAGAAACTTGCTTCTGGCGGCGACTTTTGCCGCTGTTCTGTTTTCGGTGCTGGTGCAGCGGGCCACCCTTGGCCGCATGATCGAACGTTTGCAGGCAAAACATTATCCATCGGTGGAAGCCGAAATACCGCCAACTGTCCACTGATTGCCTTTCACCCGCTTTGGCTGTAGAGCGTTCGCAACGCCCCGGCTCCGCGCTTAGCATCCAGCTTCGCCCGCCGGGGCCGCGTGTTTTTGAAGACTTCTTTCCAGACCAGGAATCATGCCATGACCCGTCGTCGCCAGATCTATGAAGGCAAGGCCAAGATTCTCTACGAAGGGCCGGAACCGGGCACAATCATCCAGTATTTCAAGGATGATGCCACCGCCTTCAACGCGCAGAAACGCGGCACGATCAACGGCAAGGGCGTGATCAACAACCGGATCAGCGAATATGTCTTCACGCGCCTTTCCCATATAGGCATCCCCACGCACTTCATTCGCCGCCTGAATATGCGCGAACAACTGGTCCGGCAGGTTGAAATCGTGCCGATCGAAGTGGTGGTCCGCAATGTTGCCGCAGGTTCAATCTGCAAACGGCTGGGCCTCGAAGAAGGTGAGCCGCTACCGCACACGCTGATTGAATATTGCTACAAGGACGATGCGCTGGGCGATCCGTTGATCGCAGAAGAACACATCGCTTGCTTCGGCTGGGCCTCGAATGAAGAAATGCAGGATATCGCCAGCATGGCGATCCGCGTTAATGATTTCCTCTGCGGGATGTTCGCGGCAATCAATATTCGCCTGATCGACTTCAAACTGGAATTCGGCCGGCTTTATGATGGCGATTATAGCCGCGTAATTCTGGCGGATGAAATCAGCCCCGATGGCTGCAGACTGTGGGATATGACTTCGGGCGAAAAGCTCGACAAGGACCGCTTCCGCCGCGATCTGGGCGGGGAAGAAGAAGCTTACCAGGAAGTGGCCCGCCGCCTTGGCCTGCTGCAAAATGACGATAGCGCACCGGGCGAAGTCTTCGACCTCAGCGCCCATCGCGGCCGATTGCGCAATCCATTACCAAAAAAATAGGTAACCTCGCAGAC
>JAHEAV010000030.1:0-5281 GCA_024642565.1 Erythrobacter sp.
TGGCGGAGACGGAGGGATTCGAACCCTCGGTGGGGTTACCCCCACGGTTCCTTAGCAGGGAACTGGTTTCAGCCACTCACCCACGTCTCCGGATCACAGTAGCTGTGAGGGCCGCGCTATAACGGGGGGAGTAGTCGGCGGCAAGCCATGCTGGCGGTCTGTAGCATTTTTCTTAAACCGTCGATTTTTGGACTCAATTCACCGCAATTTGGATTCACTTCGTCGCCGGTTCATTGCTGCTTAAGCGGCAAAGGACTCTGATCGGCTATTCAGACGTCCGCATTGGGCCCGGAGGAATCATGATTACCATCAAAACTGTGACACAATCACTTCGCAGGTGTTGCATCGGATTGGTTGGCATCGTTGCATTGTCCGCTGTGCCGCTGACTGCGCAATCGATTCAGACTGTTGATCCCGACACCGCAATCGACGGCGATCTGGCAGAGGCGCCCGGCCAAGCGGCCTATGAATATGCGGTTACGCCGCCCGCTAGCGCGGCTGAACCCGCTGTCCCCAATAGCGCGCCACCGGCCGATCAATCGACAGTTTCTGAAGCCTGGAACGAACCGGTGGTCACATCGAATGATCCGGCGGTTGCAGCCAGTCAGGCGACGGCGCAGCCCGAAGTGGCTGCCGCGCAGGGCGATACCTACGCCAAGGACGATCTGATGGGGGCTGCGGAAGGTGTCTTCGGGAAGGGCGCAGAAGGCCTGGCCAAGATGATTGAGGACTTGCTCAAGAAACAGGGTGAGCCCAATGCCTATATCGTCGGCCGTGAAGCTGGCGGGGCTTTCATCGTGGGCGCACGCTACGGTTCCGGCACCCTGTATCACAAGGTCGAAGGGAAGCGGCCGGTCTATTGGACTGGCCCATCAATCGGCTTCGATGCGGGGGCCAACGCCAGCAACACCTTTGTACTGGTCTACAACCTCTATGACAGTGAAGACCTGTTCAAGCGCTTCCCTTCTGGAGAAGGTCAAGCGTATCTGGTCGGCGGCCTGACGGCGAGCTATTTGCGCTGGGGCGATGTCGTACTTATCCCCATCAGGGTTGGCGCGGGATTGCGTCTCGGCGTCAATGCCGGTTACATGAAGTTTTCCAAGAAGCAGCGCTGGCTGCCCTTCTGAGTCGCAGGAATGATGCCCCGGACCGGTTTATAGACTTGCCGGGTAGATTTGGGATTTTTGGTTGCTAAGGCGGCGGAGCCTCGGCATGGGGCAGACATGCTTGACCGACTTCCTGCCCAATCGCCCGATGCGCTACTGGCGCTTATCAAAATGTACGCTTCCGACCCGCGGGCGGACAAGATCGACCTTGGGGTCGGCGTTTATCGTACGGACGATGGCGCAACGCCTGTGTTCGCCGCGATCAAGGCTGCTGAAGGACAATTGGTTCTCGAGCAGGACAGCAAAAGCTATCTCGGACCCGAGGGTGATGTTGGTTTTGTCCATGCGCTGATGCCTTATATTTTCGGGTCGGATGCGACGATGCATGGCCGGATCGAAGGTATGCAAACTCCCGGCGGAACCGGGGCAGTGCGTCTCGCGGTGGCTGCGGCCAAGAAAGCGGGCATTTCACGAATTCATCTCGGTACGCCCAGCTGGCCAAACCACGCACAGATTCTGGCCGATATCCCGGTTGAGGCGGCATTCTTTGACCATTCGACGCCCGACGGTGGCGCAAACATGGATGCCGTGCTGGCTGTGATCCATGATGCAGTTGATGGTGACGCAGTGCTGCTGCATGGCTGCTGCCACAACCCGACGGGAATTGATTATTCGCATGAGCAGTGGGACACAATTGCGTCAGCTTTTTCCAACAGCGCGGCCCTGCCGATCCTTGACCTTGCTTACCAAGGCCTGGGCGATGGGATGGATGAAGATGCCTACGGCGTTCGGCAAGTGCTTGGTGCAGTACCCGAAGCCTTAGTCGCCTATAGCTGCGACAAGAACTTTGGCCTGTATCGCGACCGGGTCGGCGCGCTCTACGTCATGGCGAAGGAACCCGAACAGCTTGGGGCGATCCTATCCAATCTTAACGCGCTGGCGCGGGCCAGTTGGTCGATGCCGCCTGATCATGGTGCGGCAGCGGTTCGGCTGGTGTTGCGCGATCCGGCTCAGACCGAATTATGGTTGAACGAGCTTGCCAGCATGCGTGAACGAATTGCCAGCGTCCGCACGCACATGGCCGCAGCGGGTAACCGGGTCGGGCCGCTCGATCTGGCGGCAGTCGGCAAACAGAAGGGGCTTTTCTCTACCCTCGCGCTGTCCAAGGAACAGATTGTTTCGCTGCGCGATGATCATGCCATTTACATGGCTGGCTCAGGTCGGATCAACGTGGCCGGCCTGCATAGCGGGAATATTGAAAAATTTATCGATGCGCTGGCGGCAGTGACTGCCTGACATGGACCGCCAGCCGACCCTTGATGGGGAACGGTGGTTGATTCGGCCACTTGAAGCAAGCGATTGGGACGCTTTGTTTGATGTTGCTGCCGATCCGTTGATCTGGAAAGTGCATCCGGCGCATGACCGCTGGCAGGAACCGGTGTTTCGCGTGTTTTTCGAAGATGCACTGGAAAAAGGCGGCGCATTGGCGATTGTCGACAAGGCGACCGGTGCGATCGTTGGATCTTCCCGCTTCCAGGATCATGATCCCGCTAATGGCGGCTCTGTGGATATCGGCTGGACGTTTCTGTCGCGCTCAGTGTGGGGCAAGGGCGTCAATGCCGCCATAAAGCGCATGATGCTCGTTCACGCATTTCGCCATGTCGAACGGGTAATTTTCCGGGTGGGCGAGAGCAATATCATCTCACGCAAAGCGATGGAAAAAATTGGCGGTATTCAAACAGATCAGGTGGATGTCAGCATGATGGCCGGGGTGCCGCAGCGACACGTGGTTTACGAAATCACGCGCGAACATTTTTCTGCTGGACCCCTGGCCTAACTCGCGGCGGAAAGACTTTGCATCCGTTGGAGATAGCGGGCCATTGTATCGATCTCCAGGTTGACCGAGGCGCCTTGCGCGAGCGTACCCAGCGTTGTCACCATTGCTGTGTGCGGAATGATATTCAGCGTGAATCGGACCGCGCCGTCTGGCTGATCTTCCACGGTGTTCACTGTGAGCGAGACACCATGAACGGTGATCGAGCCTTTGGCGGCAATATAAGGCGCCAGGGCTGCCGGGGCTTCGATAACCCAGCGGTGCGAATCGCCTGCCGGTTCAATCACCAGAACTTTGCCGACTGCGTCGACATGCCCGGTCACGATATGGCCGCCCAATTCGTCTCCCATACGCAACGCGCTTTCCAGGTTCAGATTTTGTCCGGCTTCCCACATCCCCGGCACAGTCCGGCCAAGGGTTTCTCCTGACACATCAACGGCGAACCAGGCATCGCCGGCAGTGCCGCCACGTTCGATGACCGTCAGGCAGACGCCTGAACATGCGATCGACGCGCCGATTGCAACACGGGCCGGATCGAATGGACAAGCGATGCGCAGGCGTAGATCACCCTTTTGTTGAACGCTCTCGATTGTGCCGATTGCGGTGACTATTCCGGTGAACATGGTTTTTCTTTCCTTGCGGCGCGCTCATAGGACTCGAAGGCATCGCTGCCAAGCATGCGGCGCTCTGCGATTTTCCAGCGGTCATGCGCCTGTTCCAGTTTGGTGAGCCCCAATTCGCCAACAGCGGGCCTTCCGCCGCCAATCACGATCGGGGCGCGATAAAGATGCAGCGTGTCCACCAGATCGGCGGCAAGGAAGGCTGCGGCAGTTTGTGCGCCGCCTTCCACATATAGATATTGAATATCGCCCATGTCTGAGATGGCTTCGGGCGAAGAAATGGCACGGACACCTTCTGGGGCGACCCCGCGAGTAAGGATGTAGCGATCCGGACTGCGTGCCTCCAATCCGGGCAAGCGCGTATCCAGCCGGGGTTGGTCCGTTCGCCAAGTGGCGCCGCCAACCAGAATGGCATCGGACTTGGCGCGGTGGGCATGGACATGGGCGCGGGCGATTGGGCCTGTGATCCAGCGACTTTCGCCATTTGTCAGGGCAATCTGCCCGTCAAGCGACACGGCAAGTTTGAGTGTGACATGCGGCCGATCTTCGGCGCTACGCATCAGATATCCCCGCAGACTTGCATGGGCAGCCGGGCAATTGACCCGCCTTACCGCGATTCCGGCATCAATAATCCGCCGCTCTCCCTCACCGGCCGTACGCGGATCAGGGTCCTCTTCGGCGATGACGACAACCGACGGCGCGGCGGCAATAATCAGCTCTGTACACGACGGCCCGCGCGGCGAGCGATGCGAACAGGGCTCAAGCGTCGTATATAATGTTGCCCCGCATGCCTTACCGCCAGCCTGTGCAAGTGCGGCAGCTTCGGCATGTGGGCGACCACCCTGCATGGTCCAACCCCGCCCGACGACCAGGCCATTTTGGATGACTATCGCGCCAACTGCCGGATTCGGTCGGCTTTGCGGCCTGGCGCGTGCAGCCAGCCTAGCCGCAACGCCCATCCAGTCGCCATCACTTGCCGGATTTTGCAAGCGCAGCTTCCATCTCGGCCAGACCGGCCTGGGTTTTCGCATTCGCCCCGGCTTTTCGCAAAAGCTCTTCACGCTGAACTTTTTCAGCCGCTTCTGCGGCAGCGCGTTCCTCCGCTGCCTTTTGTTCGATGGCATCGGTATCCATTCCCGAAACGCGGCCAAGAGTGCGATAAAGATCGCGCTTTCGTTCCTCGTTTTGCTCCATCAAGATCGCCACCGCTTCCTGATTTTTCTGGTTCTCGATATTGGAGGCAATGATTTCGGTTTCGCTTCTGTCCGCGGCGAAGCTTTGGATATAGGTCACTTTCGGCGGTGCAGGTGGAACCAACCAGCTTTCATGCAGAAACTGATATAGCAGGCCAAAAGTCAGCAGGGCCGAACAGCCCAGGATTGGCCATTTGAAAGGCGTAGGTTTCCGGAATTCATGCCAGAAATCGGAGATACCCGATGCGGGATTGAGTCTGCTGGTCAGGCGCATTGGGCATAGATAGCGCTTGGCGAGGGATTTCGCCAGCCTTCGCAGACCAGGCCTGCGGGTGGGTTTTAGTCGTAACTAACTTGAATTGGCACACGGCCACGCAGATTGCCGCCGACCGCTATGGCCACATTGGTATAAAGCGTGCCGGAAAAGTTGAATTCAAGCATGCCGTTCCCGTCAATTACCGGCAGCGCAGTCAGTGTTGTCGTAAAGTCCCGCAATTCTGCCTCACCGCCAACTGGATCACGCATGAT
>JAHEAV010000030.1:5381-20784 GCA_024642565.1 Erythrobacter sp.
GTCGGAGGTCCGCCAGGACCATTGTTCGGACGACCGATGCCAGTGCCCTGAGGTGGCGGATTGGTGTCGCAAAACTTGCACTTGCCTTGCGCAGCAACAGGCTGGGCCGGAACCATCGCCAGCACAATTGCAGCCAGGGGTAGTGCGGCAAATCTAGACATCACCCGATTATGGCGGAACAGGGTTAACGAAGCGTTAGGGGCTTTGAGTGGCTCAGCCGAAAGCCGCGTAGAGTGAGCGTCCGTCCCGCTTCAACCAGGCATTGGCTGCGGCAAGATCGCCGTCGAATATCTGGTCCAATGCGGCGTGAAATTCAGGCCCGTGGTCGAAATGGAGCAAATGCGCGACTTCATGAGCGACCACCGAGCGGCGCACATTTTCCGGAGCCTGCACCAGCCGCCAGTTTATGCGCACTGTACCGCTGGTAGAGCAGCTGCCCCAGCGCCGGTTCGCGCGCGACAAGCGGAGTTTGGGCGTGGATACACCGGCGATTGCGCAGTAATGGGCAAGATCCTGTTCCATCATGCGCATGGCTTCGCGTTCCAGCCAGCGCTGGAGGCGCGAGGCGAGATTATCGGCCGGCCCGCCAATGCTTATCGCGGATCCGCAAAGCTGCGGCTTCCGCGGTGCCTCCGCCTGCCAGTCTATCGCCAGAAGCTGCCCACAATAATGCAACGCGCCGCCTGGGGCTGGCGGATCGGCCTTGGGCAGGGCATCGATCTGCCGGGCAAGCCAGTCAACCCGGCTTTTGGCGAACGCCAGCGCGTCGGCGGTACGGCCCCATCGGGGCAAGGTTACTCGGGCTTCGCTGCCGTCGGGCGCAATCCGCAGCACCGCGCGTTTGGCGGTTGCATGGCGCTTGATTGCAATTGGCAGATCCTTGCCATTTACCTCGACCGTCGGGTTCTGGCGTTCGCGTTTGAGCCAATCGATCACGGTGTGGTCCATTGGACGATATGATGTTCAAGCGGCCCGGCAACGGTCTCGCTGACGACTCTGCCCGATACCGAAACTCCGGCATGAACGACTGATTCGCGATCGCCTGAAAGAAGATAGTGCCAATCGTGCAGTGGCTTATTATCATGTCGCAAGCGATAGGCGCAGCTTTCCGGCAGCCAGGGCACATCACCGACAATCTTCATCGTTAGGCGCAGGCAATCCGGCACAAAGGCTTTGCGGTTCCGATAATCCTTGCACTGCGCGCTATTGGTATCGAGCAATTTGCAGGCGACATTGGTGTGTTCGACCGCGCCTGTGTCCGGATCTTCGATCTTGTGCAGGCAGCAGCGACCACAACCATCACATAGCGCCTCCCATTCCGGGCGCGTCAGTTCCGCCAACGGCAATTCCCAGAAACGGTCGCGCAGCGTGTTCATCGTACCCATTTCGCCAACTCGGAATCGACGGCATCGGCGCCCAGATCGGTCGGTAGCGTGGCTATCGGCTGGCCGTCGGGGCTGAACAGATAGGCGATTGCTGAATGGTCCATAAGATATCCGCCGCCCTCGTTTGTCTCACCGCGCGAATAGAACACCCGAAAATTGTCGGCAGCCTCCTTAACCTGTGCCGGGCTGCCGGTGAGGCCAAGTAATTTGTCTGAAAAGGCGGATGCGAATTCTCCCACGACGGCCGGTGTATCGCGCTCGGGATCGATGCTGATGAAGATAGGCTGGATCTTTGCAGCCAGATCGGGACTATTCTTGGCGAATTTCCTGTAACCCTGCATCATCCGCTGAACGTCTGTTGGGCACACATCGGGACAGAAGGTATAACCGAAATAGACCATCCGGTATTTGCCTGCAAAATCGGACCAGTGCACGGTCTTGCCGTTCTTGTCCTGCAGCGTGAATGGTCCGCCGATTGTAGCCCCTTTTAGTGGCGGCTCCTCCGCCGTCGGAGATAGGGGCGAATTGCAGGCGGCAACCGACATTGAGATTGCAGCGATCGCAGCAATGGCTAAGTGTTTCAGGGTGTGGGGCATGGCGCTACGGTTCATGCTCTGCTAACCCTTGGTGGGCAAGAGGCGACTCTGTCCCGGACACATAAATTTGGAGAAGGAACAATGGCGAAAGCCGTTTTCCGCAATACAATTCTGGCTATTTCCCTTGCGGTGGGTGCGATTGCGGCCCCGGCCGCGGCGCAACTGTTCTCCAAGGGGTATGAGTTTCTGAAGGCGGTCAAGGATCGTGACGGGGACGAAGTGACCAAATTGCTCGATGCGACAAATGGCTCCCTGATCAATTCGCGCGATACGACAACCGGCGAATCTGCCTTGCATATCGCCACCCAGCGGCGTGACGATTTGTGGATCCGTTTTCTCACAGCGCGCGGCGCCAACCCCAATATTGCTGACAATAACGGGGTTACGCCGCTTCAGATCGCTTCCAGCCTGGGTTTTGTCGAAGGGGTCGATGCCCTGTTGAAGGCAGGTGCCCGTGTCGATGACGCCAACAGTACGGGCGAAACGCCCCTGATCTCCGCAGTCTTACGCCGGGACGTTGTGATGGTTCGGTTGCTGCTGGCCAACAGCGCCAATCCCGACCGCAGCGATAATTCCGGAAGAACGGCGCGTGATTATGCCGCTCTGGATTCTGGTAGCCGGGTTTTGGTCGAAATTCAGAAGGCGGACGAAGACCGTAAAGGCAAATCAACCGGTCCCTCCTACGGCCCGAGTTTCTGAATGGATGAATTTGCCGATCTGACGCTTGACGAAATGCGACTGGCGCTGGCGCCGGCTGTAGCCGATGCTGCCATCTTCGATGGATGGAGTGTGGCTGCAGTAGAGGCCGCAGCTAGGGAAAACGGGGTTGATCCCGATATCGCACGACTCGCATTCAAGCCCGGGGCCATGGGCATGATCGGCGCGTGGATCGAAACGATTGATGCAGCAATGGCGGCGGCATTGCCGCTGGAAAAATTGGCCAGCCTCCCGATACGAGAGCGCATCCGCAGCCTCGTGCAGTTCCGATTGGATGCGGTCATGGGCCGCGAAGAGGCACTTCGCCGTGCGCTGGCTATCATGGCAATGCCGCAAAATGCCGCTGCCGCGGTTAAAATGGGCTGGAGCAGTGCCGATCTCATGTGGCGCCTAGCGGGCGATACGGCGACAGATTATAATCATTACACCAAGCGCACGATTTTGGGCGGCATCTATGCCGCGACACTCGCCGCCTTCATCGATGACGAAAGCGACGGTAAAGCCGACACACACGCTTTCCTCGATCGCAGGATCGAAGGGATCATGAAGTTCGAGAAGGCTAAGGCGAAGCTTCTCAATTCGGATAGGGAACACTTCAGTCTTACGCGCTTGCTCGGCCGGCTGCGTTACCCGGCCCATTAAGACTAATGAGAATGAGTTGCAATTAGATCGCGGGTCTGGCAGCGCGCAGGGATGAAGCTTGAAGCTCTTGAACGTGGCAAGCGTGCGCAAATCGTTGCAGTCAATTGGGACGCCATTGCACCCGAAGAAGGCAAGCGCCTGCGGGCGCTTGGCCTGGATGAAGGAGCGCGGATCGCCATCGCGCATCGCGGCATTTTCGGTGGCCGCGATCCCATTGCCGTGATCATCGGCCGGATGACCATTGCCATCCGCCGGATTCACGCTGCCGCAATGGAAGTAGACCCGCTGTGAACGCGCCAGTCACGGCACGGCTGCGCAGGGCGGCACTTGTCGGCAACCCAAATGCCGGGAAGAGCGCCTTGTTCAACGCGCTTACCGGTGCACGCCAGAAGATCGCCAATTACCCGGGCGTAACGGTGGAGCGCAAAGCCGGGCGGCTTGTCCTGCCATCGGGCGAGACGGTTGAACTTATCGATCTACCTGGCAGTTATTCCTTCGACACAACCAGCCCGGATGAAGAAGTAACCCGCGCCATGGTTCATGGCGAATTCGCAGGCGAGGCCGCGCCTGACGTAATGGTAGTGGTGCTTGACGCTGCGAATCTGGAACAGCATCTGGTTTTCGCGCAGGAAGTGATCGAGTTGGGCCGGCCAACCGTGGTTGCGCTAAATATGGTTGATCTGGCCGAGCGAGACGGGCTGACGCTGGATCCAGACGCTTTGGCCCAGGCGCTCGGAACGCCGGTGGTTCCGACTGTCGCCGTGCGCCGGCGCGGCCTGGTTGAATTGACCAATGCGATTGACCAGGCTGAGGCACGAGCCGCGCGGGAACCGGACGTGCATCCACGCCCGCATATCACGCTGCCCGAACGGCGTTTGGCAGCCCACAATATTGCCGCAGCGGCGATTCTTTCGGAAAGCGCCACGCGGCGGCTGCATGCCGGACTGGACAAGATCTTGCTCCACCCCTGGCTAGGTCCGCCGATCCTGTTTGCCTTGCTGTTCGTGATTTTCCAGGCCGTTTTTGCCTGGGCGACACCCTTTGCCGACGGACTGGAAGCCTTGGCGGGTTGGCTAGCTGAATTTGTAACCGATATCCTGCCGGCCGGGTTGATCCGCAATTTTCTGACCGAAGCTGTAATTGCCGGAGTCGGCGGGGTGGTAGTTTTCCTGCCTCAAATCATCATCCTATTTGCGTTCATTCTGGTAATGGAAGCAACCGGCTACATGGCCCGTGCCGCGTTCATCATGGACCGGCTGATGGCGAGTGTTGGCTTGTCTGGTCGCAGCTTCATCCCACTGCTTTCCAGCTTCGCCTGTGCAATTCCCGGCATTATGGCGACCCGCAGCATTGCCGATCCGAAAGATCGGCTAACCACGATTCTGATTGCCCCGCTGATGACCTGTTCGGCGCGCCTTCCTGTCTATGGCGTGGTTATCGCGGCGGTGATTCCCAATTCAAAAGTCTGGGGGTTGATCGGGCTGCAGGGGCTGGTTCTGTTCGGCCTATACATCGCCGGAATCGTCGGGGCGATGGTCATGGCCCTGGTGCTTCGCCGTTCGGTCACCAAGGGGGCTGCGAGTGGCTTCATCATGGAGCTGCCGCGATATCAGATGCCGCGTCTGCGCGATCTGGCGATCGGGTTGTGGCAGCGGGCCTGGGTATTTCTGCGCCGTGCAGGCACGATCATCTTTGCCGCGACTGTGGTGTTGTGGCTGTTGTTGACCTTCCCGCAAGCGGAGCAAGGGGAAAGCCAGCTCGATGCGTCCTTTGCCGGCAAGATCGCCTCCGGCTTGCAAGTCGGTTTTGAACCCATTGGCTTCAATCGGGAAATGACGCTGGCGCTTGTTCCGGCGATGGCTGCGCGCGAAGTCGCGGTATCATCTCTGGCGACCACCTATGCTGTCGACAGCGACGATGATGCCAAGACCGAAGCCGCCCTTCGCGGGCAGATCGCCGCGCGCTGGGGTCTGCCGACCGCCCTCGCATTCCTTGCCTGGTTCGTGTTTGCGCCACAATGCCTTTCCACCATTGCCGTGGCCCGGCGTGAAACAAACGGGTGGAAATGGCCTGCCTTCATGTTGGCATATCTGTTCGCGCTGGCCTACATCTTCGCGGGAATCACCTATTGGAGCGCAGTTGCGCTAGGATTGTAGCGAAGGAAATTAAATGGCCGGGTCCCTCAACAAAGTCATGCTGATCGGAAATCTGGGTGCTGACCCTGAAGTCCGCAGCTTCCAGAACGGGGGAAAGGTTTGCAATCTGCGCATCGCAACTTCCGAACAATGGAAGGACAAGAACACCGGCGAACGCAAGGAACAGACCGAATGGCACACCGTGTCGATCTTTTCCGAAGGCCTCATCTCGGTCTGTGAACGGTTCCTGCGCAAGGGCAGCAAGGTCTTTGTTGAGGGCCAGTTGCAAACCCGCAAATGGCAGGACGCGCAAGGCAATGACCGGTACTCAACAGAAGTGGTCCTGCGCGGTTTCAATGGCACGCTGACCATGCTTGACGGACCCGGTGGCCAAGGCGGCGGTTCGGGCGGTGGTCAGAGTGGTGGCAACTGGAACCAGGGCGGCGGCAGTTCAGGTGGCAGTTCAGGCAGCAGTTCAGGTGGAGGCGCTAGCGGCGGCTCCAATTATGACGATCTCGACGACGATATTCCGTTCTGATCGAGCTATCCGGAGCTACTTTTTCATCAGTGCAGCAAGAGCGGTGAAGGGGCCAACGGAGGCTTCATCGGCCAATCCTGCGGACTTACGGAATTCTTCCGCATTGGGACCGGTCACATAGGGATCGATCGCCAGGCCGAGACTTTGCGCCACCGCTTCACCAAGATCGAATGAATCGCCGTCGTAGTGGATCTCGTCAAGTTCGTCAGAATCGAGCTCGACCTCCTCATCCGGTTTAAAGGCGGCATCCCGCTCGGGAACGAAACGGAAGGCGAGCGGCTCGTTCAAATGGACCGGGACGTCTTCGCCCGAGACGGCGCACTGTTGGATAATCTGGGCCTTCATGCGGCCTTGAACAGAAACTTCCAGCCCGTTTACCTCGAGAGTGACCACAGCCACGAGACTTTCGACGGCTGGAATTGCGAACCGCCGCGCTAGCGCAACGCGTTGCTCCTGATTCGCGTCCAGCGATATGGAACCGGCCTTGATTTGCCGGATTTTCAAAAAGTGGCTGAATTCAGCATTGCTCATCGAATTATCCGTCCAGCCAGCACATCGGCATTGGAAACAGTGTAAAGTTCAGCCGCAAGTTTTTCCAGCCTTCTTGCCAGCGGCGCAGGGCTGACATTGCCGGCAATCGTGACATTGCGAGAGAGGGCTGCCTCCAGCGCTTCCGGCCCGGCGGCCAATCCGTCGCGATAGGCGCCAAGGCGGCCGCCCATCGCGCTGACAATCCGCCCCATATGCTTGCCCAGCGCGGGATCGCCAATTCCCTGTTCGCGCAACTGCCCGTCCATATCATCGACGAAAAGTTCGGTCAGACGGACAGACGGGCCAGCCAGTTCGGGCACAGTTTCCATCCGCAGCAAAACAAGTGCCAGTACCGATGTAATCATGTCGTAACGCCCCTCTACGGTATCGGGGACACCGCAATCGGTATACCATTCCGGCTCGCGCGCCAGGGTAACGACATTGTGCCAAAGGGGGCGCAGAGCCTCCTTCGGGTCAGGCGCAGTGCCGAACAGGCGGGATAAGAAGGACATCAACTGGCTTTCGCATTATCTGTTTCGTTAATTGGCAATTCAACCGCCAATGCCCAAGCAAATGACCAGAGTCGAGATTTCCGGGCGAATTGCGCAGCGGGCCACATTGCATGGCGGGCGACATGCCCGTATGGCTTGCAACCGGTACAGGATTGGTCGGCATTATTCAAAGCGGTGTTCTTGCCGCAGACCGGTTAGCAAATAAGGAAGTTGGTTTCGATGAACGCAGGAAAAGCATTCGGGGCTGGGTTGGTTCTGGTCGCGGCACTCGCCGTAGGTGGCTGCTCTTCAATCCGGGAAAGCCGGGGCTATATCGTTGATCAGACGCTCGCCAGCGCCGTACAGCCCGGAATTGACAACCAGCAGTCGGTCGAAGCGACGCTGGGCCGTCCGACTTTCATGAGCCAATACGGCCAGCCAACCTGGTATTACGTATCAAGCGTGACCGGGCGTAAGCCGTTTGTCCGCCCCCGTATCCGTGAACATTCGGTGCTGGCAGTCCGGTTCGACAGTGCAGGCAATGTCCTTTCCGCTGACAAAACGGGTATTGAGCGGGTGACGTTTCTTTCCCCGGATGGCAACAGTACGCCAACGCTTGGCCGCGAACGCAGCTTCTTCGAAGATCTGTTCGGGAATATCGGCCAGGTCGGTGCCGGCGGTGGGCAGGGCGGCGGGCAAGGCGGCGGTCCCAACGGATAGGCGTGCTGTCTTGATCGGGCCCCGGTTGATCTTATATCGCGGGGCATGAACGAAAGCACGAACGCGCATGGTCTGGTGCAATGGCATGGGACCACCATCATCGGAGTGAAAAAGGGCGGCAAGACCGTGATTGCCGGGGACGGACAAGTCTCCATGGGCAACACGGTGATGAAGCCCAATGCCAGAAAGGTCCGCAGGCTGGGTGAAGGCGGTGCGGACAAGGGCAAGGTTATCGCAGGTTTCGCGGGTGCCACAGCGGACGCATTCACGTTGTTTGAACGGCTGGAAAAGAAGCTTGAGCAGTATCGCGGACAATTGCTGCGCGCTGCGGTGGAATTGGCGAAGGATTGGCGGACCGACAAATATCTCCGCAATCTGGAAGCACTGATGATCGTGGCCGATGCCGAAACCTTGCTGGTTTTGACCGGTAATGGCGACGTGTTGGAACCGGAAGGCGGGATCGCCGCAATCGGATCGGGCGGGAATTACGCGCTCGCCGCTGCCCGTGCGATCGACGCATACGAAGAAGACGCGGAACAGATTGCCCGCAAGGCAATGGCGGTGGCGGCGGAGATCTGCGTCTTCACCAATGACCGCGTAACTCTCGAAACCATTTAAGGCATCCGGGAAATCATGACCGACTACCTTACGCCAAAGGCGATTGTCGCCGCGCTGGACGAACACATTATCGGCCAAAAGGATGCCAAGCGCGCCGTTGCGGTGGCATTGCGCAACCGTTGGCGTCGCCAGCGGCTGGGGGATGATCTGCGCGATGAAGTTACCCCCAAGAACATCTTGATGATCGGCCCCACCGGTTGCGGCAAAACGGAGATCAGCCGCCGTCTGGCCCGGCTTGCCGAAGCGCCCTTCGTCAAGGTGGAAGCAACCAAATTCACAGAGGTCGGTTATGTCGGCCGCGATGTCGAGCAGATCGCCCGCGATCTGGTTGAAGACGCGATTCGGCTGGAAAAGGATCGCCGCCGCGAAGCCGTGCGTGAGGCCGCATCGAAGGCAGCGATGGACCGGTTGCTCGTGGCCTTGGTTGGCGAAAACGCGTCTGAGGCGACTCGTGAAAGCTTTCGCGAGCGTATTGTCCAGAACGCCATGAACGACGTCGAGGTTGAGGTCGAAGTTCAAGATGTGCCCAAATCCCCGATGGAAATCCCTGGTATGGGCGGCGGAATTGGCATGATCGACCTTTCCGACATGATGGGAAAAGCCTTCGGCAAGGCCGGCACCAAGCGGCGCAAACTGAAAGTGCCCGAAGCTTGGGACAAGCTGGTCGATGAAGAAGCTGAAAAACGCATGGATCAGGATGACGTCGCCCGCGTTGCGCTTGCCAATGCAGAAACAAATGGAATCGTCTTTCTCGATGAAATCGACAAGATTGCGGTCAGCGACGTTCGCGGCGGTTCAGTCAGCCGAGAGGGTGTGCAGCGCGACTTGCTGCCACTGATCGAAGGAACCACGGTTGCAACCAAATATGGCCCGATGAAAACCGACCATGTCCTGTTCATTGCCAGCGGGGCATTCCATGTCGCCAAGCCCAGCGACATGCTTCCCGAACTGCAAGGCCGTCTGCCGATCCGGGTTGAATTGCGGGCGCTGACGGAAGAAGACTTTGTCCGTATTCTCAGTGAAACCCGCGCGAATCTTGTGACCCAATATACAGCGCTGATCGGCACTGAAGATGTCACGCTCGACATTACCGAAGATGCAGTTGCTGAAATTGCCAAGATCGCGGCTCAGGTGAACGAAAGTGTCGAGAACATTGGTGCGCGGCGTTTGCAGACTGTAATGGAAAAGCTGATTGAAGATGTGAGCTTCGATGCCGAAGATCTGAAAGGCCAGATCGTCACCATCGACGCGGTCTATGTGCGTGAGCGGTTGACCGATCTTGCGGGCAACAGCGATCTTTCGAAATACATCCTCTGACGGCAAATTGTGCTAGGATGCCTCCTCACATTTGAGGAGGATCGCCATGCCCACTGGCCGCTGCCACTGCGGTGCCATCGTCTACAGTTTCCGGGGCGGGGTACGGCACAGTTCGGTTTGCCATTGCACAGACTGCCGCCGCTGCGCCGGTTCGCCCGGCGTGCCGTGGATCGGTGTCGCCGCCGATGATTTTGCAATTGAGCAGGGCCATCCTGAAATGTACCGATCTTCCGCAGACGCGCAGCGATTCTTCTGCGGAAAATGCGGCACAGGTCTGTGGTACACGAACGAAAACGCGTTGCCCGGGATGCTCGATATCCAGACCGCTACGCTTGACGATGCGGAAAACTATCCACCGACAATCCATGTCCAGATGGCCGATGCCCTGAAGTGGGAGGAGTTACTGGCCGATTTGCCGCAGTGCGACCGTTTTCCGAGCAGCGGATAGTTTGTCTGCCTACTCGGCTGCCTCGGTTGCGCCGCCGGCTTCCGGGACAATTTCATTCTGCTGGCGGTTCCACATTTCTGCGTAAAGTCCGCCCATTTCGAGAAGCGCTGAATGCCGGCCTTGCTCCGCCACCAGTCCGTGGTCGAGCACCAGGATCTCGTCGGCATCGGCAATGGTCGACAGGCGGTGCGCAATGGACAGGCTGGTGCGGTTTTCGGAAACCTGATGCAAGGTCGCAAGAATGTCTTTTTCAGTGCGTGAATCCAGTGCGCTGGTCGCTTCGTCCAGCACCAGTATCGGTGGGTTCTTGACCAGTGTCCGGGCAATGGCGACACGCTGTTTTTCGCCGCCGGACAGTTTCAATCCCCGCTCCCCCACTTCGGTATCGAAGCCTTTGGGCAGTTGCTTGATGAACGGCAAAATTGCCGCGCCGCGGGCGGCAATTTCGACATCGCCCTGGGTCGCGCCTTCGCGGCCATAAGCGATGTTGTAGCCAATCGTGTCGTTGAACAGCACGCTATCCTGCGGGACAATACCAATCGCGGCGCGCAGGCTTTCCTGCGTCACCTGAGTTATATCCTGACCGTCGATCAATATCCGGCCGGACCATGGATCGTAAAAGCGGAAGAGCAATCGAGCGATGGTAGATTTGCCGGCGCCGGATGGACCGACGACCGCGATCTGCTTGCCTGCCGGCACATGGAAAGACAGGCCATGCAGAATCGTTCGGTCGGGATCATACCCAAATACCACGTTTTCAAACGTGACGGTTGGTTTGCGAATCGCGAGCGCCGGGGCGCTGGGAATATCCTGAACCTCAATCTCGGCATCCAGCAGGGAAAACATGGCGGCCATATCGATCATGCCCTGCCGGATCGTGCGATAGACCATGCCGAGCATGTCCAGCGGGCGAAACAATTGGGTCAGGTAGGTCTGAACAAAAACCAACTGACCCGCTGTGAAGCGCCCATGCCACCAGCCATAAACCGTATAGGCAAGCGCACCCGCCATAAGCAGATTGACGACCACCGCTTGCGCGACATTCAGCAAACCCAGGCTGTTTTCACTCTTTACGGCAGCTTCGGCATAGGCCCGAGTGGAGCGGGCATAGCGTTCCTGTTCACGCCCTTCGGCACCAAAGTATTTTACCGTTTCGTAGTTGAGAAGAGCATCGACCGCATGGGCCAGCGCCTTTCCATCGAGCTGGTTCATCTGCTCCCGCAACTTTGTGCGCCATTCGGTAATGATGCGGGTAACAAGGATATAGGCTGCAATGGCCACGGCTGTCGCAGCGACCAGGCCCCACCCGAAATTGAGATAGAAGATGACCGCGACAATGCCGAGCTGGAGAACCGTAGGCGCAATATTGAACAGCAGGAAATACAGCATCGTGTCGATGCTCTTGGTTCCGCGTTCGATCGTCTTGGTCACTTCGCCGGTCCGCCGCGACAGGTGGAAACGCAGGGATAAGCGGTGGAGTTGACCAAAGACGTTTTCCGCCAGCGCGCGGGTCGCATCCTGCCCCACGCGTTCGAACACGATATTGCGCAGATTGTCGAAGCCGGTTTGGACGAAGCGGCCCATCGCGTAGGCCAGAACATAAAGCAGGGCGAACTGAACAATGCGCGGCCCGGTGACGGTCATTGCATCGACTGCCCATTTGAGCAGGTAGGGCAAAGTCATCTGCGTCGCCGTGGACGCAAGCACCATCGCCACAGCGATGACTATCCGCCAACGCAACCCCGTATTATCACGCGGCCATAAATAGGGCAGAAACCGGCGCAATGTTCCCCAGCCGTCATATCCGGCAGGCGGGGAAGAGATATTGTCGGGCGGCATTGCCCCCATCTGGGGCGGGGCAACGGATTAGGCAATGGTCAGTGGCGATCCCGCCGAGATAGCTGCCTTTCGCTCAGAGGATCGATGCCTTGTCGATCATCCGGATTTCGATGTTTGTCTGGGATGAAGGCGGAAGATCGAACAATACTTCCCGTGATGAAAAATCGATCGCGACCCGGTCGAATGCCCGGAGGCTGCTCATTCCCAGGATCAGGGCGGGTTTCTCACTCAGTTCCAGGGCATCGAACGCCGGGCTGTCTGTAAACACGATTGGCACATTCTCCAGGCGCATTCCCTTGATCTTGATAACCCGCGCAAAGTCCCGGGTCCCGGTCAACAGATTACCGTTCACATCCATGCTGCTGGCCACTTCGCTGCGGTTGGCGCGCAATTTCCGCTTGAGTGCCAGGTTGGCAATGCTCCACTGGGCACCTGTGTCGAGAATCACGTCGGTCCTGACCCCGTCAATCTGGGCGTCGGTGATGATCAACCTGCCAAGCTTGCGGCGCGCACGAACCACGATTTCAAAGCCGCGATTGCCGCCCAGCCTGCGGGCTTCGTCGACTGCAATTGTATCTTCGCGAAAATTGATCTGCACCCGCATGTCTTGCAGACTGTCGAGACCGAGTATGCCATCGGCGCCGATATGGTAAGCTTCCAGTTGCGGGGCCTCGATATTGTCGAACACCCGGGCGGCAAATTCCAGCCCGTCCAGCGCAACCAGCTTAACCCGTGCAGTGCTGGCCATGCCCACGACTGTGGCATTGCCGATCTGGGGCAATTGCAGCTTCTCACTCAAGGCCCGCGTGACCACGGTGGCCTGTGATCCTGTATCGATCATGAACCGGTACGGGCCTTGGCCTTCGATAGTAACCGGCACGGTCATCCGGTCATACCGGTCCTGCATGCTGGTGATGAATTCTGTCGGTGTGGTAGAAGGCTGCAACGGATCGACTGGCGCCGGCGATGACTGCAACACCAGACTTCCCAGCAGACCCACGTGTACCAATGTCCAGAGGGGCATGGCCGCTTTCCTTCCTTGTTACAGCTGGCACAATACCACAACAGGGACGCGGCGACCAAATTCGCTGATCGAGCCAAAAAGTCAGTTGGTCAGTACAGCGGAATCGCTTTGGCGCAGCATGGCCCAGGTTTCGCGCAACAATGGCGGCCAGAACAGCCACAGCGTTGCGCCATAAGTGATCGCTCCTGCCGGGACCATCACCAGCAGAGAGAGATGTGGCGATGCCGTTCCTAGCGCTGCTTTCACCGCCATAACGGCAATCGACATCACACCGCAGGCAAAGACCACCGGAGTCAATTCCGCCAGCAACTTGCCAAATGGAACGCCGACGGCCGGCAGGGTGAGTCCCAGTGTTACAAGCAGCAGAGAAGGCGCCGCTATCCACCACGCGTGGACAAGCCCCATCGGGCCATAAGCAATGCCGACCATGAATAACGAAGGGTAGAGCACTGCACCGATTGCGCTGGTCGCCACATAGATCCGTGTCTTGCCCAGAGCATTGGTTGCCGGCGAGCAGACGATCTGCAGCGCCATCGCCGGCATGGCGATGGATAGCCCGGCCACGATCGGGGCCATCTCAATCCACTTCGGCCCGAACAAGGTCAGGATGGCCGCGTCCGCTGTCAGCGCCAGACCGGCATAGATCGGCGCGGTGACCAACAGCACCGTGCGCAATGTGCGAAGGAAGAAGGAGGATAGGGGCCGACCGGATTTCTTCAGCTCCGCATAAGCCGGATAAGACACCTCGTTAATCGGAGGCAGAAAACGGCCTGTGACAATGAGTGTGAGAAATAGCGCTTCGGAGTAAAGGCCCAGATCATGAGGGCCGAATACGCGGCCGGCGATAAAGATGTCGCTTTGGCTCTGCATGATCCAGAACAGCTGGCACAAGGTCAGTGCGCCCCCAAATGAAAGTATGTCGCCCGCACCGCGGAAGTCGAAGGTCGGCCAGACCAGCAGGCGCGCGGCGATTGTCAGCCCAGCTGCCCGGGTTGCCGCCATGGCCAGCGGGGCATAGACCAGCGACCAGACGCCAAACCCCATCCATGCGAGGGCTAGCGCGACAGACGCTCCGACCAGCGCGCACAGGAGGTTGACCATGCCCTGGTTTCGAAATTCGATACGCCGCGCAAGTAACGCCGATGGAAGCGCTATGAACGGAGTCGCCAGAAACAGGGCAGCCTGGATCCGCAGCATGTCCGCCACCAAGGGTTGTCCGTAATAAGCAGCGGCCACGGGCGCGAGCAGGAATTGAGCTGCTGCCAGCAGGCCATTGGCCAGCAACAGCATACCGAATACCTGGGACACGCGACGGTCGTCGATCTCGTCAGACTGGATGAGCGACGTGGCAAAGCTGTAGCCATTGAGGAAAGTGAGTGCTGCGAGCACAACTTGGGTCATGGCGAACAGGCCATAGTCGCTGGGTTCCAGCAACCGGACAACCGCCAGTGTCGAGGCCCATGTAATCGCCTGGGCCAGCACTTGGCTCCCCCAACGCCATACAAGTGCACTGCGCACGCGCCGGGCAAAGCCGGAATCGGCCAGGTAGGTGGGGTCAATCCGTGATTCGTTGCGGTCTAGCATCTCAAAACCCGCGTTAACCCGGAATCGTGAACAAATCGCCGGTCTTAGTGTTCATTTTGATTCCATGATTCACGCTGAATCGGGTCGATTTTGGCGAAATCAGTGGCTCAGAGTACAAAGGTAGCCTGAGGAGGGCGAGAAGCCTTGACTGAAAAGGTCTTCTAACATCTTGTTGTATCTCACTTATTTTGCATTTTGAAATAAAATTGCAAAAAGCCGTTGACCGAATCCCAACTCGCTCATAGAAGCCACTCCACCGACGCGGCGCTGACGGTTTACACCGCCTCCAACGCAACGGTCGCCAATATAAACGGACAACTAGTCCCCCGGTCTCATATCGGGGAGCCATTGTTGTCCGCTTCTTGTGTTGGATGGCTCTTTGACATTGTTAGTTTTAGATGAAGGGACATGTGGGCGACGGCGCCCGGTCCGGGGGCTTTTGGGCTCCGGATACCGGTTAATTAAGTCGATGCCTTAACACTCCTTCCAAGCTCACGCTTGGTTGGTTTGGACATGTCCTTCGTATCCATATACGTTTGACAAGTGCAGGTATCGGCTCCCGAAATTCGGGCCAAACGGTTGATGATCTTCGGATCGTGCCGGATGGTTCGTAACATAAACTTGAGAGTTTGATCCTGGCTCAGAACGAACGCTGGCGGCATGCCTAACACATGCAAGTCGAACGAACCCTTCGGGGTTAGTGGCGCACGGGTGCGTAACGCGTGGGAACCTACCATCAGGTTCGGAATAACAGTTAGAAATGACTGCTAATACCGGATAATGTCTTCGGACCAAAGATTTATCGCCTTTTGATGGGC
>JAHEAV010000031.1 GCA_024642565.1 Erythrobacter sp.
CGCTTCGGCACCCGCCGGTCTGGCCACTTTGTCCAAACCTGCGCCGCGCCAGTTAAAAGCGCAGTAGACACTCTCTATTTCACCCTGCGAACCGGCAAAGGGCAGCAGAACGCCTTCCAGCGAGCCGACTTGCTTCGCCTCCTTGGAAAAGGCGATCGTTACGACGCTGGGTTTGCGCCTTGCTGCCACAGCTTCGATGTGACCGGCCAACTGGGTGAGAACCGGTTCGTTGATTCCGTACAGAGAAAAAGGAACGGTCCGATCGATCCGGAACTTCTTGCGCGCGTGCTGGCCGATCGAAACCACTTCCGGTGCCCCGTCCGATCCGGCGAGCATCACCATGAAACTATCTTCGGAGAATGGCGCCTCCGATTTGCGGATAAACTTGCGGTGACTGGGTGGGGCCTCTGACTCGCGAAGCTCCATCCAATAGCGAAGCACTGTGTTGCGGAATTCCTGACTTTTGAGACTGATCCGAACCACAGGGGAAGCTTCCGGTGTCGTCCCAATTTCGGCAAGGCGCGCTGAACCACTCGCAGCTTCCCGGAAGTCACCTGTGTAAGGAGCGGAATCGTCCGATTGCCCATCAAGCATCGAAAGCTCCATAATCTACCGCGCTCCCTTCAGAAATTGCCAATCCGAAACCTTGCCAGCGGATCTGGGCCGACAGCACTGGTGACCGTAAATCATACCGGGATCATCCCGGTCGGCCAATGAGCATCATGGTCTAACCCGATTTTGCCCAAACTACTGCGATAGAAATTGCCGAGCCGCGCGAGGCGAGAGTCCGACAAATACAGCTGCGGCCCCAGCGTGCCGGTTACCAACTGTTGCAATTTTCTCGTTCCAGTGAATACCCATGCGCTGTGAACCTTGCTTATCTCCTGGCATCCGCCGCAGCGATACCATCGGTGCAGGCTGAAACCGATACGCGGCACGATATTGTCGTCACGGGAGAACGGATTTCCCGAAGCACGCATGAAACCGCGTCAAGCGTAGCTGTCCACGATAAACGGCAATTGGCCAATGAAGCTGCGCCGGACCGGATCGAGCAGGTTTTGCAATCAATCCCGAACCTACAGCTCGGCTCTGGCGGAGAAGGCCCCACAATCAGAGGGCAGGATTCAACCGGTGTTGTGCGGGATCTGCCCGCTTTCCTCTCCGGCACCAGGCCGCGAACGACAATCACGATCGATGGTCGGTCGGCTACCTATTATGAACTAGCCTTCGGCCTGACATCGGTGTGGGATGTGGAGCGGGTCGAAGTGTTTCGCAGTCCGCAAACGACCACCCAGGGCCGCAATTCGATTGCGGGAGCAATCTTCGTTGAAACCAGGGCACCCGAATTTGACTGGGAAGGTGCCTTTCGATTGGTGATCGGCGAATCAACAACGCAGCATGCATCCGCCGTAATTTCCGGCCCGCTTATTGACGAACAATTGGCCATGCGGATCAGCGGCGATGTCCGGCGCAGCCAGACGGCCAGCCGGATTACCAATGCAGCCATCGGGATCGACCCTAACCGGGACGATTCCGAGACAATCCGGCTGAAGTTGCTGGCTCAACCCGCAGCGCTGCCAGATACGCAGTTGAGCGTGATCTATTCCCATGTTCACTCGCAGATGCCGCAAGTCGAAGGCATTGAAGCGCCTTATGAGGCACGCCGGAACCCCAATGCCACCTATGGCATTTTTGCGGTTTCGGTCGATTCCTTGACAGGCCGGCTATCCTACCAGCCGTCCGGAGAATTCGAAGCGCGTACAACGGTTAGCTATGGCACAGCCGGTGTGCGGCGTAATGCACCGCAGGGTTTCGGCGTTGCGGACATCGACACCAAGGACTTTTCCCTTGAACCGGTGATCCTCTGGCGTTCCGGTACCGGAACGACTTTAACCGCCGGATCCAATTATACCCGCGCGCTGCTTGACCAGACTATCGACCTCGCAGCATTTCCGCTGGTCCTGGGTTCCGGCGCCTTTTCCGACACACAGGACAGTTTCGGATTGTTCGGAGAGGGCTCGCTCCCGCTCACTTCAACGGTGACCTTGAATCTGGGTTTGCGTTACCAGCATGACCGGCAAGTCAGGCGTGGTGTACTGGCAGGCAATGCAATCAATTTGCCCCTCGATTATGACCGCACCTTCACAGCATGGCTGCCCAAATTTGCCCTCGACTGGGATATCTCCCCAGAATTGCGCGTAGGTGTCCTGGCCCAGCGCGCTTTCAATCCCGGCGGCGTCAATCTCAATGCAAACCGCGCTCGGGTCGAGGCTTTCGGTGCCGAGAGATTATGGGATTTCGAAATTTATACACGGGCGCGGCTGGCGGGGGGAAGGTTCGAACTGTCCGCAAACATCTTCCATTACGCGCTGCGTGATACCCAGCGAACCCAAATTGTCGAAGTGCTCTTGCCTGGCGGGCTTGTGGCTTCAACCGCACAGGTTGACAATGCGCCCCGCGCCTGGAGCCGGGGCCTTGAACTGGACGCGAATTGGAAATTGTCCGCAGACCTCTCGGTCAAGGCTGCAGTCGGTTTGCTGGACACCCGGATAACCCGCACGATCCTTCTCTCCGATCCGATGCTCGGCAAGCAATTCCAGCGCTCACCTCATTTCAGCGGATCGGCGTCTGTAGCGTGGTCACCAATCAAATCGCTGCTGGTCTCTGCACAGATACGCAGCAACAGCAGCTACTTCAGCGATGATCTGGAAACGGCTTCGCGCAAAATCAACGGATCGACAACTCTCGATGCCAAGATCGCATGGACCAAAGGCGGCCTCACCGTGTTCGGGTATGCCCGCAATATGTTCGACGAATTTCACCTGACCTATGAATTCGGCTTTCCAACCTGGCTGGCGACAGCAGGCGATCCACGTGAATTGGGAATCGGAATGGAATCGCGGTTCTGATCAATCAGCCGATGCCATTCTTCAACGTACCACGCACAAATTTGTCAGGCCAAGTGCCGCTCGCTCGCCAATAATCGATCAGTCCGAGGCCTTCACATAGCCCGGTGAAGCGCGCATCTTCCCGCATCGCCGAAGTGGCGGGAATGAACAGCCATTGTGTGCGCCGCCAGCTCTGACTGTTAATCAACCGCCCGTCGATACTGGCCTGTAGCGATCCGACATTACCGCCGCGCGCAAGTAAAAGCCCGTTGGCGATCTCGAAAGCCGCATCCAGTTCACCAAGTGAGGACAAAAGCATCACGCCTTGCCCCGCATTTGCAGGCCCGTGGGGCGCCGATTTGACGATGATTTCACGCGCCGCGGCGATGCTGGATGGCGACCGGCTGTCCATTGCCCTGAGGGCTGTTCGCCACACATTTGCGGTACCGGTCATCATCGACGAAGGGCGGTTCGCAGCATCGTCCAACATCGAAATCGCAGCCAGTGGCCTGCCGGTAAACGCGTAGATCATCAGGCGCGTATTCCAGACCCATTCATTCCTCGGCCATAATTGCAGCGCGCCGTCTATGACCCGGTCCGCTTCGCCTACTTCGCCAAAAATCCAGTGCTTCAGGGCCTTTTTGAAAAGGAGCGTAGGCTGCATCGGCGCGATCGCAATCGCCCGGTCCAGCCACTCACGCGATTCCCGGCACCGGCCAAGGCACTGCAACAATACGGCAAGAAATTCGATTGCGGCAATGTTGGTCGGCGCGAGTTCGATGACCCTGCGGATCTGCTTTTCCGTTGGCAGCCAATCGGACAGACTGAAACGAAGCAGGGCCATTGCAAGAAGCGCATCACTCTGATCTGCGTCAATCGCCAGTGCCCGGCCTGCAGCCTGCTCACTGGCATTCACCATCGCTCCAGTTCGCTGAAATGGGACCATTTCTGCCGACTGGTACCTCGCATGGGCCAGTAGGCCCCAGGCTTCGGCTCGGTTGGGCCATTTGGCGACAATGTCCTCAAGCGCCGCTTGGGCCTTTTCCAATCCGTCCGCTGTGTTGAGCATCCGCCGTGCCTGTTCGACCTTGCCCTGATATTCGCTGCTTTCGCGCCAGTATCCGAAACCCCAGGTTCCTGCACTCAGCACCGCTACAGCCGATGCCGACCCAAGGATCAGATTTCTTCGTGACACACCAGCCAAGGTGTGGGGCCCATGACCATTGCCAGGGTCAACCCGTTCTTGATCACCACCATCGTGGGGCACCAAGTCGTCCAATGCAATTCGGTAGCCGATACGCGGGATCGTTTCGACGTTGAAATCCGCGCCTGCCGCCGCACCGGCGCGCCGGACCGCCGCGATTGCGCGATTGACGGCGTCATCCCCAACGATCCGCCCGTCCCAGCAAAGCCTCAAGAGATCGTCTCTCGACAGCACGGCTGAGTGCGCGTCAACCAGCGCGAGCAACACCTGCATGACCCGCGGTTCGCATGTCACGGGCCCTACAGGTCCATCAATCGTCCGGATCGAAGGGCGAATGATTGCATTCCCAAGATCGAAATCCTGCCGATGGGCGAGCGCCACGATATCCGGCGGGTCGGATTGGCTATCCGCTGGTGCACCCGTCATCGGCAAATCATCAGCCAATCGTCATCGCTCCATCATTCACTCTTCCTGCAGAACCCGCGAAACTTCGCCGGACACTAACAGGAAATCCTGCAATGAAATTGCAACCCAAGATAGCTGCATTCGCGTTCTTCGCCAGCATTACTTATTCGCCAGCCAACGCGTCTGAGGAGGGCGACTGGTATGTCGCCGCATCGGGCGGACTCGGTCAGTCTCAAGAATTTCATACCCGTTCGGTTAGCCTGCCGAAACTCACCGGCTTTGCTCAGATACAGAACATGCTGAACACTGGCGCAGCGCACCAAATCTCTGAACCGACGGCGCTGACTACACAATATCGGTGGCTTGATGCAGGCATGGTCCATTTCCGAGATGTGCCCGGATCCGAACACGTCCGCAAACTCGTCCCCGAACACATCCGAGAACACATCTGAGAACACTGGGGCCACAATGTCAACATCGGCATCCGGGCTGGATTCTAACACCAGTATTTCACTTCAATGGAGGCTCACATGAACCATTCGATGATCCGCAACGCATCTCTTTCCGCCCTCATGATAGCATCGCTGTCGGCATGCGGAGGTGGCGGCGGGGCCGGTCGGGGCATCACTTCTGCCCCGCCCCCACCGGCTCCGACACCGGCTCCAACACCGGCTCCAACACCGACACCGACTCCACCGCCCTTCCAACCCGTTGCAGCAAAAATCTTTGCCGAACCCTTGTATAATCCGGATCTGACCACGATCGGCAAAGGCTGGCAGTTTGATTACAAGCCCAATGTTCAGGGCGCGCAAAAAGTGCACGAAGCCGACGCCGACGGTCTCACCATTACTTATGATCAGGCGACCGGAAGCTATCTCGTAACGGCACCGCTCATCGGATCAGGGCAGCTCATGCAGACAGGTGAAAAGGTGAATTCCTATTGGGGCCTGGGCATTCCGGCTACGCCTTCAAACAAAATGCCAGGTGATTATCTTGGTTCGGCATTTCATATCAGCGAAACAAGCGCATCAACTTCGCGCTATAAATATGCCTCGCTGATCGGCTTCTATGTGGAAACCTCTGCCTCCACCGGCGTCAATACTGTTGCATACGGTGCATTTTCCGTAGTGCAGCCGACAAAACCGGGGGATGTTCCGATAACCGGGACCGCACGATACACCGGAGAGTTATTTGGCAATTTTCAGGGTGATGCGTATGGAACCTGGCTCGAAGGGACCGCCAATTTCAATTTCGACTTCGCCAGTGCCAGCCTTTCTGGCGATGTGAAGGCCTCGATGCGCTGCTTTATGGGCTGCACTTATGATGATGTCACATACACACTAACCAATACCCTATTCGCGCGCGGAAGCACTACGTTCAGCGGCAATTTGGCAAGCCAGGGCGCGCCCAGGGACGGTAGCTTTTCAGGCCTGTTCGCCGGCCCATCCGCGAACGAAATGGCCGTGCAATTTCAGATTCCCTTCTACAATCCAGAGCACCGCGCATGGATGAATGCGGGCGGCGTGATATTGGGCAAGCGCAACTGACGGCGGCTGCAAATGGATCGGCTTTTCCGAGCGGGGTTATGCGCTTCGGCATACTGCATCGCTTTGCCTGCGCCACCGTGTGCGGCCCAGGCATCGGCCAGCGAAACCGGCCCGAAAGTCCAAGTAGGTGCCGTTGCGATGACGGCCCAGCAATTGCTGGAGTTTGCCGAAAGCGCTGTTCGTTCGGGCGACTTTGCAACCGCGGAGACAACGTACCATGCGCTTCTTGACGACCCTACGGTAGAGGTTCGCAGCGAGGCGCGCTTCCTTCTCGCCATGCTGCTGGTAAGGCGCCAAAGGCCAACGGAAGCGGCGATTTTGTTACGCAAAATTCTTGACGAGCAGCCGGGTGCGCAGCGGGTCCGTCTGGAGCTGGCCCACATACTCGACATTATGGGCGATGATGCCGGTGCACGGCGCACATTGCGGGAGGCGCAGGCAGGCGGATTACCGCCCGAAGTTGCACGATTTGTGGATCGCTACTCGGCTGCGCTTCGCGCCCGCAAACCGCTGGGTGCCACAATCGAATTTGCCATTGCCCCCGACAGCAACATCAATCGGGCCACGCGGTCACAGTCACTTGGGACGGTTCTGGGTGATTTCACCTTGGACGAAAACGCCAAAGAACGTTCGGGTGTGGGGATTTCCCTGCGTGGGCAGACCTATGCACGCCTGCCCTTGAGCGTGTCCGCGAATGTGTTGGCGCGTG
This sequence comes from Erythrobacter sp., assembly GCA_024642565.1. GTDB lineage: Bacteria > Pseudomonadota > Alphaproteobacteria > Sphingomonadales > Sphingomonadaceae > Allopontixanthobacter. The sequence continues at coordinate 6,754 of JAHEAV010000031.1, forward strand.
CATCAGGTTCGGCCGACATCTATGGGCGCCAGAAATTCAACGACTTTGCCCTTGCGTTCACAACTGGCCCGGAATTCAATTTCGGAGCTGACCGGCTTTCGATTGAAGCAGGGGGATTGTGGCGCTGGTTCGGAGGAAGCGCATATTCCCAGTCGGAAACAATCGGCGTAAATTTCTCCCGTTCACTCGGCCGCACGGCACAACTTCGTGCCGCAGCAAATCTTGCATTGGTCGACAATCACCTCAACCCGCTTCTGGACGGCCAAACCTACTCAGGCTCTGTAGGTTATGAACGTGCCTTTTCCAGCCGGGCAGGCTTTGGCATCACGGCCAGCGGTGAACGACAAGCGCTGCACGATCCCGGATATTCAAGTTGGTCCGGGCAGGTTTCTGTGTCGGGATATCGGGAATTGGGCGCCACAACACTATTTGCAACACTCAGTTATGGGCGGTTGAAAGCCGACGAAAGGTTGCTCTTGTTCCCCCGTACGCGCTCCGATCATCTCTACCGGGCCAGCCTCGGCGCAACGTTTCGCAATTTACGGATCGGAACCTTTGCACCCTTTGTCCGGGCAACACTGGAACGCAACCGCAGCACCATTGAAATCTATGACTTCCGAAAAGTCCGGACAGAATTCGGATTTACCAGGGCATTCTAAGGTCTCGCCGAGGGAGGTGGATTTCCGATCGACCTAGCAGACGATTGGTTGATGCATTGGCTTTGAGGTGCGGTCGAAACACTCGCGCCGATGCCCGCCCCCTGACCAGCAAACGGTCGGGGGGCAGACAATGCGATCAGAATTCTCCGACCAATACGATGTACCAGGTTTCAGAGTTCGCATCATACTGGCACCGAAACAGCTCCCGGAAGGTTCGCTGGGCTTCGCCAGGCGTGAAGCCCAGTCCGGAAAGGCGTTCCCGATCAAACTTGCTGAATTCAGCATAGGCAGATTCGCATTCCCCGCGGGTCGAGTATGGTATGCCAGTCTGATGGGCAAAGACCTGCGTCGAGAAAGCGGCAAGAGCTGCAACAATAAGTAGTTTCTTCATGTTCAAGCACTCCTTTTCAGAGAGCCCGAGCTTAGCGAAAATACGCCGCCAGCTAATGATGAAGACCTGACGATTTCCTGATGAATTCCCGACTTTAGTCTCAATTTATCGGTTTTGACGGCTTATGCCCGAACCTGCTTTCCAAACCATGCATCAGGACGGTGGCTCGATTGCGATTCACGGTGCTGGAAAGCGGCAAGTTTGATTTGCTGGGCTTGGGCTTGCTCCAGAGATCGATTCAATGATGGGGCAGTCGGGGCGGTCACCGCCATGGCATTTGGCGGCCAAATCGAGCAAAGTGCCTCGCATGGCGGCTAGCGCTTCGGCTTTCCTCCCCAATTCGGCTGCTCTTGCAAGTGCCAATTGCTTGACATCCGAACTTGTCCGCTGATCGTCCTCCCACAAGCTCAGCAATTCACGTATTTCGTCGATAGGAAATCCAAGGTCGCGGGCATTAGCCGCAAATCGCAAGCGGTGAACATCGGCATCGGAATAATCGCGGTAGCCTGAATCCCGCCGCGCTGGCGGCGGGATCAGTCCGATACTTTCATAATGGCGTATCATTCGCCCGGATACGCCGCTGGCGCGGGACGCCTTGCCGATGTTCATAATTTCACCCGGTTAAGGCGGAGCGCGTTGCCGATCACACTGACCGATGAAAGCGACATTGCGCCCGCAGCAATGATCGGTGAGAGCAAAATCCCGAATGCAGGATAAAGGACACCTGCCGCCACCGGCACTCCCAGCGCATTGTAAAAGAATGCGAAGAACAGGTTCTGGCGGATATTTGCCATTGTCTTGCGGCTGAGACCGATAGCCGACACGATGCCGGTTAAATCGCCCTTCAACAATGTAACGCCAGCGCTCTCCATCGCAACATCGGTTCCGGAACCCATTGCGATGCCGACGTCGGCCGTCGCCAAAGCAGGGGCGTCATTCACCCCGTCTCCGGCCATGGCAACGACGTTACCCTGATCGCGCATCCTGCCTACGACCTCACTTTTGCGATCGGGCAAAACATCGGCTTCGATTTCCGTAATGCCCAGGCGTTTTGCCACTGCTTCGGCCGTTGTTCGATTATCGCCGGTCATCATGACGATCCGGATGCCTGCATCACGCAACGCAGCCAGAGCGGCAGGTGTGCTGGATTTAACCGGATCCGCAACGGCAAAGACGCCCGCCACCTTGCCGTCGATTGCCACAAATATGGCTGTCGCGCCTTCTGCACGAAGGTCTTCTGCGGCTTGCTCCATCAGTGTGATCGAAACATCAATTTCGGCCATGAACCGCGCGTTCCCGAGAGACACCCGATGACTTTCGACCATGCCCGAGGTTCCCTTGCCCGTTTGAGCCTCGAAGTCATGCGCGTTCGGAATGGCAATCTTTCGCGCTTCTGCTCCAACTACGATTGCCCTTGCCAAGGGATGTTCTGACGCGCGCTCAATCGCGGCCGCCAGACGAAGGAGTTCCTGCTCATCCCAATCCGATGCGCAAACGATACGTGCGAGTGCAGGCTTACCTTCCGTAAGCGTGCCGGTTTTATCAACCACCAGCGTATCGATCTTTTCAAGCCGCTCCAGAGCGGCGGCATCCTTGATCAAAACGCCAAGGCTGGCTCCGCGTCCGATACCGACCATTATTGACATCGGCGTAGCCAATCCCAGCGCGCAAGGGCAGGCGATAATCAGTACGGCAACCGCCGCGACCAGACCATAGGTGAACCGGGGTTCCGGGCCCCAGATCGACCAGGCGGCGAATGCTACCACCGCAACCGATAACACGATTGGGACGAACCAACCTGCGACCTGATCAGCCAAACGCTGTATAGGAGCACGAGAACGCTGCGCTTCTGCGACCATTTGAACAATCCGGGACAGCATCGTGTCGCGGCCCACAGCCTTTGCCTGGATGATCAAGGACCCGGCCTGATTTATGGTACCGCCAATCACGCGGTCACCCACGGTCTTTGCAAGAGGCATGGATTCGCCGGTAACCAGCGACTCATCCAAAGTCGCGTGGCCACTGGTTACTTCGCCATCCACGGGGACTTTCTCTCCGGGCCGGACCCGCAAATGATCCCCGACCATGACGTCTTCCAAAGGCACTTCGGTTTCCGTTCCGTCATCCGCAATTCGATGCGCGGCCTTGGGGGCCAGACCGAGCAACGCCTTGATTGCGCCAGAGGTACGTTCTCGAGCGCGCAGCTCAAGCACCTGACCAAGCAAGACGAGCACTACGATTACGGACGCGGCCTCGAAATAGACCGGAACCTGTCCGCCAGGTCCTTTGAATGCTGGCGGGAAGACATCGGGGATCATCAGAGCGACGACGCTGTATAGCCACGCAATACCGGTCCCCATCCCGATCAGTGTAAACATGTTGAGATGCCGGCTGACGAGCGAAGTCCATGCACGTCGGAAAAACGGCCAGCCTGCCCACAGCACAACCGGTGTTGCGAGACCAAACTGCAACCAGGCCGATACATCCATCGGCACAAGATCATGCAGCGCCGGGAAAAGGTGGCTGCCCATTTCCAGAATAAATACAGGCAATGCCAGAACCAGCCCGATCCAGAAACGGCGCGTCATGTCGAGCAGTTCTTCGCTTGGGCCCGCATCAGCCATCGCGATTTCAGGTTCCAGCGCCATACCGCAGATGGGGCACGCTCCCGGATGGTCCTGCCGCACCTCGGGATGCATTGGGCATGTCCACATGGTTCCCTCAGGCACCGATTCCAGATGTTCATTCCCATTTGGCTCGAGCCAGCGATCGGGATCGGCCCTGAACTTTGTCAGGCAGGATGCGCTACAGAAATGATATTGATGGCTGCCATGCCTGGCATGATGGGGCGAATTGTCCGGGTCCACGGTCATGCCGCAGACCGGATCTGTCGTATTGGCATCATCATCGGAATGCGCAGGCCCATGGTGACCGGCGTCATGATGGTATTGGCCGTATTTCGTCATCGGCTTTCTCCTTTGCCGAGAGACCCAATGCACCTTAACATGATGTCAAGGTCAAGCGCTTTCACGATGCGTGGACCGATCCGAATTACGTCAACGCCCGTTTCTCAAAAGCCGTGGCCGATGGCCTTTGCCTCACGTCACTTGGGCAATGGGCGGCAAGTCACGCCTTAGCGAAAGTCTTTCGGATTGATCGCATATCTCGAAAGCTTGTCATAAAGCGTTTTACGCTTGATCGACAGGAGTGACTGAACTTTGCTGATTTGCCCTTTGGCAATCGTAAGTGTGTCCTCCAGGACAGTCTTCTCGAAATCCGCGACGAGTTGCTGAAGGCTGGAATTTGCAGTCGCAAATTCCGAATTGGGACCAGCGAGCCGTGTCAGCCCCAACACAAATGCCCGCGCGAAGTCGCGCACCTCCCGCACACCACCGGGCCAATCATGGCGCAACAGAAAGTTCCATTCCTCGCTCGTAAGTGGCTGCGAGGTGGTGCTGAATTCTCGCTCGAACTGGGCTATGAAATATCGGAAGATGACGGCCAGATCCTCTCTCCGTTCCTCAAACGAAGGGATGGAGATCGTCACCCCTCCAAGATGGTCGATCAGCAGCCCGTCCGCCATCAATCCTGCGGTCAATGTCTGACTGCCCTTGGCCGCAATAATCCGAATGTCGACGGCACGGGGCCTTTCGGCACCAAGCGGGTGGAACGAACGTTTCTCTACCAGAGCCCGGATCTGACCGCGCAAATTCTCGGGAATTGTCTCCGCATCATCTAGCAACAAAGTGCCGCCTTGGGCGCGCTCAATAAGGCCCGACCGGGATAGGCCCGCCGCGCGATCACGGCCGAAAATCAGCAACTCGGCGTCCGAATTCGACCATACGCCCATGTCGATTGTAACGAAGGGTCGGTCATGACGGGCGCTGAGTTCATGGATCCGCTGCGCCAGTCTGGATTTGCCCATGCCGGGCCCACCAGTTACGCGCACGTCGAGATCGGTACGGGCAACTTCGGTTACCAACCGATCAAGTCGGCGAACCGCATCGCAAGTGCCCAACAGACCGGCACTTTCCCGGTGACGAAGTGCGTCTCGGAGGTGGCGGTTCTCGATCACCAGGGAACGCTTCGCAGCAGCCCGCTTGACGGCCTCGACCAGTGCTGATGCCGGGAAAGGCTTGGTCAGAAAGTCGGCCGCTCCCTGCTTCATGGCTTCGACTGCCATGGACACATCTCCGTGGCCGGTCACCAGAATGACGGGTAATTCGGGATCGCGCTCTGAAAGGATCGAAAATAATTCCAGCCCGTCGATCCCCGGCATCCGTATGTCGCTTACGACCACACCGTCGAAATCTTCCGAGAGTTCCTCCAGTGCAGACACGCCGTCAGCAAATGCGGCAACGTCAATATCGGCCAGGGCAAGCGTCTGGATGGTCGCTTCGCGCAATTCATCGTCATCTTCGACAAGCGCGACCCGAATGGTTGCGGATTGGCTCATCCCCGGGGAATCCGCATCACGAAGCGCGCGCCATGCACAGACGGAGCAACCGTAAGATCGCCGCCAAGGTCGCGCATGATGTCACGCGAAATGACCAGACCCAAGCCGAGACCATTCATCTTGGTCGTGGCGAATGGCTGAAAGATGCGTTCGCCAATCGCGCCGAGGCCCGGACCGACGTCCTGCACAGCAAGATAGCAGAACTCGGCGTCAGTCGACAAAGCCAGCTCAACCGATCCACCTTGGGGGTTGGCATCCAGCGCGTTCTGAAGAAGATTGACGAGCACTTGTTCGAGTTGAACAGGTTCTGATCGAACCACGGTCGCAAGTTCTTCCTCATTCGGATGTATCACAATAGTCCCTGTTCGCGCGATACGGTCATGCAGCAACAGCAGGGCACCATCGATCGGCTGGACGACTGGCATAGGCTGGGCTTCGGCAGAACCGCGTCGGGAAAAATTCCGCAGTTCCGCAGTTATCGTGCCGATTTTTTCAGTAATGCTGGCAATTTTCCCGAAGTTGTTCCGCGCATCATCGATCTGGCCGCGATCAAGTTGTTGCAGCCCGTTCTCGGCGTAGACGCGCGCTGCAGCGACGGGCTGGTTGATTTCGTGACCAACGCCCGCGGTGATCTGGCCCAACAGTGCGAGGCGGTTGGCTTGCCCTAACTGCTCGCGCAGCGCGTGCGTACGATCCGCGAGGACACGCTTGGCCCGCTTCTCCCGTCGGTTGTGCAGGAGATATGCGGCAATGAGAATCCCGATCAACCCGCCCGCTATGAGCAGAAGGTAGAATCGAAGACCTGCCACCTCAGCGGCGATCCGTTCCGACGGATCAACCAGCAGGTGAAGATGCCAACCAAGTGATGGGATTGGCTGTTCAGCATCGACCGGTCGCGACGCAACGCTCTTGCTTCCAAAGTCCCGGGCAATGTCAAATGTCTCAAGCCGATCAATGCCGAACTGCCGCTGATCAAAGGCACCATTGCGGCTTACCGCCAGGTCCGGGCGCGTGGTCCTGAACCGCCATGCCTCATTGCTGGTTATTAAAATCACACCGTCGTCATCGGTGACGAAGACGCCGGATGTCGTTTCGCGCCAACTGGCCTCAAGACGGTCAAATTCGACCTTCAGCGCAACAACGCCGACTACACGGTCGCCGTCCCGCACGGACTGGGCGATATAGAGACCGGGTTTGCGGCTGACTGTGCCAAGCGCGAATTGACTTGCCTTGCCGCTCCGTAAAGCTTCGGCAAAATAGCGGCGAAACCGGTAATTGGACCCGACGAAGGAGGTTGGCTGCCGCCAGTTGCTCGCCGCCAGCGTTAGCCCATCCGCATCGATAAGGTAAATTGCCGCCGCCTTGGTCTGGTTGGCCAATGCTTCAAGGCGCATGTTGAGGTGGTTCTGATCGGACTGGCCATTACCAAGCAGGGCGCGAACTTCCGGGTCGTCCGCCAACACCAGCGGAGCAACACTGAACTTGTCGAGTTCCGCTTGAAGCCCGGCCGCAAGGATCGCCGAATCGTTCCGTCCCGTCTCACGTTCCTCGGAAACAGCGGAACGCCGTGTCTGACGATCGAGTTCGATGACGACGACCGCCATCAACCCTGCAAGAATTGCCAGGCCAAGTGCCAGAAAGCGCCAGCCGGATTTTCGGGATGAGACAATGTTCACCGAAGTCAGTTGTGCGTAAATCCGCACAATTGGCAACACGATTGTGCGGATTTACAGACTAATCAAAGTGACATTTTAGGTAAATGATTGATTTATAATGCTATAAATTTTCTCCGGCCCGCCGTTGATCACTGCATCCGGAGGGTTATCCTCCTTAACAGGACCCGTGACCAAGCATGGGCCGACAGGAGAGGCTGTGCATACGATGGGCGATGGAGAAGTTTCGGCAGTGCCTGCGCGCAAGCCGTGGTATCGTTCGCTTTATGGGCAGGTACTTGTCGCCATTGTCGCTGGCGCGTTGTTGGGTCATTTTCTCCCTGCCACAGGTATCGCCCTCAAGCCGCTTGGCGATGGCTTTGTAAGTCTGGTGAAGATGATCATTGCCCCGGTCATCTTCGTGACCGTTGCCACGGGTATCGCCGGGATGCGCGATACCAGTTCCATTGGATCGGTGGCGCTCAAGGCTTTCGCCTATTTCTTTTTCTTCTCAACTCTTGCGCTGATCATCGGGCTGGTGGTCGCCAATGTGGTCCAGCCAGGCGCGGGCTTGGGCATTGACCCGGCTACGCTCGATAAGGAAGCCGTCGCCAACTACGCCGCGACCGCCGAAGAGCAGACCGTTACCGGGTTCCTGATGGCAATTATCCCCACGACGCTGTTCTCCTCGGTCACCAGCGGAAGCATCTTGCAGACGCTGATGGTGGCGATCCTTTCGGGCATTGCGATTGCGCTGACACGGCCGCGTAGCGACCTGGTTCACGATCTGCTGGTTTCGTTCGGCGAGGTCGTATTCAAGCTCGTTCATATGCTCATGAAGCTTGCACCATTGGGTGCGTTTGGCGCGATCGCGTTTACGATTGGCCAGTTCGGTATCGGGACACTGGCCAACCTGGCGGGGCTTGTGCTGACTTTCTACATCACTTCGTTACTGTTCGTCCTCGTCGTACTTGGCGCCGTGGCGTGGTGGAGCGGCTTCTCGATCCTCGCCCTGATCCGTTACCTCAAGGAAGAACTGATCCTCGTCCTTGGCACATCGTCATCCGAGGCAGCGTTACCGAACCTCATGCAAAAGCTTGAGATTGCCGGATGCAGGCGCAGCATAGTCGGCCTGGTGGTGCCCACCGGTTATTCGTTCAACCTGGATGGGACCAACATCTACATGACGCTGGCTGCATTGTTCATCGCGCAGGCGATGGGCATTGATCTGTCTCTTGGCGAGCAACTGGCTCTTGTCCTGATTGCAATGATCAGTTCGAAAGGGGCAGCGGGCGTTACCGGAGCGGGATTCGTTATTCTGGCCGCGACATTGTCCGTGGTGCCATCCGTGCCCGTGGCCGGGATGGCATTGATCCTCGGGATCGACCGATTCATGAGCGAGTGCCGCGCGCTTACCAATTTCGTCGGCAATGCCGTCGCAACGATCGTGATTGCCAAGTGGGAAGGCGCCCTCGATCGCGACCGACTGGTTGCCGCGATGTCTGGCGCGCCGATCCCGCTTGCCGAGGAGGACAGTGAACGGCACGAACGGCACAATCTCGCAGCGGAAGGTGTTGCTTTATGACGCTTTCTCGCCGTGACACATTGGGCCTCGCAGCAGCAATCACGGCAGCGGCCGCAGCCGGTCCGCTGCGCGCGCAGGAGCTTGAGGAGATCAATCTGTGGCCGGGCACGCCTCCAGGTAAGGGCTCGGTCAAGGGTCCGGAAAAAGTGGGCGAGAAAGGCGCTGGTTACGGCGCCATTTCGAATATTTCGTCCCCGCGTTTGCGGGTCTATCGGCCCAGCCAGCCCAACGGCCGTGCAGTCATTGTTTGCGGTGGTGGCGGCTATTTTCGCATTCAGTCCTGGAAGGAAAGCGGCCCGGCCTCACGTTGGCTCCAGAGCCATGGATATACCGCATTCGAACTGCTTTATCGGCTCCCTGCAGACGGCTGGGAAGCCAGCGCACCTTTCGCGGATGCACAGCGGGCGATGAAGATCGTTCGCGGACGCGCCGCCGAGTTTGGCATTGATCCAGACCAGATCGGCATAATGGGAATGTCGGCAGGCGGGCACCTGGCGGGCTTCACCGCGCTTCAGCCCAGTCGCACGCTTTATGCCGGAAAGGATCGATTCGAGAATGCCCGCGCGCGACCGGACTTTGCTGCGCTGCTGTTTCCGGTCGTAAGCCTGCGTAAACCCTTCGACACCACGCGCACGCGCAAGGAGATTATCGGCGAGAAACCTGATACTGCGGCGGAAGATGCATGGTCGCTTGATACCTATGCCACCAAAGGCGCACCGCCGACGATACTGTTTTCATCGGCGGACGATCCAACGACGCCTCCGGGCCACAACATCGCACTTTTCGAGGCCTTGCAAAAGGCTGGCGCAGATGTCGAGATGCACATCTTTGCCAATGGCGGTCACGGCTGGGGCCTGGGCACAGCCGAACAGACGCTCAGCCAATGGCCCACTCTTTTCGACGCTTGGGCGAACCGCGTCGCGATCAAGAACTGACAATAACACGGGGAGAATAACATGCGCACGACCACCTTTACCCGCCTGGCATTGATGGCCGGCACCAGCCTATCCGTGCTCGGATGTGGGACAGCTTACGCTCAAACTGCCGATACTGGCCCAGAAGTTGTCGAGGAGGGGGGTGCGGCGAACGCTTCCAGCGCCAGAAATACGGAAATCGTCGTGATCGGAACCCAGATTCAGGGTGCACAGATCAACGACGTCCTACCGGTCACGGTGGTCGACGAACAGGCGATTGAAAACTCGGGCGCTTCGTCCGGCGACGAACTGTTCCGCTCGATCCCGCAGGCGGGTACGGTCGCATTCAACGAACAGAATAATTCAACTCAGAACAGCGCGCGCGGTGACGTTGGCTCGATAAACCTGCGCGACCTCGGCACAGGCAACACTTTGCTGCTGATCAACGGCCGGCGCATGACCTTGCATCCCGGTTTCCAGACGGAACTCTTGGTCCCTGTCGTATCCTCGGATACCAATGAAATCGCCCCGGGCAGCGTCAGGCGGGTCGAAGTTTTGCGCGATGGTGCATCGGCGATCTACGGTGCCGACGCAGTTGCAGGCGTGGTGAATACCGTTCTCAAGAGCAACATGAAGGGTGGCTTCGTCGAAGGTGACTACCGCATGTCCGACGGGACCGGCCTTTTCAACTATACGATCAGCGGAGGGTATGGCTTCGACATTGGTGGCGGACGCGGGAACTTGACCGTCTACGGCGGATATTTTCACGAGAGCGGTTTGCTTGCGTCCAAGCGCGCCTATGCTGGGGAAGAAAACCGGCTGCCGCTGGTGGCGGGTACGGACTTCGATGGCGATGCGTCGTTCAACAACCGAAACACCTTCGGCCCGTTCGGGCAGTTTGACATCCAGGGATCGTCTCCGGCCAGTCGCACCCCGATCGGCGATGACGACTTTTATCTCCAGCCAAGCACTTTCCCGGGTTGTGCCATGCAGTTCGGTGGCGGCATTTGCGCCCGTGCAGGGACAACTCCGACCACCGCCGTGCGCTACAACACCAATTTCGGCAACCATCTGATCAGCGCAAAAAACCGCTATAACGCAATGGCACTGTTCAATTACGACCTCACCGACAACATCGAGGCTTACTTCGAAGGTAGCTATTATCGCTCGGAAAACCGCCGCAACATCGAGGCATCGGCGATCCTGAGCGCGGTTCCCGTCGGGATTTCACGCAACGCATATTACAATCCGTTCGGACCCACTCTGCGGAACGGGCAACCCAATCCCCAGCGTTTGCCGGGCACCACAATCGTTGCCAGCGGCGTGGATGTCATCATGGAACGTTATCGCTTTGTCGACGTCGGCAACCGCGACGTGTCGGTCGACAAAGACTCCTATCGACTGGTCGGCGGTTTTCGCGGGAATTTCGGCGCATGGGATTTCGATACCGCTTTTCTCTATTCGGAAGCGAATTCGCTCGACCTTGCACGCAACCGCGTCTCGCTCACGCTGATGCAGCAACAGATCAATTTGACGACCCCCGATGCATATAATCCGTTCAACGGCGGCTGTCTTGACGATCCGGGTCAGGGCGATTGCACACCCAATCCGGCGTCTTCGATCGATCCCTTTCGCATCGACGTATTCCGCAAGGGCGGCACCAGCCTGGCACTGGCCGATTTCAAGGTCAGCCGCGACGATTTGATCCGCCTGCCGGGCGGTAATCTGGGGGTCGCTGCGGGCATCGAATGGCGGCACGAAACCTTCTACGATGATCGCGATCCGCGGCTCGATGGAACGATCACCTTTACCGACAGCGTCACCGGCGATTTCAACGGAAGCGACGTGGCAGGTACGAGCCCATCGCCAGACACCAGCGGCAAGCGTGACGTATATTCAGCTTTTTCGGAAGTGTTTGTGCCGATCGTCAGCCCTGAAATGAACATTCCTCTGATGCACGAAATCAACCTGCAGCTTGCAGGACGGATCGAACACTTCAAGGACATCAATGCGACTGCCGCGGTTCCGCGCGTAGCGGCATCGTGGTCAGTTCTGCCAGGCGTCACTTTCCGCGGGGCCTGGTCGCAAGGTTTCCGCGCGCCAAACCTGGTCCAGGTCAATGACGAGGGAACCACACGGTCGAACACTCGCGATGATTTCGTGGTTTGCACCGCACAGGTCGCAAAGGGTCAGCTTTCAAGCCTCGGGGCCTGCCCCGGCGCCGGCGTGATCAGCTTCCGTTCGGGCGCGCGCAGTCTGCGTCCGGAGGACAGCACCAGCATTAACCTGGGCATCGTGCTGGAACCGTCCTTCATCCCCGGTCTTACGCTCACCGCCGATTACTGGCGCGTGAAACAGAAAGGCCTGGTCGGCACATTCGGAGACGATAATGCGATTGCGCTCGACCTGCTCCGCCGCCTGAGCGGTAGTACCAACCCGAACGTCATTCGCCTGGCGCCAACGGCTGACGACATCACGCTGTTCGCCGGCACCGGGCTCGCTCCGGCCGGCAAGATCGATTACGTACTCGATCCCTACCTCAACCTCGACAGCCGCACCTCAAAGGGTCTCGATTTCGGCCTGTTTTACCGGGTGCCCGATTTTGGCGCCGGCAATTTCCGCATCCGCCTTAACGCGGCACGGCTGCTGGGCTTTGTGCAAGACGCCGGAGCCGACGGACAGGAAATCCTTGATGGAGTCGCGGACGGCACCCTGCCCCTTGACGTGACAGTCGGCGGCCTTGGCGAGCTGCTAGAGATCGAGGGACGGCCGAAATGGCGGGCAAGCGGATCGATCAATTGGGAGAAAGGGCCGGTCGATATCGGTATTTTCGGCCAGTATGTCGGCAAGGTTTACGATACCAGCGTAGTGCGGGACAATCTGATCGTGTCCGACGATCCCAACATCAACTTTTACCCGGTTGAAAAGCAGTTCACAATGAACGTGTCGATCGCTTACGAGATCAGCAACAATACAGCGCTCGATGGCACACGTCTGCGTTTCGCGATCAACAATCTGTTCGACAAGGATCCACCGCTGGCCGACGAATCCTACGGGTTCTTCAGTGAACTTCACAGCCCACGCGGACGCCAGTTCGCGATTGAATTGAGGAAGAAGTTCTAGACCCATGCGCAGCCCCGCCAGCACTGTATTCGCCGTCTCTTTATTGGTGACAGCGCTGGCGGGTTGCGTAACTTCGGACCGAGCGGGGCCTTCGGGCGTCCCGGCCGGATCGACGGACAACTGCGCAACCGCGCAAGTAAAAATCTTTTTCGACTTCTCCAACGCGTCGCCTGCCCGCTGCGTGATCGACGGCATGCGCGAATTCACTTTGGTATTCGGGCCCGAACACATCCCGCCGATCAATCCCAGCCCGTGGTACGCATTCCGTTACGAAGCGTCTGCCGACGGCCCGGTTACGGTAAGGCTGGCTTATCTCGAAGCTGAGCATCGCTACACACCGAAGCTGACGCGCGGAGGCGCCATAAGCATACTACCCGTGTCAGTTGCCGTGGATCGGCGCAGCGCAACCGTTTCCGTGCCGGCAGGGTCCGGAATCGTCAGTGCCCAGCCGATCATCGACGCGCGGCATTATGCCGAATTTGCAAACCGAATGACCCGTGAATTTGGCGGCAAAAGGCTGGACCTCGGCTATTCTCTCGACGGCAATCCCATCCAGGCGATGCGGTTTGGCGAAGATCAAGCTCCGCAATTGATCGTCATCCTCGGGCGCCAGCACCCCCCCGAAGTGACCGGAAGTTATGCGCTCGAACCTTTTCTGGAAGAATTGGCACGCGCCTTGAACCGCAATCCACAGCTGCGCGCGCGTTATCAGATCCTTGCCGTGCCGCTGCTCAACCCCGACGGCGTCGACCATGGCCATTGGCGGGCCAATCGCGGCGGCGTAGATCTCAATCGCGATTGGGGGCCGTTTACACAGCCCGAAACACGCGCCGTGCGCGATTGGATGGCCAGCCATGCGGCACTGACCCGTCCTCTGGCCATGATTGATTTTCATTCGACGGGACAAAACCTGTTCTACGTCCAGGGTGACGAAGCAAGCGATGCAAACACGCGCTTTCTCGATGCCTGGCTCACTGGCAAGGAGCAGGTTTTCGAAGACTATGCGTTCACGATCCAAAAGCGGAATGCCAACCCTGGGTCCGGCACATCAAAGAACTGGTTCTTCCAATGCTTTGCAATTCCCGCTTACACTTATGAAGTTGGTGACGATGCCGAACAATCCGGCACCGAAACAGCGGCCCGGATTTTAGCGCGAGATTTCCTTACCGCACTCCCCGAACTCGATCGCTCAGACGCAGGCACCCCCAAGGCCACGGGTCAGACCTGCACCAACGGTGTCGTTGT
>JAHEAV010000014.1:0-12953 GCA_024642565.1 Erythrobacter sp.
CGCCGGGATGACCGATATCGCTTCAAAAACCGTCTATGTGCTCAACGGCCCAAATCTCAACCTGCTTGGCCTGCGGGAGCCGGAGATTTACGGCTCAGCCACGCTCGACGACATTGCCGGATTGCTGGAAGACCGGGCGCGCGAGTTGGGCCTCGACATCGACATGCGCCAGTCGAACCATGAAGGCCATCTGGTTGACTGGCTGCATGAAGCGCAGGCCGAAGGGGTAAAGGCCGTCCTGCTCAACGCCGGGGCCTACACCCATACTTCGATTGCCTTGCTCGATGCGATCCGGTCCATCCGCACTCCGGTGATCGAGGTCCATCTGTCCGATCCGACCACGCGTGAACCGTTTCGCCATCATTCCTATGTCGGCATGGCCGCGGTAAAATGTGTTCAGGGTTTGGGCGCGCAAAGCTATGTTGTCGCGCTGGAAGCGGCCGCCGCGCTCTGAATCCGAGGTTTAACCAGCCCCTCCCCTCTTGCAAGCTAGCCGCTAGCCGCGCATAGGCGGCGCTTGGACAAAACAAGGGGCGTTTCATGGCTGAACCCAAAGCCGCAGCCGTTCGCGGCATGAATGTTGATACCAAACTCATTCGTGAGTTGGCCGAGATGCTGGGCGAAACCGGTCTCACCGAAATTGAAGTCGAAGATGGCGAACGCAAGATTCGCGTGGCCCGCGGCGGTGTTGCCGTGGCAGCCGCACCCGTTGCTCCGGTGGCTGTCGCTCCGGTCGCTGCCGCAGCACCAGCAGCCGTAGCGGCTCTGGCGCCGGATCATTCCAGTGCACTCAAGTCACCGATGGTCGGCACAGTCTATCTCGCGGCCGATCCGGAAGCCCCCAACTTCATCAAGGTGGGCGATCAGGTAAAGCAGGGGGATACGCTGCTGATCATCGAAGCGATGAAGGTCATGAACCCGATCACGGCTGACCGCGCTGGCACTGTCAGCGAGATATTGGTTGATAACGCACAGCCGGTCGAATTCGATCAGCCGCTGGTTCTGATCGCGTAAGGCCAGGGCAATGGGAATCAGCCGGATATTGATCGCCAATCGCGGCGAAATTGCGCTTCGCATTCACCGCGCCGCGCATGAAATGGGGATCGAGACAGTGGCGGTCCATTCGACCGCCGATGCCGATGCGATGCATGTGCGCCTGGCAGACCATGCTGTGTGCATTGGCCCGCCGCCAGCCACCGATTCCTATCTCAATGTCGCAGCGATCATCTCGGCCGCGGAAATCGCCCATGCCGATGCGATCCATCCCGGTTATGGCTTCCTTTCGGAAAACGCCAAATTTGCCGAAATCGTCGAAGCGCACGACATCAAGTGGATCGGGCCAAAGCCCGAACATATCCGCACCATGGGCGACAAGGTTGAAGCCAAGCGCACGGCGGGCAAGCTGGGTCTGCCGCTGGTTCCGGGCTCGGATGGCGCGATCGAAGATGTCGCAGAAGCCGCCAAGATTGCCGAGGAAATCGGCTATCCCGTGATTATCAAGGCGGCATCGGGCGGCGGCGGACGGGGAATGAAGGTCTGCAACGGGCCGGACGAACTCGAAACTCTGATGAAGCAGGCCGGAACCGAAGCGAAGGCGGCATTCGGCGATGCCACGGTCTATCTGGAAAAATATCTCGGCAACCCGCGCCACATCGAATTCCAGGTATTCGGCGATGGCGAAGGGGATGCAATCCACCTGGGCGAACGCGATTGTTCGCTCCAGCGGCGCCATCAGAAAGTTCTTGAAGAAGCGCCCTCCCCGGTCATTTCCAACGAAGACCGTATGCGGATGGGCGGCATTTGCGCCAAGGCCATGGCCGACATGGGTTATCGCGGTGCCGGAACGATTGAATTCCTCTGGGAAAACGGAGAATTCTATTTCATTGAAATGAATACCCGTTTGCAGGTCGAACATCCGGTTACGGAAATGATCACCGGGGTCGATCTGGTGCGCGAACAGATACGCATCGCCGATGGCAAGCCGCTGTCGGTCAAGCAGGACGATATCGAATTCAAGGGCCATGCAATCGAATGCCGCATCAATGCGGAAGATCCGTTCAACTTCGCGCCTTCCCCCGGCACGGTCAGCGCCTATCACGCTGCTGGCGGAATGCATGTTCGGGTCGATAGCGGCCTTTACGCCGGATACCGGATCCCACCCTATTACGATTCGATGATTGCCAAGCTGATCGTCTATGGCCGCAACCGCGAAGGATGCATCATGCGGCTGCGCCGGGCGCTGGAAGAAATGGTGGTTGAAGGCGTAAAAACCTCAATCCCGCTCCACCAGGAACTCCTGCGCCAGGATGATGTTCTGAACGGCGATTATTCGATCAAATGGCTGGAGGAATGGCTGGCCACGCGGGGCGCATAAGCCCCTGGCCCGCCTTTATTGATTCGGGGGCGTGTAATCATCCCGCCGAAGCGTGATGATATAGGCCGCCAAAACGTCAACATCGTCCGCTGCGACTTCGAAATTCATCCGCTCCGGGAAATTATGCGAATCGCGCAGCCAGTCCCGCAGCGTGACTTCGGTCAGGCCCTGTGTGTTGGCGATCATTTCGAACGTCGGAGAATTGGGATTGGGCGAAATCTCGTTTACCCGGATTGCATGGCAGCCGGAACACAACGCTTCCGACATATCAAATCCGGCCTTGGCGGGGCCGAGCAGCGGCATGGCCGGTGCAGCGTCCATCGCCGGCGCAGCCTCCATCGCCGGTGTTGGCGCGGTCTGGCAGGCAACAAGCGTAACAGCCCCAAGGATAAGAACGGTCTGAGAACGCATCACCCGTTTTTGCCCCCGCTTGGCCATTTCGAACATCAATCCGGGCCGCTTCGCTGTCATTCCAGCGGCACCCCGGGTTCATATTTTGCCGTGCGAATCGTCAGTGAGGTTTTCACGCTGGCCACATTGGGCGCAGGTGTCAGCTTGGAGGTCAGAAACTCCTGAAAACTCTGCAAATCGCGGCTGACGATTTTCAGGATGAAATCGATTTCACCGTTGAGCATGTGGCATTCGCGGACCTCAGGAAGTTCTGCCATGTGCTCTTCAAATTCACGCAGCGCAGCTTCGGCCTGGCTTTTCAGGCTGACCATTGCGAAAACCGTGATCGCAAAACCCAATTGCGATGCATCCAGTTCAGCATGGTAACCCTTGATAACCCCGGATTCTTCCAGCGCACGAACGCGGCGCAGACATGGCGGAGCGGTCAATCCGACGCGCTGTGCCAATTCAACATTGGTAACCCTGCCTTCGCCCTGTAACTCGGCGAGCAACTTGCGATCGATTCCGTCCAGATTGGCCAAGGCGCGTGTCCCATTCACTCAGGCGCACCCAAAATGGCGCGTACCTGCAACGAAAGCCGCTTTGCATGGAGCTGACGGCTAATATTATTATTCTTGCCAGCAATTGTCCCGCTTTGCAACGCACCGTCAGAGGCCGATAACATACGCATTCGAAACTGTTAGATGCGGAATGAACCCAAGTGCCTGGCAGACCATCCCGGCTGCCATCGCTTGCCACCGGAGTAACCATGCATTTTGACGACCGCCTTGCCACCGTGTTGCGCCACCGCGCCACGGGTGAGCGCGCGGCGCGTACGCAATTCCGGCAATTGCTCGATCTGCTGGGCAGCCGGACCGGTCCACGCGATCAGAACCTGCTGGCCGCGGCATGGCTGCGACTTGGTGCCTTGGGCGAGATGTTGCCAGCGGCTGACCGCGCGGCAATGATCCGCGATCCGGGTCTTCGTTTTCGCAATCCGGAACTTGCCGCCCATCTGGCAGAGGACGAACCCGGCGTCGCCGTGGCGGCCCTGGCCCGCGCCGAACTTTCGGATGACGATTGGGAGGCGCTGATCCCGCGCCTGCCAATCCGCGCACGCGGTTTCTTGCGTTTGCGCCGGGATATACCGGCCAATGCCGTCAGGGTGCTCGATCGGCTGGGCATTCACGATCGCGGCTTGCCCCTGCCCGATCGCGCCGAGGGGGAAGCCGAACATATCCCACCGGCACCCCAACCCGAAGCGGCAAACGATGCTGGCGGCCCGCTTCCTGAAGACAGCGAGATCGGCGCGCTGGTCAAGCGGATCGAATCCTTCCGTCTGGCCCGCCAGTCTTCCCCCGCCCTGAATGATGCGCCACGTTTGCCGCTGGATGACCGGCCCGATGGCGAGGTCCGGCCGGCTTTGGCCGCCATTGATTTCACCGCCGATGCCGAAGGACGCATTGACTGGGCCGATCTCCAGGTCGCGCCAATGCTGGTCGGAATGCGTCTGGCCGATAATTCCGCCTGTGCGGCCTTGTTCCAGCGCCACCAACCCCTGCGCAACTGCCTGCTTACACTCGAAGGCGCTCCACCGATTGCCGGTGACTGGATCATGGATGCCGCCCCGCGCTTTACCCGTCCGGGCGGGCGGTTTTACGGCTATGCGGGCAAGTTCCGTCGCCCGGCCCCCAGCGCTGGTTCGATCCGCGCTGCCGATACCGACAGCGAAGGGGACCGCATCCGCCAACTGCTCCATGAATTGCGTACTCCGGTAAACGCGATCCAGGGCTTTGCGGAAATCATCCAGCAACAATTGTTTGGCCCCACCCCACACGAATACCGGGCAATGGCCGCCAACATCGCCGGGGATAGCGCGCGAATACTTGCCGGATTCGACGAATTGGACCGGCTTGCCCGGCTTGAAACCGGGGCCATCGAACTCGAGCATGGTGTGGCCGATTTTCGCGCGACGGTGGACCGGATCGCGGTGCAACTGCAAGATGTACTGAAATCCCGCACGGCCGGGTTCGAAGTGCAACTGGACCCGCAGGAATGTTTGATCGGGCTGGCGCCAACGGAATGCGAAATCATCGTCTGGCGCTTGCTGGCAACGATTGCGAGCGCCGTTGGCGCGGGTGAGACAGTGCAACTTATCCTTGAACAGGACGGTGCAATGGCCCGGCTATGCTGCGATCTTCCCGCAAGCCTCAGCGATTCAGGCGATATTTTCTCGGCCAGTGCACGGCCCGTTTCCGGCGCAGTCAGTGCCGGCATGTTTGGCGCAGGTTTCTCGCTCCGCCTTGCCCGCGCGGAAGCACGGGGCGCAGGCGGCAATCTGGTGCTGGTCGAAGACTGGTTGATGCTGAGCATCCCGCTCTTGACCGGCGCGGATACGAATTCTAGCGATAGGGCCACGGTGAACAGGGATGCACAGCCCGGGGGGGTTTAACAACGCCGCAATTGGTGCTGAATTCTAGGGGGAATTACCATTTCGGACCGGGCGAACTCCGACCCTTCTATCGCTTCATCGATGGCGAAGTTCCGTCCGGGCACAGGCCAGCGTTCCCTGCTTACGGTCGACACAGAAGAAGAATTTGACTGGAATTCGCCGCTCAGTGCCACCGGTCACAAGCTCGCCCATGTCGTGCGGCTGCAAAAATTCCAGGAATTTTGCGAAGGCATTGGCGTATCACCGGTCTATCTGATTGACTGGCCCGTGGCGACATCGCCGTTGGCGCAGGAAATCCTCGGCGATGCCGCAAAATCAGGCAAAGCGGAAATCGGCATCCAATTGCACCCTTGGGTCAATCCGCCGCATCGGGAAGAGGTCAATCCCCACAACAGCTTTGCCGGCAATCTGCCGCCAGAGCTTGAACGGGAAAAATTCTGCCTGCTGCGCGATACCATTGTCAGGAATTTCCATGTTACGCCGCTGATCTACCGCGCTGGCCGCTACGGTTTGGGGCCAAATAGTGTGGCCATGCTGCGCGAAGAAGGCATCGCGATCGACAGTTCGGTTCGTGCCAGGTTCGATTATAGCCATGCGCATGGACCAAATTACCAGAATGCCCCGGTGGCACCCTATTGGCTCGACGATCAGCGTCAGGTGCTCGAACTGCCGCTCACAACAGTCTTCTGGGGGATGCTGAGGCGCCAGGGCGATTCGCTCTATCCGATGCTGAAGCAATTTCCCCGGCTGCGCGGCGCGCTTGCGCATATGTCCCTGCTCGAACGTATTCCGCTTACGCCCGAAGGTGTTTCCGCCGAAGAAGCCCTGCGCGGGATCGATATCGCCATCGACGATGAATTGCCGGTGCTGGTGCTATCCTTTCACAGCCCCTCGCTGGTTCCCGGAAATACGCCCTATGTCCGCAGCGATGATGATCTGGACCGGATGTATGATTGGTGGCGCACCATATATGCCTATCTCGATCAGCGCGGAATTGCGCCCACTACGGTGGCGCAGATCATGAAATCTGTCGAAATCTGACCGCTTTGTCCTTTGGACTGATAGTAGCGCTTGCCACCTGCCTCGACCGCCGCTAGGCGCGTCTCCGCTAACCAGCAATCGAAGTTCATCTCGGGGGCCTGTAGCTCAGTTGGTTAGAGCTGGCCGCTCATAACGGCTAGGTCGGGGGTTCGAGTCCCTCCGGGCCCACCGGATGGAATCGGCTGGTCGAAAATGTCGGGGAGTGGCGCAGCCTGGTAGCGCATCTGTTTTGGGAACAGAGGGTCGCAGGTTCGAATCCTGTCTCCCCGACCATTTTCGAATTTTAGCTCAATTACCGCATGCTAAGTCCAAACCAGGTCGCGCTGCGGTGCGGGTTTGTTGGTCCGTTTTTTGAGCAATCACCCACGATCCCCATCATGGCTTCCGGTTCACGGACGCAGTTGGCAGTTTACGCTAGGGTCTTTCAGCGTGGCTCACCTCACGTCATGCCGCCAGAAACGGACGATGGGGAATTGCTCCCTGGCCCGGCGGTTCCAACCTCTTTGGTTCTTGATCGCGAGAAACTTGCGAACCCAGAAGCTCCGGTGGGAGGCAGTCATTTCGCGGCGTATTCACACACCAGAATACGCCATGAGGATGGCAAATACCAAAATGCCGGCAGGAAGCAGGGCTCCGAGTACTGCAACCGCACCGGGTATGCCATCAGCTGGATTCGACCCCTGAAAATCCGCAACTGCTTTGCGACAGCAATAGATGGCATTCCAGACAAGCAGGACAATCGAAATTACTGTAAGGGCAATCATAACCCGAATTGCCAGTTACAGAGGGTGTCCGCAACTGGGTCGTTAGCGTAATGACCGCCTCCCTCTATCGTTAATGTGAACGTCCCACGAATGGTCGGAGCGTTTGTTCGGTCATAGGAGGCAAAAGCTTTGTCGAGAAACAAAGCGGGGCACCAGAGATGCTTGCACATACCCTTGCCTATGTGCTTGGCGATGCCTTTCAGGTCCTTTTGTGTTACGCAGCACTGCGCATAAGAATGCGCTTGAACGTTGCAGCCTGTGTCGGTTCATCGCAGGATG
The DNA here is from genome assembly GCA_024642565.1 of Erythrobacter sp. GTDB lineage: Bacteria > Pseudomonadota > Alphaproteobacteria > Sphingomonadales > Sphingomonadaceae > Allopontixanthobacter. The sequence goes on from JAHEAV010000014.1 coordinate 7,301, forward strand.
CGCTCGAACCAGCCGCTCAAGCAGCCGATTTGACGGGAACGTTCATGCGCCAGAAAGGTTGGTCTGAACACGCAGTTCTGGCTGAAGTTGATCTAAGGAGTAACCCCATGAAAGTCATTTCCACCAGGCCGGGAAGTCTCGTCCTGCTTGCCATGCTTGCCCTGCCCGTGCCGGCCAGCGTGTCTGCGCAGCAAGCCGCGGTCGACGCCGATATCACGGTAAATGGAATGCCGCCGGCTGACCTTTCCGGCCTGACCGAAGGGCCGGAGATTGAAGGCCAGATTTCCGCACGCAGGGGCGAAAGAATGCAGGTCACCAGTGCCGATGGCACCAACACGGTGGTCGTTATCGCCGATGCCACCGAAATAAAGGCCTCCAAGGGCATCTTCGGCATGAACAGCCGCAAGCATGCCGTCGATTCGCTGCTCAACGGCCTGCCCGTTTCCGTCAAGACCGTGCAATGGGGTGGCGGCCTGGTGGCGAGCCAGATCAAGTTTCGCGGCAACGATTTGAAGACCGCATCCATGATCCGCAGCGGCACGTCCCAGCGCTTTGACGAACAGGGCGCGGCAATTGAAGAAAATGCAGCGGCCACCGAGGCACTGCGCGGCCGCCTGGGCGATATCGACAAATATAACATCAAAGGCACAACGAACGTATATTTCGACAGCGGCAAGTCCGTGCTTTCCCCCGGCGCGAAAAACGATCTTTGCGCCGCGGCCAGTGAAGCCGACAGGATGGACAACGCGCTGATGCTGGTCGTCGGTTACACCGATTCCACTGGAAGCGAGGAAGTTAACCAGCTGCTCAGCGAAAAGCGGGCCGGCCGCGTGGTCAATTATCTACAGCAGGCATGCGGCTGGAAACCCTACCGCATGTTAACCCCCACCGGCATGGCTGAATCCGATCCCCAGGCAAGCAACGACACCGCCGCTGGCAAGGCACAGAACCGGCGCGTTTCGGTGAATATCCTGGTCAGCAAAGGCCTGGACGGAATGTAACACACGCGGGGTGGGCATCCCCCACCCCGCAGTTACGACAATCTATTACTTGCCGTCGATCGGCCCGGCTTCATTCGCCAGCACGTTGACCACGGCCGTCCACACGGCGACGTTCTGGCGCAACTGTGCGGGGTCGATCTTGTCCAACGTATCATCGGGCGTGTGGTGCAGGTCAAAATAGCGGGTGCCGTCCTGCTGAAGATCGAGGATAGCACCGCCCTGGTCGCGCACGATGTTGATATCCGCGCCGCCAGTCGCAATCTGCGTTCCCGGGGCAACGCCGAAGCGCGCGACGGCGGCAGCCAGTTTCTTCACCAGATCCGGGTTGCTTGCGCCAAAATTGGTGTCCATCCGCCAGATGCGATCGGCACCGAAATCGCTTTCGATCCCGACCGCCATTTTCTGAGCGTCCTTATGGGCAGCCGAATAGGCCTTGCTGCCCCATAATCCGGTTTCTTCCGCACCGGCAAACAGCACCCGCACAGTACGCAGGGGCTGACCCTGCATCTGCACATGGCGGGCCGCGGCAGAGATGATGGCGCAGCCCGCAGCGTTGTCTATCGCGCCAGTGCCAAGGTCCCAGCTATCGAGATGGCAAGCCAGCAGAACGGGCGGAAGTGAAGGATCTTTTCCGACGATTTCTCCCACGACATTGCCGGATTCGGTCTGGCCAAGATCGGTCGGGGTCAGGACCAGTTTCAAAGTGACCGGCTTGCCTTTGGAATGGGCAAACATCCGTTCCAGATTGGCGGCATCCGGCAGGGAAATTGCGCCGGCCGGAATGGGCGCGATCCCGGCTGGAAAGCTCGTTCCGCCGGTATGCGGATTTCGGTGGCTGTCCGTGCCGACAGATTTGATGATGCTTGCCGCCGCCCCCTTGCTGGCGGCAATTCCCGCGCCAACCCAGCGCGCCGGACCGGCAAAGCCATATTGCGAACCATCCTGCGTCCGGGTCATGGAATGGCTGATATAGGCAATTTTACCCTGCAAACTGCCCGCTGGCGCGGCGCGCAGATCATCCACGGTCTTGAAATACACAACTTCGGCGGTGATCCCTTCCGCCCCGGTTGAGGCACTTCCCCCCAGGGCGGCAACATGGAATTTCTGCGGAAATGGCGCGATGATCTCTGCCGTTTCCGTGCCGCGCATCCAGGATCCCATCATGTAGGGTTCGATGGCGACATTGACGAAGCCGTTGGCGTTTAGCCAATCGCGCGCCCATGACCGCCCGCGCGCCTCCGCCTCGGTGCCGGCCAGCCGCGGACCGACTTCGGTCGTGATGCCTTCAACGAAATCCCAGGCGATCGTATCCTTGTCCAGCGCGATATCGGCATGATTCGGCGCCGCCAGGGCTGTGGTGGAGACAGAGAGCGAAAGTGCGACCAGCGCAGCAGCGTTTTTATGCATGGCTGACCCGCTATCGGCGGTTTCTCCGCAAGTCCAGCTTGCTCGTATCGCTTTCAATCACTATCTGGCCTGCAACCTTCCGAAACCACCCGTCAGCTAATCCCGAGGACCATCGATGGCCGCCCAATATGCCTATGTCATGAAGAGCATGACCAAAACCTTCCCCGGCGCACCAAAGCCGGTGCTGAAGGATATCAACCTGCAATTCTACCAAGGTGCGAAGATCGGTATCGTCGGGCCAAACGGTGCGGGTAAATCAACGCTGATCAAGATCATGGCCGGGTTGGACAAGGATTTCACCGGTGAAGCCTGGGCAGGTGAAAACATCACGGTTGGCTATCTGGCGCAGGAACCGGAACTCGATCCAGCCAAGAATGTGCTTGAAAACGTCAAGGATGGCGCGCGCGAAACCGCCGATATGGTTGACCGGTTCAACGCCATATCCGCCGAAATGGGCGATCCGCAGGACGACACCGATTTTGACGCGCTGATGGAAGAAATGGGCGTGCTGCAGGAAAAGATCGATGCGGTAGACGGGTGGACGCTCGACAATCAGCTCGAAATTGCCATGGAAGCGCTGCGTTGCCCGCCTTCGGATGCGTCGGTGGAAAACCTCTCGGGCGGTGAAAAACGCCGTGTTGCCCTTACTCGGCTACTGATCCAGAAACCGGGCATTCTGCTGCTGGACGAACCAACCAACCACCTCGATGCGGAAAGCGTGGAATGGCTGGAAAACCATCTCAAGGAATATGCGGGTGCGGTGCTGATGATCACCCACGATCGCTATTTCCTCGACAATGTCGTTGGCTGGATCCTCGAACTGGATCGCGGCAGCTACTTCCCATACGAAGGCAATTATTCGACCTATCTCGAAAAGAAATCCAAGCGGCTCGAGCAGGAATCGCGCGAAGACGAAGGGCGCCAGAAAGCCCTGAACGAAGAACTGCAATGGATCCGGCAAGGCACCAAGGGCCGCCAGACCAAGTCCAAGGCCCGTATTCGCAAGTTCGAAGATCTGCAAAATGCGCAGGCTGATCGCAAGCCGGGCAAGGCCCAGATTGTGATCCAGGTGCCGGAACGGCTTGGCGGCAAAGTCATCGAAGCCAAGGGTATTTCCAAGGCTTACGGCGATAAATTGCTGTTTGAAGACCTGTCTTTCATGTTGCCACCGGGCGGCATTGTGGGTGTAATCGGCCCCAACGGCGCGGGTAAATCAACGCTGTTCAAGATCATCACCGGCCAGGAAACGCCAGATGAAGGCAAACTGGAAATCGGCGAGACTGTGCATCTGGGCTATGTTGACCAGAGCCGCGACCATCTCGATCCGAAGAAGAATGTCTGGCAGGAAATCTCGGACGAGCTCGATTACATGAAGGTCAATGGCCACGATATGAGCACGCGGGCTTATGTCGGTGCCTTCAATTTCAAGGGCGCTGACCAGCAGAAGAATGTCGGCAAGTTATCGGGCGGCGAACGCAACCGTGTTCACATGGCGAAGATGCTCAAGGAGGGTGGCAATGTCCTCCTGCTTGACGAACCGACCAACGATCTTGACGTCGAAACCCTGCGCGCGCTGGAAGATGCCATCGAGAATTTTGCTGGATGCGCCGTGGTTATCAGCCATGACCGCTTCTTCCTCGACCGTCTGGCAACACATATTCTGGCATTCGAAGGCGATAGCCATGTCGAATGGTTCGAAGGCAACTTCGAAGCCTATGAAGAAGACAAGCGGCGCAGGCTGGGCGATGCTGCGGATCGGCCAACGCGGTTGGCGTATAAGAAGCTGACCCGGTAATCCGCAACACAGCCTGATTTTATGCCGGCGGCTTGGGTTCTGCCGCTGCCTCTTGTGGTGGCGGCATGAAGTCCTGCGCCAGGGCGTGATGCAATTTCGGCTTGCACACGAACGAACCTGAACTGTCAGCCGGCGTGTGCATTGGTGAACGGCGATTGGTTGCCCCGCAAATGAGGTGGCGAACAATCTCGGTACGAATCGTAGCGAGTTGGGCCGACATATCTGGTCTAAGATACTTTGCCGAATAGCGCGTCAATCGCGGCAAAGTTCAGAAGAAAGCCGACCAACCTGAACGAACGGCCATCCTATTTGTTCAGTTTCATGTCAGGAAAGCTGAACTAGAACGAGATTATAGATCAGCCGATGCCCGTGAATTCGCGGTTTTCGCATGGAGAGTTACAATGACCATGAACAGATTTTTCAAAACCAGTGCTCTCTCGGCACTCGCCACAAGCCTTGCTCTGACCGCCATGCCCGCATCGGCGCGCCCTGATGAACAGCAGGGCCGGTTCCAGTCCCGCGAAGCCCGCAGCAATGGCGATAACCAGAACCGCAGCGCACGCAGTGAAGCCCGGAGTGAAGCCCGGAGTGAAGCCCGGAGCGAGCCGCGCAGTGAACCGCGCAGCAACAATGGCGGCCAGGATCGCAGTCGTCAGCAGCAGGCCGCCCCCGCCCCGCAAACGCAGCAATTCCGCCAGCGCGCCCAGGCCGAACCGAGCCAGCCGCGCCAGATGCCCCAAAGCACCACCCCGCCTTCCCGTTCCGACCGCTGGAGCGGCGGTGACCAGCGCCGCGACACAGCCAATCGCGGAAACTGGTCTGGCGCATCGCGCCAGGAACCAGCGCAAGACAACAGCCAGCGCCAGACCAGCCGTTCGTCTGGTAGTGAAGACCGCAACACGCGTTATTCTGATCGCAACCGCAACGACACCTATGTTGACCGCAGCCGCAGATCGGGTGGGAACGACTATCGACAGGACCGGCGTGATGATCGTCAGGACTACCGCGGTGACCGCCGTGACAATCGGCAGGACTACCGCGGTGACCGCCGCGACAATCGGCAGGACTACCGGGGCGACCGCCGCGACAATCGGCAGGCGTACCGCGGTGATCGCTACAGCCACCGCTGGGATCGCCGGAGTTGGCGGAGCGATAATCGCTACAACTGGTACAATCACCGTTCGTCCCACCGCAACACCTACCGACTGGGTCGCTATTATTCGCCCTATCGCAATTACAGCTACAGCCGGCTGAACATTGGGTTCTATCTCGGCTCGCTCTTCTACAGCGACCGGTACTGGATCAGCGATCCTTGGCAGTACCGCTTGCCGGAAGTCTATGGCCCTTATCGCTGGGTCCGCTATTATGACGATGTCTTGCTGGTGAACATTTACACCGGCGAGGTGGTTGACGTAGTATACGACTTCTTCTGGTAAGGCCCCCTTACCTT
>JAHEAV010000014.1:13053-43241 GCA_024642565.1 Erythrobacter sp.
GCCTTGGGCAGTTCATGCGCGGTTTCGGCCAGGCGCCAGTTGATAATTACCGCGATGGCGATTGCCCAATGGAGCAACATTGCACCTACTGAGTAGCGACTCTGGCTAGTTTCCTGCATTTTTGAACCTCCGGGTAAATCTGCCCCATTTCCTAGCACCCCAGAAGAAGGCGGCAAGCGTCTGCTTGAAGTCGTGATTCCTGCTGCTAGGAAACGCAGAATGACGAAAACGACAATAATCCCGGATAAGGATGCCCTCGCCCGAGTCGGCGCTTTGGTGCGCAAGCGGCTCGAACTCGACCCGCAGGTTTACAAAATTCCCACCGAAAAGGCCGAAATCTTCGCGGTCGGCAAATTCATGACGGGCGCAGAATGCGAACGCATGATGCGGATGATCGATGTTGTCGCGCAGCCGAGCGAACTGTTCGAAGTCGACTATTCAACCGGCTTTCGCACTTCCTATTCCGGCAATGTCGATGGTCGCGACCCGTTTGTGGCCGGGATTTCCCGCCGGATTGACGATCTGCTTGGCATGAAGGCCGAATGGGGCGAAGCGATCCAGGGGCAGCGCTATCTCCCCGGTCAGCAGTTCAAGCCGCATAACGACTGGTTCTATACTGACCAGAAATACTGGCAGGTCGAACGCAAGCGCGGCGGACAGCGCAGTTGGACCGCAATGGCGTTTCTCAATGAAGTGGAACAGGGCGGCGCCACCCACTTTACCGCGGCCGAAATTAAAATAGACCCCCAACCCGGGGTCTTGATGATGTGGAATAACGCGTTGGCCGATGGCACCCCCAATGTGGACACGATGCACGCCGGAACACCCGTTGAAGCGGGCGTCAAATATGTCATCACCAAATGGTATCGAACGCGCGGCTGGAAATAGGGATCACACACGCCCCAGCGCCGCTGCGATCAACTTGCGCGTATTCGCAATCCCGTAAAGCGCAATGAAACTACCCATGCGCGGGCCTTGCGAACTGCCGAGCAATGTTTCGTATAAAGCCTTGAACCAGTCACGCAGACTTTCGAAGCCGAATTTTTCATCCTTGCCGATTTCGTAGATCATCGTCTGCAAATCCTCGGCAGAAACAGCATCCGTCAGACCGACCAAATGTTCATCGAGCGCCGCAAGCGCAGCTGCTTCATTTTCGGTGGGCGCCCTGCGGGCCATCGTCGGCGCAACGAAATCGCGGTTATAGGCCAGAGCCGAAGTCACCAGAGCATCAAGCTCCGGATGCTCCGCCGGATCAACGTCAGGCACGTAATTCGCGAGATAAGACCACACCTGTTCGCGTGTAGCCTCTGCCCCCAACACACCGACCAGATTGAGCAGCAGACCGTATGTTACGGGCAAGGAATCGCCCGCACCGGGCGTTTCGTCCCCCATGCCGCTGCCAGTTGCGCGCAGCAGGTGCCAGGCCGCATTGCCCAGTTGCTTGTCGATATCCTGTTCGGCCAGCCGTTCGCGGAATTGCCAATATTCGTCCACCGCGCGCGGGATCACACCGACATGCAGCTGCTTGGCGCTCTTGGGATTGGGGAAGATATAAAAACCGAGGGATTCCTCGCTGCCATAGGACAGCCATTGTTCGATCGTCAGCCCGTTACCCTTGGACTTGGAAATCTTCTCGCCATTTTCGTCAAGGAACAGTTCGTAGATAAGGCCTTCCGGCTTGCGACCGCCCAGAACTTGCGCAATCTTGCCCGATTGCACACCGCTGTCGGTCAGGTCCTTGCCATACATTTCATAGTCAACGCCAAGCGCGACCCAGCGCATCGCCCAATCGACCTTCCATTGCAGCTTGGCCATTCCGCCCATCGCCGATTGCTCGACACGGTTTCCGTTCTCGTCTGTAAAGCCGATAATACCCGCATCAGCATCGACAATTTCGACAGGCACCTGAAGCACCGCGCCCGTGACAGGGGAAACCGGCAGCACGGGTGAATAGGTCGCGGCGCGTTCCGCCCTTAACGTGGGCAGCATGATGTCGAGTATCGCCTGATTGCAGCGCAGGACATTCTTCAGCGCATCATCGAAGGCGCCCGATTGATAACGGTCCGTCGATGAAACAAATTCATAGTCGAACCCGAAACGATCGAGAAATTCCCGCAGCTTGGCATTGTTATGCGCAGCAAAGCTCTCGAACTTGCCAAACGGGTCGGGAATGCGGCTGAGCGGCTTGCCCAGATGCTGCGCCAACATTGCCTGATTGGGAACATTGTCCGGCACCTTGCGCAGCCCGTCCATATCATCGCTGAAAGCGACCAACCGGGTTGGCTGGCCCGTCAACGCTTCATAGGCGCGGCGCACAAAGGTGGTGCGCAAGACTTCCTGAAAAGTACCGATATGCGGCAGACCCGACGGACCGTAGCCCGTTTCGAACAGCATGGGCGAACCGTCCGGCTTGCCCTTGGGATAACGCTTGGCCAGCCGCTGCGCCTCCTGAAACGGCCAGGCCTTGGAATTGCGTGCGGCGATCATCAATGCAGTGTCGGTCATGGGCGCGGCTTATGCGGAGAGTTTACGAAACCGCAAGTAAGAACCGCGCCGATGGCCCAGGTTACATCCGGCCATTTTGCGCAATTGTGGCAGGGGAAGCGCCGCTTCCCCCACCCATATTTCGGATCAGCCGCTGATCAATCGGACCATTGGCCGGTGCCCGCGCCTTGTCCATCCTTACCGGCCCAGGTCGTGGCCCCGCCGCGCCCGGCATACTTACCGGTCTTGCCGTAAAGCCCGCCAACGCAGCCCTGGGACCCATCACTGAGATTGGTGCAGCCGAATGTCGCTGTGTAGGTGCCGTTTGGTCCTGACGCGTCGCAAATCGTGTGGACGTCAAAAATCTTTGCGTTTGGTGGCTGCGATGTGCCGATGCAGGTGTAAGTTTCGGCAGTCTTTGTGCCATCGGCCCAGGTGACGGACATATCTCCGGTATTTGCCGCCCCGGCAATGACTCTACCGTCCGGCGTGGTGACACCAACCGTCATACCGGGCTTATCCTTGGTGCTGTAAGTGTAAGTACCCGCATGAGCAGCGCCAGCAATCAAACTAGCGGCTGCCATGATCGAAATCGCAATAGACTTTTTCATCTTTGTCTCTCCCAAATAATCAACAGATCAACATGTCCACAAACGTGAACAGACCTTCCACAATCAGAAGGCGATACGACCACATGGTTTTGAAACGACTCTCTGACGGAGCGACGGCAATATTTCACATTTGGCCACAATTGTCGAATGTGATGGCTTAATTCATTGCAATTATGATCTTCGTTTTATTTTCGTGATTTACACCGTGATGGCGCGCTTCGCAGTCGCGCAATCATGATCAGCAACACAGTGCAGGCGGATGTTGGCGGCGAAATTACCTCCCGCAGCCCCTTCCCTTCTGTTCCATTTTCGTTCTAACGCTGCGCAATGATCCCGGCCCTTCCCATCACCGCTATCCACGCCAGTCACGCGGGGACATGGCTGCGTGACGCGAAGGGTTCCACGCGCGGGGTTTCGAAGGGTGATGCGATAATGGCGGCCGCCGATACGCCGCTGTTGCTGCTAAATGCGCCGCTGGTTGCCTCGCGGTTGGGCTATCCCGACCTGTCCGGCCTTGATCTGCTCGACCTGTTTGCTTTCATTCATCCGGCACGTTTCGTGGTTCCCACGCCCAAGGGGCTGGCCCATGCTCTCGGTCTGCCTGAACCCGTCAGCGATGATGCCGTCCCCGCCTTGCTCCAGACTGCGGCGGCCGTGTTGCTGGAAACCTGCGCAAATTCGGACTGGGCCGAACGTGAAGGCGCCTGGTCCGCCCTGCAAACACTGACCAAGTTGCGTTGGCCCTGGGCGCAAATTTGTGCACCGCGTATCGCGAAACCTGAAAAGGCCGAAAAGTGGCTCTTCGCCAAATTGCCCGAATGGGAAGAGGCACCGGATCGTCCGCCACCAGGGCATGTACTGATCGAAGAAAACGAAGTTGCCGCCCAACTGGAACATCTGACCGGTGACGGGGCCGAACGGCGGGATGGGCAGCGCGCCTATGCGCGCGACGTTGCCAAGATTTTCGCCCCGCGCGCGCAACATAAATTGCCGCATGTCCTGCTGGCCCAGGCAGGAACCGGGATCGGCAAGACCCTGGGCTATCTTGCCCCGGCTTCGCTGTGGGCGGGTGCGGCCAGAGGTACTGTCTGGGTTTCAACCTTCACCAAGAACCTTCAGCGCCAATTGCGCGAAGAAAGCCGCCGTGCGTGGCCGGACCGGCGGGCCGATGGCAGCCAACCGGTAGTCGTGCGTAAAGGGCGGGAGAATTACCTGTGCCTGCTCAATCTTGAAGATGCGCTGCAAGGTGGCTTCACCGGGCGCGCAGCAATTCTGGCGCAATTGGTCGCGCGCTGGGCCGCCTTCAGCCGCGATGGGGATATGGTGGGCGGCGATCTACCCGGCTGGCTTGGCACGTTATTCACCAAGCGCGGAATAGCCGCATTGACCGATCAGCGCGGTGAATGCGTCTATGCGGGCTGCCCGCATTACCGGAAATGCTTCATCGAACGCGCCGCCAGAGCGAGCGCGCAAGCCGATCTGGTCATTGCCAATCATGCGCTGGTGATGATCAACGCGGCAAGAGGTCGCGACCATGCCCAACGCCCGACACGGATCATCTTCGATGAAGGGCATCATGTGTTTGAGGCGGCAGATTCAACTTTCGCGGCCGCGCTTTCGGGGCAAGAAGCCATAGAGCTGCGGCGGTGGATCATCGGGCCGGAACGCAAGGCGCGCGGTCGCAGGCGCGGACTGGCGGCGCGTCTTGCCGATGTGGCAAGTTATGACGAAGCTGGCGGCAAGGCCGTTGAAGACGCAATTAACGCCGCCCAGGCGTTACCGTCCGACGGCTGGCTGCAACGCCTAAGCGATGGCGAACCCAGCGGCCCGCTCGAGGCGCTGTTCGCGGGCGTGCGCGCCGTTGTTTACGCGCGCGATGAAAGCGGCGGACAGGAAGCGGGCTATGGCATTGAAACCGAAGCCGCAGGGCTTGATGGCAATTTCGTGCAACTGGCTGGTCAGGCCCAATCGGCACTTGCGGCAATACGCCATCCCCTGGTGGCACTGGGCGGGCGGCTGGAAGCCGTGATGGAAAACCCGCCTGACTGGCTCGATTCCCAGGGCCGTATGCGGATAGAAGGCGCGCGTCATTCGCTGGGCTGGCGGGTCGATCTGCTTGGCGCATGGGAAGCCTTACTCGATCGGCTGGGCGGACCGGCGGACCCGGAATTTGTGGACTGGCTGGCGGTCGACCGCTCCGATGCGCGCGAATTCGATGTTGCCATCCATCGGCGCTGGCTCGACCCGATGAAGCCTTTTGCGCGGGTAGTTTTGGAATCCGCGCATGGCGTGATGCTGACCTCCGCCACACTGCGCGATGGCGATGATTGGGACGCCGCCATTGCCCGTTCGGGCACCGCGCATATCGATGTGTCACCGCATCTATCCAGCGCTTCCAGCCCCTTTGACTATGCTACCCAGGCCGAAGTGCTGATTGTCACCGATGTGAAGCGCGGCGACATTCCGGCCTTGGCCGGTGCCTACGCGCGGCTGGTGGAAGCTGCCGGCGGCGGAGTTTTGGGGCTGTTTACGGCAATCCGCCGGATGCGGGCCGTGCATGGCCGCATCGCCGATCGCCTGGCACGCAACGGCTTGCCGCTTTATGCCCAGCATGTGGACCCGATCGATACCGGCACGCTGGTGGATATTTTTCGCGACGATCCCCGCGCCACCTTGCTGGGGACAGACGCGCTGCGCGACGGGGTCGATGTTCCGGGTGAAAGCCTGCGCTGCGTGGTCATGGAACAAGTTCCCTGGCCTCGCCCGACAATTTTGCACAAAGCACGCCGCGCGGCAGGCGGCGGTTCCGCCTATGATGACCGGCTGATCCGCGCCAAGCTGGCCCAGGCATTCGGACGTCTGATTCGCAGCAAGGATGATCGCGGCCATTTTGTTGTCCTGAGTTCCGCCTTTCCCAGTCGCCTGCTCAGCGCCTTCCCGCCGGGCACACCGATCATGCGGCTTACGCTTGAGGAGGCTTTACAACGCGTCGGCAATACTGTTTGCCAGAATTCCACCGCAGCACCGACCAGTCCATCGATTCCTTGAAAGCAGAGATCACGCACGCATGAAAACACTCGGTCTCCTGCGCCATGCCAAGTCCGATTGGGACGATATGGCCAAGCGCGATTTCGACCGGGGACTCAATGCACGTGGACGCAAGGGCGCGGCGCTCATCGGTCGGCACATCTTGCAGCAACAATTCGACTTCGATCTGCTGCTGGCCAGCCCGGCGGAACGGGTTAAGCAAACCCTTGCCGCGGCACTGCCGGATGCCGAACCAACTTACGACCAGCGGCTCTATCTTGCCGGTGCGGAAACGCTGATGGATGTCTTGCGGGATTCTGCGGGAGACGCTGAATGTGTTCTGATCACCGGGCACAATCCAGGCTTGCAGGAATTGCTGTTTGCGCTGGTACCGCCTTCCGCTGAAGACAAATTGTTCGACGAGGCGGCACAAAAATTCCCGACCGCCGCATTCGCGATATTCAATCTCGATATCGGTGATTGGGCCGATCTGGTTGAAGACAGCGGCCGCCTTGTTCACTTCACCCGCCCACGCGACCTCGATCCGAGTTTGGGCCCCGGACACTGAACCCGCTTTTACGGAGATCGAATCCATGAAAATCGCATCCGCCCTGTTTGCCGGAACCGCATTGTTTCTTGCCGCCGCTCCGGCTCTGGCCGAAACAAGCTATGTCACAGCGGCGCGAATGCTGGATGTCGAAACCGGGCGCTATGTAACCAAACCGCTGCTTACCATTACCGATGGGAAGATTGCGGCTGTGCAGAGCGGCGGAAGTGCACCGGATGGTTCCACTCTTATTGATCTGGGCGACAAGACAATCCTTCCCGGTCTGATCGACATGCATGTTCATCTGGACAGTCGGCCCGAATATGGTGGTTACACCAACCTCCAGTTTACCGATCGTTTCTGGACTGCAGTAGGCGTCGCCAATGCCGGCAAGATGCTGAAGGTCGGTTTCACCACCGTGCGCAATGTTGGCGATGGTGACTACAATGTGGCCGGGATCGACCAGGCAATTGAAGAAGGTTGGATCCCCGGCCCCCGCATCGTCAACGCCAATTATGCGCTGGGCGCAACCGGCGGCCATTGTGACGAAACCTATTTACCGCCCAGCTTCAAAGCCAAGAGCCCCGGTGTTGCCAACAGCCCAGAAGAGTTTCGTTTGCGTGTGCGTGAACAGCGCAAATACGGCGCGGAGGTGATCAAGGTCTGCGCGACCGGCGGGGTCTTTTCACGCAATACAGAGCCTGGTCAGCAACAACTTCACGAAGAAGAATTGCGCGCAATTGCGGAAGAAGCGCATTTCTGGGGCCTGAAGGTTGCTGCGCACGCGCATGGCGCAGCCGGGATCAAAGCGGCAATCAAGGCTGGTATCGATACAATCGAACACGCCAGCCTGATCGATGACGAAGGCATCAGACTGGCTAAAGAGCGCGGCGCATATCTAAGCATGGACATCTACAACACTGACTATACCCAGTCCGAAGGCGCCAAGAACGGCGTGATGGAAGATAATTTGCGCAAGGATCGGGAAATTGCCCAGATCCAGCGCGACAATTTTCGCAAAGCGCATGATGCCGGGGTGAAGCTGGTTTTCGCATCGGATGCTGGCGTCATGCCGCACGAGGATGTTGGCGGACAGTTCGCCGTCATGGTGCAATACGGCATGAGCCCGTTGGAAGCGATCCGCGCTGCGACAATCACCGCTGCCGATGCGCTGGGCAAAAAAGGCGAAGTGGGTACCTTGAAGCCCGGTGCATGGGCGGATTTGATCGCTGTGGGCGGTGATCCATTGGCCGATGTAAACGAACTGAAATCGGTCGATTTCGTGATGAAGGGCGGAAAGCTTGTCGGCTGACACTTCAGCCCAGTACGTATCGCGGGCCGGAGCCTTGTTCGCCTGCCTGATCATCGGGGTTGTAGAGCCGGCAGCGGGTCAGACTTAAGCAGCCACAACCGATACAACCGTCCAGCTTGCTGCGTGTTGCTTCAAGCTGGGCGATTTTCCGGTCAAGCTGGCCTCTGATCGACGCACTGATCGCCCGCCAATCCTTTGTATTAGGTGTGCGGCCTTGCGGCAGCATGGCAAGCTGTGCTTCGATTTCTGCAAGCGCCAGACCCAGTTGCTGGGCAATCAGGATGAAGCTCAAGCGGCGGATATCGGAACGCAGGAACCGCCGCTGGTTGCCGCCGGTCCGCATCGATTGGACCAACCCCTTGTCTTCATAAAAACGGATTGCCGACACGGAAAGACCCGTGCGCCGCGCAAGTTCGCCAATGGGCAGGAAGTCGTTCTTGGTCAGTCGCCGCGCCACATCCAGCATCCTTCAAATAAACCTTGACCTCAACCTAGCTTGAGGTTGCAGAATAGGCAAATACAGTGATTCGCACAAAGCCAAAATGGGCGTTGAGACGTCCGGTTGCGGCGGACGTTTCATTGGCCAGCCCTATGTAAGGAAACGACAAATGCCGACTGCTTCGCTCGAACATGTAAACCTGACCGTAACCGATCCCGCCCGGCTCGCTGATTTCTTGATCAAGCTTTGCGGCTGGCACATTCGATGGGAAGGCCCATCCATGGCCAATGGCCATACCATCCATGTCGGTAATGCAGGCAGCTATATTGCCCTATATACCAACACTTCGGCTACCGGCGGCCATCGCAAGGGGCAGCCGCTCAACCATGTCGCGTTTCAAGTTGATGACCTGGATGCCGCAGAAGCCATTGTTGCGCAGGCCGGCCTCGAGCCGTTCAGCCATTCAAATTACGACCCCGGTCCGCGCAGCTTCTATTTCTTCGATTGGGATGGGATCGAATTCGAGGTGGTCAGCTATGAATGAACCAATCCTGCGCCGCCCGCTGTTCTATAACAGCCGCGCCCCGCGCGCCCATGATTCATCCGTATGGTCGATCGTCAGGTCTCTGGATCGAGGCTGGCACAAGGCCAGGGCGTTGGCGGGTTCGCCCGATAGCCAGGTCGAATAGTCACTCTGATCCAACACCACCGGCATCCGGCTGTGGACCTGCGCAGCCGGACCAGCCGCCTCGGTCATAACCATCGCGTAGACATCGCCCCATTCATCACTGGCGCGCCATACACCGGCCACGGCAAAAAGTTCGGCACAAGGTTTCGATAGCCAGGTTCGCGTCATCGCCCCCTTCGATCCTTGCGCCTCTGCCCAGGCTGTGAGCGGGATCAGACAGCGGCGATCTTCGAAGCTCGACTTCCAGAAGAAACTGCCCAGCTTGTCAGAGCGTGCATTGTTGACAGGCTTGGGCTTGAGCGGTTGGCCCTTCGCGCCCTTCAAATGAAGCGGGAAGCCCCAATGCATCGCCCGAAGGCACCCGGATTCGAGCACCAGACCGGGATAGCCGGGATAAATTTCCGCCGCGATGTTGCTGCCGGCTGCTTCATTGGCGGAATCAAACCACTTGGCCACTTCGCTTTGCGCCTTGGTCATGCGGTAGAGATTGCACATCCGGCCCGGCCCTCAGGCATTGCCAACAACAAAGCACGCGGCCGCAACCAACAGCCCCGCAGTCCGGTTTGAACGAAATCGCACCAGCGGGTTGTCCGGGTCAGCCGGGTCCAGCGTGATGGCTTGCCAGCCAAGGTGCAATGCGGCCGGTATCAGCGCGAGCACGGCAAGCCAGTCTTCGCGCAGCAACCATATGGCAAGCGCCCAGAACGCCACCGCCCCGCCATAAAACAGCGCAACCCCCGGCTTGACCTTTGCGCCCAGACGCAAGGCACTGGAACGGATGCCGACCAGCGCATCCTGATCCCGGTCTTGCAGCGCATAAATCGTGTCATAACCGATGACCCAGAGAATCGATCCGGCATACAGGGCGGCGAGCACATCCCAATGATCGCTTCGAAGCTGGGTCCAACCGACCAGCGCGCCCCAGGTGAAGACCAGTCCGAGCCACAATTGGGGCCACCAGGTAATCCGCTTCATGAAAGGATAGGCAGCGACAAGGGCCAGACTCGCCAAGGCCACTGCCTGGGCCTGCCAGCGCAATTGCAGCAACACACCCAGCCCGACCAGACAAAGGGCCATCAACCAGCCCCATGCGAGGCGTGGCCTTATCCGGCCGCTTGCCAAGGGGCGCGATGCTGTGCGGGCCACTTGCCGGTCAAGATCAGCATCGACAATATCATTATAGACGCAGCCAGCGCCGCGCATCGCAATGCTGCCCAATAACAGCCAGCCGATCAAGCCGAGCTGCCAACCCGCCCCCGACAGCCATACGCCCCAGGCGCAGGGCCAGAATAGCAACCACCAGCCGATTGGCCGGTCAAACCGTGCCAGTTGCGCCAGATCGCGCGGCACTTGCGGCAATCGGCCGATCAAGCCTTTGTGTTCGCTGTCCGGCACAATTTCGGGGAAAGTTGCGTCACTCATCACGCCCTTACTACCCTGCCCTTCGGCCCAGCGAAAGTCGGGATGTTTCAGGCCCAAACACGGACAAAGGGACATTCACGGCTTCCTCTGCAACCACGAGTGTGATTAAAGCCGGTCATGTCCGCAACCCCCGCATGGCCCCCGCGCAGCGCGCCGCGCCTGTTCGTCGCGCAGGAACTTGCGGCGGGTGCCGCGGTCGTGCTCACGGGCAATCCGGCGCATTACCTCACCCGTGTCATGCGAGTGGCAGAAGGTGCCGCCGTAGTGCTGTGTGACGACATAACCGGCGAATGGGCGGCACGGGTGCAATCAGCTGGCAAGCGCGAGGTAGTGCTCGAAGTGACCGAGCGGCTGCGCTTGAAAGAAAGTGTCCCCGATTTCGTGCTGTGCGCTGCTTTGCTCAAGAAAGATCGCTTCGACCTCGTTCTGGAAAAGGCGACGGAACTGGGCGCTGCCAAGATTCAGCCCGTCCTTACCCGGCGCTGTGTGGCCGATAAGCTCAATCTCGACCGGGCCCGGGCGCTGGTCACAGAAGCCGCCGAACAATGCGCGCGAACGGCATTGCCAGAACTGGCCGAACCCATGAAGCTGGACGCTCTGATGTCCGGTTGGCCAAGTGGCAGGGTCCTGTTTTTTGCTGACGAGATGGGCGGTGAATCCGCTGCACCCCGCTTTGCCCAATCCCCAGCGCCTGCCGCATTGCTGGTCGGCCCCGAAGGTGGTTTCGACGACCAGGAACGGAATTTGATCCGCGCCCATTCCATGACGCAGGCCATCACCCTGGGCCCGCGAATATTACGGGCAGAAACTGCGGCGATTGCGGCGATGGCTTTATGGATGGGGATAGCCGGTGACTGGAACGAATAAGTCTTTCCACAAGGCATTGCGTTGCCTAATGCAACCGACATGAGCACACGTAGCGTCGGCGAGGCCGAAGACCCGATCATCGAAAACCGCGATCAGCTGGTATTACCGATGCAGGCTGGCGAAAAGCCGAAATCTGCCTGGCGGATCGGCACCGAGCATGAAAAACTGGTCTACAAGACCAGTGATTTTCACGCCCCTTCTTATGACGAACCTTGCGGCATCCGCGACATGCTGCTGGCCTTGCGTGAATTCGGTTGGAAGCCGGTAGAGGAAAATGGCAAAGTCATCGCGATGAGCGGGGACGATGGCACGGTAAGCCTTGAACCCGCCGGGCAGCTGGAATTGTCGGGCGCTCCGCTGGAAAATCTGCACCAGACATGCGCTGAAACCGGCCGTCACCTGAGCCAGGTGAAGGCAATCGGCGAACGATGCGGCGTGGGCTTCCTGGGCCTGGGCATGTGGCCGGATAAAACGCGTGAAGAATTGCCGATCATGCCCAAAGGCCGGTATGAAATTATGCTGCGGCATATGCCGCGCGTTGGCGATCTTGGCCTCGATATGATGCTGCGGACCTGCACGATCCAGGTGAATCTGGATTACTCCAGCGAAGCGGATATGGCGAAGAAGTTCCGCACCGGGCTCGCGCTGCAGCCGCTTGCCACGGCGCTATTCGCCAATTCCCCATTTACCGAAGGCAAGCCCAATGGGTATCTGAGCTATCGCAGCCATATCTGGTCCGATACCGATCCGCATCGCACGGGAATGCTGCCCTTCGTGTTCGAAGAGGATTTCGGGTATGAACGCTATGTCGATTACATGCTTGATGTACCGATGTATTTTGTGTTCCGTGACGGCAAATATATCGATGCCTCGGGCCTGAGTTTCCGCGATTTTCTGCAAGGCAAACTATCGGTCCTGCCGGGCGAATTGCCGCGGCAGAGTGACTGGTGGGATCATCTTTCAACAGCCTTTCCCGAAGTGCGTCTCAAAAGCTTTCTCGAAATGCGTGGGGCCGATGGCGGGCCGTGGAGCCGCATCTGTGCCCTGCCCGCGCTGTGGGTCGGGTTGCTGTATGAACAGACTGCGCTCGACGCAGCGTGGGATCTGGTCAAGCATTGGACGATGGAAGAACGCGAAGCCTTGCGAAACGCGGTTCCCAAGCTGGCGCTCGACACCCCGGTTCCTGGCGGCGGAACCCTGCGCGATATCGGCAAGGAAGCACTGAAGATCTGCCGTGCAGGCCTGACATCCCGCGCCCGCTTGAACAGTAGCGGCGACAACGAAACCGGTTTTCTTGAAACGCTTGACGAAATTGTGTCGAGCGGAAAGGTGCCAGCCCAGCGTTTGCTCGACCGGTACAACACCGAATGGGCCGGCGACATCAAACGAGTCTATAAATACAGTTTCTGACAGAGGAGCCGGTTGGATGATTCTGGTAATTGGAACAATTCGCGTGCCTGCCGATAATCTGGATGGTGCGATGGCGGCGGCGGAAACGGTCATCACGGCAACGCGCCGGGAAGATGGCTGCATCCGCTATGCTTACGCCCGCGACCTGATCGACCCGGACATTATGCATATTTCCGAGGCCTGGCGAGATCGGGCGGCACTGGCTGCCCATGCGCGGACGCCGCATGTTGCCGAATGGCACCGCGTGGTTAGCGCCTTGGGCGTGACCGGGCGCGACCTGAAGATTTACGAGACGGATGAAGGTGAAGCGATTTAGTTTCTATTCTGCGGGCTGAAGAACCGGCCCGCGCGGCCGCAACCGATTGCGAAACCGCACCAGAGGGCGGGTCAGCAAGCCATGCTGTTCCATCCAGGCATGATATTCGCGGTAACATTCATCCTCACGCATCAGGTGCGCCTCTTCGGTTCGTGCCCGCCAGTAATAAATCGCGCTGATACAGCAGAGAAAGAATGTGTTGCGGATACTATCCACCAGCGAACCGCTGGTGACCAGGAACGGTAACACCGAAAGCCACCAGAACAGGTTCTTCGAAAGATAGGCCGGGTGCCTGCTGAAACGGTACGGTCCGTTCGTCAGCACCCCGCGGTAGGTCAGATTGGAAAACCGGATGCCAAAGGCCATGGTTGCCCAGGCGTATATTCCCGTCAGCATCACCAACATGGCGCCCCATAACCACAGGACCGGGGTGTTGCCTGCAAACCAATGGGCCCAGCCAGCCGTGTTGACCTCATAGGCGAAAATCCCGCCCCCTCCCATAAATCCAAAAGCGAAGGGCGGGTAACAGATCAACGCTGCCAACCAGCCCGCCAGAAAGGGATTACCACTGCGGATATGCGCATCAAGCGGGCGCATGGTAACGAGATAACCGACCGTGCCGATCTGCACATCGATCACGAACAGCAAGGCGATAAGGAAGAACGCCAAGCGCGCGGGGTCAGCCAGAATTCCAGTGAAATCCGCATTGACCACTTCGGCAAAACCGCCGGGCAGGATCGAAATCATGAAGGCACCGAAAAACGCCTTGATGATCCATGCCCGCCAATGCTTCTTCACTTCGTCTGCATCCCAGGCCTCTCGCCCGATCAGCATGGCGCCAAAATGCCAGGCATGGTCGCGCGGCTCCACCAACACACGGTCGAGCCACAGGACGTAAGGAACCGAGAGAAGAAACAGCGGAATCGCGGCCGCGCCGAACACATCCATCGCGAACAGATATTGCCCGCGCCAGTACCAGCGCCCGAGGCAATAAAGGAACCCGATGATCCCCCATGTCGCCCAAAGACCGCCCAATTTGACCATTGAAACCTGAATTACGGACTTCAACGGGCGCGGATTGTCCCAATCGATCCCGGTTGATGGTCGGCGGTGCACCTTGTCGATCAACAGCGACCAAGCGATCATCGGCCCTGCACTAAAGGCAACCGCCGTAATCGCGGCATAAGGCCCAGTCATGCGTTCATGCGGGCCCGGCAAGGCAAATCGATCCGCAAAATCAGCGTAATTGCGGCAGAAAATAATCCACGCAAGCAGTCCCAGCATACCGGCAATGCCGACAGCAACGGAAACGTCGCTTCGCGGCGGCGCATTCGGCGCCAACGGCTGGCCAATACGGGATTGCGTCTCTTTCACGCCCGCGGCCCTAACAAAAAAGAGTTAAGGCCGAAGTAACACCAGCATCAGCGCAGGGCGTGAATGACCCCGTTATCGTCGAGCAGATAGAGTATGTTGTTCGCCACTACCGGTGCCAATGAAATCGGGGCCTTGAAGTCGCGATAGAGCGATGCCGATCCTTCGCCCGTACTCACCCGGTAAAGCTGGCCTTCCGTACTGGCGACCCAAAGGGAATTGCCGGCCAGAACCGGGCCGGTCCAGAAGATCGGATTCTTCTTCTTTTCTTCGTTCCGGTAACGCGCGAACTGGGAAATCCACCGTACCTTGCCGGTTGCACGAGCGATGGCCAGCAAGCGCGCTTCGTCGGTAAGGGTGAAAATCCATTCACCAGCAATTGCCGGGGTCGAAATGCCCGCAAGATTCAATTCCCAAATGCGCTGCCCGGTTACCAGTTCGTAAGCGGCCATCCGCCCGCCCTGGCCCAGCGCATAAACGCGGCCATCCTGAATGATCGGATCGGCATCAATGTCTGTCAGTGCGCCGACTTCGGTTGAAATCGAGGTGCGCGACAAGGCGTCAGCCCACAATGTCCGTCCGTTTTCATAACGGTACGCAGACAGTTCGCCCGAACTGTAACCGGCGATGACGGTACCCTGCCCCGCCGCCGGCGCTGCCACGCCAAAAACACCCGCTTGCGCACTGGAGCCCGATTCCTGCCATTGATTGGCACCATCTGCTGCTGCGAGCGAAATGATCTGATTATCCTGCGTCATCACATAGACGGCGCCAAATGCGATGGTCGGCGAACCGCGCAGCGGACCCGCTGGTTTCACTTTCCAGATTTCGGCGCCCGTCGCGGCATCAATTGCAGCCACTTCGCCGATGCCGTTGGTCGCAAAAACCCGCCCATCGGCATAGCTGGCACCGCCGCCAAAGGCCGAGGATTCCAGCTTGTCATCAACTTTCATCTGATAAGTCCAGCGGCGCGCGCCGGTCTCGGCATCGAATGCGTTAACCGCGCCGTCCGTCCCTACAGCCACCATGATACCGCCACCAATGACAGGTGCCGATGCCAGTCGCCTGCGGTTGCTTGAACCGGCAATACTTGCCGTCCAAATCTGCTGGGGGCTGTCACCAAGGGCGAGATGGCCGTAGGATTTGCTGGCTGTGCCGCCTGCCTGCGCCCATTCGGTGTTGGCCTGGGCTGGCGGCAGGACAACCGACACACCGGCAAGGGCGGGATCAACCTTAGCGCCGCTTTCGATCCGCGACAGCACAGGCACCCGATCGCCCAAAGTCGGAGTTGTTTTCGGGCCCTTCTTGCCGAACAGCCCGCCACCGCAGGCGGAAAGACCCGCAGCAAGGGCAATCACCAGTGCCATGCGGCCAATTTGGGAAATTCGGTTGCTGGTCATCGGGTAAACATCCTCAAAAATTTCAGAGTTCGGCTATTTTACTAGCGCTCTTATTGGGTCGCGGGCGCAGGCGCACCCTCTGCTTCGCCATTTTCCTTCAGCATTTTATCCACGTCTTCAATGGCATCGACCCCAAGCAGGCCGGCCATCTGCCGCGAACGGGAACGAAGGCTGTCCGGCGCTTTTTCGTCCTTGGCAATCGCAGCGAAAAGCGCCCCTGCCTCCGCCCGCTTGCCCTGTTCGAGATAAGCCATCGCGACCAATTCACCAGCGTTCCCGAAAAATGGCTTGCCCGGGATTGCCAGCGGTTTGAGCCGTGCAACAACGTCTTGCGGCTTTAGCGAATCGTAAGCTGTTGAAACGCCGCGAATGATGGCAAGATCGCGCAACGCCTGAGGCGCAGTCTGGTCCGCGGCAATCTGCGCGAAATGTTCTTGAGCATCGGCAAACCGCCCCTGCTCCAGCGCTATGCCCGCTTTCAACATGGTCGCGGCAGCCTTGTGCCCGCTATCGCCTTCCAGCAGCAACGGGTTCAGCGTAGCCGACCCGGCAGCCAGATTGCCGGCCTCGATCTGGTCAAGCGCGGCAATCAGCGTTTCCGATTGTTTCTCCCGCGCCGCATCGCGATGGCTTTCCCAATAAAGATAGCCGCCGAAACCGGCCAGGCCGAGCACCACCGCTGCGATCAACGGCTTGCCGTAGCTCTTGGCAAAGTTGGCATATTGATCCTGCCGCACGGCATCATCAACTTCGCGCAGCAGCACATCTTCTGTGGCCAACTGTTGCTGGGCTTTTTTGTCGGTAGCGCCGTTGCCGGCACCGGCGGTCGGTTTTGAAGGGGTCAGGGCCAATTTTTGGGTCTCACGGCCACAAGGGGCTCTTCCGGATTGTTAAGGGATTCAAGCTTCGGGTCTTTAGACGATGGGGCCATGGATGCAATTAATGTTTGCCTGCCTGTCCCCCGGCGCGTGAACCGAAGGTGAAGCCGGACAGTGGCCCGGGCAGATCAGGGCAGGCTTTTTCGACCCATGGCCGATGCGTAAAGACGCCGGTAGGCATCGATCATGCCCTTTTCATCAAATTGCTGACGCGCCTTTTGCCGGTTTGCCTCCCCCACTTGGGATCGCAAGCGCGGGTGAGACGCCAGATCGGCAAGCGCGGAAGCCAGCGCCGCCTCGTTACCCGCCGTGGAGATGAACGGCAGGTTCGCCTCTGACACCATGTCAATAATATCACCAACATCCGGTGCGGCCACCGGCACGCCCGCCGCCATGGCTTCAAGCACCGAAATCGGGAATTGTTCGCTATCGGAAGACAGAGCGAAAATATCGAACAAGCCGACATATTGCGCAGGATTTGCCACAAAACCCGGCAAATGCAGCCGGTGGCCAACATCTAATCGCTCGGCCTCGGCCCGAATGGCATCCTCCTGCGGCCCTGCTCCCACGATAACCAACTGCCATTCGTCCGGCAAAGCGGCAAATGCGCGCACCAACAATGGCAAGTTCTTGATTTTACGCAGTCCCGCAAGGGTACCAACCCAGAATTCGCCCTTGCGCTTGACGACCCCGCGTAACGCATCCTGGCGCGGTTTCATGGTAAAATCTCTGGTCGCAATACCATTCGCGATCCGCTTGACGCGGCCCAATGGTTGCGCCCAATCGACCAGCGCAATCTCTTCCAGCTTTTCTGACGGCACGACCAGACCGGACGATCGGCCCAACGCGATCCGCCGATACCAGTTTCGGCTGGTCTTCAAGCGCCGGAATTCGTCTTCATTGAAACCGTCTTCGTGGTGGATAAGGGGTGGCAGATCCAGGGCTTGCCCGAACAACGTATGCGCCATTACCGCATCCATCGCGCCCCAATTATAGGTCAGGATCAGATCATAGCCCCGCATCGCCCGCGCCAGTTTTTGCAGCCTTCCGGGCGTTGGCCTACCTTGAAGTGACGGGAAGTTAGCCGGGTAAGCCATTGGAATTTGTCGAAGTATGCCCTGTGCTGCATCCATCTGATCGGGAACGGCAGACACAATCGAATGACCTACTCCCGGCCCGAAGGCATTGATCAGGCGAACACAGCGCAGTTCCTTGCCGCCAGCGGCAAATGTCGAATGGAGATGCAGGATATGCGGAGCGTCCGCCTTGCGTTTGGTCATTTGACCTTCGCGAGCAGCCGATCAATCGCTGCTGCTGCTGCGGGTTCATCAAGTACGGGCGCATGGCCGACATCGGGCACAGTCACCATGTCCGCAGCGGGAATTCGACGCTGCATTTCCTCCATCGTATCCGGGCTTAACACGTCGGAAAGTGCTCCGCGAAGAACCAGCAGCGGAAGATCCTTCAGGGCTTCAAAAGCGGGCCACAGATCGGGCGGCGCGGCGCCGTCATCATGCTGGAAAGGTTCGGCAATATTCATATCGTAATCCAGACCAATGCGCCCATTGGGTTGAAGCACCATGCTGCGCTTTGCCATTTCCAGCCAGTCATCAATCGCGAAGTTGGGATGGGCAGAACCATGCACTTCCGCCAATGCGCGAGCGGCATGCATCCAGCTGGGGTAGCTGCGACCCTGACCGACATATTCGCGGATTCGCTCGATTCCCGAAAGATTGATCACCGGCCCGATATCGTTGAGCACAGCCCCTGCGATCCGCGTGGAATCCTTCGCGGCAAGCAGCATGGTCATCAACCCGCCCAATGAAGTGCCAATGGCAACGAAGCGGGCGATCCCTTCCTGCGCCACCAGCGCTTCGATATCTGCGACATAGGTTAGGGGATTATAGGTCACGAAATCCTTGGCGTATTCGCTCATCCCGCGGCCACGCATTTCCGGCACGATGACCCGCCATTGGCCAGCCAGCCGTTCGGCAAGCGGCGCAAAATCGCGCGCATTGCGGGTCAAACCATGCATGCAGATGACCGCAGGGCGCCGAGGATCGGTCACCGTATCGGCAAAATAATCACGAAAATGCAGGGTGAGGCCGTCCGGGCTATCCCAATAACGGTCTTCGAAGAGCTTTTCCATTGGCGCGCGGCGCATCCTCTTTTGGATCATGAAACCCGCAAGCCCATTGCTAAGCCTTCGGTGCATCCCCACTATCGCCTGATGCGAGCCGAACCGCAACCCGCGACCTATCACCCTGATCCCGCAATCCTGGAATTATCCGGCTGGCTGGGCGACCCGGTCAAACCGGCCCAATTTCCTCGTACGCACGTGCGTTTTCGCAATCGGCGGTGGGATGCTGCGATAGGGCTTGCAGGGCTTACGGACGAGCAATGGCAGCAGCATTTCGGGCGATTCACGGCTCTACCCGGCAATTTACCGGAACCGCTGGCTCTTAAGTACCATGGTCACCAGTTCCGCGTTTACAATCCGGAAATTGGTGATGGACGCGGCTTTTTGTTCGCCCAAATCCGCGACGCGCAGCAGCGCTTGCTCGATTGCGGGACAAAGGGATCCGGCACCACCCCTTACAGCCGCGCCGGTGACGGGCGGCTGACGCTGAAAGGTGCTGTGCGCGAAATTCTCGCCACCGAAATGCTGGAGGCGCAGGGCGTATATACCTCCAAGACATTGTCGGTAATCGAAACCGGTGAGGAACTGTCCCGCAATGATGAACCTTCGCCCACGCGTTCGGCGGTTCTGGTGCGGCTGAATCATGGCCATATCCGAATCGGTACCTTCCAGCGTCTGGCAGCGCTGGACGAAGCGGAACACATGTCCGCCTTGGTTGATTACTGTCTGAAGCAATTTCCCGGCCCCATGCCTCCGCGCGATGCGCCGGGCCGTGATGAGCCCGCGGTTCAATTGATGCATCAGGTTGTGGAACGGCTGGCCGATCTTGCCGCCAGTTGGATGGTGGCCGGATTTGTTCACGGCGTACTCAATACCGACAATATGAACATCACTGGCGAAAGCTTCGACTACGGTCCGTGGCGCTGGCTGCCGCGCTGGGACCCCGGCTTTACCGCCGCCTATTTCGATCATCAGGGGCTTTATTCCTTTGGCCGTCAGCCCGAAGCCCTGCATTGGAATTGCGGGCAATTGGCCGTGGCGCTGCGGTCGCTGGCGGACGCGCCGCCGCTGATCGCCGCGATGGAGCGATTTGGGCCGCTTTACATGGCCGCCGTTGCCCGGAGATGGATCTGGAGGCTAGGCGTTCAATCGCAGGGCCCGCAACGCGATGCCGCCCTGGTCGCGGCCTGTGAAGGGGCAATGCGTGACAGCGGGATAGAACCCGAAGCCTTCTGGCTGCAATACCGTGGCAGCCGCACTGCCGAAGGGGCATTAGCCGAAGCATTGACCGGCTATCACCCGATTGGCGGTGACGATCCCTATTGGCACGATGCCGCGCCGGAAAGCCTGTTGATCGATGAAGTCGAAGCAATCTGGTCTGCAATCGACGCGCGCGACGACTGGCAGCCCCTGGATGACAAAATTGCAGCGATTCGCCGGTTGGGAGCTGCGCTGGGCAAACCACCGAATCCGCAAGGCCATGCATCCGGATGAACCGGTGCACCAATTTGCCCCTTTTTCCTTACATCCACAGGCGGGAATTGACCGCGGCGCGGCTACCATTAGAAGCAGAGATCATGGTGAAGTCCGCAAGGCCGAGTGCGAGGCCGCCCGAATGCCCAAACAGAAAGCAAAGCCCGCGTGTCAGATAACGATATAATCTCTTACGAACCGGCAACGGGTAAGGAATTGTGGCGCGGCGCCGCGGGCAATGTCGATGAAGCCGTCGATCGCGCAAGGCGGGCATGGCCAGCCTGGGCATCCCAGCCGCTGGCAACCCGAATTGAAATGTGTCGCCGCTTCGCCAATGAAGTGCGCAAGCAATCCGATGCCATGGCGGAACTGATCGCACGCGAAACCGGCAAGCCCCTGTGGGAAGCCCGAACCGAAGTCGAAGCGGTCATCAACAAGGTCGACATTTCGGTCAACGCCTATGCCGAGCGAACCGGGCAGAAGAAGCTTGATTCCGCTCTGCAGGGATCAATGGCAGTCCGCCACAAGCCGCATGGGGTCATGGTTGTGCTTGGACCCTATAATTTTCCAGCCCATCTGCCCAATGGTCACATTGTCCCCGCACTGATTGCCGGGAATGTCGTGATTTTCAAGCCCAGTGAGAAAACACCGGCTGTCGGCGAATTTCTGACGAAGTGCTTTCACGCTTCCGGTATGTCCGAAGCGGTGGTGCAGTGCCTCCACGGCGGCCCGGCCGAAGGGCAAGCGCTGGTCGCCCACCGCGGAATTGATGGCGTGTTGTTCACCGGTTCGGCAAACGCAGGCATCGCGATCAACAAGAAGCTTGCAGCCAATCCGGGCAAGATCGTGGCACTGGAAATGGGCGGGAATAACCCGATTGTGCTTATCGACACGCCCAAAGTCGCCGATGCGGCAATGCTGATCGTGCAATCCGCCTTCACAAGCGCGGGCCAGCGCTGCACCGCAGCGCGCCGATTGATTGTCAAAGCCAGCATGTATGATGCGATCATCGAGGAACTACGCGGCCTGACGAGCCGTATCATTTTGGGTGAACCCTTCGCCGATCCGGCACCGTTCATGGGTCCGGTGATCGACAATGTCGCTGCTGACCAGTTGGTAGAAAGTTTTCTCTATCTCTTGTCCAGCGGCGGCAAGGCCATCAAGCATCTGACCCGCCCGGACAACGATCTGCCATTCCTTTCACCCGCAATTATCGACACGACTGCAATGGCCGAACGGCCCGATGTGGAATTGTTCGGACCGCTGCTTCAGGTTGTGAAGGTCGATAATTTCGATCAGGCGATAACCGAAGCCAACCGCACACGTTTTGGCCTGGCGGCGTCCCTGATCGGCGGCGGCCCCCAGGATTACGACCGCTTCTGGGCCAATATCAGGGCCGGTATTGTCAATTGGAACCGCCCCACCAACGGTGCATCGTCAAGCGCCCCGTTCGGCGGGATCGGTCTGTCGGGCAATCATCGGCCGGCCGCCTATTATGCCGCCGATTATTGCGCCTATCCGGTTGCCAGCAGTGAAATGGACCAGCCGCGCACCTCGATCGGTGTTGGCTTTACCAACTGAGGCCTATTTGCCGCTGGTAACCAGATCGACATCGGTCAAGCCGTTGGCCTGACGCCGGGCATAAATCACAAAGGATGCCCGCCCCTTGATGCCGCTGACGATATCGTCACCATCCTTTTTCAGATGCTGCGCCGAATAGCCATTGGCGCTGGCCCTGGTGAAATAAAAGGACAGCACATCATCGAGCGCCACCGGAGTTAGGAAGTTGACCACGCGCAGTGAGCATTCGCCCTTGTCGGTCCCGGCGGCTTCCTGCGTTGACCCGCGTGGATAGACAGGAAATGCCGTCGGCAAACGCGCTGCCCAGACCGTGGAATATTCCACTGCTTGAGCGCAATTTTCACCGCCTGGGGATACCGCTGCACGCGCTGCTGCGGTATGCGCAGCAGGTTCTGGCGTGTTGGCAGCCAGCACTACTGCCTTGGGTACAGCTTTAAGCCCGACGCTTCCGCCAACCAGCGCCATGGCTTCTTCCTTGGCCGACTGGATTGCCGCTGGTGTTACCAGTTCCGGGGGCAGGGAATGATCAGTGCCGCCGGTCAGGGCCGCATTTCCTTCATTTTGGCCTGCCAGATCGGGATCGACCATGATGGGATCGTTGAGCGCGGCCTGAACGGCCGGATCGGCATCGCCCTTGCCCGAACCATCGTCGGCACCGCCACAAGCGGCAAGCAGGATTGTCGGAAGTAGTGCAGCAACAAGCGAGGCGCGGGATTTCATGACTCTGGCTCCAAAGGATCGCGATATATTACACCTTCCTCCACATTCGAGGTTAATGAAATCTTTGCAAAAATGGTTAAAATCCACGCTGTCCCGTTAAGGGATGGTTGACCACCCAAACCTTGCCATGCCCATGTGATAAAGGCGCCCCGCCCCCATCTCCGGGTGGCAAGGCGCCTTTCACGGCTCGGTGTTTACCGCGCATCAGCCAGGATGAACTGGCCAAAGACTGTTACGTTTATCGGCAGCGCGTGTTGCTTCGATCAATCGACCGGCCAAGGATCGCACCGCCTGCTGCCCCGAGTATGGCGCCGAGTGTGCGATCACCACGGCCCGCCACTTCATTGCCAATTAATCCGCCAACC
Organism: Erythrobacter sp.; assembly: GCA_024642565.1. GTDB lineage: Bacteria > Pseudomonadota > Alphaproteobacteria > Sphingomonadales > Sphingomonadaceae > Allopontixanthobacter. The sequence continues at coordinate 36,105 of JAHEAV010000014.1, forward strand.
GCCGCGCCAACCAGCAGACCCGTGGTTCCGTTGTCCCGGCGGCAATAGTAGCGGCCATCATTTCCGCGCCAGATGCGTGTGTTGCGATAGATCGGCTCACCATAGGCACCGCCGCGGTAGTCACCGTAACTGCCCCGGCGATCATAACGGTCGTAACGATCATAGCGATCATAACGGTCATAACGGTCATAACGGTCGTAATGCTTGTGGCGCTTGCGCCCATGTTCGAACACGATATCGCCATAGACCGGTTCATTCACTGTGGCCTTCGCTGAAACACCGTGCATCGGGGCCGCCGCCATGATTGGCGTGGCCACAAACAAGCCAGGGGCAGCCAAAGCCAAAGCCGCGAATTTGAGGTTCTTTATCTGCATCATACAGTCCTCCGGATTGGATAAATGTGCGGATTTCTTACCTGACAAAGGCTCAAGACCAGCGCACCGGTTAATCGAATGCGTTCATGCATAAGCGCCATTTTCTGAACAGATCGCAACAGATCTTGCAGAATTACCGAGTTGCGGTGAACCGAGCGTAATTGAGCGCTGAAACGCAGCTTGCAGGGCAATCCTGGCGGACCTAATGGCCGCAGATGAAACAAGCCCCAATCCCAGCAAGCGACGGTGCCACAGCTCCGCGGTCAGGCCTGCCAGCCGCGCTGGGCGCCTATCTGATCTGGGGATTTCTCCCGATTTATCTGATACTTGTAAAAACGGTTCCGGCGGTGGAATTTGTTGCCTGGCGGATAATCTGGACCGTGCCCATTTGCCTCGTGATCGTGGCCTTCAGAAAGCAAGGGCCAGAAATTCGCGCAGCACTGCGCAATTGGCGGGTTATGATGACCTTGTCGGCCAGTGCCATACTTATCGCGGTCAATTGGCTGGTCTATATCTGGGCAGTCCAGGATGGCCATGTCCTTGCCGCCAGCTTGGGCTATTACATTAATCCGCTGGTAAATGTGCTGCTCGGCACCGCGCTGTTAGGGGAAAAACTCAGTAAGCGGCAATGGCTGGCGGTCGGCATTGCCGGGGTCGGTGTCGCCCTGCTGCTGGGCGGCGCGCTAACGACCTTGTGGATCAGCCTGACCCTTGCGCTCAGTTTCGGCTGTTACGGGCTGCTGCGCAAACAGGTTGCCGTGGGTGCCCTGCCCGGGCTGACCATCGAATCAACTATTCTGCTTGTGCCTGCCGCTGCGATTGCGGCGGTCTACGCATCGGGTCCGGCAGGTTCGGCATTCGGGCAGAGCGCTGGCCTCACCGTTGCCATCCTATTTGGCGGAGTAGTTACCGCCGTGCCCTTGCTGCTGTTCGCTATCGCCGCGCGCCGCATGGATTATTCTTCGCTTGGCTTCTTCCAGTTCATCGCCCCGACGATCGTATTCTTCCTTGGAATTTTCGTTTTCGGGGAAGCCCTGAATCCCGTTCAGCTGGCTTGCTTCGTGCTGATCTGGACGGCGGTGGCACTGTTTGTGTGGGACATCATCGCGCGGCGGGAAAAGCGGGCCTAAACCGTCAATCGCCAACCCATCGTTTCACCTGCGTGGAACGGTACGATTTCGGTTCCGTTGGCATCAAGGCGTTCCGGGACAACCACCACAGCCCGCTCCAAGGTTACAGCCCCCTCGTTCAAGGGCAGACCGTAAAAACGCGGGCCGTTTTCCGAAGCAAAAGCTTCCAGCCGGTCCAGCGCATCCTCCTCCGCGAATACGGTCGCATAGCTTTCCAGCGCATAGGGGGCATTGAAGATACCGGCGCAGCCACAGGCATTTTCCTTGGCGGAAACCGCATGCGGGGCACTGTCGGTACCAAGGAAAAACTTGGCTGATCCCGATGTCGCCGCCTTGCGTAGCGCCAGTCGGTGCCGCTCTCGCTTGGCCACTGGCAAGCAATAGGCATGCGGCCGGATCCCGCCCACCAGCATGGCATTGCGGTTGATATGCAAGTGCTGCGGGGTAATCGTGGCGGCCACGTTGTCGCCAGCACTTTCCACAAACTGCACGGCATCTTCGGTCGTGATGTGTTCAAACACCACTTTCAATGCAGGTAGATCGCGGACTAGACCGGACAGGGTGCGATCGATGAATACCTTCTCGCGGTCAAATATATCCACATCCTGATCGGTGACTTCGCCATGGATCAACAGCGGCATCCCGATTTCCTGCATCCGTTCCAACGCCGGCCGAATTACTGACACATCGCTGACGCCCTGTGCCGAATTTGTGGTGGCATTCGCAGGATACAGCTTTGCTGCGGTAAAAACCCCCGCGGCAAACCCGCGGGCCAGTTCATCCGGCTCAATCCCATCGGTGAGATAGCACGTCATCAATGGCGTAAAATCAGTTCCTTCCGGTACCGCAGCGACGATCCGATCGCGATAGGCCCTTGCGGCAGATACGCTCGTGACTGGTACCGAAAGATTCGGCATCACAATCGCCCGCGCGAACTGCCGTGCCGTGTAGGCGACCACACCGCGCATCACATCGCCATCGCGCAAATGGACATGCCAATCATCAGGTCGGCGGATAGTCAGAATCGTTGTGTCGGCCATAGGTACCCACATAGGCAGATCGCCCTGCTCTGGCCAGATGGCAGAACGCCAACTAAGGCCAAGGCACAATCAATTCTGGAACCGTCTGCCGACAATGAAAATCGCTTTTCTCGCCTGTGACGGCACAATGCCCGGATCGCCTACCCGCCGTGACGATGCATCCGAGCACGATTGGCAAGTCGCCGCTTTGCGGGCCGAATTGACACCGGCAGGAATCGAACTGGTTGAACTCGACTGGCAAGGACCGCTCGAAGCTTTTGCCGGCGTCGACCATGCCCTTTTGGGCACGGTCTGGAATTACCAGGACTGCAAGGATGAATTTCTGAACCGGCTGGACGCGCTGTCTGCCCTGGGAATGGCGTTCTACAACCCGCCAGAAGTTGTGCGTTGGAACATCGACAAGGGCTATCTGCACGATTTGGCCAAGGCCGGTGCCCATACAATACCGACCCTGTGGTTTGCCCAGCCAAATCAGGATGACGTCAAGGCGGCTTTCGATCATTTCAATACCGATTGCGTTGTTGCAAAGCGCCGGGTCGGGGCCGGGGCGCAGGGACAATGTCGTTTCCATCGCGGCGACCCGGCGCTTTCCAATTGGCACATGGATCGCCCGGGGATGATCCAGCCCTATTTTCCGGCAATCGTCGACGAAGGGGAATATTCCTTCATCTTCGTCGATGGGAATTTGTCCCATTGCCTGCGCAAAACAGCAAAAATTGGCGATTACCGGATTCAGTCACTTTATGGCGGGATCGAGCAAGCCGTGACCCCGTCGAGGTCAGATCTTGCCGCTGCCCAAGCGATTGTGGAAGCCCTCCCTTTTCCCGCGCTGCTATACGCACGGATCGACATGGTTCGGGGCGGCGAGGGTCAATTGCATCTGATGGAAGCAGAGCTGATCGAACCCTATCTCTACCCCTTGCAGGGGCCGGAATTGGGTATCAGAATGTGCCGGGCGATTATGGAACGGCTGGGCATGTCGGCGGTATGAGCATTGAATTTGACCGGATTGGGACCACCTAAAGGATATGCCAGCAACCCGCCTGTTCGATCGCGCCGTGATACGGCTATCTGCCCCCGATGGCAGTGACGATGTCGCGGAATTTCTTCAAGGACTCGTCACCAATGACGTAACCGGGGCGCTTCCGGTCTGGGCCGGATTGCTGAACGCACAGGGAAAAGCGATGTTCGATTTCATCGTTTGGCATGCGGGCAAGCAGGAACTGCTGCTGGATTGCGAGGCGAATGCGGCAGACGATCTGGTAAAGCGGTTGTCGATCTATCGCCTTCGCCGGAAGATCACCATCGAACGTGACCCTGACGTTGCCGTTCATTGGCAGCCAGACCTGCAAGACGGCGGCACGCCGGATCCACGGCTGAAGGAACTTGGTCAACGCTGGCTGGCCTCGGCTGCTGAAAGCAATGAACCGGCCGATGCGGCCTGGCGAGCCCACCGTCTTTCGATGAGCGTAGCTGAAGGCCGGGCGGACCTGGGCGATATCCTGTGGCTGGAAACCAATGCCGCTGAGCTGAATGGCGTGTCATTCACTAAAGGCTGCTATATCGGGCAGGAGAATACGGCGCGCATGAATTGGCGGCAAAAAGTCAATCGGCGGTTACTTGTGGTGCCGATTGACCGGTCGAATGAAAAGCGGCGAAAGGCTGCTTATCCCGATCTGGGCCTGGCGCTTGATCACCTGCGGGTTGATGACATCCCACCCGATTTGGTACCGTTCTGGTTGAATTTGGACGATACGCGGTCAGATTAGTTCAGGCTTCCTGCCCGGCCACATTATTTTCTTCAACCGATGCGACGAGAAACTGTTCCGCCCTGTCGCGTGCAGTCTGGCGCGGCAGCCCCAGCGAATTGGCCAACGCCTGCCCCATCAGCGCATCGCCCAAAGCCAGAAGCACCAGGGTTAGCGTATCTTCATGCACCCGCATTTCCGAAACGCGGCCATGTGCAGCTTCTTCCGGCGCGATCTCGTCAACCAGCGCGTGGATAGCTTCGATGATTGGGTCGAGCGCATCTTCATTGCCGGTCAACAGCATCCACCCGGCAAGCGCGCCAGCGCCTTCCTTGTCAAAAGCATCAAAAGCCAGGTCCACCACCTCACGGGGTGTACCCAGCCCCACCCGGCTTGCCCGCACCGCGTCCTTTATGGCTTCGCACACGGTCCATGCCAGATGTTCCGCCAGCGACTTCTGCAATCCGGAAGCCGAACCAAAATGGTGCAGCAAATTGGCATGGGTCCGGCCAATCCGGCCAGCCACGGCTTTCAGGGTGACCGATTGAGGGCCGGTTTCGATAAGCAGGCTGCGCGCTGCCTCCAGGGCGGCCGTGCGCGATTCTTCGGGCGAGAGGCGTTTACGGGTAGCCATGTTGTCCTATCACTTTGTCTTATTGCAGCGACCTAGGACGCAGCGCGCCTTCGGACAAGAGTTTCACACAGAAGTTCCCTTATTGACATAAATGTAAGTAATCACTATTTACACCAATGTCAGTAACTATCGAGTCCCATGATGAACGCCCATACGACCATTTCAATCGATCAGGCCGCAAAGAGCCCGAAGGATCTCGAAATTCTTGTGCGAGACCGGCGTTTTGCCCGCAAGGCAACCCCTCGCCGGTGGTGGCTGAACGGCGATCCGATTGGCACCGCATGGTTCAACGCCCTGTCCGCAACTTTCCCCCGCGGCGAAGCCTTCTTCATCGAATCGGTTAAGGCCCACCGCGACGATGCTTCACCCAAACTTGCTGCGGAAATTCGCGCCTTCGTGAAGCAGGAAATCAACCACACAAGAGAACACATTGTGTTCAACAAGCTGGCCGAAAGCGCTGGCTACGATATTTCCTTCATCGACAAACGGGTTGAGGAAATGCTGGCGCTGACCAAAGATCGCCCCAAGATTCTAAATCTTGCCGCGACAATGGCGCTTGAACATTTCACGGCAATGCTGGGTCATGAACTGCTTGCAAATCCGGCTCATCTCGAAGGCGCTGAGGGTGATCTTGGTGATCTGTGGCGCTGGCACTCCGCCGAAGAGATCGAGCACAAGGGCGTTGCCTATGACACATGGCTGCACGCAACACGTGACTGGTCACGGTTCAAACGCTGGCGGATCAAGTCGATCATGATGCTCATCGTGACAAAGAATTTCATCGCTCACCGCGTGGCAGACATGGTTGAACTGCTGGCGCAGGATGGACTGAGCCGCGCCGCCGCAAAACGGAAAATCGCGGCCTATCTGTTGTGGAAGCCGGGCTTCCTGAGGCGAATATTTCCCCAGTGGGTGGCCTATTTTCTCCCTGGCTTCCACCCGTGGAACCATGACGACAGAGCGCTGATCGGCAAATTTGAGAGCGAGTTCACCGACGCGCTGATGCCGGCATAGACTGCGGCCACGACGGACGTTGAAAGATAAAAGGCCCGGCGTTCATCCGCCGGGCCTTTTCGTTAATCGCAGCCAGCTACGCGGCTTGCGGCAGTTGCATCGCCGGATCCGACAGGTCGATTTCGAATTCGATCGTCGGTGCCTCTCCACCACGCGCGCGGCTGTGGCGGCGGCCCACCCTCCCCGTCGGACGGAAGCCCAGTTTGCGCAGCACTTTGCCCGATGCAGGATTGTCGGTGAAATGCCCGGCGGTAAGTTGCCGATGGCCAAGGGTTCGTGCGATCTGAAGCACCGCACCCGCCGCTTCGGTGGCATAGCCATGCCCCTGATAGCCGCGCGCGATCCAGTAGCCGATTTCCGCCTGCCCATTGTGCTGGCCCAATCCGGCACTGCCGATCACGCCCGCACCGGGCAAGGTAACGAGAAAGTGCGGCAGTTTCGGATCTTGCGCCATCGCAGCGAAGGATTGCGCATCCTCCGCGCCATAAGGCCACGGTGCATGTGCCAGATTGCGCACCAGCTTTTCATCATTCGCGCCTGACAGGATCGCCTGCCAGTCTTCGGGCCAAGCGGGCCGCAGAAACAGCCTCTCACTACGATGGAACACTGCGTCTCTCCTCTCGCCATGCCCCGGTCTAACGGCTTTCCCGCTAGACACTTTGCATGACATTCCCATTGCGGCGAAAGCACATTTCGCCAGTTTGAGAGGGAGATACGACAAGAGGGAAATCGGCCCCCTGAAACGGGTGGCCCAATCTCCCTCTACGGTGCCGGTCTTACCCGGCTGGACCATCCCTTGGGACGATCCTGTTTGTGAATCGTCCGATTATTCGGCAGCTTGCGCCATAATGTCTACCGACACATATTTGCGGCCAAGCTTGCCAGCATGGAATCGCACACGGCCTTCCGCTGTCGCGAAAAGGGTGTGATCCTTACCGATGCCGACATTGCTGCCCGGGTAGAATTTCGTGCCGCGCTGGCGCACGATGATGTTGCCGCCGATCACTTCCTGACCGCCGAACTTCTTAACACCAAGGCGGCGACCGGCTGAGTCGCGACCGTTGCGGGATGAACCGCCTGCTTTTTTATGTGCCATATCGTCTTACTCCGAAGTCTTTCGACTTATTCCTTGTCCGCGGCTTTTTTCGCGGGTGCTTTCTTGGCGGCGGGCTTTTTAGCAGGAGCCTTTTCTGCCGC
>JAHEAV010000014.1:43341-72236 GCA_024642565.1 Erythrobacter sp.
GCTGCCTTCTTTGCTGGCGCAGCCTTTTTGGCTGGTGCCACCTTGGCTTCTTCCACAGCCGGTGCGGCTTCCTTTTTAGGTGCCGCAGCCTTTTTCGGGGCTGCTTTCGAATCACCGACCGCGATGATCCGCAGCAAAGTCAGCTGTTGGCGATGGCCCTGCTTGCGGCGATAATTGTGACGGCGACGCTTTTTGAAGACAATCACCTTCTCGCTCTTCGCCTGGGCGATAATTTCGGCCGAAACAGCAACCTTGGAGGCATCAGCGAGCGAATCGCCTTCGCCGGCAAGCAATACGTCGCCCAGGGTTACGGTGTCACCGGCTTCGCCAGCAAGCTTTTCAACCGCGATCTTGTCTCCGGCAGCAACCCGGTATTGTTTGCCGCCTGTGCGCACAACTGCGAACATGGTGATTTCACTTTCAATCTAAATGCAGTGCCGACCCCAAGGAGAAACCGGCGCGACCGGGTTACCACGAATAGCGGACCCCCGGAAAGATGGAGGCCGTTAAGGGATGGTGGCGGTCAAGTCAACGGTGAAGTCACTCGAAATGGCTTCAAATGGGTCAATCTCGCATGCTTCTGCGGCAAGCGCTGGTATCACGGCATCGCGCGGGCTAAGAACCCGACCATGACGCTTGATCGCCGCTGCCTCTTGTCCGGAACAACAGCCATTGCAATGGCAGCCCTTCTCTCAGGCTGTGCTTCCTCCAAAGCAATCTATCCATCGCTGGCCATTCGCGATGGCGAGAGGGTGCAAGCGACATTTACAAGCAACGCGCAGCAGCAGATCCAGCCTGAACGTGCCTCGCCTAGTAACGACATGGCGGCGCGCCTGTTGGAATTGCAGGCCACGGCAAGCCGCGCCCACCAAATGTTTCTCGATGCCGCGCCAGGTGCCACTGCACTTGTGATTGGCGCTTCGAATGCAGCCCTTGCCAGCGCGCGTTGGTCCGATGCGCAGGTTGCGCTCGCCGACCTGGAATCTGCACGCAGCCAGGTCGCTGTCCCTCTGGGCGACCTTGACCTGATGTTTGTCGACGCCGCACTCGCCTTTGAACAACGCGAAGCGATTGATACCGCGCGCAACAAGGTTATCGCCATTCTGGATGAGGAAGACCGGGTCCTTGCCGAACTGCGGGCAAAGATGCCCACATGAGCAATGCCTGCGCTACCTGTCCGGTAAGGGACCGCGCGGCATGCGCCGTTCTAAGCGAAGCTGAGCGCACAACACTGGTTACGGCCGGGCACACGCGCGATCTCAAACGCGGGGAAACCCTGTTCCATGCCGGGGATGAAGGGACAGCTTGCGCTACATTGGTGAGCGGAGTTCTGAAAATCAGCTCTGTCAGCCGCGACGGGGATGAACGCATTCTGGCGCTGGTCCATCCAGCCGGTTTCGTTGGTGAGATGTTCCAGCCTTTTGCGAATTATGATGTTGTCGCTTTGACTGACGCCCGGCTTTGCACCTTTTCGCAGAATGATATGGAAAATGCGATTTCGCGCTATCCGGTGCTGGCGCACGCACTTCTGCGTCGTTCGCAAGAAGATCTGCACACGACCCGCCAATTGTTGGAACTTACGGGCAAGAACAGTGCTTCAGAAAAAGTCAGCAGCCTGCTGTTGGCGCTAGCCCAGGCGGCAAGCGAGTCGCCTTGCCATCCTGTGCGGGAATTCGAACTGCCGATGACCCGCGGGGAAATGGCAAATATGCTCGGTCTGACAATCGAAACCGTCAGCCGACAATTCTCGAAAATGGAAAAAAGCGGCGCTATCCGCAGAAGCGGCGTTCGCGGAATTGAAATTGTCGACCCCGCCCCGCTTCGCCAAGCCAGCGAATCATCGGCCGCCTCAGATTAAGGCAGCGATTGTTACCACGGCCAGGGCCCACATTACGATCAGCACCGGCAGTACCAGCATCTGGATTGCCGCCTCGCCGCTGCTCAAGTGACCGGTGTGGGTCGCAATCCCACGGCTCCTGAATTGCTGCCAGGCCATAGGTTCCGTCCGGCTTTGCGGCGCCATGCGGGTCCACATTGCGGGCACCCCGAAAAAGGCAGCGATCAGTACAACGCATACAGCCAAGGGGATTATCAAGCCAGGACTGCTCAGCGCTGCTGCAAGCAGCCCAATGAAGACAAGATAGCAAGCTGCGGAAGTGAAATAGAGCGCCTTCGGCAATTCGAAACTGCGATCAGCAACCGGCTTCGCACGCGGCGCCTCGACAATGATTCCCTGATCAACAATATGTTCGCGGGTAATATGCCTGGACATTGCCTCTACTCCTCTGTGCTGAAGGAGGTTTTGCCTGTTTTACGGAACAAACACTTTGACCGGGATCAATATGGGAAATTAATCATGCCCAGCGCGCGATATCGGAAATATCCTGCTTGCGCGGCTCGATCCAATGCCAGCCATCGGCCCGCAGTTCGCGCTTCCAGAACCAGGCCGCACTTTTGAGGTGATCCATGAGGAAATCCACCGCTTGCAAGGCCTCTCGCCTATGCGGGGCTGCTGCGGCGACCAATACAATTGGTTCACCAGGAGAAAGGTGTCCCGTGCGATGGATCGCCAGAACACCATGAAGGGAAAATCGCTCCAGCGCCTGATCGGCTAATGCCTCCATCCCCGGCAATGTCAGCGGTTCATAATGAAGAAGTTCCAGCGCCTGGGCGGTGCCGGCACGCACTTGACCAAGAAAGCTGGCAATGCCGCCAGCGGCGCCGTACAGGCGGGAGAAATCCTCCAACATCGTAGTCGGCGAAAAGGCATGGCCAAGCACACGCACTTCGCGCATCGCGCTAACCCCCGCTAACCGGCGGAAGAAGAGCCACTTCATCACCGTCCAGCGCAGCCAACTGGGTCTTGTCGGCGATTACTTTCCCGGCACATGCAACTTTTACACGGTCGCCGCGCAAGTGTTCGGCAACGGCGGGATTTACTGCACAGAGCAATCCCTCCCAATTCAATGGGGCAGCCAGCCGAACCTCGTCAGTTCCCGCCAGATCAGCCAAAGGCCCGAGAAACAGAACCCGCACACCCATATCAACCACCAGTCATCGACATATGGCGCGGCACAGCGGGCTGCGCGTCCCGTGCTTCGATCCGGAAATGGTGGCGTTCAGGTTTGATGCGCATGGCTTCGTCAAGCGCTGCCTGAAACTCCACTTCTGTGTTGGATGATCGCAATGCAGCGCGAAGATCAACCCGTTCTGCACCGCCCAGACAGGGATAGAGCTGCCCGGTCGCCGTCACTCGCAAACGGTTGCAACCCGCACAAAAATTGTTTGTGAGCGGGGTAATCAGGCCAAGGCGGCCACCGGTTTCCTCGATCTCGAAATACCGGGCTGGCCCTCCGGTGGAATGGGAGGAAGATCGCAAGGTCCAGCGCCTTTGCATCGCGTCCTGCACGGCCGAAAGAGGCAAATAATGATCGACCCGATCATCTTCCACTTCGCCCAACGGCATGACTTCGATCAGCGTGATGTCGAAGCCCTGCCCATGGGCCCACGCCACCAAATCGGGTATCTCTGCCTCGTTCAAGCCTTTCAGCGCCACGGTGTTAAGCTTGATGTGCAAGCCAGCGGCTTTGGCTGCTTCGATGCCTTCAAGAACATTGGCCAGCCGGTTGCGCCGGGTCAGCCGCGAAAACAGGGCAGGATCGCGCGTATCAAGCGAGACATTGACTCTCCGAACACCCGAGGCAGCCAGAATATCGGCATATTGGGCCAATTGGGTGCCGTTGGTGGTCAGCGTAAGTTCGTCCAGACCATTGCCGACTTCGCGGCCCAGTGCGCGGACCAGGTCCATCATGTCCCGCCGAACCAACGGTTCACCGCCCGTCAGGCGAATTTTCCTTACGCCGCGCGCGATAAAAGCAAGTGACAGCTGATGCAGTTCTTCCAGCGACAAGACGTCCTTCTTCGGAAGGAACTGCATGGCTTCTGGCATACAGTAAGTGCAGCGCAAATCGCACCGATCGGTCACCGAAAGGCGCAGATAGGTGATGCGCCGCTGGAGACTGTCGACAAGTGGTATTGCGTTCATCGTCTTATGATGCCGCAATTTCATTGCCCTGACCATCCACCGGCAGATATTGCCCGGTCACGGCGGATGCATGGGCAAGATAGGCTGCCGTGGCACGGATTGCCGCCTGATCATCACCGGCAATCATGTTGACCCGCTTGGGCGCAGCTGCCCGCGCAAGATCGCGTATTACGGCAAGGCGCCAGTCACGGTGATCATAAGGTGCCGAAGGCAAAACCAGAACGAGCGAGTTCACATCTTTGCCGAGCGCCCTGCGCACGCGATCCAGCCAGTTCGCATGAAATTCCGCAGATGCATCCACAGCTTTTGCTGGCAGCGGATCAATCCACAGTTCCGCCTGCATCGCTGTCAGCGCCGTTCACGGGTCAGGGTGATTCCGATTTCCTCGCCCGCTTCGGAAATGGCCAGTTTGACGATTTTCACCCTCACTTCTTCAACCCGCGCATCCTGCACAAACAAGGTCTCACAAATGTGATCAGCTACAGATTCGATCAGTTTGAAATGTACGCCAGGCGGCAGACTGTCGCTGGCAGCAAATTTCAAATCCATGTAATTCTTGCTGGCTTCAAGCGGTGTGTCCGGCAAATACTGATCCGCACACTTCAGCTTCACGCGCATTGAAATACGCAGCGGTTGCGGCTTGCCCGTCTCTTCCGAATAGATGCCGGTCAGGACATCATGTTCGAAATCGGTGACTTCAAGGTAGAGCGAATCAGCCATGCGCACCCCTTAGACCGAATTGCGCCAGCGTGCGAAAATTGCCGTTGGCAATAACCGTCCACCTTCGCCTTCTTCACGGACGGCCAGATCGCCATGCTCGATTGTACCGGGAAGTCCGGCAAATTGTTCTGCCAGCAATCCGCCCAAGGCAAGGCTGGACATCCGCACTGCATAAACGGTCAGGAAAAGAAAATGGCTCTTTTCGTCGAGCAGATCGCGGCAATCGCCGACCAGTGGGGCCAGACAATCCTCGATCCGCCACGTTTCATTCTTGGGGCCGCGCCCGAACTTTGGCGGATCAAGGATAATCCCGTCATAACGCCGTTCGCGCCGGACTTCACGCGCGGTAAACTTGGCCGCATCATCGACCAGCCAGCGGATCGAACGATTCTCCATACCGGCAAGCTGGGCATTGGCCTGCGCCTGGGCGACTGATTTTTTCGAGGCATCGACATGGGTTACAGGGCCATACTGGCTCAATGCCAGGCTACCAACACCGGTATAGCCGAACAAATTCAGTGTCTGCGCGTCAGTTTGTCCGTCCAACTGTTCGCGCATCCAGTCCCAAACCGGCGCCATGTCCGGAAAGAATCCGAGGTGGCGAAACGGCGTGCATTGCGCGGTAAATTTGATTTCGCGCCAATTCAGCGGCCAACCCTCTGCCGGAACTGGGTTGTCATACAGCCACCGGCCACCGCCATCATCATCCGATCCGGGAACAAATTCCGCCTGGGCTTCCCACTGCGAAAAACGCGGCTGCCACATTGCCTGGGGTTCAGGTCGGATGAAGCGATAAGGGCCATACCGCTCCAGCTTGCGGCCATCCCCGCTATCCACCAGCCCATAGTCCTCCCAAGCGCTTCCCTCGAGTACGAGCGGCTGTTCGATCAGCTCGGCCATCAGCTGTTGGAAACCGCACGACCGGCAATAAAGGCTGCAACCGCATCATAGTCACCCGGCAGCTCGCAGAAGGCCTCTTCTCGCGCGAAGAGGTCCCCGACGCGGTCCGGCAGATGGGGGCAAACACCTGTAGCCTGCTCAACCGCGTCGCGAAATTTGGCCGGATGGGCAGTTGCCAGCGTCACAATTGGTATGTCCTTGGACAGTCCGGAGGCGCGTGCCGCATGAAGGCCGATGGCCGTATGCGGATCTATGATCTCTCCACACGCCGTGCTCGCCCAGAGCATTGCCTCTGCCATTTCAGCAGAATCGATACGGGCACTGGAAAATAGATGTGCCGCGCCTTCGCGCTGGGCGTTGGTCAACCGCATCGCCTTGGTCGCCTCGAACCCGGCCATTTGCGCCGCCATGGCCGATCCATCGCGCCCGCCGGCATCGAACAGCAACCGTTCGAAATTGGAACTGACCTGAATATCCATGGACGGTGCCGCGGTCGGGGTAACCAAACCCGCTGAGTAATCGCCCTCTGACAAGGCACGGTGGAGGATATCGTTGATATTGGTCGCGACGATTAGCTGCGTGATCGGCAGTCCCATTTGCGCCGCGACATAGCCTGCAAACACATCACCAAAATTGCCGGTAGGGACAGAGAAAGCGACCGGCCTCCGGGGCGCACCCAATTGCAGTGCGGCGGCAAAATAATAGACAACTTGCGCCATCAGCCGCGCCCAGTTGATCGAATTGACCGCACCGATGTTGAACCGTGCAGTCATGGCCGGATCGCGGAATATCCGCTTCACCATCGCCTGTGCATCATCAAAGCTGCCCTCGATGGCAATATTGTGCACATTGGGTGCGAGCACCGTAGTCATCTGGCGGCGCTGGACGTCACTCACCCGCCCCTTGGGGTGGAGCATGAAGATATCGATCCGCTCCCGCCCGGCCACGGCATCAATTGCCGCCGAACCGGTATCACCGCTGGTCGCACCGACAATCGTCAGATGGTCCTTACTGCGTGTGAGAAATGTCTCGAACAACAGGCCAAGCAGTTGCAGCGCCACATCCTTGAAGGCCAGAGTCGGACCATGAAAAAGTTCAAGCAGCCATTGCTGTTCATCCAACTGTTTCAGCGGGGTGACCGCGGCATGCGCGAAACGGCCATAAGCCTGCGCGCACAGGGCGCGTAACTCGCTCTCACTCAGGCTTTCACCAACGAACGGCTGCATCACCCGCACCGCCAGTTCGGCGTAAGGCAGACCGGCCATCGCGGCGATCTCGCCTTCGCTGAACCGTGGCCATTCCCGCGGCAGATACAGCCCGCCATCGTTGGCCAGGCCAGCAAGGGTCACCCCTTCGAAATCTAGTGCAGGGGCGCTGCCACGGGTCGAGATATATTCCATAGTGCAGCGCGGTTAGCGGCCACCCGGTTCAAGAGCAAGCAAGACAGACTTGTGGCGGCTGAACCTGACCCTGCAACGCATAGCCATTACAGGCGCCGCCGAACCGCGAGTGCATAGATTACCAGCGCGGTCGCCGCAAAAATGAACCACTGCCAGGCGTAAGCGAGATGGTTGTTGGGAATATCCTTGGGATCGGGCTTGGCCAATGGCGCCAATCCCGCAAGCGGCGGATCCGCCACGATCCGGCCGCCCGGTGCGACAATGCCTGTGACCAGACCGCCACTATATTCAGGTGGCTTGGGATCATTGGACCAGCCAAGCGCCGCTTGGCCTTTCCCACCTCCAGCGAGGGCACAGGTGGCAATATGCGCCCAGCCACTTCTTCCCTTGGCTGAAACGCCGGAAACCGAGCGGATGCTGGAAACGGCAGTGCAGTCGAAGCCACTCCGGCGGTAAAGCGCCGCCTCGATCGTGCTATCACCTTGCGGATAACCAACCGGAATATCATTGCCCTGCGCAGCCGAATAATTCGCCAGCAGTGCTTCCTTTTGCTGCAAACGGTCCAACTGCCAAAAACCCAGGGCAATCATCGTTGCTACTGCGGCGAGGACTACGAACGTGGGCACGACAGGCAGATTACGAAGTTTCATTCCTTGCGGCCCGCCTCTCCGGCTCGATTGGTATATTCAGCATGGACCAACGCAGCCTTCGCGGCGCGCAAGCCGTAGACCACCAGAGCCGCCGACAAGGGGACCCATAGCATCACATGGACCCAGAATGGCGGGGCAAGAGAGAGCTGCAACCACACAGCCAGCCCCACCACAATGGCGCCAACAATCAGGATCAGGAAAGCTGCCGGGCCGTCACCGACATTGAAGGTCATAAGATCAAGGCCACAAGCACGGCATTTGGGCGAAAATTTCGTCAGTCCGCCGAACAATGTTCGCGCGCCGCATTGCGGGCACAAACCGAAAAGGGCAGCCTCACCGATGCGAGGCTGCCCTTTCTGGTTGGCATTGCCCTTGGTCGTCAATGGACCGGAGCGCCCCATCCGCCCCAAACATACACGACGATGAACAGGAACAGCCAGACGACGTCAACGAAATGCCAATACCATGCCGCCGCTTCGAAACCGAAATGCTGGCGCGGCGTGAAATGGCCCAGATAGGTGCGGCGCAGGCAAACGATCAGGAAGATCGTGCCGACAAGCACATGAAAACCGTGGAACCCGGTCGCCATGTAAAAAGCCGAACCATAAGTGTTCTGACCAAAGCCGAACGGCGCGTGGGCATATTCATAAGCCTGGATGCTGGTGAACAGAACCCCAAGCAAAATCGTGGCCCAAAGCCCCTTCTTGAGCCCATCCCGATCGCCATGGATCAAGGAATGGTGAGCCCATGTTACGGTCGTGCCCGAACACAGCAGGATCAACGTATTCAGCAGAGGCAGGTCGAACGGGTTCATTACCGCTTCAATCGCCTTGGGCGGCCATTGCCCGCCGACCACTTCGCTAATTGTCGAAGGGAACAGGGAGAAATCAAACCAGCTCCAGAACCAGCCGACGAAGAACATCACTTCGGAGGCAATGAACAGGATCATCCCATATCGCAAATGCAGCTGTACCACGGGTGTGTGATCGCCCGCCTCCGCTTCTTTTACGATATTGGAGAACCAGCTGAAGAATGTCGCGATGAGACCCGCAATGCCCAGGCCCAACACGATGGCGTGATGGGGCAGGTCGTGCATGTAGAGCACCATCCCGCTGGTAAATGTCAGCGCCGAAATAGAGCCGACCAGCGGCCAGATATCGGGCGGAAGAATGTGGTATTCGTGGTTTACTTTACCGGCCATGAAATTCTCGTCCTGTCAGATCGGTTTGGCATGCCCTTAATGGGCCGCGATGCTCTGGTCCAGTGCCGCAATCGCAACTTTACCGCTTTCCCTAAGGTGCGGCTGCTTTGGTACGGTGGAATGTGTAGCTGAGTGTAATCTGCTCGACCCCTTTTGCGCTTGGGTCCTTCATGATTGCCGGGTCGACATAATAAAGCACCGGCATGCGCACCTCCTGCCCTGGCTGCAGGGTTTGTTCGGTGAAACAGAAGCATTGGATCTTGTTGAAGTATTTTCCAGTCTGTTCGGGCTCTACATTGAATGTCGCAGTTCCCGTCACCGGCTCGTCGCTATCGTTTCGTGCGGTAAAAAACGCCATGTCCCGCACCCCGATCTGGACTGTATCGGTTGCCTGCTCAGCCTTGAATGTCCAAGGAATGTCCAGTGCCACATTGGCATCAAAACGCACCGAAATCGGTTTGGCACCGGCGCTTTCCGCCATCCTCTGCGCCAACGCGGCATCACTTAGAGTGGCGCGCTGTGTCGTTCCTGCAAAACCGGTGACCTGGCAAAAAAGGCGGTAAAGCGGAACAGCTGCGAAACCGAGGCCGAGCATCGCCAAAGCGCCCAACAAGGCCAGCAAACCAACCCTTAGATTCCGATCCTGAAATGCCGCGATCGCCATGGTCAATCGCCCATCTTTACAAATGTAATCGCGTAGAACAGCACGGCAAGGAACACGAGCAACCCGCCAAGCGCCAGATTGCGGCTCTTTTGACGTTTGCGAATTTCAGTCTGCTCTTCCGGGGTCATGCGATGAATCCTTGATAGGCCGCCACGCGGTCCAACACCAATCCGGCGAACAGGGCAAAAAGATAGATGATGCTGAAAGCGAACAGGCGCTTTTCCGGCTTCATGGCATCGCCTTCTTCCGAGTGCCGGAAGGCAACAGGAACGGACAGGGCCAGGAAGATCAAAGATAGCGCCAAGGCTGTAATCCCGTATATCGCGCCGGCCCCGCCGATGAACCACGGCGCCGCTGCCACAGGCACCAGCAGAACGGAATAAACCAGAATTTGCTTGCGGGTCGAAGCCTGTCCGCGAACAACGGGCATCATCGGAATGCCAACTTTCGCGTAATCACTCTTGATGAACAGCGCCAACGCCCAGAAATGTGGCGGGGTCCACATGAAAATTATTGCGAACAGCAGAACCGGCATCAGCGTGATATCGCCGGTTACAGCAACCCAGCCGATCAATGGCGGAAAGGCGCCGGCTGCGCCGCCGATGACAATGTTCTGCGGCGTTCGCGGCTTCAGCCAGATGGTGTAGACGACCGCGTAATACAGAATTGAGATCGCGAGGATCACAGCGGCTGTCCAGCCAACCCCCAGACCCATGATCAGGACGGATGCAACGGACAGGGCAATGCCAAAATCACGGGCATCGTTTGGCCGCATGCGGCCCGCAGGAATTGGCCGCTTGGCCGTGCGCTTCATCCCGGCATCTATATCGGCTTCGAGCCACTGATTCAGGGTCCCGGCCCCGCCTGCTGCCAAGGCGATGCACAAGATTGCGGTAAAACCGATAACTGGATGGATATGGCCCGGTGCAGCCAGCAGTCCGCACAGCCCGGTAAAGATAACCAGCGACATTACACGCGGCTTGGTCAACGCGAAGAAATCGCGCCAATCTGCAGGAAGGGTCAAGGCGGTCACTGCGGTCATCGTGCGTAGTAATAGCCTAAACGGCTTTTTCCTTCGACTGTTTCACGAACAGGGGCGCACACTATTTCAGCGCGCCCCTGCATATTTGATGTCAGCGCCCTATCAATATCGGACGCCCGCCATGCTCAGGCCGTAGCCGGGCGATGATCATGGTAATCGTGATGATCCTCGATAACCGGCAAAGTCTCGAACTGGTGATACGGCGGCGGGCTTGACAGTGTCCATTCCAGCGTAGTCGCGCCTTCACCCCACGGGTTGTCGCCAGCCTTCTTGCCCCAGACGAACGCGTAGACCAGATTGACAAAGAACAGCACCATCGACGCTGCCATGATCTCATAGCCAATCGACGAAATTCCATTCCAATAGGCGTATGCATCGGGATAATCAGGAATACGGCGCGGCATACCGTCCATCCCGAGGAAGTGTTGCGGGAAGAAGATCACGTTCACGCCGATGAAGAAGCCCCAGAAATGGGCATGTGCCAGGAATTCGCTGTGCATCTTGCCACTCATCTTCGGGAACCAGTAATAGAAGCCCGCAAACAGGCTGAATACTGCACCCATGGACAGCACGTAGTGGAAGTGCGCGACCACATAATAAGTATCGTGCAACACATCATCGACGCCGCCATTGGCCAGCACCACACCGGTTACGCCGCCAACGGTAAACAGGAAGATGAAGCCCAACGCCCAAACGAGCGGTGATTTGAATTCAAGGCTGCCACCCCACATTGTGGCAATCCAGCTGAAGATTTTCACGCCAGTTGGAACCGCAATCACCATCGTTGCAGCGGTGAAATACATCTTCGTATTCACGTCCAGGCCCGTGGTGTACATGTGGTGCGCCCACACAACAAAACCGACCACGCCGATCGCGACCATGGCATAAGCCATGCCGAGATAGCCAAACACCGGCTTCTTGCTGAAGGTGGCAACAATCTGGCTGACCATGCCGAAGCCTGGCAGGATCATGATGTAAACTTCCGGATGGCCGAAAAACCAGAACAGATGCTGGTACAGGACCGGATCGCCGCCACCGGCAGGATCAAAGAAGGTTGTGCCGAAATTGCGGTCTGTCAGCAGCATTGTAATGGCAGCGGCCAGGACCGGCAGCGCGAGCAACAGCAGGAATGCCGTGACCAGAACTGACCATACGAACAGCGGCATTTTGTGCAAGGTCATGCCTGGGGCACGCATGTTGAAAATGGTGGTGATAAAATTGATCGCGCCCATGATCGATGCCGCACCGGCAAGATGGAGCGAAAAGATCGCAAAATCCACGGCCGGACCGGCAGAGCCGCTGGTCGCAAGCGGCGCATAAACCGTCCAGCCTGTACCCGCGCCCAGCCCGGTACCGCCGGGAACGAACGTGGAAAACATAAGGCTGGAGAAGCCTGCAACGGTCAACCAGAAACTGATGTTGTTCATCCGCGGAAACGCCATGTCAGGCGCGCCAATCATCAGGGGGACGAACCAGTTGCCGAAACCACCGATCATCGCCGGCATGACCATGAAGAATACCATGATCAGACCATGGGCCGTGATGAGCACGTTCCACATGTGCAGGTTGGCATCAAAGCTTGCCTCCCCGCCCATCATGTTGACCCAGTACCCGAGATACTGAATGCCCGGCTGTGCCAGTTCCATCCGCATGATGCCGGAGATAAATCCGCCTATAATCCCCGCGCAGATCGCGAAAAGCAGGTAGAGTGTCCCGATGTCCTTGTGGTTGGTGGACATGAACCAGCGCGCAAAAAATGCCGGCTTGTGGTCAGCATCATGATGACCGTGGTCTTCGGCGTGGGCCTGAAAATGTTCGGCGGTGGTTGCCATGGCGTATCTCTTGACCTTCAATAAATTTATATCGAGCGACTAAGCAAATTTAGGTGGCCGGTTCCGGCTCTGTCGGGGCAGCGGCCACGGGTGCAGCCGCAGGAACGATGGCGTCCGGCTTTGCCGGTGCGCCAACGGTACCGCCTTGTTCGCGGACCCATTTTTCCCACTCAGCGCGCGGCAAGGCTTCGACTGCAATCGGCATGTAACCATGGCGTGCACCACAAAGTTCCGAACACTGGCCGTAATAAATGCCAGGCTCTTCGATCGTCAGCAGGCGTTCGTTGAGACGGCCTGGCACGGCATCGAGTTTGAACCAGAGTGATGGAACGGCAAAGGCATGGATGACGTCGGCGCCGGTAGTCTGGATACGCAGCGGCGTGTTGGCCGGCACGACCATCCGGTTATCAACGCCAAGCTGATGCGGTTCACCGCGCGCCTCGGCATCTTCCTTGGACAGCATGTTTGAAATGACTTCAAAACCGCCATTATCGGGATAGGTATAACCCCAGTACCACTGGTATCCGGTTACCTTGATCGTGACAGCATCCTTCGGCGGGGATTCGTACTGTCGCGCAAGCAGCGTGATCGACGGGATCGCTATGCCAACCAGAATCAGCACCGGTACCAAGGTCCACACCACCTCGATGAAAGTGTTGTGAGTCGTCTTGGAAGGCGTGGCATTTGAACGCTTGTTATAACGGACCACAACCCACAGAAGCAGACCGAGAACAAATATACAGATGAACGTAATTATCGGCATGAGGACCCAATTATGCATCCACTGGGCGAACTTGCCGTCCTTCGAATATTGTTCCTGAAAGGTGATTCCCCGGTCAACCGGCTGCCCCTTGACCCATTCGGGGCCAAGTTGCTGGTAGGCACCTTCTGCGGGGCCAGCTTCAGCGGTCGGCTGTGCGGCATCCGCAACAGGAACGGCAACTTCAGCAGATTTTGCGACGCCGCCCGGCACGGTCACAGGCACCGGTGCCGTAACGTCTTGCGCCGAAACTGCGTGCGGAGCGATCGCCAGCAGAGCAGCTGCCGCAAGGGTTGCAAACATTGTCTTAGCCCGAAGGGGCAAATCACCGAAATTCATCAATCAGACGCTTTCCGTTTAAGAATTACAGGCCACTGAAACGTGCCCATTAATACCCCGAGGGGTTACGGTATCGGGCGCTCTATACGCACGCTTGCTCAGTCCCTCAAGCGCTTCTAGGAGAATTTTCCGCAACACCTGTTGCCTTTGGTAGACGTTCGCCGTTCAACCGGCTGCTGGCGCAAGGGCAATTGACCATACAAATCCAGGTTGAATTTATGACTGAAGACGAAGTACTTTCCGAATTTCGCGCCAGCGATGCGCTGCTGGAAGGGCATTTCAGGCTCTCGTCCGGCCGCCACAGCGCGCACTATTTGCAATGCGCGCGCGTGCTGATGGATCCGATGCGGGCCAGCCGCCTGGCCGCAGCACTCGCCGCAAAATTACCTCGCGATCTTCGCGCTTCAATCGACAAGGTCGTGTCCCCGGCGATGGGCGGCATCATTATCGGCCACGAGATGGGCCGCGCGCTGGGTAAAGAGGCGATTTTCCTCGAGCGGCCCGACGGCATTTTCGAATTTCGCCGCGGCTTCAACCTTTCGGACGGCGAGAAAGTGCTGCTGGTCGAAGATGTGGTCACCACGGGCCTGTCTTCGAAAGAGGCGATGAAAGCTGTCGCAGCCGCGGGCGGAGACGTTATCGGCCTGGTATCCGTTGTCGATCGGCGTGACGACGAAGTGACTTTCGACGTGCCCTATCACGCATTGGTACAAATCAATTTCCCAACATACGCTGAAAATGAAATGCCGCCTGAATTGGCCGCCATTCCGGTAACCAAGCCAGGGAGCCGCAAATAACATGACCGGCCGGCTACGACTCGGCGTCAACATTGATCATGTTGCCACCATCCGCAACGCGCGCGGCGGGGATCATCCCGACCCAGTGCGGGCGGCGGAGATTGTTGCAGCGGTGGGCGGAGACGGAATTACCGCCCATCTGCGCGAGGACAGGCGCCATATCCGCGATGATGATCTGCGCCGCATCCAGGACGCAACCAATCTTCCGCTCAATCTGGAAATGGCGGCAACCGATGAAATGCTCGCAATCGCTTTGCGTCATAAGCCGTATGCAGCGTGTATCGTGCCGGAAAACCGCGAAGAACGGACAACCGAAGGCGGACTGGATGCTGCCGGGCTGCATAACCGGCTGGCACCTCTGGTTTCCCGCCTGGTCGATGCCGGAATACGCGTCAGCCTGTTTATCGAAGCCGATCCGCGCCAGTTGGAAGCGGCGATGCGCCTGGGTGCGCAGGTTGTCGAATTCCATACAGGCGAATACGCCCATGCAATTGGCGAGAAGCGCGCAGCAGAACTGAAGCGTATTTCCGACATGGCTGCGCTGGCGGTCAAAAATGGCGTTGAACCCCATGCCGGCCACGGCCTGACTTATGACAATGTCCAGCCCATCGCCGCGATCCCGCAACTGGCGGAATTGAATATCGGGCACTACCTGATCGGCGAAGCTGTGTTTACCGGCCTGGAGACCGCCGTTCGCCGTATGCGCGATTTGATGGATGAAGCGCGATGATTATCGGGCTCGGTTCGGACCTCTGCAATATCGAACGCATTGAAAAGGCGCTGAGCCGCCACGGAAACCGCTTCGAAATGCGCTGCTTCACCGAAATCGAACGGGCCAAGGCGGCCAAGCGGCCCTTCACCCGCGCTGGTACCTTTGCCAAACGCTTCGCTGCGAAGGAGGCATTCTCCAAAGCGGTTGGCACCGGCTTTTATCGCGGCGTTTATATGAAGGACATCGGCGTGGTGAATGCGCCTTCCGGCGCACCGACGCTTGCACTGGAAAATGGCGCAGCAAAGCGGCTTGCGGAATTGACGCCCGAAGGCCATGAGGCGCGCATTCATCTTACCCTAACCGACGACCATCCATGGGCTCAGGCATTCGTGATTATCGAAGCCGTCAAGCTGTAGGATTGGGCGCGTAATGAGTACTGGCGTAAATATCGTGACTGAACCAACCCCCACACCCACTGGCGAAACCGCTGGCGAAAATCCCGACAAGATCAACTGGATTGCGGAATTGCGCGGATTGGCTTTGATGCTGTTAGCCGTGCTCGGCTTTCACACCTTTATTGCCAAGCCGTTTTACATTCCTTCGCCCAGCATGATGCCGAACCTGCTGGAAGGTGACCGTCTGGTGGTCAGCAAATATCCTTACGGCTGGTCCTGGGTTTCGGCGAGCTTTCACATTTTGCCGCGCGGTCATACCCGTATCTGGTCAGCGACCCCGCAATATGGCGACATTGTTGTTCCGGTACCGCCGCATCACGATGTCGATTATATCAAGCGCGTGGTCGGCCTTCCCGGTGACCGAATTGCCGTGGTCAACGGGCAGATCATTTTGAATGGCAAGCCCGTGCCGCAGCAGGTCGAACCGGCGATCCAGATTCCGATCGATGCCAACAATACCTGCAATCCCTATGAATATCCGGGCATGGCCATCACCAAACCTTCCGGCAAACAGGTTTGCGAAATGCCGACCTACCGGGAAACCCTTCCCAACGGCGCGACCTATCTCATCATTGATCACAAGAATCAGCCTCTGGACGATTACGCCGAGATTACCATTCCCAAGGGCCATGTCTTCTTGATGGGCGATAACCGGGATCATTCAGCCGACAGCCGCGCCCCTGCGGCCCCGGCTGACGCTGGGGAAGCAACCGGCCTGGGCGGGCCGGTGCCGCTCGAAAATATCGGCGGGCGGGCTGAATTCATTACCTTCTCGCTGGACGGCACCACCAGCCTGAACCCGATCAGCTGGTGGACGTCCTTGCGCAGTGGCCGTTCATGGACCACGCTGCGGCCAGCCATAGTCCACAACCGCAACGAATCAGGCGAACCGAATGAGTGATACGGAACCAGCCGCGCCCAAGGTCAAGCCGGGGGGATCATTCCTGAGCGATATACGGTCCAGCCCGACGCAGATTGCCGACGTGCAACTGCGTTTTGAAGCCAAACGCGCGCTTGTCTGGGCATCGGTGATCGGGCTTATCGTCCTCACGATTTATATCTCGCAGTCGCTGCTGGTTATTTTCGGGGCCATGGTCTTTGCCGCGATGATCGATGGGGGCGCACGGCTGATTGGCCGCGGCTTGAAGATTGCCCGAATCTGGCGGGTGTTGCTGGTCATGCTCCTGACCATCTTGTTCTTCATCTGGTTGATTTCCTACGCGGGCACGCAAATATCGCGGGAAGCCGCGCAACTGCCGCAGATCATAGAGGCTCAGCTGGGGCAGGCGGTTTTGTGGCTGGATGGTCAGGGCTTTGCGGTCAAGCAGCAGGATATCCAGAATATCGCCGGCAATCTGGTCAGCGGCGTGGGTACGGTTACGCGTGCGATCGGCGGCATCCTCGGCGGCCTGACCACCCTATTCCTGATCGCCATAATCGGCGTTTACATCGCGATGGAACCGCAACTCTACGAACGCGGTGTGGCGTGGATGCTGCCGCAGAACCGCCGGTCGGACTTTTACATCACCGCTTCGCGGATGGGTGCAGCGATGCGCCGACTGATGGCCGGGCGATTGGTCGGTATGGTTTTCGAAGGCGTGCTGACCTGGGCCATGCTGTCCTTCTACGGCGTACCGATGGCTGCCCTTCTGGGGATCCTGACCGGATTGCTGGCTTTCATTCCCAATCTGGGCGCGCTGATTTCCGGTGTTCTGATGGTGCTGGTCGGCTTCTCTGGCGGAACGGACATGGGGATTTACACGATCTTTGTGTACTTCCTGGTCCAGACTTTTGACGGTTACGTGGTGATCCCGCTGATCGCCAAGAAAACGGTCGATCTTGCCCCTGCCCTGGTGCTTGCCGCACAGTTGATCATGGGCATATTGTTCGGCGTGCTAGGCTTGTTTCTGGCCGATCCGATGCTGGCGATGATCAAGGTTTTTCTGGAACGGCGCGCGGAACAAAATGACGAAACCGCCATAACAGGAGCCGCCGCCGCCGATGGCACGTAAGTTTCTTTATCTTGTCGCCGGGGTCATCATTCTGGTGATCGCTGCGGGTTTTGTATTGAGCATCTGGTCAAAGGAACTGACGCGGATCGCCTTTGTACCCAGTACCGAATTCGTTGCGCCAAGGCCGCTTGACACAAACGCTTACCAAAAGCCGGAAATGTGGCTTTCCCGCCCCGGCTTTGGGCTGAGCGACCCTGCCCGCTGGCAGCCGGCCATTGGCGGCCAATCGGGAATGGCGCAGCCTCCTTCCCAGCCGCTGCAAAAATTCGCGGTGTTCTTCGTGCATCCGACCAGCTTTCTTGACCGGAGCAAATGGAACGCCCCGCTGGAGGATGCGGATTCGCAGAAGATCGCGCGGATTTACGTGCGCGGCATGGCCAGCCCGTTCAACCGCGCCAGCGAGATCTGGGCGCCCAAATACCGGCAAGCGACCTTCGGCGCATTTCTATCCGATTCGCAAGCGGCCAGGCTGGCACAGGAAACCGCTTACCGCGATGTGCAGCAATCCTTCGCGATGTTCCTCGCTACCGTTGGCAAAGATACCCCGATCGTGCTGGCCGGACACAGCCAGGGTTCACTGCATCTGCTGAGATTGCTGAAGGATGAAATCGCCGGAACCCCGATCACCAAGCGTGTTGTTGCCATTTATGCAATTGGCTGGCCGATCTCGATTGAGCATGATTTGCCCGCACTCGGCTTTCCTGCCTGCGCCACCCCGGCGCAATCGGGCTGCATCCTGAGTTGGTCAAGCTTTGCCGAGCCTGCCGATCCAAGCCAGCTGCTGGAAACCTACCAGGCTTCTATCGGTTTCGACGGGAATCCTCGGGGAAACAGCCCGTTCTTGTGCACTAACCCGCTGACCGGGGGCATTGGCGGAACTGCGCCTGCCTCAAGCAATCTGGGAACACTGGTGCCTGAAGACAGCATTTCAAACGGGGAATTGGTTATTGGCGCCGTACCCGCACGCTGCACAGCCAAGGGCCTGCTGCTGATCGGCAATCCGCCAAAAATGGGCAGTGCCGTGCTGCCCGGAAACAATTATCACGTTTATGATATCCCCTTGTTCTGGGCAAATCTGCAACAGGACGTAGCGGACAGGGCGGCGGCATGGAACGCGATCCACTAATCACCGATAGCGCCCGAACCTTTGGCGATGTGCTGCCCGATGGCGGCGCCTTGATGGCTATCGATCTCGGCACCAAAACGCTTGGCACGGCAACTTGCGATGCGGGTTGGCAATTCGCCACGGCCCACAAAACCTTTCCGCGCGGCAAGTTCGGCCGTGATCGGGAAGCTCTGGCGGCGCTGATTGCGGAACGATCCATCAAGGGGATTGTGCTGGGATTGCCGCGAAACATGGATGGCAGCGAAGGCCCGCGCGCGCAGGCTAGCCGCGCCTATGCCCGCAATCTGTCCGAAGCTTTCAATTTACCGGTGCTGCTTTGGGATGAACGCTGGTCCACCGCCAGCGCGGAAAGCGCAATGATCGGACAGGATTTCAGCCGCAAGAAACGGGCAGAGCGGATCGACAGCCATGCTGCGGCAATTTTCCTGCAAGGCGCGCTGGATGCGATGGTAGGCGGCGTGATCTAGCCGAGCATTCGCTCTGCCCATTCCGGCCCCCAAGCACACAGCAATCCGCCGCCACCTATCTCTCAGTCGCTCAGAGGGTCTGGATCCGCAGGGATCAATTCATGGAGATAAGCCATCAGAGCAAGGATCCTGTCGTCCGTATAGGCTTCGGCTGACCCGGTTGTGCTGGGCGAGCTGGCAGCGGCTGGATCCGGATCCGGCAAGTCTGGTGGAGCATTCGCGGGCAAGTCCATGAATATGTTTCCAAGTTGGCCGCGGAATGGCCGGTGCCGCCAGGGTGCTGCAGCACCATCAGCCTGTATTGAAATTAAAAGATTGAAAAGCTTGGGCACTCCACGCAGAGCGTCCGCATGACCGAGCCATCTGCCCGCTTCGATCCTGCCAAGGCAGCGCCCATTTTGCTGCAGCATGGCCACGCAGGCTGGCTTGGCCTGAAATATCATGCGCATGGGGAAGACTGGACCGAACTGGTATTGCCCTGGCGGGAAGATCTTCTCGGCGAAGCGGACCGTCCGGTATTGGCATCGGGGCCGATTGTCAGTCTGATGGACATGGCTTCGGGCCTGTGCATCTGGACGCGCATGGGCGGCTTTAACGCCATTGCGACCCTCGATCTCCGCGTCGATTACCAACGTCCCGCAAGGGATCGTGCTGACGTGATCGGCCATGCGGAATGTTACAAGCTGACCCGTTCAGCCGCATTCGTGCGCGGCATTGCGCATGATGGCGACCCGGCCGATCCGGTCGCCCATATCGCCGGTGTATTCATGTCCATTCAAGGTGATAGCCGGAATGTCTGACAGTTTTTCTCAGCTAACGCCCTATGCGCGGTCCCTCGGCATCTCTCTGGCAGGAGAGGAGGACGGGGCACCCGTTCTGACCTTCGATTTTGGTACGATGGTTGAAGGGCGTCCCGGGCATCTGCACGGCGGCGCGATCAGCGGTCTGCTGGAAACTGCCGGCTATGCCTTGCTGCGCGCCGAACTGACCCGGTCAGGCCGCAACCACCGGTTGAAGCCGATCAACATCACGGTCCAGTTTCTGGCCGCGGGCAAACGCCGCCAAACCTATGCCAAGGGCCGGATTACCAAGCTTGGCCGCCGCAACGCCAACATCACGGTCGAAGCGTGGCAGGATGATCGGGATCGGCCCATTGCGACTGCCGTGATGAACATCCTGATGGTCGAAGCTGACGCATAAGCGGGCTTTCTATCGTGCAGGCTCCGGACTTCGTTCGACCGACAAACCCTGCTGATCCAACCTGATATCTGTAGGAACCCCGTCCACATCGGTCTTGATCGTGACCCCTTCCTGACCGTCAATCTGCAATTTCACGCCAGAGTTACCAATCGGGATGTTTTCCACATCGGGAATGTCGAGCGGTATGACAGCGCCATCGGAATCGATCGGTTCCGAAGGCTTGATCTTGGCAGGGGCCGATGCCTTGCCAGTCGCCTGAACCATGAAATCGCGCCAGATTCGCGCGGGCAGCCCGCCCCCACTAATGCCTTTCAGGGGCGTATTGTCATCGTTGCCGATCCATACGCCCACCACCAGATCGCCGGAATATCCGATAAACAGAGCGTCGCGATAATCCTGGCTGGTTCCCGTTTTGCCGAAAGCGGGCGCACCCAGCCGGGCTGCGCGCCCCGTGCCCCGATTAACAGCACTGCTCAGCAATTTTTCAATTGCAGCGTGGTTGCGCCCCGAAAGGCTGTTGCCCCAGTTCCACAGCCAATCAAACCAGCCCTTCGGCTTTTGCGCAAAGGGGGTTGGCGCCACTGGGAATGCATTCGCCGCAATGCCGGCATAGGCGGCGGTCAGTTCAAGCAAATTCATGGTCGATGTGCCTAGCGCGAGGCTCGGGTCCCCTTCGGCCAGCGGCGATGTTACCCCCAACCGCCGGGCCGTGTCGATCACGGCCTTGTCCCCCACCGTGTTGAACAAGCGCACAGCCGCAACATTGCTAGACAAAGCGAATCCGTCCTCCAAAGAGATACTGTCCGAATACCGCCCGCCCCCGTTTTTGGGGCGGTAACTGCCTGTTTCAATCGGCCTGTTATCGATGAGCCCATCCGGCCCCATGCCCGTTTTCAATGCCGCAAGATAGACGAACACTTTGAAGGTAGAGCCCGGCTGGCGCTGCGCCTGCGTTGCCCGATTGAACGGGGACGTAGCGTAATTCTTGCCGCCGATCATGGCGACAACTTCGCCATTGGTTCGCATGGCAACCAGCGCCACCTGTGCCTTGCCCAGACCGGCACGGCCAACCGCGCGGCGGGCAATATTCTGCAACCGGGAATCCAGCGTCGTTGTCAGGGTCTGGCGGGAATAGCCCGTTCCCGCGATTTTGCGCGCAGCAGGCAGTGCCCAGTCGGCGAAATAGGTGCCCGTAGGCAATGTGTCGATGGCCCGCACATCCAGGCGCGGCGCCGGCATCGAACGGGCTTCCGCCTCGGTGACATAGCCGGCCGCGACCATCGCGTTCACCACCATTTTCATGCGCTTGCGCGCCTTGTCATAATGCTGGGTCGGGGCAAATCGCGACGGGGCCTGCACCAAGCCGGCCAGCATGGCAGCCTGTTCCGGTCTCAGTCTTTCCGGCTGGCGGTAGAAATAGTGGAGCGAAGCGGCACGCAGCCCGTAAACATTGTCTCCGAAATAGGCGTTGGAGAGATAACGCGAGAGGATCTCATCCTTGGTCAGCCAACCTTCCAGCCAGAATGCGATCAGCATTTCGCGCGCTTTGCGGGTCATGCTGCGTTCGGGCGTGAGGAAGGTAAACTTGGCCAACTGCTGTGTAATCGTGCTGCCGCCTTGCGGGGCGCCGCCGGTTACATTGGCCCAGGTGGCCCTGGCGATCCCGCGCGGGTCAATGCCCCAATGGGAATAGAACCGCCGGTCCTCGATCGCGAGAAAGGCTTCGGCCACATGATCGGGCAGTCGGGACACATCGACCGGTTGATCCACAATTGCCCCGTTCCGGGCGATGGGGGTGCCATCCGCCGCCAGCAGGGTCAGCTGCGGCGGTGCAATGGGTTCGAGGGATTTGGACAGGGGTGCCGTGACCGCCAGCCAGGCAACCAGCAGCAAGAAAAGGAACAGGATTGCCGCCACAATCCGGCTAAACCACTTCCACCGGTTACGCCTTGGCTGGACATGACGATCGGTTGCCCGATCGATTGCACCCAGTGCGTTGTCCCAATCATCGGGATCGTCCCACATTCCGCCGGAGGGTTCCTGAAGTGCGAAATAGCCGGATTCAGGGCTATCCGCCGAACGATCGGAGCCGGATCTGGCAGTGCGGCGACGGAATAAGCGGAAAGCCATAGCGCAGTGTATTAGAGAAACAATACAGTCATTGCGAGAGGAATTTGCTTACCCGGCCCGAATGCAAGCTGAACGATCAGACTTTTCCGACTACGCTCTCAGGCAAATCCGTTCCAAACACACGCTGGTAATATTCCGCCACCAGCATCCGTTCGGCCTCGTCACATTTGTTGAGGAAGCTCAGCCGGAAGGCAAAGCCGACATCCTTGAAGATGTCCGCATTTTGCGCCCAGGTGATCACCGTGCGCGGGCTCATCACCGTCGATATGTCACCATTCATGAAACCCTGACGGGTCAGGTCGGCAACTTTGACCATATCGGCAACAACCTTGGGATCGGTCTGCGGGCTTTTGGCAGCAACGATCTGCTGTTCGGTTTCGGCAGGCAGATAGTTCAACCCGACCACAATGTTCCACCGGTCCATCTGGCCCTGATTGATCGCCTGGGTGCCGTGGTAGAGGCCGCTGGTATCGCCCAACCCAACCGTGTTCGCAGTTGCAAACAGGCGGAAATTCGGATCAGGCCGAATTACCCGGTTCTGGTCGAGCAGCGTCAGCTTGCCTTCGGTTTCCAGCACGCGCTGGATCACAAACATCACATCCGGGCGGCCTGCATCATATTCGTCAAACACCAGAGCCACAGGATGCTGCAATGCCCACGGCAGCAATCCTTCGCGGAATTCGGTTACCTGCA
The DNA here is from genome assembly GCA_024642565.1 of Erythrobacter sp. GTDB lineage: Bacteria > Pseudomonadota > Alphaproteobacteria > Sphingomonadales > Sphingomonadaceae > Allopontixanthobacter. The sequence continues at coordinate 66,487 of JAHEAV010000014.1, forward strand.
AGCCATCGCGCAGAACGATCGCATCACGCCCTACCAGATCGATTCGGCTGATATGCGCATCAAGGTTGATCCGGATGCACGGCCAGTTGAGGCGTGCAGCCACCTGTTCGATGTGAGTCGATTTGCCGGTGCCGTGATACCCCTGCACCATCACCCGCCGGTTGAATGCAAATCCAGCCAGGATCGCCAGTGTGGTATCGGGATCGAACACATAATTGGCGTCAAAATCCGGCACCCGTTCGTCGCCTTGCGAAAAGGCCGGGACCATCATGTCCGTATCGATGCCAAACACGTCGCGCACGCTGACTTGTTTGTCAGGTGCGGCAAGCGCGGTTTTGGCTGAAGGGTCGAAGCTCTTGGTCGTTTCACTCATTGCGCCGCTGTGCCTAGACGCGAGTGCGCGGGGCCGCAAGCGCGCGGATGGGCTGAATGCGAACATTTCATTCCCGGCACAAAATCCTTTATTGCGCGATCATGGCCATCCTTTCCCCCGGTGAATTGATCCGAAGCCAGCTCGTCAGCCGCGTACGCGGGCTGCTCAACGATGTCGAAGGCGGCCAACAGCCGGTTCCGCTATCTGACGAAGCGCTGTTCGAACGCGATTCGCCAATCCGGCTGGTCCATGCCGATGTTGTATCGATGATGGTCGGCGGTGTGCGCAGCCTGCTGTTGCAGATGCTCCATCCACACGCGCTTCAGGGCGTGCTCGACCATTCGGATTTCCGGAATGACATGCATGGCCGGCTGCGCCGCACTGCCCGGTTCATAGCGGTCACGACATTCGGCCACCGCGATGACGCAGAGGTGGCCATTGCGCGGGTCAATCGCATCCATGAACAGGTCGGCGGCACTTTGCCCGATGGCGCGCCCTACACTGCGCGCGATCCGGCCACGCTGGCCTGGGTCCATGTGGCGGAGGCGACCAGCTTTCTCGAAGCCTATTTGCGTTTCGTCCGCCCTGCCATGCCGATTGCCGATCAGGACACATACTTCCGGCAATTTGCTGTCATCGCCCGTAAACTTGGCGCTGATCCGGTGCCGGAAACCCGGCGGGAAGCGGAAGCGCTGCTGCGCAATATGCGCCCGATTCTGCGTGGTTCGCCAGCTGCGCGCGAGGTTGCCCAGCTGGTGCTCGACCAGAAGCCTAAAGGCACGCCGCCTGCCGCACAGCAGATTCTGGGTGCTGCCGCTGTTGACCTGCTTCCGCCCTATGCCCGCGCGATGCTGGCGCTGCGAAAACCGGGCTTTGCGGCCTTCCCGGCGCGGTTGGCGACGCGCGCGGCCGGGCGCACCCTGCGCTGGGCGTTCCGCCAAAGCTGAATGTATCGAAGTTACAAAGTTTACCGCGTATTTTCGTGACCACGCCAACCAGCAGTGTCACCTGCAGCGTAATTGGTGCATGATAAGAAACGCGAAAGAAGCGGAGAGACATGATGGCCGAATACACTTTCTATACCCATCCGATGAGCCGTGGGCAGATCGCACGATGGGCCTTGCATGAGGCTGGCGCGGACTATGCAACCGTATTGGTTGACTGGGCATCCAAGCCTCAGGCGCTGCTGGACATAAATCCGATGGGCAAGGTGCCGACGTTGGTCCATCATCACGGCGGCCATGACCACATTGTGACCGAATGCGCCGCAATCTGCGCCTATCTCGCCCAGGCATCGGCGGTTGATCTTGCCCCTACCGCAGAAGAAATGGCCGACTATTACCGCTGGCTATTTTTTGCAGCCGGTCCACTGGAGCAGGCAATTATTGCGCGATCGATGGACTGGCAGGTGCCCGAGGGCAAATCGGGGATGGTCGGCTTTGGCAATTATGACCTGACCGTGGATACGCTGACTCAACATTTTGCTGATCGGCACTATGTCTGCGGCGATCGCTTCACCATGGCAGACGTCTATGTCGGTAGCCAGGTAGACTGGGGCCTTGCATTCGGTTCTCTGCCGGAACGCGAACCGTTGCGCGCCTATGCCAACCGCATCGCTGCCCGCGATGCCTATCGCGCTGCCAAGGGCATTGACATGGGTTTGATCGCAGAGCAGCAGACAACCAAATGAAACCAGCAACTTATGAACTGTCTGTAACCCGTCTGATCGAAGTGGCGCCGGAGCATGTCTGGCGTGTCATGGTTGACCGGCTGGCCGAGTGGTGGTGCCCACGGCCATGGATGACCGAAATTGAACGGTTGGACCGTCATGCCGGCGGTGAATCCTGCCTGGTCATGCGCGGCCCAGATGGAGAGATTCACCGCACGCCAGGGCTTGTTCTGGCCTGGGATGAAGGGCACCGATTCGCCTTTACCGACGCAATCGGGCCGGATCTGATGCCCGCCGACCCCTTCATGATCGGCATTTGGTCCATCAGGCCCGAAGGCAGCGGTACACGCTACAAGGCCTTGGCCCGCCATTGGACACCCGAAGCCATGCGCCAGCACCGCGAAATGGGATTTGAAGCGGGTTGGGCAGCCGTTGCCGACCAGCTCAAGGCGCTGTGTGAAGGCCGGACGATCAGTTGAAGGCGCGCGCCTTCCGGAGCAATTGGTAGGCTTCGACCACCTTGCCCAGCCGCACTTCGTGCCGGCGGTCACCTCCGTTGCGATCCGGATGATACCGGCGCACCAATTCGGAATAGCGGCGGCGCAATTTCTGCCGGTCAAGTTCGGCGCCGAGGCCCAGCACTGCCAACGCCTTCGCTTCTTCCGGAGTGAACCGCCCATCCATCGCCGCTTCAGCCTCACGCCGCGCACGAGACTTTATTCCCGCCGCGCGCGCACTGATCGCAGCGAGCGGGTCGTCGTAATCAGCCCAGCGCGGCAGGCCATCGGCCACTTCGTCGGGGCGGAAGGCGCGGGCCGTGGCACCCCAACCCGCAACCGGCGATTGCGCGGCCAGAATTTCATCGGCACTCATCCCTTCGAACCAGTCATATCCGGCGTTGAATTCGCGCACATGATCGAGACAGAACCAGCGGTATTCCCCGGGCCCGTCAAAGTTGGACCCACGGTAGCCCGGCGCGCGAAATTCGCCGCACTCGTGGCAGCCGGGCGCATCGCAATTGCGCCCCTCAGTTTCAAACCTTCCGTGGAACCTGTTACTGGGCATGGTGCTTTAGGATGGGGTCGGTTAGGAAAATTGCAAACAGGAAAAGGAATAGGATGCGCCTTCAGGCAGAAATGGAACAGTTGCTGACCAGGGCCCTGGCGCCCGGCAAACTGCAAGTCGTGAACGACAGTGCCGCCCATCACGGCCATTCCGGTGACGATGGCAGCGGCGAATCGCATTTCACCATTGTCATCGAAAGTGCTGCATTTGCCGGCAAGAGCCGATTGGAACGCCAGCGCATGGTCAATGCCGCTTTGGGTGACATTCCGGGACAGCGGGTCCACGCGCTTGCCATAAAAGCCAGCGCGCCCGAGGATGCAAAATGATCGAAACGACCATCGCGCCTGTCACGCATGATCTTGGCCAGTTCAAGGTCCGCCGGGCATTGCCGAGCCAGCAGCGGGCCATGGTCGGTCCTTTTATCTTCGTCGACCAGTTTGGCCCTGCGCAGATTGATCTGGGAGCTGGAATGGATGTGCGGCCGCACCCGCATATCAACCTGGCCACGGTCACTTGGCTTTTCGAAGGTGCGATCGACCACCGCGATTCGCTGGGAAGTTTTGCCACAATCCGCCCGGGGCAGGTCAATCTGATGACTGCGGGGCATGGTATCGTCCATTCCGAACGCAGCCCACAGGCTGAGCGAAGCGTCGGCCCCAGACTATACGGAATGCAGACATGGCTTGCCTTGCCCGAAGCCTACGAAGAAATGGATCCGGCTTTCGAAGCCGTAGCCGATTTGCCTGTCGTGGAAGACCAATGCGCCAAAGCCATTGTAATTATGGGTGAGTTATGGGGTAAACGCGCGCGTACCACGACTTATGCCGACACCATTTATGCGGAAATTCTGTTGGGCGCTGCGGGCAGCTTGCCAATCGATGTATCTGCCGATGAACGCGCGTTGATGCTGGTTGGCGGCGAAGCGTCCATTGATGGCCAGCCGCTGGCCCTGTTCGAGCTGACGGTGCTGAGGCCGGGCGACGCCATGACGCTGACCAGCCGAACCGGCGGCCGCGTCATCCTGCTGGGCGGTGAAGCTTTCGCGACAAAACGCCACGTGTGGTGGAATTTCGTCAGTTCCAGCCGCGACCGGATCAATCAGGCGAAATCCGACTGGTCGGCCGGTAATTTTCCCAAGGTACCCGGCGACACGGAAGAATATATTCCGATCCCCGAAGTCCCCAAGACAGTGAGTTACGAATGAGCGAGACAGTATGGATTACCGGTGCATCTTCCGGCATCGGCAAGGCGCTTGCCATGGGTTGGGCCGAAAGCGGCGCGCAGTTGATCTTGTCGGGCCGTGACCGGCAACGACTGGACGAAGTTGCCGAAAATTGCCGCTCCAAATTCGGAACGGAAGTTCTTGTCCTGCCCTTCGAAGCCACCGACGATTCAGCGATGCATGATGCTGTGGGCCAAGCCAAAGACTGGGCCGGAAAGGTGGATGTACTGGTCAACAACGCCGGCATCTCGCAGCGGTCCCAGGCGGTCAACACGGCGATGCAGGTCTATCGCGATATTGTCGCCATTGATCTGCTCGCGCCGATTGCTCTGAGCCAGGCCGTGTTGCCGCATATGGTGGAACGCGGATCGGGCAAATTGGTCTTCATTTCCTCTATCGCGGGCAAGGTCGGGGTACCGCTTCGCACGGCCTATTGCGCCGCCAAGCACGGCCTGGTCGGCTATGCCGATGCACTAAGGTCAGAAATGTCGGTCAAGGGGGTCGATGTCCATCTGGTAGCTCCCGGTTCGGTGGCAACCAATGTCTCGCGCAATGCCCTCAACGCTGATGGCAGCAAACGCAACAAGAGCGACCGGGCAATCGACAACGGTATTCCTGCCGATGAAGCCGCAGCGCAAATTCTTGCCGGGATTGCCGCAGGTACGCGCGAGATCATCGTTGCACGCGGGGTAGAACTGGCAATGGGCGAAGCGGCCCGGACGCCCGATGCCCTGCTCGACCAGATCGCCGGAATGGTTGCGGCAGGCTATATCGAGAAGATGGAGGCGGAGTGACATCCATGACGGAACAGCAACGCGTTACCCTCGCCAACGGGATAGAACTGGATGTGGTCGATACAGGACCGCGCGATGCGCCCACGCTCATATTCCTCCACGGCTTTCCCGAATCGCACCGCACTTGGCGGCACCAGATTGCCAATTTTTCGGATCGATACCGCTGCATCGCGCCGGACCAGCGCGGCTATCGCGGGTCTTCCGCTCCGCAGGATGCCGCAAGCTATACGCCGGATAAGCTGATCGGTGATGTTTTCTTGCTCGCCGATGCGTTGGGGGTGCAGGATTTTTGCGTGATCGGCCATGACTGGGGCGGCGCGATCGCCTGGGGTGTGGCGCTGGGTGGGCAATTGAATGGCAGGGTCACGCGCGCAATTGTGGCCAATGCGCCGCATCCGGCCATCTTCCAGAAACTGCTTTGGCTGGATCCGGTTCAGCGCGCGGCGAGCCAGTACATCAATGGCTTTCGCGATCTGGCGAATGATGCACTGGTACGCGAACACGGATTGGTCGGCATTTTGATGAAAGAGGTCAAGTGGGACCGCCCATCCGCCATGGAGCCGGCCGAAAGGGACGCGCTGCTTGCCGACTGGCAAAAACACGAGACCGCAATGGCCATGCTCAACT
>JAHEAV010000002.1:0-103475 GCA_024642565.1 Erythrobacter sp.
GGCACCGGCTTGCTGGCGCGCTAGGGCGCCAGCACTGCGGGTGTGGCGGAATGGTAGACGCCGGGGACTTAAAATCCCCTGATCTTTGATCGTGCTGGTTCGAGTCCAGTCACCCGCACCACATTGTTTTAATTAACATTTATTCTAAAACCTGGCTGGGTCTTTTTTCCAGCAGATTGGCCCGTGTGTGATTCTGGTGCAATCGCGTCAGAAAAAGCGTTGTCCAACGTGCCTAAAGATTCGTCGATATGTTCATCCGAAAGGTGAGCGTAGCGCAGGACCATCGCCAAAGTCTTATGGCCGTTCACCCTTTGAATCGTGGGTAGGTCAACACCAGCCTGCACAAGCGCGGTAATTGCGGTGTGACGCAGGACATGGGGTGTCACCTTCTTGGGGTCCAGGCCTGCCCGTTCGACTGATCTGCGGAATTGCCCTGCCATAGTCTGGCGATGTGGATGCTCCGCGTCGGCGCGAGTCAAAGTCGATTATCGGCGGTGATAGCTTCAGGCTGTCCGTCGTCAGAACATTTGGCACTGATGGCCGCTTAGATTAGTGGAGACGTTTGCGATCGTCCAAAAAAATTGGGATGGACGCCGCAGCGGGGCTGTGTTGAATTCGGGACATGCCAACCACGTCCCTCTCGCGGTCCGCGATCGACGCGCTATGCGAAAAGGAGCTGGAAATCCTGCGCCTGTTGGCGAGCGGCCATACCGCCAAATCCATCGCAGTGTGCCTCGATCGATCGGAGACGTCGATCAATGAACGCTTGCGCGAGGCGCGCCGCAAGACCGGCATCGGCAGCAGCCGGGAGCTGGCGCGGTTGTTGGCGAACCAAAAAAACTGGGACAAGAATATTGATCTTCCGCGATCACGATCCACGACCGAGAGTTCGGCAGGGCCCGTCAATGCGGCCCGTCAACTGCCGAAAGGAATCAGGATCATGCTTCTTTCCATACCCTTAGCCGCCGCACTGTCGCTCTCTCTCGCCGTGGGGACAGACGCGGTCGATCCCCCCCAAGAAGCGGCGTTGACTCGGCCATCCCCGTTGATCGGGAACTGGTCGCTCGACGTTGACCGGATCTCCGGCGAAGAACCTCCCCGGAGCGTAACGATCTCGTTCAGCGTATCCACTGACAACACTTGGACGACGCAGGTGGAGATCGTTGGCCCCGACGGGTCGGTACGCCGCGCCGTATCCTCCGCCGTGCCGGGTAATGGGCCGGTTGCCATCGCCGGCAATATGGAATTCATCGACAGTGTTTCGCTGCGCCAGCCTGCGCCGAACACGATGGTGATGACGCTGGGCAAAAATGGCGCGCCGGTCTCGACGCGGGTCTATACGGCCGCAAAAGATGGGCAGTCGATGACCGAGACGATCGTCTGGGCGGGCGACAGTGTTCCCGCGCTTGAGACCACGCATTTCCGCCGGACCAGTTAAGCCATAGGTGGCGCTGCCGCCATCCACACCCGGCGTGCGGATGGCGGCCAGAGCGGTTCCTCAGCCCGGCCCATGCCCGGGCCGAGATCGCCGCCTGGGTGGAAGACTATAATCGAGAGAGACCGCACTCATCGCTTGGCAACACAACACCGGCGGCGTTCGCCGCTGAACTGGATAAGCAATGGACTGCTTCGCTACGCCCTACGGGCTCCGCTACACAGCTCTTCTCTGTATGTTCCGGTCTAAAGATTGCTCATAAAAGTTATTTTATAACAAGATTTTGGGTTACTAAAAGCACGCTCTGGATCATTGCTCCACTAGACTTAAAATCCCCTGATCTTTGATCGTGCTGGTTCGAGTCCAGTCACCCGCACCAATCACGCACTACCGAAAACATCCTCCAATCATGACCGCGCTATTAAGTATATGCGCTCAATACATTTTCAGTAGTTCAACCTAGTTGCACGGTAGTTCTGTTCTATCATTCGCCTCTTATACATGGCGAGCGGCAGGCAGAGCCGATGTCATCAGGGGGCGTCAATGGATTGGGAAACAGACGAACGCCCGGCGGATGGCGGGCAACCAGCCGAAATCACTGCGGTCGAACTCGACGAGCGTTCAGCGCCGCGTTTCACCCTGTTGATTCGCGCAGCCAAATTGATTGTCGGTTCGGCCGAAAGGCTTTGTGTCATTCGCGATGTTTCCGCGGTCGGCATCAGTATCCGCCTGTTCCATCCGTTGCCGGCTGGGGAGGGAATTGTGCTCGAACTCCAGACCGGCGATCACCACGCGCTGACGCAGGTGTGGCAACGCGATGGCGAGGCTGGCTTTCAGTTTGACGAGGCCATCGATGTTGAACGCCTGATCCGGAATTTGAGCGACTTCCCCAAACGCGAATTGCGTTTCTCCGCAGAGATTCCCGTGGCGCTTTGGGTAGGCGGACACCAAAAAAGGGCCTTGCTGCGCAACATTTCCCAACGCGGGGCCTTGATCGAATGCGAAGAATTATTGGCAATTGATCAGCGGTTGCGGGTCGAAGGGGCCGGCCTGCCTGATATCGAGGCCAGGGTCCGCTGGCGCGATGATCGCCATCACGGGCTTGTTCTGGACACGACGTTCCAGCTGATGGAGCTGGCCGATATTATTGGCCGGTTGGGCAGCGCGCAATCCGGCGCTGTTCACGCCGGCGGACGCATGAGGTCCGCGTCGGCCTCTTAACCACCCCCTAACCATTTGCCTTCACTCTTGGGCGGCAGAATTGACCGGGGGAGCACTGATGAATTGCGAATCCACCAGCGAAGTGGCCGTCGATGTCGCGATCATTGGGGCTGGGCCGGCTGGCCTCACGGCCGGGTATCTGCTCGGCAAGCAAGGCAAAACCGTCGCCATTATCGAGAAAGATGCGACCTATGTGGGGGGCATTAGCCGCACCGTTGAACACGATGGCTATCGTTTCGATATCGGCGGACATCGCTTTTTCTCCAAATCCCAGCAAGTGGTCGATTTGTGGAATGAAATCCTGCCTGACGATCTTATCCAGCGCCCTTGGATGAGCCGGATCTATTATGAAGGCAAATTCTATTCCTATCCGCTTCGTGCATTGGAAGCGCTGGTCAATTTCGGCTTCTGGCGTTCGGCCGCCTGCATGGTCAGCTATCTGCGCTACAAGCTGTCCCCGATTACCGAAGTAAAAAGCTTTGCGGACTGGTCCATCAACCAGTTCGGACACAAACTCCATTCGATCTTCCTCAAGACCTACATTGCCAAAGTCTGGGGTATGCCGTGTGACGAAATAAGCGCCGATTGGGCTGCACAGCGGATCAAGGGCCTTAGCCTGTGGAGCGTGGTGACAGGTGGGCTCAAACGTAGCCTGGGCCTGAACAGAGCTCCCAATAACGGGCAGACGGCCAGCGCATTGCGCGAAACCTTCCGCTATCCCCGCCTCGGCCCCGGTATGATGTGGGATGCCGCGCGCGACAGGATCGTGGCGGCCGGCGGTATGGTAATCATGGGCCACAGCCTCGAACAACTTGCCGCCGATGGCAAGGGCGGCTGGCGGATGAGCGCGAATGGCCAGCAGGGCAAGATCGTGATCCGGGCCAAGGATGTGATCAGTTCTGCGCCGATGCGTGAACTCGCTGCGCGCATCCACCCATTGCCAGACACCACCTGGAATGCCTCGATGCTCAAATATCGGGACTTTCTGATTGTTGCGCTCAAGATCCGGTCGCAAGACCCGTTCCCCGACAACTCGATTTACATCCATGACAGCAAAGTACAGGTCGCCAGGGTGCTGAATTTCCGTAGCTGGTCACCAGAGATGGTGCCGGACCCGCAAGTCGCCTGCGTTGGGCTTGAATATTTCTGTTCCGAAAATGACGGACTGTGGTCGATGTCTGACGATGATCTCGTCGCGCTGGCGACAAGGGAAATGGAGATTCTCGGCCTGGTCGATCCGGCAAAGGTGGTTGGCGGCACTGTGGCGCGTCAGGAAAAAGCCTATCCGCTGTATGACGAAACCTATGCCGCCAATGTTGAAGCGATGCGGCAAGAACTGGAAGCGAAGCATCCAAGCCTTCACCTGCTCGGGCGGGGCGGTATGCACCGCGATAACAACCAGGATCATTCGATGATGACTGCGATGCTTACGGCCGAGAATATCCTTGCCGGGCGCCGCATCTACGACATTTGGTGCGTCAATGAAGATGCCGAATATCACGAAGCTGGCGATGCAGGTATCGAAGCCGCGCCCCCCGCACGTGAAATGGCTGGCGCGCCTATTGCGGAGGGTGAGGCGGCACCGCTGAATTCGCTGCGCGGCGCACGCGAACGGATCAAGCCAACTGGCAAGGACCGTGCCGCAGCCTGACATTGGCAGCGGAATTGGCAGGGGAGAAGGCGATGACAGCATTTCTGGCCAGACCGCGCGAATTTAGTTTTGCAAACCTGGTGGCTGACATCTTGATTCTTCGCGCAAAGGCCTTCGTCCGGCCCCGGAGGGTATGATGGCGATCCTGAACGAGCGCCGCCGTACAGCTTTTGCTCCTGAACTCTACGTCCGGGTCGGTCTCGCCTGGGTGGTGATCTGCGTGCTGTTGCTGGTTACGGATATGCAAGCAATTGCCGCGCTCCGCTATCCCGATCCGGACGATATAATGCGGCTGATACAAGTGCGCGACCTGATGGCCGGGCAAAGCTGGTTCGATGTCACGCAGCACCGGGTTGATGCGGTTTCAGGCGGAGTGTTGATGCACTGGTCGCGGCTGGTCGACATTCCCTTGGTGGCAGCCACCGCATTCCTTTCGGTTTTCCTGAGTGGGCCTGCAGCAGAGGCGGCAGCGGCTGTCGCTGTACCCCTCATTACCTTTGGCTGCGCCATGTTGCTGGCCGGGCGGATCGCCTGGCGTTTGGTGAGCGCGGAAGCCGCAGGGATGACCTGTCTGGCCATGGCCCTTTCCGTGCCGCTTATTTCGCAAATGCGCCCGTTGCGGATCGACCATTACGGGTGGCAAATTGTCCTCGCACTTCTTGCGGTCAACGGCCTTATGGCGCGTAGCCCCCGCCTAGGCGGCTGGGTGACCGGGTTTGCGCTCGCGCTTTGGGTGTCGATCTCGATGGAAGGGCTGCCGCTGGCGGCGGTGATCTGCGGTCTGGTGGCTTTGCGCTGGCTGCGGGATCGCCGGGACCGGTTCTGGTTTGTGAATGTGATGGGCGCACTTGCAACCAGTTCCGTGGCGATCTTCATGCTTACCCGCGGGTTCCGCGATTTTGGCCAGCACTGCGATGCAATTACCCCCGTTCATCTTGCAGTCTTTGTCTGGGGCGGCGCAACCAGCTGGCTGCTCGCCCGCTGCGAACCTATCCCTCGCGGCGCATTGATGACGGGTTTGGGCGCCATTGCCTTGGGCGGCGCGGCCATCCTCTATCTTGCCGCACCGCAGTGCACCGCTGGCGGATTTGCTGCGCTTGATCCGGTGGTGGCAAAGTTCTGGTATCAAGGTGCCGGTGAAGGCCTGCCTGTATGGGAACAGTCGCCGGCCATGGCCTTGCAGATTGTGGTTCCGCCGATCATCGCCCTTTTTGCGACCCTGCAACTGGCACGTAAAAGCGCGGACTGGCTGCGGCAGTGGTGGTACGATTACGCAGTGTTGCTGTTGGCCGCGCTTGCATTCGCTCTGTTCGTTGCGCGTGCCGGGGCAATGGCGGGCGCGCTGGCATCGGTGCCGCTTGGCTGGCAGGTCTCACAGTGGATCCGCAATGCGCGCAACATGCGCCGTCCGGCAAAGCGCGCGCTGGTTCTGGCCGGAGCGGCGCTGGCCCTGCTACCCACCCTGCCATTGACGCTGTTGACGATCGCCATGCCAGCCCGGGCGGCACTGGGCTCTGTACCGGTCAAGGCTTCGTCCTGCGCGATACCGCAATCCGCTGCTGTCTTGCGTGGCTTGCCCAGTGGTGAAATTCTTGCCCCGCTCGAAATCGGGCCGCAGCTGCTCTACGAAACCGATCACACTGTGATCGCAACGGGCCACCGTCGCGGCGACGCCGGTACGCGCGCGGTGATTGATATGTTCACCGGTACTGCGGGGGCCGCACATTCGGCATTGCAGGCGCGCGGGACAGCCTACCTTGTATTGTGCCCGGATCTGGTCGAACCGGCCCGCTATGCCGGTGCAGCGCCCGGCGGGTTCATGGCCCAATTGCTGCGTGGGCGGGACCCTGCATGGCTTGAACCGGTGGTGGTCAGCGGCAATGGCAATATGAAAGTCTGGCGCATTCGCAGTTAGGAAACAGGTCAGGCGAGGATGAAGTTCATCGCCACACCATTCATGCAATAGCGTTTGCCGGTGGGTTTTGGCCCATCATTGAACACATGGCCCAAATGACCGCCACAATCAGCGCATAGTACCTCGGTACGGGGATATCCCAGCTTGTAATCCGTGTCCGTGACAATGGCACCGCTGAGCGGCTGCCAAAAGCTGGGCCAGCCCGTACCGCTGTCATATTTCGTGGCTGAGGAATACAGCCTGTTGGCACAGCCTGCACAGACGAATGTGCCCTTGCGATGCTCCTTGTTGAGCGGCGAGCTATAGGGGCGCTCGGTCCCGGCTTCGCGCAGCACGTAATACGCATTGCCACTCAGCTTTTTCCGCCAGGCCGAATTGCCCAGATCCTTGGGAAAATTCCGCGCTTCGGCCCGCCCCGAACCGCAGCCGGCGAGCACTAAGGCCGAAATGCCCGTACCCAGCCAACCAAGTGCGCTGCGCCGTGTGCTTGTGCCTTTGATCTTCATTTGCCGATACCTTGCGTTCACTAATCCCGTTATTGGAGATACGGATAAGTGGCCCAAAAGGTTTCAACCCGTGGTCAGAAACGGGTCACTTCGACTTCGAGTTTGCGGAAGCCATGCACGAAATTGGCCCGCACCCGTTCCACATCACCGGCGACATGCACCCGCATCCTGCGCTTGTGCATTTCTTCGAGCAGGATCTTCAATTGCAATTCCGCCAGCCGCGCACCGACACAGCGATGTACGCCATAGCCAAACGCCAAGTGCCGGCGGGCGTTGTCACGGGTAATATCCAGCTTGTCGGGGTTCTCGAACACGGTATCGTCGCGATTGGCGGAGAGATACCACAGCACCAGCTTGTCCCCCTTCTTGATCTGCTGGCCAAACAATTCGCTATCTTCAGTGGCGGTGCGGCGCATATGCGCCAGCGGGGTCTGATAGCGGATGCATTCCTGCACCGCATTTGGAATAAGATCAGGATTTTCTTCGAACAATTTGCGCTGATCGGGGAACTTGTCGAAGCCATGGATAATGCCCGACATGGTGTTGCGCGTGGTGTCGTTCCCGCCCACGATCAGCAGCACCAGATTGCCCATGAATTCCTGCGGGCTCATCTGATTCATTGCCGGGGAATGGATCATCATGGAAATCAGATCATGGCCGGGCTCCTTGCTCGCCCTATCGGCCCATAATTCCTGAAAATAGGCTGCCATTTCGTGCAGGACTTCATAGCGCAGCTGATCGATTTCGCGGACCAGTGCCAGTTCGGTATCCCCCGCATAATCCGACCAATAGGTGAGTAAGTGGCGATCTTTCCAAGGGAAATCGAACAGTATGGCGAGCATACCGGTAGTCAATTCAATCGATACGCGATCAACCCAGTCGAAAACTTCACCCTCGGGCAACCCGTCCAGAACTTCCGCGGTACGTTTGCGAATCTCGTCAGCCATGCGGGTCATTTCCGCCGGTGTGAAGGCGGGGGCTACTGTACGGCGCTGGCCCGTGTGCTTGGGCCGGTCCATTGCAATGAACATCGGCAGTTCAAATTCGCTGCCTTCTTCGCGTTCGAGAATGGTGATGCCGCCGTGTTCCCAGCTTGATGAATACAGCTCTGGCAGGGCTTCGACGTGCTGGATCGCCTTGTGCTGCACAACGTTCCAGTATGGGCCCACGGGGCTGTCCGGCACATAATGCAGCGGCCCTTTGGCGCGCATTTCTGCAAAGATCGGCTGCCAGCGGTCCTCGACATAAATGTCGCTGCGACTCACGTCATAGGGATGCGGATGCGACGGTTTGGATTCGGGGTGTTCCCGGAAGTGTGCCTGCAGCGCTTCATGCGCGGTCGGGGATGTCCGCCACTTTGGGGCATCAGCAACTTTGGTCGCCATCAGTTCTCTCCTGAGTCGCGGCCTTTATCGGCCGCCGACATGTTGCCCTATCCTGCCCTTACTTACCGCAGTGTCAATAGACAGTTGCGAATTGCGACCTATCGTTGCGCCGCGGCGTAACTTAACTGCGGCACCCTTCAGTGAAGGGGTATCTCAAGGCGATTTTGCGCGGACTTAAGCCGCCTTCTTCCAGAACGGCTTCCAGTTCCGTTTCGCGCCCTGCGGCCCGGATTTCATCACCCGCTTGCGGAACAAATTCGCCCCGGCCCTGACGAATAATGCCGTGGCCAGAATTTGCCACGCGATCGCAACAAGATGCGGCCAGAGGGCCGGTTCCTGCGCGGCCCGCCCCAGCATTGCATAGGGGGAACTGAGCGGGAAAATCACCGCAGCAATTTCTATTGGCGAGCCGGTATCGGTGATCGCGTAAGTCGCAAGGAAGAATATCAGCAATTGCAGAATGGTGGCCGGCATCGAAATCGTCTGCACGTCGCGCACCGTAGGGGCGAGCGATCCCACCGCGAGAAAAATCGAACCGATCAGCAAGTAGGCCATGGCGAAATAGACCAGGAACAGCAGCGCGAACAGCGGCCAGCCCACCGAGGGTGTAGGCACCGATTCGATTGCATCCCTGCCTAGGAAAAGAAGCGCGCCGGCCACGCTGCCCCACAGGGCAATACCGACAAAGCTGATGGCCAGCATGGCAAACAATTTGCCCACGAAAACGGCATCCATCGGGATCGCTGCAGCCAGCACTTCGATAATCTTGTTGCCTTTTTCCTCCACCAGATTGGACAGGACCATGCCCGCCAGCAACATGGTCAGCATGAAAAGCAGGGTCAGCGACGCGGTGGCGATGGCGGCATTGGCCGACCGCTTGTTGGCCACGCTGGTCGCGGTCGATTCGAGCGCCACGTCAGGGTAATTCAACGTATCGCCGCGGGCACTTGCCGCGATCAGCGCCACATTGCCTTTCCAGCGCTCGATCCGGTCTTCGGGTCCGATCAATTTTGGCGCTGCGAGTGATCCGGTCAACACTGCGGCGATGTTGCGTTTGTCGTCTTCCAGCAGCGCGCGCGGATCGTTGCTTTCCCCGGCCACGGGCACAACGATATCCGGCAGCCGGGTCAGATTGGACAGGCGCCGATGTGCGGCAACAAAGGCATCGCTCTGCGCCGTGTCGAGCACGAGGGCCAGCGCCGGGTTCTGCTGGCTCTCTGCCGCCTTTGCCCCGAGCAGGCCCGCGCCGCCGCTGATCGCAAGGAAGAATATCGGCCCGAGCAGGAAGAACAGAAAGGCTTTGCTGAACAGCACGGCGCCAAAATCGCGGCGCGCGATGACAAAGGCCGCGCGCCACAGCGGCAGCCGTGCATGGGAGAAATCCGGACCATCAGTCATTGGCCGTTCTCCATCCGTTTGTCTTCTTCCAGAGCCAGCGCTGCCGCCTCCCCCGCGATATGGACGAAGGCATCATGCAATCCCGCGCGCTCGATCGAGAGCGACTGGATGCCAGCCTCCCCTTCGATCAGGGCGCGCAGCAGCGGTTCGACCCCGCTTTCGGGCAGGGAGAACAGCCAGTAATCGCCTTCAGCCCTTGTATCGGCGGGTAGCGCATCGCGCCACCGACCACCGCGCGAGCGGGTTTCAAGGCGAACCTGCGCTGGAATACGGTCCCGCGCGGTGTCGACTGATCCGGCATAAGGCACTTTGCCCCCGGCGATAATGGCGACGCCTTCACACAGCCGTTCGGCATGGGCGATTACATGGGTTGAGAAGATTACCGTGGTGCCTTCGGCGGCAAGATCGCGGATCATCTGCTCCAACTTGCCCTGATTGATCGCATCAAGACCGGAAAAGGGTTCGTCCAGTACCACCAGCCTTGGTTTGTGGACCAATGTGCCGAGCAATTGCACAGTCTGCGCCATACCCTTGGATAATTGCCGTATCTGGCGGTCGGCTGCGTAGCCGAGGCCATGCTTTTCCAGCAATTCGCGCCCACGCCGCTTGCCTTCGGCCAGCGCAAGCCCGCGCAACGCGCCAAGAAATCCGATCGCCTCGTCGCATTTCATCGAAGGGTAGAGCCCGCGCTCTTCGGGAAGATAGCCGATCAGCCGCGCGATATCGTGGGGCCGTTCGTTACCGAACACCCGCCGCACGCCTTCATCCGGGTCGATAATCCCCAGTAGCATCCGCAATGTGGTGGTCTTTCCGGCACCATTCGGGCCAAGAATTCCGTAGATCGCGCCTTCCGGGACTGACAGATCGACACCATCGACCGCCAGCGTTCCTTCAAACCGCTTGACCAGCCCGCGCGCCTCGATTGCCAAGACCCGTGAATCCGGCAAATCATTGCTCAACCGGGCTTGTTCGCTTAGCGGCTTGTCCATATCCGCCGATTAACCCTCGTGCGTGAACGGGAGCAACCCCAAGAATGGTTAATTCCGCGGTTATCCGCGATCTGCAGAATGGTCTGGTGACTGAGGCCAGAGGACTGGGCTTTGCGGCCGTGGGTTTTGCGCCTGCGGCGGACGACCCCCTGCGTTCCCGGCGGCTGCGCGACTGGCTCGATGCCGGGCATCACGGCACAATGGGATGGATGGAAGACCGCGCAGAGGTGCGTCAGGGGCCGCACAGCATGTGGCCCGAAGCCCGCAGTGTGATTGCGCTGGGGATGAGCTATGCCCCGGAAACCGACCCCTTGGCTCTTGCGGACAGTTCCGATCGCGCGCGAATTTCGGTTTATGCGCAGGGGCGGGACTATCATGATGTTATGAAAAAGGCGCTCAAGGCGCTCGCCCGGTGGATGGTGGCAGAAGCCAGGCGATTGGGGTTGGAAGAGCCGCAATTGAAGGTTTTCGTCGATACCGCACCTGTAATGGAAAAGCCGTTGGGGCAAGCGGCGGGGATCGGCTGGCAGGGTAAACATACCAATTTGGTCAGCCGCGAACATGGCAGCTGGCTGTTTCTGGGGGCGATCTATTCCACGCTGCCTTTCGAACCGGGCGACCTGCATGATGACCGCTGCGGATCGTGCAATGCGTGCCAGGCAGCTTGTCCGACTAACGCCTTTCCCGCGCCGTACCAACTCGATGCGCGCCGCTGCATTTCCTATCTCACAATCGAGCATAAGGGCCCGATTCCCGAAGAATTCCGGGCGGCCATGGGCAACCGGATCTATGGCTGCGATGATTGCCTGGCGGTATGCCCGTGGAACAAATTTGCCGACGCCGCTGCGCGCAACATGTCTTTCCTGCCGCGCGCCGAACTGGTCGCACCAAAGCTGGCCGAACTGCTGGCCCTTGATGATGCCGCCTTTCGCCAGCTGTTTTCCGGGTCCCCGGTTAAGCGGATCGGCCGGGACCGCTTTGTTCGCAATTGCCTGATTGCTGCGGGAAACAGCGGCGATTCATCATTGGCTGCGCAGGCTGAAGCACTCTGTGCGGATCCTGACGCGGTTGTCGCGGAGGCTGCCCAATGGGCGCTTGCAGTGCTTAGAGCAGGTCCTTGAGCGGCAGGTCCGGATCGGCCAGCACTGCCACATCGGGTTCTGCGCGGGCCTCGATCAATTTGCGTCCCTGCACGTAATCCTTGACCATGTTGACGCAATCCAGCGCAATCATTCGGCCTTCCTTGAGGTAGATGACCGAGAATTTGCGGGATGCCGGATCACCGCGCAGCACTGTCTGATCATGATCCAAAGACAAGCCCGCGGTCTGCAGTTTCAGATCATACTGGTTCGACCAGAACCACGGGAAGGCTTCATAGGGCTGCTTGTCGCCGCAAATTGACTTGGCGGTTGTGGCGGCCATGTCATGGGCGTTCTGAACCGATTCGAGGCGGATCACCGCATTGTCGGCAAAGGGATTGGCATGGGCGGCGCAGTCACCGATGGCATAAATATCATCCAGCGTGGTGCGGCAGAATTCGTCGACATCCACCCCGTTACCGCCCGATGCCCCGGCGGCGAGCAGCGGGCCAACCGCAGGCACGATCCCGATCCCGACCACGACCATATCGGCAGGGATGGTCTCTCCTGTGGCAAGTTTGACGCCCGTCACCCGCTGCCCATCACCTTCCAGACGATCGACCGTGGTTTCCAGTCGCAGATCGACACCATGCGCGCGGTGCTCTGCCTGATAGAAGGTGGATAATTCCTCCCCCGCGACGCGCGCCAGAACACGCGGCAGCGCCTCTAACAGCACAACTTCGCAGCCCAGCTTGCGCAAGACTGCGGCCGCTTCCAGACCGATATAGCCGCCACCGATCACCACCACCTGTTTTGCACCGGCCTGCAGCTGCGCCATCATCCGGTCGACATCGGCGCGGGTGCGCACGGAATGTACCCCATCCAGCTCTGCGCCCGCGCAGGACAAGCGCCGCGGATCGCCGCCCGATGCCCAGATCAACTTGCGATAACCAAGCCGCGTTTCGTTCGAAAGGGTCAGTTGGTGGGCCATCCAGTCGATCGCGAGCACATTCTGCTGCAGGCGCAAGTCGATGCCCTTGTCAGCCCAGAATTGCGGCGGGCGAATAAGAATTCTTTCGAATGGCTTCTCCCCCGCGAGATATTCTTTCGACAGCGGTGGGCGTTCATATGGCGGGTGGCTTTCCCGCCCGAGCATCATGATCGAACCGTCGAATCCGTTCTGGCGCAAGGCGATGGCGGCTTGCGCCCCGGCATGGCCAGTCCCCACGATTATGACATCAGCTTGGTCCATGGTTGGGCGGTTTGGCCTATTCTGTGTGTGGGTCAAGGGGGTAGATGGTTTGCTAGCGGCCCAGAATGTTACGCGCCTGACTGGCTATCTGCGCCAGCATTGCGGGTGCCACAGGCGTGCGCACTTGCGCCCGACTGATCATTGCGCGGAACTGCCGGATCGCGGCGGCATTGCCTTCTGCCCAGCTTTCAACCGCACCGGCGGGATCCTGTTTGGCATCCTTGCGGCGCGACAAGCGGCGAAGGAATTCCAGCCTCATCTGCTGGAAATCGCGGGCCAGACCTGCGACTAGCAAACGCTCCCAGACATCGGAAGGTTCCATCAGCGCGGCTGTGCCCTGGGCCCAGTCCAATCCCAGCATTGCGCCAAGGCTGGTGAAGGCCTTGGTCAGTTCGCGCGCATCAATTCCCGTGTCGAGTGAAAGGCTGGCCAACCCGACGGCGCCGTCAATATCGTAGAGATGGGCTACCTGCGCGGCAATCTTCTCAGGCGTTCCGGCGTCGATGAAGCTGGCGCGCAATTTGGCGGATTGTTGGCGCGCTTCGGCAGCCAGCAGGCTGTCCGTTGCTCCCGATAATTGGCGCACGCCGTCAGCGAGTTCGGCGACAATTTTCGATGGGCGGTACTGGCTTGAATTGCGGCGGAGCAAGTCGGCCATTTGCCCGCGCAATGCCGAGGCGGTACGCTCAAACAGGATCAGCCGGGCTATTTCGGGAAGGCTGGCAGTGTCCAGCAAGGCCCACAAACGGTCGATGTCGAAAAGTTCGACTGCCGCCACGAAAGTACTGGCCACCTGCGCCAGTTCGACGCCCTCCTCTTCGGCCAGTTCGAAGGGATGAACCAGCCCAAGGCAATTGATGACCTTGTTGGCCAGAATGGTGGCGATGATTTCCCGGCGCAGTGCATGGCCGAGAATCTCGTGCTTGAATTCCACCCGCATCGGGGCGGGGAAATAACCGAGAAGCACCTGCTCCATGCCGGGATCATCAGGCAATTCACTACGCTCGATGGCTTCTTGCAGCAGCAATTTGGTGGACGATAGCAAGACGGCAAGCTCGGGCCGGGTCAATCCGATCCCATCAGCGGCGCGGCGCGCCAAGGTCGCTCCATCGGCCAGGCCTTCGGTACGGCGATCCAGATCACCCTGATCTTCCAGCGTCTCGATCAGCCGGATCTGCGAAGCAGTTGCCTTGGCGCCGCCGGTTTCGGCGATCGACAGGGTCAGCGCTTGCAACCGGTTATCTTCCAACACGATTTCGGCGACTTCATCCGTCATCGATTCGAGCAGTTCCACGCGCTTCTTTTCGGATAATTTCCCGCTGCGTTTTGCTGCGGCCAGCGCGATCTTGATGTTCACTTCATTATCGGAACAATCGACGCCGGCGGAATTGTCGATGAAATCGGTATTGGACCGCCCGCCAAGCAAGCCAAATTCAATCCGCCCGGCCTGTGTAATGCCGAGATTCGCCCCCTCCCCGATAACCTTGGCACGGATCTGATTGGCATCGATGCGCAAAGTGTCGTTCGCAGGGTCGCCCACTGCGATATTATTTTCGGCCGATGCTTTGACATAGGTGCCGATGCCGCCAAACCAGATCAGATCAACCGGGGCGCACAGGATCGCGGAAATCAAGGCTTCAGGCTCGATCTCTTTCGCGTCGATCCCCAAGGCCTTGCGGGCCTGGGGGGATAGTTTGATCTGCTTCAAGGCGCGGCTGTAGATGCCGCCGCCCTTCGACAGAAGTTTCGCGTTATAATCCTCCCAGCTCGAACGGGGCAGGGCAAACATGCGTTTGCGCTCCTTCCAGCTGGCTTCGGGATCGGGATCAGGGTCGATAATAATGTGTCGGTGATCGAAAGCGGCGACCAGCTCTATGGATTTGGACAGCAGCATGCCGTTGCCAAAAACGTCGCCCGACATGTCACCGCAGCCAACCACGCGCACAGGATCGCTTTGCACATCGATCCCCATTTCGAGGAAATGGCGCTGGACCGAAACCCAGGCGCCGCGCGCCGTAATGCCCATTGCCTTGTGGTCGTATCCCTTGGACCCGCCGCTGGCGAAAGCATCGTCGAGCCAGAAGCCGGCCGCTTGCGCAATGCCATTGGCGATGTCGGAGAAACGCGCCGTGCCCTTATCGGCAGCGACGACAAAATACGGATCATCCGCATCGCGGATCACCACATCGGAAGGGTGAACCACCTTGCCATTCACGATATTGTCGGTGACTGACAGCAGGGTGCGAATGAATATTTCGTAGCTCGCCTGCCCTTCTGCAGCCCAGGCATCGCGGTCCCTATCGGGTGACGGGAGCAATTTGGGGTAAAAGCCGCCCTTGGCGCCAGTCGGCACGATTACGGCGTTCTTGACCCGCTGGGCCTTCATCAGCCCGAGAATTTCTGTCCGGAAATCGTCACGCCGGTCAGACCAGCGCAGGCCGCCGCGCGCGACAGGCCCGGAGCGCAGGTGAATACCTTCGACCCGCCGTGAATACACGAAGATCTCGCGCCAGGGCACGGGCTTGGGCAAGTTTGGAATCAGGGCGGAATCGATCTTGAACGCCAGCGCCTCTTCGGCTGCCGGCGCAAAGGCATTGGTGCGCAGAATAGCCCGGACAAGCGCATGATAAAGGCGCAGGAGCCGGTCGTCATTGATCGCCGCCACCTTGGCAAGGCCCTGGCGGATTGCGTCTTCCGCCTTCTTGACCGCACCATCGCGATCGCCCTTGAAAGCGGGATCGTTTTGCGCCTTGAACAGGTCAATCAAGGCCATGGCCACGGCAGGCGCGCGGCCCAGCGCATCGACCACCGTGTAGATGGTGAAGCTCATTCCGGCCTGCCGCATATAGCGGTAAAAGGCGCGTAACCAGTCGGCTTCATGCGCAGACAGGCCCGTGCTGATCACGAGCCGGTTGAAGGGATCATCTTCGGCGCCGCCATTGAGCACAGCTGCAATCGCTTCCTCGATTACAGGTCCACGATCCAGCAGGATGGCGGCACGGCTCCCTTCGGGCAGACCCAGCGTGTAATCATGGATCGCGCCGAGGTTGCCTCCATCAAGCTCAGTTGACGTTTCTGCCATGACGCGAAAGCCGAAATTTTCCAGCGCAGGGACCGAATCCGACAAAGCCAGCCCACCGGTGTTTTCGTAAATCTTCAGCCGCAGCTGGTTCTCCGGATCGCCATCCAGATGGTAAAGTCTGGCATCGCGCTGCAACGCCGCGCCAGAGACACTCTCCGCTTCCACCACATGCAGATGGCGCAGGCGCAGGATATCCCGTGCGGCCTCTGCCGGGCCATATTCACTCCGATATGCGGTGGGGAAAGCCTCCGCAAAGCGTGTGGCAAAGGCGGCAGCCCGGCCATGTTCCAATTCCAGTGCCAGTTCGCTTTCAACCGCTTCGGCCCAGCCGCGCAGCATGATCTGCAATTCGGCTTCGAGCGCCGCTTCGCTTGCTGGCCGGTCCCCGACGCGGATATCAAGTACGAAACGCAGCATGGCCAGATTGCCGCCTTCGACTTGCAGGCTCCAATCAAGCAAATGCGCATTGGCACCTGTTTCGAGCAGGTTCTGGATCTGCATCCTTACCTGGGTAGAAAGCATGTCGCGGGGCAGCCAGACGAAGGCGAACAGATGGCGTGACAGGGGCGCTTCGACCATTACGAGGCGCGGTCTCGGGCGGTCGACGAGGCTCATCATCGTGGTTGCGACCCGCTCGATTGCCTGTTTGGGGAATCCGATCAGCAGATCATGCGGCAGAGCGGTCAGCGCATGGACTAGTGCCTTGCCGGCGTGCCCCTTGTTGTCGAAATGGAATTTCTCGATCAGTTCGGACAATTGGCTGCGCAGCCGTGGCACCTGGCTGGGCGGCGCAGCCAGAGCGGCGCTCGTCCAGACCCCGGCATGGACCGACAGTGCCACGACTCTGCCGTTTTCGACCACGGGCACAATGAACAGGTCAAGCGGGACGCGGCGATGGACCTGGGCCATGCGATTGGCCTTGATAATCAGCAACTGTTGCGATTTACCCTTCGCCTGTTCGAACCAGGCGAAAGCGCGGTCGTAAGATTGATCCGCCAGCAATTGCTTTGCGCTGCGGCGGCAAATGCCGAGGTGCTGCGTTTGGCTGCCATCGCGGTGCCGGGTCAAATGCCCCAATTGTGTGAGCATTCCGTCATCCAGCCAGTGCAGCAATTCCTTGGCTTCGGGATCATGGATTTGTTCGGCGTCCGCGCACATCGCTTCGCGCAGCTTCGGCCAGTCGGCCACGGCCGCACGAACATCGCCCAGCGTCACCTGCAACGCCTCTTCGAGCGCGCGGCGCTGGCGCGCGTCGATCCGCACGGTCTCGATGTAGATCATCGATTCGGCCGGCGCTTCACCGCGCGTTGCCACTATCGCCTGCAATTCCCCGTCCGCCGAACGCTGCACCGGTATGACCGGGTGCACCAGCCGATCGATTGACAGGCCCTGTGCCGCGATGGTTGAAGCGATCGAATCGACCAGGAAAGGCATATCGTCATTGACGATGGCAATCCGCATGAACCGGCGTTGGTCACTGGTCGATGCGAGCGCGATCGCGGGCGCGCCCATGGTCCGACGGGCCGCAGTATCCAGCAGGAAGGTGGCGGCTTCGGCAATCTTGTCACGCTCGAAAGGTGTATCGCCGGGCAGCAAGGAGCCAGCAATTCGCGCTGTCAGCGCCTCGACCAGTTCGGGGTGACCGGACAAGCGGCGTGCCGCCGTGTCGGCTCCGGATTTGGCGTTTTCTGGTAATGATTTCCGAGACGATCTGCCGGTCTTCGAACCCATCCATCCAGCTCCTGCGGGCCGCGATACGGCCTTGTTATAATATTACCGCACCGTGCAGCAATAATGCTTGGATAGGCCGATGTTTCGTGCCCTGCAAGCCGCGTTGCACACCTCTAGCAGAGCTTGCCGCCCTTGCGCAGCCCTTCCGGCAGCATGCCGTTATTCAGTCGTTGTCTGATCGGGCCACTCAGTCAGAAAGTGCGGTCATGGTCAGCTGCAACGAACGGACCCTGGCATCGGGATCGAAGGTGGAGCCGGCCAAAATAAGTTCGTCGGCCCCTGTTCTTCGGATAAACCGGCCAATCGCATCGCGCACAGTTTCGGGCGAACCGATCGCGCTGGCCTGTCCAATATTCTCGAGCATGGCCAGGGCCGGTGCAGGCAGCGAAGCCCGGTAATTCTCTATCGGGGGTGGTAATTTGCCGGGGCTGCCGCTGCGCAGCCGCACGAAGGCCTGCAATTGCGAGGAAGCGATCCGCTCGGCCTCGGCATCGCTGGGGGCGCAGATCACCGTCATGGCCGGCATGACATAGGGCTGCTTCAGCGCGGCCGAAGGCTTGAAATTCTGCCGATACAACGCAAGGGCGGCGTCGAGATGGTCCGGCGCGAAATGGCTTGCGAAGGCGTAGGGCAGGCCAAGCTGCGCGGCCAATTGTGCGCCGAACAGGCTTGATCCGAGCATCCATAAATCGACATCGGCACCAAGGCCGGGTGTGGCGCTGAGCGGGAGCGGCGGATCACCGGTGAGCAAAGCGCGCAGCTCGACCACATCCTGCGGGAAATATTCGGCTGCGCCGTGCAAATCCTTGCGAAATGCGCGCGCGATCCGTCCATCCGCTCCGGGTGCGCGGCCAAGGCCCAGATCGATTCTACCGGGGAACAAGGCATCCAGCGTGCCGAATTGTTCTGCGATTACGAAAGGATTGTGGTTGGGCAACATGATCCCGCCTGCGCCGATGCGAATGGTCGAGGTGGCATGGCCGATATGGGCGAGCACCACCGAAGTCGCGGCACCGGCGATACCCTCCATGGCATGGTGTTCGGCCACCCAGAACCGGTTGTAGCCGGCCTTCTCGGCGGCCAGAGCCAGCCGGGCGCTAGCCGCATAGGCATCGCCCAAGGTGCCGCCTTCGCGAACCGGCACCAGATCGAGTACCGACAGCGGGATCATGGCCCGTCCAACTGCGCAAGATAGGATTTGGCGGTTGCCGCCAATTGCGTGTCGGGAGCCATCGCGACCACCGAATCCCAGCTCTTGCGGGCAGCTTCGTCGTTACCCGCCAATGCCGCAATAACCCCGGCTTCCAGCCCCACTTCGGGATCGGTGGGGGCCAGTCTCGCGGCCGTCTGGATCTGTTCTTGCGCAGCCACCAGATCGCCCATGCGCCGGGCCAGAGTGGCTGAAAACAACCAGGCCTGCGGGTTGTCGGGGGCTGACGTGCGGGCCGCGGCCAACGCCTGTTTGGCGTCTTCATCGCGGCCAAGGGCGACAAGGGCCCGCGCCCGGTCAATGGCGATTTCACCCCCCAGCAGAATATTTCCCGCAGAGGCTGCGTCAGCCTGAGCGCGTTCGAGGGCGGCCTGCGCATCGCCAGGGCGGCCTGCGCCGAGCAAGGCATTGCCCGCCATGGCTCCGAGTTGGGCACGTTGCATTTGCGCGGCCGGAATCGTCGTATCCCGGCCTTGTGTGAAGGCACTTGCCGCTTCTTCCCAGCGCTGAAGCCGTATCAGTGCCATGCCAAGGCATTGCGAGGCCGATGCCTTCTGTTCCAGCGGAGCCCTGTCCAGCCACCGCGAGGCATCGGTGTGTGCCGCTTCCGGGTTCATATCGATCAGGGCGATGCAATTGGTCAGTTTACTGTCTGCTACGCTGGGCGCATCCTGCCGGTCTTCGGCTTCCCTGTTGCGCCGGCGCAGCTCGTAAAGCTCATCCGGCACAGGAGAGATTGGCTGGATCACAGGGGCCGGACCAACCTGCAGCATCAGGGCCAGAAACACAGACATAGGCACTACCTTGGATCGGGGCCTGTCGGCAGCTGCGCAACCGTGTGCAGCAAAAGCGTGATGTCTTCTTCGCGCGACATGCGGTGGTCCGCTCCTTTGACCAAGGTAACCTGTATATCGTCCGAACGGATGCGCTCGGCAAGGCGCAGGCTTATTTCCCAAGGCACATCGCGGTCCTGCTGGCCATGCAACAGCCGGACCGGGCAATCGAGTGGGACCGCCTTTTCCAATTGGCGATTGTTTTCCGCATCCTGCCAAAACAAGGGATGCGTCGGGGTCGGTTCGGGCCCGTAGGGATTGTCCTCAAAGATCGTTTGGCCCGCGGATAGCTGCGTTTTTTGTTCTGCGGTGAATCCCCAATCGGAAAAGTCCGGTGCAGCGGCAATGCCGATAATGCCGGCGATGCGGCTGCCCAATTCGCGGGCGATCAGCAGCATCAGCCACCCGCCCATGGAGGAACCAACCAGCACAATCGGGCCGCTGACTTGCGCTTCTAGCAAAGCCAGCACTTCGTCTCGCCAGCGGGTCAGCGATCCGTCGGCGAAGCGGCCAGGACTGGTGCCGCAGCCCGAATAGTCCAGCAACAGGCAGCCGCGCCCTTGTTGCTGCGCCCAATCGAATATGGCTGTGGCTTTGCCACCTGCCATGTCCGACATATAGCCGGGTAGAAAGACGATTGTCGGGCCTGATCCCACCGCGTGACGGAAAGCGATCAGGCGATCACCGGGCATGGTGTGGAACTGGATATCGGTCATGGCCGGGTTCATTCCCGATCAGGCCTCGCCTGGCAAGCGGTGCTTCTGAGGCAGGGGCAATCAGTAAATTTCGGGAAGTGTCAGAGGCGAAGAATCATCGCAGCCACGGCCATCGGCATTACCGCATCCGGCCAGCAGAGCAGCGGCGAAAAGGATCAAAAAGCGCACGACCTTACCCCCCTCTTTCAGTTCCGCTGGAAAATCTGTTCGATAGTCATATCAAAGGTATCGGCAATGCGAAAGGCCAAGGGCAATGATGGGTCGTATTTTCCTGTCTCGATCGCATTTACGCTCTGGCGGGAAACTTCCAACCGATCCGCCAGATCCTGCTGGCTCCAGTTTCGTTCAGCGCGGAGCACTTTGAGGCGGTTATTCATTTCAACTGCCCCCACGCCCCGTAAGCCATCTTGTTGGATACCGCCCCAAGGAAAAAGCCGAAGAACCACAGAATCGCGATCCAGTAGGAATCGACATGGCGGACCAGCTCGAAATTCTCCAGAAAGCCCCACACTGTCGCAACCGACAGCGCAAATCCGGTTGCGATCAACGATTGCCGTACGATCAGCATGCGAATGAATTCATCCTTTGTCTCGAGGATAAGCCGGCCAATCGCATAAAAAGCCCCAACAATGGAAAGGCCTGGCAGCAAGGCCAGCA
The DNA here is from genome assembly GCA_024642565.1 of Erythrobacter sp. Taxonomy (GTDB): domain Bacteria; phylum Pseudomonadota; class Alphaproteobacteria; order Sphingomonadales; family Sphingomonadaceae; genus Allopontixanthobacter. Next base: position 21,061 of record JAHEAV010000002.1, read on the forward strand.
TCCATACTATCGGCCCATCCACCAAATTGCGGGAAACAAGATAAACGCCCGCTATGATGGCGATCATGTAGCAGCCCATCGCCAGACCCATGCGTTTCAAATAAGCCCTTTGAACCTGCCCCTGGTTTGCGCCGTCCATCTTACGCCCCCCGCTGCCAGGAACAGCGCCGCGACTGGCCCATCCAGGCGGACGGGAAAAGCGCCAACAGTGCAACAGGTCCAAATTGCGCAACATATTCGGGAACGACATCAAAAACTGCGAGCGCGCCAATAGCTAGCATTGCCGAGGCAAGCAGCAGCGCTTTGTAGGTCTGGGTCATGGTCAATGGTCCTTTTCACAATGTAAAGGGTAATTGACATCGATTCGGATGAAAGTCAAGTATCATTTACATAATGACTATGAGGCTTGTCATGCATATACGTCTTGGCGGCGTCATTAATGCCGCGTAGATCGGGATCATGAACACGATATCGCTCGCTTCGCTGCCAGTCCCATTGCCCGCATCCTCCGTTGCCCGCCCCGCCTCTGGCGTCGACCGGCGTAGCCTGTTCAAGGGCGGGCTGCTGGGTGTTGGCCTTGCGGCATTGCCCGGCGCGGTGTCTGCGCGGACCCAGCGCGGCTTCACACACGGAGTCGCCAGCGGCGAACCGGGCGCTGACCGGATGCTGCTCTGGACGCGCTACGCATCGGACAGCCCGGTGATACTGCGTTTCGAAGTGAGTGATACCACCGGATTTGTCCGCATGGCTGCTGGCGGCGAGGTGGAAGCTTCCCCTGAGCGGGACGGCTGCGTCAAGCCCATCGCAACAGGGCTGACGCCCGACCGCTGGTATTACTTCCGCTTTATTGCGCCCGACGGATCGGTTTCGGACACGGGCCGCATTCGCACTTTGCCGGCGGGCGAATGCGAGAGCTTCCGGTTGGCGGTCGTCGGCTGTTCGAACCTCGGCTTCGGCTGGTTTAATGCCTACGCCCATATCGCCGAAGCGGATGAGACGGATCTGGTCGTGCATACCGGTGATTATTTCTATGAATATGCACTCGGCACCTATCCCACGGCGCAGGAAACCGCTCCGGGGCGAGTGCTGTTTCCGGTAACCGAAGCGGTCCATCTGGCCGAATATCGTGCACGCTTTGCCAATTATCGGAATGATGCAGATTTGCAGAGGCTGCATCAGTTGTTCCCGATGGTGGCGATCTATGACGATCACGAAACCGCTAACGACAGTTGGCAGGGCGGTGCCGAAAACCACGATCCGGCAACCGAAGGCACATGGGACGTCCGCAAGAAGGCGGCGATGCAAGCCTATCACGAATGGATGCCAGTGTCGGATGAACCCTGGGAATCCTATGAAATCGGTGATTTGGCGACCTTGTTCCGGCTTGAGACGCGCCTCACCGCGCGCACACGGCAATTCGATCTAGCCACTATCGTCACCAAGGGAGCAGGCGATCCAGCCTCGACCCGCCAAGCGCTGGAACAGTTCCGCGATGGCGCTTGGCGCGATCCGGCCCGCACCCTGATGGGCGGAATTCAGGAAGCGTGGCTGGCAGATGGCATGAAGAAATCACGCCAGGCGGGCAAGACATGGCAGATCTTGGCGCAACAAGTGGTGATGGCCAGTCTGAAACTTGCGCCGCAAGGGCTGGAGGGGGTGCTTGGCGCTGTGCCGGATTATGTTCGCACGCGGCTGAAGGCGGCAATTGCCACCAGCGAAGCAGGAATGCCCTATAATATGGATGCGTGGGACGGTTACCCCGCAGCACGCGAGCGGCTGCTGGCTGCCGCGCAAGAAGCAAATGCAAATCTGATCGTCCTGTCGGGTGACAGCCACAATGGCTGGGCTTCGGAATTGACGCATCAAGGGGCCGCTGCGGGAATCGAATTCGCCGGCCATTCGGTAACTTCACCGGGGGCGGAAGGGTCGTTGCCGATGATCAAACCGGCGGATCTCGCGGCGCAGCAAGTGGCTGCCAACCCGCAGTTGAAGTGGGCCGATACCAGTCAACGCGGTTACATGGCCGTGCAACTCACCCCAACCCGCGCGACCAGCGAATACCGGTTCATGCAAAGCATCCGGGCGCGGTCAACTGCACTGGCGACGGGTAAGAGGATTTCCAGTGAAGCGGGCAGTCAGAAACTGCAGATTGGTTGAATGTTAAGGGATCCGCGATTAGATGACGCCTTATGAATCCGCGCATGCAGACTATGACCACTACCACCCGGTTTGAACCGGGGCGGTTGGTCGCGGCCTGATCCGCCACCAACGCTGCCCGCGGTTCGGGCGGCGTAGCGTCACCTCCCGAACCTTTGAAACACATGACGCCGAGGCTTCCGGTGCGCGCGCCATTGTGCCATTGCGCGCCTGCAAACAGGTGAGATGAATTCCATGAGTGAAATGCTGACGATCAGCCTGCCCGATGGCTCGGTGCGTGAAATGCCGCAGGGTTCGACCCCTGCCGATGTTGCCGCCGCAATCGGTCCCGGCCTTGCCAAGGCGGCGCTCGCCGCGCGGGTGGATGGCGAAGTTCGCGATATCATGCGCCCCTTCGATGGCGATGCCGAACTGGCGCTGATCACCGCACGCGATGAAGCTGACGCGCTCGAGTTGGTGCGCCACGATTTTGCCCACGTGCTGGCCGAAGCGGTACAGGCCCTGTGGCCCGGCACCCAGATAACTTTCGGCCCGTCGACCGATGATGGCTTCTATTATGACGTGCTGGCACCGGCCACGCGCGAAGCGTTCTCTATGGATGACCTGCCGGCGATCGAGGCCAAGATGCGCGCCATCATTGCGGCCGACAAGCCCCTGACGCGCGAAGTGTGGAGCCGGCAGCAGCTGATCGACAAATGGTTGGCCGATGGCGAAAGTTTCAAGGCAGAATGGGCGAAGGAACTGCCTGATGATGAAGAGCTGACGGTTTACCGTTCGGGGGATGACTGGCTCGACATGTGCCGCGGGCCGCACCTTGCCAGCACCGGCAAACTTGATCCTGCCGCCTTCAAACTGATGCGTGTCGCCGGGGCCTATTGGCGCGGCGACCAGAAGAACGCGCAACTGACACGCATCTACGGCACCGGCTGGCTAAACAAGAAGCAGCTTGATGCCCACCTTCACCGGCTGGAAGAAGCCGCCAAGCGCGATCACCGCAAATTGGGCCGCGAAATGGATCTGTTCCACTTGCAGGAAGAAGCGCACGGCAGCGTCTTCTGGCACCCCAAGGGCTACAAGATCTGGCGCGAGCTGGAGGCGTATATGCGCCGCCGGATGGACGGTGCCGATTACCGCGAGGTCAAGACACCGCAGGTGATGGACGCCCGCCAATGGGAACAGTCAGGTCACTGGGGGAAATATCGCGAGAATATGTTCGTCATTCCCGATGAAGTGCCCAATGTCGATGATGAAGGGCCGGTAATTTCGGGCGATGCGGCTTGGATGGCCTTGAAACCGATGAACTGCCCGGCCCATGTGCTGGTGTTCAAGCAGGGGATCACATCCTATCGCGATTTGCCGCTGCGCATGGGCGAAATGGGCTGTTGCCATCGCAACGAACCGCATGGCGCGTTGCACGGGCTGATGCGCGTGCGTCAATTCACCCAAGATGATGGTCATATTTTCTGCACTGAAGGCCAGGTGGTGGAAGAAGTTCGCAAATTCTGCGAGCTGGCCAGCACGGTCTACCGCGAACTGGGCTTCGAGAAATACGCGATCAAGCTGGCAACCAGGCCCGAACAGCGTTTCGGCAGCGATGCGGATTGGGACAAGGCGGAGGAAGAGCTGCGCCATGCCGTGCGCGAAGCGGGAATGGCCACTGACGAATTCGGCTGGGAGGAATTGCCCGGCGAAGGCGCATTCTACGCGCCCAAGCTGGAATGGCACCTGACCGATGCGATTGGCCGCACCTGGCAGGTCGGCACGATCCAGTCAGACCGCGTATTGCCGGAACGGCTCGATGCCAGCTACGTCGGCGAGGATGGCGAACGCCACCGGCCGGTGATGCTCCACCGGGCAATCTTCGGCTCCTACGAACGCTTCATCGGCATCCTGATCGAAAATTACGCCGGTAAACTGCCATTGTGGCTCGCCCCGGTGCAGGCCGTGGTGGCGACCATCGTTTCCGATGCCGATGCCTATGGGCAAAGCGTTGTGGCGAAGCTCAGGGCGGCGGGCCTGCGTGTCGAGGCGGATCTCCGGAACGAAAAGATCAACTACAAGGTGCGCGAACATTCCGTGAAGAAGGTTCCCCATCTGTTGGTGGTCGGAAACCGCGAGGCGGAAGAAGGCACGGTAGCGATTCGTACTTTGGGCGAACAGCAGCAGAAAGTGGTCCCGCTGGATGAAGCCATTGCGCTGCTCAAAGCGGAGGCCACTGCGCCAGATTTGCGCCCCGCTTGATCGCGAACCTTACCCCCGAACAGATTGGTGTCGCATTGGTCGCGGCACTGGTGGCCGCGTTTGTGCGCGGACTGGCGGGGTTCGGCATGGCTTTGTTGCTGGTGCCGATCCTGGGGCTGGCAATTGCGCCCCAATCGGCTGTCATCACGGCAACGATTCTGGGCCTGCTGATCGGTCTGGTGGGGCTGCGCAAGATCATCGGTCACAGCGAAGCCAGTGCAAAGCCAATCGCGCTTCTGGCAATAGTGTTTACACCGGTCGGCTTGCTGCTGCTTCGTTGGTCGGACCCTGACCTGGCCCGCGTGCTGATTGCCTTTGTGGCGCTGGGGGCGTTTGTGATGGTCCTGTTGCCGCAACGGGCAGCTTCCCATGTGCCAAGCAAAGTGGAAACCGGCTTTACCGGCATCGCATCAGGGGTGCTCACCGGCTTTGCCGGTATGCCGGGGCCGCCAGTCATCCCCTATTATCTGCGGCGACCGATTACGCCGCAAACGGCGCGCGCATCGATGATGGCCGTTTTTCTGTGCACATCCATATCCGGTTGCCTGGCCGCCTGGGCGCTGGGCATGACGGGCTTGCGTGAGGCGATTCTCGCCCTTGCGCTTTACCCCGCAGTGCTGCTGGGCAATTGGCTGGGGTCACTGGCTTTTGGCCGGATCGAACCGATTGTGTGGCGTCTGTTCACCGGCACAGTGCTCGGCGCTGCCGCTTTGATTGCGGTTTGGAAACTCTTCCAACCCTAGGTCCGGAGAATTGGCGGCACTGCCTAGAGCGGCAGAGGCGATCCTGCCATTATCAGCGCCAGCCCGCATCCCGCCACAATGAACCGGCGCAGCGCCTCTTGCGAGAGCGGAGCCGATGTGCGGATCAATGCGATTGCCTGTGCCATCCGGCTATTTTGGGACAGATGCCCTAACGATGGGTTAATGCTGCAACCGGGGCGTAGGGCATTTGCTGGCTGGCGCAGTGGAACCCGCCGCCGCCTGCAAGGACGGCATCGGCGGGAAGGCCGATTGTGACGCGATCGGGGAACAGTTCCGCAATCGCGGCGATTCCGTCTGCGTCATGGAGTGAGCCGAAGGTCGGCACCACTACCAGATGGCTGGTAATGGCAAAATTGGCATAGCTTGCAGGTTCGATGCGCCCATCGCGTTCCATGCGCCCCGGCGACGGGATCTGGACGACATTGACTCCGAAGGCTTCGGCCCGCGCCTTGGCATCGGCGTAGATTTGCGCATTGGGATCACCCGCGCCGGTGGCCTGCGGCAGGGCAAGTGTGCCGGGGGCAACGAAGCGCGCCAAATTGTCGACATGCCCGTCGGTGTGATCGTTGATCAGCCCTTCACCCAGCCACAGGATGCGGTTGAAACCCAGATCACGGTCGAGCCGCTGTTCGATATCGGCGCGGGTCAAATGGGGATTGCGATTGGGGTTGAGCAGGCACTGCTCCGTCGTCACGGCCAACCCTGTTCCGTCACCATCCACCGCTCCGCCTTCAAGGATCCAGTCAGATGTTGCCAAATCCAGTCCGGCATCGCGCGCCAGTTCTTCACCGATGCTTTGGTCTCCGGGCATCAGATATTTACCGCCCCAGCCGTTAAAGCCAAAGCGAACCGCCTTGCGCTCACCCTTGTCGGTCAACACCAGCGGCCCGGTGTCGCGCAGCCAGATATCGCCATAGCTGCGCTGCTCAAGCGTGACAGTGGCGCTGACCAGTGCCCGCGCCCGCGCTTCATTGGCCGGGTTACGCACCAGCAAGCGGACACCCTGGCCGCTTTGCGCTACGTGATTGGCAAATGCCGCAATCTGCTCTTGCGCGCGGTCGAGATAGCCCGGCCATTCCTGCGCATCATGGGGAAAGCCGATCCATAACCATTCCTGCGGCGCCCATTCAGGCGGCATCATGCCGGGCATCGGAGGCTACGCGTGTTCAGCACCCGATGTCACCTTCACAGCTTGTGTCACGAATCGCGCGGAATTCATCACCTTCTGTCCAATTTGGCCAACTGCCGCTCATCGCCAGCATCCGGCCAAGCAGGTAATAGACTTGCAGGTCCTGCGCTACACCGCTCCAGTCCCAGTTTTCGTCATATTCGTCATTGGGGCCGTGATAGGCATTGGCGCGGTAATTTTCTTCATATTTCGCGCCAGCTTCCGGCCCACCCTTGATCAGATCGGACCCGCCTTTGACATAGAGCATCGGCAATCCGCGCTTGGCGAAGCCGAAATGGTCGGATCGATAGTAATATCCCTTTTCCGGCGTGACTTCGGGTACTGCGGCGCGGGATACCTGCTTCAGCGCCTTGTCCAGAAACGCATCTAGCTGCGACTTGCCCGGCCCGATCACGGTAATATCTCGGGCTGGGCCGGCCAAGGACAAGGCATCCATGTTTACTCCGCCGACGGTCTGGTTGAGTGGGAACACCGGGTTGGCGGCATAATAATCGGAACCTAGAAGGCCCGATTCCTCCGCTGTCACTGCCAAGAACAACAGGGTGCGCTTCGTCGGCCCTGCCTTGGCCTGTGCTTGCGCCAGAGCAACCAGCGCGGCAGCGCCGGTGGCATTATCAATTGCGCCGTTGCAGATATCGTCTCCGGTGGCATCCGGGGTGCAGCGGCCGAGATGGTCCCAATGCGCGGTATACAGAACATATTCGTCCGGATGTTCCGTACCTGGCAATTGCCCGATGACATTCCTGGAGGCAAATTTGCGAATATCGCTGGCAAAGCTGGCCGAAATATCGAGGCCAAGCGGTACGGCCTTGAAGCCCTTCATCTTTGCCGCGGCTGACAATTCGGCCAGGGTGTGGCCGGATGCCTTGAGGATCTGTTCCGCGGCCTTCTTCTGGACCCAACCGTTCATTTGCGTCAGCGGCGGCGCATCTGCGCCGCGCTGGGCATAGGCTTGCGGGCCGGTCCAACTCGATTCGACGACATTCCAGCCATAGGCGGCGGGGAAATCATCGTGGACAATCAGCGCTGCGGTGGCACCCTGGCGCGCGGCTTCTTCGAACTTATAGGTCCAGCGGCCATAATAGGTCATCGCCCGCCCGTTGAACGGACCGTCCAGCCCCTTGCTCTCGTAATCGGGGTCGTTGACCAGGATAACCGCGGTTTTCCCCTTCATGTCCAGCCCGGCGTAATCGTTCCAGCCTTTCTCCGGGGCGTTGATGCCGTAACCGACAAACACCAGTTCGCTGTCCGCAATGCGGGTTCTGGCATCTTCGCGGTAAGTTACGCCGACCCAGTCCGCTGATGGCGCGAAGCTGAGCGCGGCACCCTTACCCGAAACCGTCAGCGGCGCGTAATCCTTGCCGGTTATTTCGATCAGGGGCACATCCTGCACCCAGGAACCCTTGTTGCCGGGTTGCAGGCCAGCCGCCTTGAACCGGTCGATCAGCAAGGCGACCGTCTTCTCTTCACCCGCAGTACCGGGTGCGCGCCCTTCGAAGGAATCGGACGACAGGGTTTTCGTGACGTCCTTCATCGTATCGAGCGAGATATCACCTGCCGCCACTTCGGGGATATCGAGAGGATCCTCACCCGCACCCGAAATCGTGCACCCCCCGCATGCAAGCCCGAAGGCGAATAGAAGTGATCTGGCCGTAAGCGTGCGAACCATGGAAATGCCTTCCCGTCAGACTGAATTGCTGACCGGCCTTGTTGCAAAGCGAAGCCGATGGGGCAAGGCTGATACTTGCCTAGGCTGGCCGACGCGGGCAGTGCTGACCAGATGCAACCAGACTGGCCCGATGCGATCTCCCGTGCGCGCGTTCATGCGCCGTTTCTGGCGCGTGGGCTCGACCGCCTGCCAGAACTCGCCAGACTGCTTGAAGCGGGGCAAGCGGAAGACGCTCTGCTCTGGGCCAAAGCGGCAGGGGCTGGAATCGAGGATGTCGAGGTGGCCCTGCGGCGCGAACGCCTGGCGCTGGCCGTTGCGCTGGCCGTGGGCGATCTTGCGGGAGCGTTTCCGGTGGGCCAGGTCATGGCGGAGCTTTCCGCCTTTGCCGACCGTGCTGTCGATGCGGCGATTTCCGCCGCAATCATGCGGCGGGTGCCCGACGCGCAGCCGCAGGGTTTCATTGCTCTTGCCCTTGGCAAACATGGCGCGGGCGAGCTTAATTACAGTTCGGATATCGATCCGATCCTGCTGTTTGATCCGGCCAGCCTGCCTCGGCGCGCGCGTGATGATCCGGGCGAAGCGGCCCAGCGCTATGCGCGTGAGATCGTGCGAATCTTGTCGGAAAATACGGCAGAGGGGTATGTGTTCAGGGTCGATTTGCGGTTACGTCCGGCCTCCGAAGTAAGTCCCCTGGCGATTTCGCTCGGTGCGGCGCTCACCCATTACGAATCGTCAGCCCTGACCTGGGAACGTGCGGCTTATATTCGGGCGCGTGCCTGCGCGGGGGATATCGCAGCGGGCGAAGGCTTTTTGGCCATGATTCGGCCCTTTGTCTGGCGGCGCAGTCTCGATTTCGGTGCAATCGAGGAAATAGGACGGCTTACCGCACGTATTCGCGACAATTACCGTGGGCCCAAAGTTCCCGGCCCCGGTTTCAACCTCAAGCATGGCCGCGGCGGCATTCGTGAAGCGGAATTTTTTGCCCAGACGCATCAGCTGATCCATGGCGGGCGCGACCCGTCGCTACGCTTGCGTGGGACCAGGCCGGCGCTGGATGCATTGGCGGCAGCCGGGCATATTTCCCGCGACGATGCGGCCGTTATTGGCGCAAGCTATGACAGGCTCCGTACGCTTGAGCACCGCCTGCAAATGGTTGCTGATCAGCAGACCCACGCATTGCCGACAGGTGCGGCACTCGGCAACGTGGCGCAGTTGGAAGGGATTGCGGACGGAACCGCGCTGGTCGAGGAAGTCGGCGCCTTGACGGAAGCGGTCGGGATCCGTTTCGACCGGCTCATCGATGCCGAAAGCCGCACGGACGCGGCACCCCCCACAAACCATCTGCCCGAGCAATTGGCAAAGCTGGGCTTTGCCGACCCCCCGAACCTTGCCCGGCGTATCGAGAGCTGGACGGATGGCCACTTCCGCACTTTGCGCAGTCCGGCGGCCTGTGCGGCGTTTGAGGCCTTATTGCCGGATTTACTGGAAGCGCTGGCACAGGCACCAGAGCCGGACCAGGTGATCTTGCGCTGGGAGGCGTTGCTTGCCTCTGCGCCCAGTGCAATCAACCTGTTTCGCTTGCTCGAAGCGCGGCCAGCCTTGCTGGATCAACTCGTCAGAATATTGTCGCTGGCCCCGCCCTTGGCCGGCAAACTTGCACGTCGGCCCGAGCTTCTCGATGCTCTGATTGATCGCAGCGCGCTGCATTTGCCGGGTACAGTTGCCAAGCTTGCTGGTGACATGGCGCGGGGTGAGGCGACAGACGATTATGAACGCCGCCTAGACCGTATCCGGATCGTGACTGGCGAGAAGCGCTTTGCCTTGGGCGTCCAGCTGATCGATGCAGCGCATGACCCGCTGGCCATCGGCAAGGCGCTCTCGCGGCTTGCCGATGCTGCGATTTCCGTCGCTGCCCAGGCTGCAGAGGTTGAATTTGCCAGGGTCCACGGCCGTCTGCCGGGCAGCGAGTTGATCGTCCTCGGCCTGGGGCGGCTCGGCGGCGGGATGCTGACCCATGCCTCCGATCTCGACATCATCTATCTGTTTACCGGCGCGCGTGATGGCGAATCCGACGGAACCCGCCCATTGGGCGCGACCCATTATTACAACCGGCTGGCCCAGCGCGTCAGCGCGGCGCTGAGTGTACCGACTGCCGAGGGCGCCTTATACGAGGTCGATACCCGATTGCGGCCGCAGGGAACGCAGGGGCCGCTGGCGGCAAGTATCGATAGCTTTGCCCGGTATCAGCGGGAAAGTGCCTGGACCTGGGAACATATGGCCCTCACCCGTGCGCGGCCGATTTTCGGATCGCGCAAAGCCCGCAGTGAACTGGAGCGGATCATTGCCGGGGTCCTCGAATCCCCGCGCGATCCGGCTGTGCTGCGCACGGATGTCTTGGCGATGCGCGCGGAGATGGCGCAGCACAAGCAGGCCAAGGGGCCGCTCGACGCCAAATTACAGCGCGGCGGCCTGATCGACCTCGAATTTCTCGTCCATTATTTGCAATTGCGCGAACGAACAGCGTTCGAGGCCGATCTTGGCAAAGCAATCGAACAGCTTGTGTCGGCCGGGCTTCTCCCGACCGAAATAAACGCTGCGCATGATTTGATGACTCGCCTGCTGGTGGCCGCGCGATTATTGGCGCCGGACCTTGCTGAACCGGCACCGACATCGGCAAGGGTCTTGGCGCAGGCGTGCGGCTGGGACACATATGCAGCGCTACTTCGCGAATTTGACCGCGCCCGCCAGAGCGTGGCGGATGCCTGGGGCACCCTGTTTGAAGCACCATTGGAGACCAATCCATGAGCACATTTTCTGTTGGCGACGCTATGCCCGATATCGCGTTGGAGACTACCGATGGGGGTAGCATGAAACTGTCGGAGCTCGCCGGGCGCACGCTGGTACTCTTCTTCTATCCCAAGGATGACACGCCCGGCTGCACCATCGAAGCCAAGGACTTTTCCGCGCTCAAGAACGAATTCGCGAAAGCGGGTGCGGCCATACTTGGTGTCAGCAAGGACCCGCCCAAGAAACACCTCAAGTTCATCGAAAAGCACGGGCTAACGGTTGATCTTGCCAGCGATGCCGAAGAGGGCGGCCTTTCCGACGCGCTGGGGGTCTGGACCGAAAAGCAGATGTACGGGAAAACCTATATGGGAATGGTCCGCACCACGTTCCTGATCGATGCGCAGGGCCGGATTGCCCGCATCTGGGACAAGGTCAAGGTGAAGGGTCACGCAGCCGAGGTGCTCGCCGCTGCACAGGCGCTTTGATTGATCCTGTGAAAATGTCCGTAGCATCGGCGATCCGGGCAGCTTTGCTGACTGCCGACCCCCGCGCCAAGGCGATGGCTGCCCGCGATGTGGCGCGCGGCTGGCGGCTGGGGCGGCTCGGTTTCCGCTTTGACGCCGAAATTCCCGATGCCCCGGCATGGCCCGATAAGCCGGACCTGCTCCATCCATCCCGGATGCCGCGCCGTGGGGGCGGATCCGCGCATGGGCGCATCGCCTTGTGGCATGCCTTGGCCCATATCGAATTCGTGGCGATCGACCTCGCGCTGGATATGGCCGGGCGGTTTGGCGAAAACATGGGTCCGGAGTTTGTGTCAGACTTTCTGTCGGTCGCAGCCGATGAAGCCATGCATTTTGCCCTGCTAGAACGCAAGTTGCGCAATCTGGGAAGCCATTATGGGGCACTGCCCGCGCATGGCGGGTTGTGGGAAGCGGCGCAGGAAACCCGCCACGATGTCGCAGCGCGGCTCGCCATCGTGCCGATGGTGCTGGAGGCACGAGGCCTCGACGTCACGCCGCCGACTTTGGAACGTATCCGCGCGCAAGGCGATTTGCATGGCGTCAAAATACTGAGTCGCATCCTTGACGACGAAATTCGCCATGTCGCCATTGGGACAAAGCACTTTATCGCTTTATGTGACAGGAACGGCGAATCCCCGGAAAACCGGTGGAAAGGGCTAATAAAAACCTACTTCAGGGGATCGATTAAGCCGCCATTCAACGACTCAGCCCGTCTCGCAGCCGGTTTGTCGCGAGACTTCTATGATGGTGTTGCGTCGTAAAGAACTTACCGCTTACTCCACAATGCAAGAGATGGCGGGGGGTTCCGTAAAGTCTCAAACAACAAGTTTCGCGGCAATCGCCGACCGGTTGATTGGATGCGAAACGGGGTCTGCACGGTGTCAAAAGGCATCGGAGAAAAGGACGGGTTCGTGGTTGCATTCTTCAAGAAAAGCCGGATGGTGGCCGCTGTGGCTGTTGCGTTCGGTTTCATGACTGTGGCCGCCCATCCCGCAATGGCAAACAGCAGCGCTGCAGCCGCCGATGTCACCGCCCCGATCCGCGACAACCGAACATCACCAATCAGCGGCGGCGACGAACAGTTCCGCAATCTGTTCAACAGCTGGGAAGCACTTGACGGCGGTTCGACCACTTCGTCCGCGCCGACCACTTCCATTGCCATTCCTTCGCGTATGCCGCTTGCCGCAGCCACGCTGACCAGCGATTACGGTATGCGCACCCATCCGGTTCTGGGTGGGCGCCGCAATCACAAAGGCGTCGATCTGGCCGCCCCGACAGGGACACCGGTCTATGCCACGGCAGACGGGATTGTTGCCCGCGCCGACCGTTTTAGCAGCTATGGCCTGTATATTCAGATTGAACATGGTGCCGATCTCGAAACCCGCTTTGCGCATCTGTCGAGGCTGGCAGTCGCCGCCGGGCAGCGCGTGAACAAGGGTGATGTGATCGGCTACGTCGGCACCACCGGCCGTTCGACAGGCCCGCATCTTCATTATGAAGTGCGCATTGGCGGTGAAGCGGTCAATCCGATCCCCTATATGGTCAATTCCAATGCCCAGCAGGCCTTCGCGCTTGCAACCGGTACCGGCGGCCAGGGCGGTTCTGACGACGAATAGGCGTTTGCCGGTAATCACGAGTTTCCTGACATCGGAGAGGGTGTCTGATTGGAGGCGGCAGGAGCGATCCTGCCGCCTTTTTTCTTGTCGCTGGCAACAACGCGGCTAGGCTGCCTGGCGGAAGAGGAATCACATGCACCCGATACAACACGCACAGACGCGCCCGGACCATCCCGCGATTATCATGGCGGGCAGCGGCGAGACTGTAAGTTATCGCCAGCTCGACGAAGCCGCCAACCGTATTGCCCATTGGTTGCGCGCCCGGGGCCTGCAAAGTGGTGATGCCTTCGGGCTCCTTATGGAAAACTGCGCCCGCTACCATGAAATTGTCTGGGCTTCCCAGCGTGCAGGGACAGTTCTTGTGCCCATTTCAACGCATCTGACAGCGGCCGAAGTGACTTATATCCTGCAGGATAGCGACGCTAAGCTGCTGGTCACTACCCAGAAATTCACGGCCTTGGTCGAACGGATGCGGGCCGATGGTCTGGAAATGCCGTTGCTGGCTTACGGGACGGGCGATGATCACGCGGCGGAGCGCCAGCTTGCCGCACAGCCCGCCACGCCGATCGCGGACCAGTCGGCCGGGCGCAATATGCTCTACAGTTCCGGCACAACCGGCCGCCCGAAAGGTATTGTTCCGGCCCCACCAGCGGACCCCTCTGTCGAAGCGATCCCGCCGCTGGTTATGCTGGCAACGCATGGTTTCGGAATCGCTGGCGATGGCAGCAGTGTCTATCTCTCCCCTGCGCCCTTGTATCATGCGGCGCCGCTGGGCTGGTCAAGCACCATCCACCGCCTTGGCGGCACTGTGGTAGTGATGGAGAAGTTCGATCCGGAAGCTGCGCTTGCGGCGATTGAACGCTTTCGCATCACCGACAGCCAATGGGTTCCGACCCATTTTGTGCGCATGCTGAAACTCTCCGATGAAGTACGCCGCCGCCATGATCTTTCGTCGCACAAATGTGCGATCCATGCCGCCGCACCCTGCCCGGTAGAAATCAAGCGCGCGATGATGGACTGGTGGGGCCCCATCCTCGTGGAGTATTACGCCGGTAGCGAAGGCAATGGCATGACCATGGTAAAAGGACCGGATTGGCTAAGCCATCAGGGCACGGTCGGCCGCGCAATCCTGGGTATCGTTCATATATGCAACGAAGCCGGGGATGAACTGCCAGCCGGGCAAGAAGGCGTGGTGTTTTTCGAAAGTCCGCATCCCTTCGCCTATCATAAGGATGACGCCAAAACCGCCGAGGCGACCCATCCGAAAGGCTGGACCACGCTGGGCGACATTGGAAAGCTTGATGAAGACGGTTTTCTCTACCTGACTGACCGGCGCAGCAACATGATCATATCGGGCGGCGTCAATATCTATCCGCAAGAGGTCGAGAACCTTCTGGTTGCCCATGACAAGGTGATGGATGCTGCGGTGATTGGAGCACCCGACCCCGACATGGGCGAATGTGTGGTAGCGGTCGTGCAGCCTGTCGACATGGCGGAGGCGGGGGAGATATTGGCGGCTGAATTAACCGAATATCTTTCGTCCCAGCTTGCCCGCCTCAAAGTGCCGCGCCTGTTCGATTTTCGCGCCGAATTACCGCGAGAGGACAATGGCAAGCTCTATAAGCGCAAACTCAAGGATGAGTATCGCGCCCGCGCGGATGAACCGGCATGACGGCGACCCGCGAAAGGCCGTCCCCATCGCCGGAAGTGGCACGGGCCGTGATTGATCCCAAGAGCTATGCTGCCTGGGATGGTTTGCTGGACACATTCGACGCTCTCCGACGCGATATGCCGGTGGCGTGGATTTCGCCGTCAGAGGATGGAGTGTTCGAACCCTTCTGGCTGGTCACGCGCTATGACGATGTGATGCAGGTCAGCAAAGATAACACGACCTACCTGAACCATCCCAAATCCGTGGTGTTCTCTCTCAACGAAGGGATCGAATTCGCCAAGAACCTGACTGGTGGCAGCCCGCATATGGTGGCTTCCCTGGTCACATTCGATGCACCAATCCACATGAAATACCGTAAACTGACGCAGGAATGGTTCAAGCCCAAGAACCTGTCCCGACTGGAAAACGAAATTCGCGGGCTGGCGCAGGCAACAGTGCAACGACTGGTCGATGCCGGTCCGGCAGTGGACTTCGTGCCGCTGGTTTCGGCACCCTATCCACTGCATGTCGTGATGCAGATCATGGGGGTGCCGGAGGAAGACGAACCCCGGATGCTGATGCTGACTCAGCAAATGTTCGGCGGACAGGACGATGATCTCAACCAGTCGGGCATGAAGGATTTGCCGCCCGACGCCATCACACAATTGGTAGCTGGCGCAGTTGCCGATTTTGAGCGCTATTTTGCAGCCATAACCGCGAAAAAACGTGCCTGTCCGACCGGCGACGTCTCCAGCATCATCGCCAATGCCACGATCGACGGCGCGCCCCTGAATGACCGCGACATGATGGGCTATTACATCATTCTGGCCGCTGCCGGCCATGATACAACGTCGGCCTCAACAGCCGGCGCCATGCTGGCATTGGCCCAAGACCCGGCCCAGTTTGCCCGGGTCAAGGCAGATCGGTCGCTGCTCTCCGGTATCGTCGAAGAAGCGATCCGGTGGACCAGCCCGGTGCAACATTTCATGCGCACAGCAGCCTGCGATACCGAGTTGGGCGGACAGCCTATCGCCAAGGGTGACTGGCTCATGATCAACTATGTGGCTGCCAATCACGATCCGGCGCAGTTTGAAAGCCCCCGCAAATTTGATGCCGCGCGCACCCCCAACCGGCATCTCGCCTTTGGTGCCGGCGCCCATCAATGCCTCGGCCTGCATCTGGCAAGACTGGAGATGCGCATTCTGTTCGAAGCTCTGCTTGACCGGATCGACAGTGTTGAACTGGCGGGTGAACCCAGGCGATCCAGTTCCACTTTTGTGGGTGGATTGAAGACACTACCCCTGAACATCCGCACTGCATGATTGCAGCACTTTCCGCCTTGCATGCGGCAGCCAGCATGTGGCCGCGTTTTCGGGATTATCCCAGCAACCTTCTGGCCATCGCGCGCACTTCTTCGCCCATATCCTCGCGCTCCATTGCCAGCGCCAGCGTCGCTTCGACGAACCCGACCTTGCTGCCGCAGTCATAGCGTTTGCCTGCAAAGGTTACGGCGTGAAAGGGCTGGTTGCCGATCATCGTCGCCATGGCGTCAGTCAGCTGAATTTCCTCACCGGCGCCCTTGCCCTGATGTTCCAGCGTCCGCATGACTTCGGGCTGGAGAATATATCGCCCTGAAATAATCAGGTTGGAGGGCGCTTCGTCCACCGGCGGTTTTTCCACCAGGCCAAGCACCTCTGTGAGGACGCCCGACGCCTTGCCCGGACTGATAACGCCATAGCTCGACACTTCTGCGCGCGGAACTTCGAGCACGCTGATCAGATTACCGCCGACTTCGTTATAGGCTTCGACCATTTGCGACATGCAGCCGGGGCTGCCGACCATCAATTCGTCGGGCAGCAGGATCGCAAAGGGTTCGTCCCCGACAATTGCGCGGGCGCACCAGATCGCATGACCCAGGCCCAGCGGGACTTGCTGCCGAACGGTAATGATATCGCCCGGCGTGGCGCGGGTGGAATTGAGAACGCCCATGTCCTTGCCGCGCGCCTGCATCGTGGCTTCCAGCTCGTAAGCGACGTCAAAATGTTCGACGATCGCGGTCTTGCCGCGCCCGGTGACGAAGATGATTTGCTCGATTCCGGCTTCGCGGGCTTCGTCCACCGCATATTGGATCAGCGGCCGATCGACGATCGGAAGCAGTTCCTTCGGGATTGCCTTGGTTGCCGGCAGGAATCGGGTGCCCAACCCAGCAACTGGGAAGACGGCTTTTCGGATCGGTTTGCGGTCGCTCATTATGCGTTTGTTATGAAGCTGTAGTCTGGCCCGTCAACTAAACTTGTCAGGTTTCTATGGCATGACATGCCTTGGGCGCTTGCCCTCGGCGCGTGACCCGTTAAACCGCCGTGATGGACAAGATTATTATTCAGGGCGGCAAACGCCTTTCCGGTACCATTCCCATTTCCGGTGCGAAGAATGCGGCGCTGACGCTGATTCCCTGCGCGCTGCTGACCGAGGAGCCGCTGACGCTGCGCAATTTGCCGCGGCTTGCCGATATTGACGGGTTCCAGCACCTGATGACGCAGTTCGGTGTTTCCACCAACATCCAGGGTAACCGGCCGGAGGATTTTGGCCGCGTGGTAACTTACGAAGCGACCCGGCTGACTTCCACCGTCGCGCCTTATGATCTGGTGCGCAAGATGCGGGCATCCATCCTGGTACTCGGCCCGATGCTGGCGCGGGCAGGTGAGGCAACAGTATCGCTGCCTGGCGGCTGCGCCATCGGCAATCGCCCCATCGATCTCCATTTGAAAGCAATGGAGGCGATGGGTGCCACAATCGAACTGGCTGCTGGATATGTGCGGGCCCACGCACCGGACGGGGGCCTTCCCGGCGGTGATTTCGGCTTTCCAGTGGTTTCTGTCGGCGCGACGGAAAATGCGCTGATGGCAGCCGTTCTGGCGACAGGCACAACGCGGCTTACCAATGCCGCGCGCGAACCGGAAATCGTGGATCTGTGCAATCTGCTGGTTGCCATGGGCGCGGAGATTGAAGGGATCGGCACGTCGGATCTGATCATTCACGGGGTCAAGCGGCTGCATGGTGCAACTTACCGCGTCATGGCGGATCGCATCGAAGCGGGTTCCTATGCCTGCGCAGCTGCGATTACAGGCGGTGAAGTGCGCCTCGAAGGGGCCAAGGCTGATGAAATGACCGCTACATTGCAGGCGTTGAAAAATATCGGCTGCAGCGTGGATAGCGATGCCAAGGGTGTGACGGTGGCTGCCGAAGGAAAACTCAAGGCGGTCAATCTGTCGACTGCGCCCTATCCCGGGCTCGCCACGGATATGCAGGCGCAATTGATGGCGCTGCTGTGCCGTGCGGAAGGGACCAGCGTCCTCAACGAAACCATCTTTGAAAATCGTTACATGCATGTGCCGGAACTGGCGCGCATGGGCGCGCATATTGAAACCAGCGGCCGAACCGCAATCGTTCATGGGGTCGACAGAATGTATGGCGCCGAAGTCATGGCCACCGATTTGCGCGCATCCATGAGCCTGGTGATTGCCGGCCTTGCCGCGGAAGGTGAAACGCAGGTTCGCCGCCTCTACCACCTTGATCGCGGGTATGAACGCCTTGAAGAAAAGCTGGCCCTGGTCGGCGCGGATATTGAACGGGTGGGCGACGACTGAGGGATTTTCGGACCTTTCATCCTCCCAAAGCGCTGGGAAGGTATGAAAGGAATTTCGTCATGGTCTTTCGCAAACGCCCCGCCCTGCCGAGGAAAGCGATGAAGGCTTCCTGGCAAGCGATCCGCCAGTGAATTATTGATCTATCAACCGGCTTGCGTAGGTGGCTGGTCCCTCTCGGGCGGGGTTTTGCCGGTCAGGCATCGGTCCACCAGCCAGACCCGGATGGCACTGGCTAAGCCAGGAGGGGTGGGCGATTTGATTCGTTCCGCATCGATCCGCGCCACCAATGCATTGATCGCGTTGCCTTCCGCATCCGCAGCCGATTTAAGCATTTCCCAAAATAGTGGCTCGAGGCTGATCGAGGTCTTGTGCCGGTCGATCTGGATCGAGCGTTTGACCGGTGGGTGATAGGGTGCAGGCTTCATCCTGCGCCCCATACCACCCGAAAGCCGATCAATACATATGCTGACCACCATTGATGCTCATGGTCGAGCCGGTAATGAATCCGCCATCCTCCGAACACAGGAAAGAAACGCCGCGCGCGATTTCATAAGCGTGACCGAGGCGCCCGACGGGGATTTTGGCCACGATTTTTTCCAGCACCGGTTCGGGCACAGCGGCGACCATATCTGTGTCGATATATCCGGGTGCAATGGCGTTTACCGTCACGCCCGCCCGCGCGCCTTCCTGCGCCAGAGCCTTTGTAAATCCGTGGATACCGCTCTTGGCTGCGGCGTAATTGACCTGGCCATATTGCCCGGCCTGCCCGTTGATCGAACCGATATTCACGATCCGGCCCCACTTGCGTTCACGCATTCCGGGGAAGCAGGCCTTGGCCATGTTGAAGCAGCCGCCAAGGTTAATCCGCATCACTTCGTTCCAGTCTTCGAAGCTCATCTTGTGCAGAACCCCGTCGCGCGTGATCCCCGCATTATTGACCAGAGCATCAATTGGACCGACTTCGGCTTCAACTTTGGCGCAGCCTGCGATGCTGGCTTCATGATCGCCAACGTCCCATCGGTATGCAGCAATGCCCGTTTCTGCCGAGAAGGCCCGGGCTTTTTCTTCGTTACCGGCATAATTGGCGACGACGGTAAAGCCGTCCGCCTTGAGTGCCTCACAAATGGCCCGGCCAATTCCTCTGGTACCGCCAGTGACGATTGCTACGCGTGTCATATCTGCTCCCAAGATTAATCCCCTGCCTTTACCTTACGGCAAGGTGCAGTCTTGGCAAAGAAAAACCCCGCCTAAGCGGGGCTTGAGCGGCATCATGCAGGCGAAGTATCTGCGCGGCAGGTGTTATCAGAAACGGAACTGTGTCCCGACATAGACGGCCTGACTGTCCTGCACCGAATCGGTAAGTGGTGCGATCCGGTCGCGGTCCTGCGACAGGCGGACACCGGCAGTGACATTCAGATTGCGTGTTACGCGGTACGCTCCGCCCAGATCAACGGTCTGTTCGCCCAGCGCTTCGAGTGTGCCTTTGGCACGGCCAGTGGTGCCCTTCTCCGCTTCAAGCGAGATATGCGGCTGAAGCCGGCTCGGCTTGGGCTTCACGCTGCCTTCTGCCGGTTTGAACTGGGCCAGATCGGGCAGGGCAACATTCTGTAGTCCCAGCGAAATGTCGGTCTTGGGCAGGTTCGGCGTTTTGACAAAACCCTGATAACCGCGCGCAATCCCGAGGTTGTAGCGAGTCGGTGCAATGTTGACAGTGCGCAGACCGGCGTCACTCTTCATGCCTTCAATCGCAGTGCGGATCGAAATTGCGCGGGCTGTCTGATCGTCTACCCGAACCGCAACGGTGAAAGTTTTGTCCTTCGCGGCAGCCAGATTCGCCGGAGTGAAACGGATCGCCTGACCTTTGGCCCGAATACTGTCGGCCACGCGGCGGGCGAGCAGCGGATCAACCGCAGCCGGCGTAAAATTTGCAAACTCAGGCTTGTCGGTACTAACAGCCGGGACCTGGATGCTGCTGACGGCGAAAACCGCAGTAGGCAAGGCCAGCGCCAGACCCGCAACGGCGAAAAGCGCCGGCGCGATTCCGCCGATACCTGCCTTGTTACGAGACCGTGTCATGCCTGTTCC
Source organism: Erythrobacter sp. (assembly GCA_024642565.1). Taxonomy (GTDB): domain Bacteria; phylum Pseudomonadota; class Alphaproteobacteria; order Sphingomonadales; family Sphingomonadaceae; genus Allopontixanthobacter. The sequence continues at coordinate 41,391 of JAHEAV010000002.1, forward strand.
CAGTACCATCCTCTGTCGATCAAGCCACAAATGGCCTGAATATTTCCTGACTGCGATAGGACAAACCACGTGGTTCTGCCGAGTCGCTGTCTATTGATCTGAAAGACTAGGCGGTTGGTATCGTCATTTCCAGTTTTTCCACAGGCTGGTTCGGGGTTCCACGCAAAGTGTTGCAACCTGCCCACATATGCCCTTGCTATACAAAGCCGCAATCGAAGCCAGCTTCGCTGGGGATTTGCTCAATTAAGCGCGGGTTCACCCGTCAGAATACCTATATGCCGCGGCCAAGCCGAAGGAATGGTAACGGCCCAAAATGTCACGATGCCTTGCCGCCCGCGCCGTGCGGGCTATAGAGGCACTCATTACTTTATCAGGCCGATCCCGCGCCAATTTTCGAGGACGTTTCGTATTATCATGACCGTCATGCATTCTGCCCCTGCAAAAATGTTCCGTACCGCGCTGGCCCTGGCTGCAATTGCCGCCCTTGGTGCTTGTGCCGGGAAGGACCGCCCCAAGGCCGACCTCGCCGCCAGCCAGGTTACCACCATCGGGGTAAATTCCTATCTGTGGCGCGCTGCACTGGAAACCGTCAGCTTTGCCCCGCTGCTGCAGGCCGATAGCGCCGGCGGTGTGATCGTGACTGACTGGTACACAAACCCTGCCAACCCGGGCGAACGGGTCAAAGTATCCGTCACTATCCTCGATCAGGATTTGCGCGCTGATGCCTTGCGCGTTGCGGCCAGCCGCCAGATCGCACAGGGCGGCACATGGGTCGATGCTCCGGTTCAGGCGGCGACAGTGCAAAAGCTCGAAGATATCATCCTGACCAAGGCACGCGATTTGCGCCGCCAGGCGATTGGCTGATCCAGCAAATATTTGCCGCCAGTCCGCTTTGATACGGCTGGCGGCCCAACCAGATTGATACAGGGGCCACCATGAGCGGCGGACACGATAGCCGTTTTGATCCCGGGCAGGCCGACGCCCGCTGGCAAGCGGCGTGGGACGAAGCGGGATGCTTCTACGCGGATAGCAATAGCGACAAGCCCAAGAGCTACGTGCTCGAGATGTTCCCCTATCCTTCGGGCCACGTCCACATGGGCCATGTCCGCAATTACACGATGGGTGATGTGCTGGCGCGCTACAAACGGATGCGCGGACACGAAGTGCTTCACCCGATGGGCTGGGATGCCTTCGGGATGCCGGCCGAAAACGCCGCGATGGAGAAAAACGTTCATCCGGGTGGTTGGACGCGGGCCAATATTGCGCACATGAAGGCGCAACTTAAACGGATCGGCTTCGCGCTCGACTGGTCTCGCGAATTCGCCACTTGCGACCCTGATTATTACGGCCATGAACAGGCGCTGTTCCTCGACCTCTACGAAGCCGGTCTGGTTTACCGGAAGGAAAGCGAGGTCAATTGGGACCCGGTTGATATGACTGTGCTCGCCAATGAGCAGGTGATCGACGGTAAAGGTTGGCGGTCGGGCGCTGTGGTTGAAAAGCGCAAGCTGTCGCAGTGGTTTCTCAAGATTACCGACTTTGCCGAAGAACTGCTGGATGGACTGGGTAAGCTCGATGACTGGCCCGAAAAGGTCCGGCTGATGCAGGAAAACTGGATCGGCAAGAGCCAGGGGCTGCAATTGCGCTTCGCACTGTCCAACGGTGCCAGCGTGGACGTCTACACCACGCGGCCGGACACGATCTTTGGCGCCAGCTTCGTAGCGATTGCGCCGGACCATCCGATTGCGCAGGATGTGGCGGCGAACAATTGCGATGCCGCCAATTTCATTGCGCTTTGCAAACGCGGCGGGACCACGGCAGCGGAACTTGAAACGGCTGAAAAGTTGGGTTTCGATATCGGTATCGGGGCCGTGCACCCCTTCACTGGCCAGCATTTGCCGGTCTACATCGCCAATTTTGTGCTGATGGAATATGGCACCGGGGCCGTGATGGGTGTGCCGGGGCATGACCAGCGCGACTTCGAATTCGCCAGCAAATACGAACTGCCGATCATCCGGGTCGTGGCCAAGTCTGCTGATGCGGCCAACGCAGCCTTTGCTGGCGAAGCGGAGGCGGGCGACGGGGTGGTCGTCAATTCGCAATTCCTTGACGGGATGAGCGTTGACGATGCCATTTCTGCAGTGATTGCCCGTGCCGAGAGTGAAAGCTGGGGGCAAGGCAAGACCGTGTGGCGCCTGCGCGATTGGGGCGTTTCGCGCCAACGCTATTGGGGCACGCCCATCCCCTTCGTTCATTGCCAAACCTGCGGCATCGTACCGGTGCCCAAATCCCAGTTGCCGGTCGTATTGCCGGATGATGTCGATTTCCAGACACCGGGCAATCCGCTGGTGCGCCACCCAGACTGGAAACATGTCGATTGCCCCGCTTGCGGCGCCAAGGCCGAACGGGAAACCGATACGCTCGACACCTTTGTCGACAGTTCATGGTATTTTCTGCGTTTTGCCAGCCAGCCGGCAGACAGGCCTTTCGACCGGGAAGAAGTCGCCAAATGGCTGCCGGTCGAACAATATATCGGCGGCATCGAACACGCGATTCTGCACCTGCTCTACGCCCGATTCTGGACGCGTGCGCTCAACCATATCGGGCTGATTGACGTGCAGGAGCCTTTCGCCAGTCTGTTCACGCAGGGCATGGTCACACATGAAACCTACTCGCGCCGTGAAGGCGGCCGCGAAACCTTCTTCAGCCCTGCCGAAGTTACCCGAACGGGCGATCGCGCGGTGCTCACCGAAGATGCACAACCGGTTACCGTCGGCCGGGTGATCAAGATGTCCAAGTCGAAGAAGAATGTCGTCGATCCGGATGCCATTATCGACAATTATGGCGCGGATGCGGTGCGCTGGTTCATGCTGTCCGACAGCCCGCCAGAACGTGATCTGCCTTGGTCGGAAGCCGGGATTGAGGGCTGCTGGCGTTACGTGCAGCGGTTGTGGCGGCTCCTCGGCCAGTATGATCCGGCGGCCGCCGGAGAAGACAAGGCCTTGGCGCGCAAAACGCACCAGACCATTGCCGCCTGCGCCGAAGATATCGAAGCCTTGTCCTTCAACAAGGCCGTGGCCCGCCTGTACGAACTTACCGGAGCGACGGAAAAGGCGCCTCCGTCTGCCAGCCGAAGCCAGGCGATCCACAGTTTGCTGTTGCTTGCCTCGCCAATGATGCCGCATCTTGCTGAAGAAGCGTGGCATGCGATGGGTGAAAGCGGGCTTATCGCCAATGCGAGCTGGCCTGAGGTGGACCCGGCGTTGCTGGTAGAGGACGAGGTAACGATTGCCGTGCAACACAAGGGCAAGCTGCGCGATACTCTGACCGTGGCCAAGGGAACGCCCAAGGACGAACTCGAAGCGCTTGCGCTGGCCAGCCAGAAGGTCCAGCGTTCTCTGGATGGTGCGGAAGTTCGTAAGGTGATTGTGGTGCCGGACCGGCTGGTCAATATCGTTACATGATACGCGCAGCTGCCCTGTTGCCGCTTATGCTGCTGCTTGCCGCCTGCGGATTGCAGCCCATGTATCAGGGCGGCGGGAGCGGCGGTGTCGCGCGCGGTCTGGCAGCGATCGAGGTGCCAGCCATTCAGGGCCAGAGCGGCTGGCTGATGCGCAACGCGCTGCATGATCGGCTGGGCTTCAATCAGGGCGTTTCGGCGCGTTACCGGCTTGATGTCCGGCTTGATGACAAGCTGGAAGGCTTGGGCGTTTTGGGGGATGACACGGTGGGCCGTGAACGCCGGACCTTGCGTGCACGATATCAATTGGTGGACCTGTCGAACGGCAATATCCTGCTGGATGCCACTGCCGGTTCGGATGCCGGGATTGATGTTGTTTCCAGCGAATATGCCACGATTGCTGCCGAGCAGACGGCGCTCGAAAATCTCACGCGTGAGGTGGCCGACCGAATCGTGACCCAGCTGGCTCTGACCCTGCGCGACAAGCCGCAAGAGTGACCGGATGAAGGCGACCCAGCGCGATTTCGCCACGGTTGCCACCCGGGCCGCGCGCGAATGCTCGGTGTTCTATTTCTGCGGCCCGGATGAAGCGGGTGCTTCTGCGGCGGTGACGCGGGTGGTGCAACTGCTGGGTGACCCTGGCGAACGGGTCGAAATGTCGGGCGCGGATTTACGCAAGGATCCTGTGCTGCTGGGTGACGAAGCGCGGTCGGGATCGCTGTTCGGGGATGCGCGCCACATTGTTGTGCGCACCAGCGGTGATGAAGCGCTTGATGCAGTGGGCAATCTGCTGCTTGGCCAGGGCGATGCCTGCCCGGTCCTGATCGTGGCCAGTGGGGCTACGGACAAATCGCGCATCGCCAAGCTGCTGGAGCCGCGCAAGGATGCGCTGGTGGCTATGTTCTGGCCGCCCGATCTGTCGTCTGTGACCGCTTCGGTAAGGACGATGGCCGACGCTGCCGGTTTGCGGCTCAATGGCGACATCGCCGAAAGAATCGCGCGTGGGGCAGGGCTGGACGTGCGGCTGGCGCAATCCGAAGTGACGAAGCTGGCGCTCTATCTTGACGCCGGGCCTGAATCGCCCCGCACCGCCGATGCCGAAGCGCTGACTGCTATTGGTGCCACGACTGAGGAAGATGGCTTCATGCCGCTGGTGAATGCCGTTCTGTCCGGCGAACATGCACGATTGCCCGGTGAACTGCGGCGAATGCGGGAAATGTCGCTGAATCCGGTCGGGCTGCTGCTGGCCTTCGAACGCCGCGCGGCGCAATTGGTCCAACTGTCGGCGCGGATCGGTCCGCGCGGGGATATCAATGGGACACTTAAGGCGGAAATGCGCGCCCGCCGGGTTTTCTTCAAGGACGAACGCGACCTTGCCGTGCAGTTGACGCGGTGGAAGGGTAACAAGCTGGACCGTCTCGTAAACCGGCTGACCGGCCTTCACCGGGCGCTATTGTCGAACAGTCAGGCTGCCGAAGTTCTGCTGGCCCAGGGCTTGACGGAGATCGCGCGCGCTGCCGCAAAGCGAAGGTGAGGATCGGAATTCCGTGGATTGAAGCCCGGGCCGGACAAGGCCATTGATTGACATGATTGCGCCGGATTGCCACGAAATCTTGCGAAGCGAACGAAAACCGAAGCGCTTGCAAAAAAATGAGGGTACGAGGGGGAATTCCGTTTTGTTGCACGGCAACAGATAAGGCCAATCCCGGACATGTGATGAACGCTCCAGCCAAATCACTTCCAGCAACTGCCCGAACGACCCGCCCGCTCGCGCGCTCACTCCACAAATCGCGTCTGCGAATGTATCTGGTCCTCCAGATCGGCGATCTGGTCTGTATTCTGGCAGGATTCTATCTGGCCGGGGGTCTTTATCTTGGGCAATGGCCTGCAAGAGTGGCCATGCTTCAGGGCCAATTGCTGTTGCCGGTGTTTGCCACGATCGCGCTTTATCAAGGGGCCTATTCGCTTAGCGCCCTGGCAAATCTCAAATTTGCCTTGAGACGCGGGTTTCTGGCGCTGATCGTTTCGTCAGCCCTGCTGATCTTCATCACCTTCTACACCAAATCGACAACGTCGTTTTCGCGCGGAATATTCACCCTGGCGCTGTTATTTATCGCCTGCGGAATGTCCGCGCTTCGCGTGTCTGTGATCGCGTGGATCCGCCGGCATTGGGGGGCGTCAGTCTCCAACATCCTCGTGATTCAGGATGGGGGGCCGCCGGTGCGGATCGCCAGGGCCATGTACGTGGATGCGGCACATCACGGTCTGGTGCCCGATCCCACCGACCCCAACCGGCTGGACAGATTGGGGGGTTATCTCCTCAATATGGACCGCGTCGTGGTCAGTTGCCCGCCCGAACGTCGAGCCGACTGGGCCTTTGTGCTCAAAGCGGCCGGAGTTCGCGGAGAAATTTTGTCGGAAAACATGCAGCGGCTGCGCCCGATCGGCATCGAAACCGATGGTCAAACGATTACTTTTGTCGTTTCAAACGGGCCGTTGGGGATGCGGGCGCGGGCGACCAAGCGGATTTTTGATCTTGCCTTTGCCATGATTGCCTTGGCCCTGGCGCTTCCCATCATGCTGCTTGTGGCGCTGGCAATCCGGCTGGAAGACGGCGGGCCAGTGTTATTTGTTCAGCGCCGCCTGGGCCGCGGCAACCGGTTCTTCCAGATGCTGAAGTTCCGGTCGATGCGGGAGGAAAGCGGCGACGCCGATGGTGCTTGCTCCACAGCTCTAGATGACGGGCGGGTAACACGTGTCGGCCGCTTCCTGCGCCGGACCAGCCTCGATGAACTGCCGCAATTGTTCAATGTTCTGCGCGGCGAAATGAGCATCGTTGGCCCTCGCCCGCACGCCCTCGGTTCACAGGCCGGGAGCAAGCTGTTCTGGGAAATTGATGATGCCTATTGGCACCGGCACGCATTGCGGCCGGGTTTGACAGGGCTGGCTCAGGTGCGTGGCCTTCGCGGGGCGACTGATCTCGAAAGCGATTTGCGCGGCCGGCTGGAAGCCGATCTTGAGTATATCCGCAGTTGGAGCCCCCTTCAGGACTGCATGATTATCGCGCGGACATTGCGAGTGGTGGTGCACCAAAAAGCCTATTGATCCGGCTAGCGGCCAAAACTGGTGCCATTGTGCATGAAACTTGCAAATTTCAGGCAATTGCGTAGCATTATGCCGAAACTGGGGCGCGGGGAAGAATTGATGAGACTTATCAGTACCATTGTGCTGAACCTGGCGGCAGCTGGATTGGTATTTGCCGGTCCTGCGCAGGCGGCAACCCGTTCCTCAACCGCTATGGTTCCGGCCATGGCTGCTCAGGCCGGTACTGTTGCCCCAATTGGGCGGGTTCTTGACGATGATGACGATGGCGAAGGCTCCGGCCTTCTCCTCGCATTGCTGGCTGCGGCGGGCGTGCTGATCGGTGTGGTTGTGGTTTCCGGCGGAAATAATAATCTCGCCAATGACAGTCCCGGCTGACCGGGCCGGTTTTGCTGTTGGGCTCTGGCAAGGCTGGAATTCGTCGATTCACAGACAAATAGTGGAGGGCGGTCAACTGCCAGACTCACGATGCAGCAGTCCGTCCGCATTACTCGAATAGGCGCGCGCCCCCCTCTCCATCTTTGGCCACTATTGCTGATCGTGGCAGCTGCGATGGTGTTTGGCGGCGGCGGCAGTCCTGCGGCGGCACCGGAATTGCTGGTGCAGCTGATCACAGCCCTTTGCCTGTTGGCTATGCTTTTTGGCCCCTGGCGGATGGATATAGCCCGCAAACCAACTGCCTTGGCATGGGCTGCGGCGACAATAATTTTGCTGATACCTATGGCCCAGCTTGTGCCGCTGCCCCCGCAGGTTTGGCATTCCATGCCGGGCCGGGAACTGGAACGGCAGGCGCTGGCGATTGTCGGGGCGCAGGATCAATGGCGCAGCTGGACGATTTTTCCGGCGCGGACTCTGGCCAGTTTGCTCGCCATGATTCCGGCTGTGATTGTCTTGCTTGCTACCAGCCGGCTGGAAACACAGGATTTCAAATGGCCGATTGCGGTTGTTGCTTGCGTAAGCATTTTGTCCTTGCTGCTCGGCGCGGCGCAACTGGCCGGAGGAGATCAGAGTGGCTTACGGTTCTACGCCCAATCGAACCCCGGGTTTCTCAATGGCTTTCAGGCCAATCGAAACGCCGAGGCCGATATTCTGCTGATCGGAACCGTGGCGGCATCGGCCCTGTTCTGGATGATCCACCGGCAAAGAAAGAATGCCCTTGTGATCGGCCTGGCTGCCACTGCGGTTACGTTGCTTTCCTTGGGCGTTATCTTGACCGGATCGCGCGCGGGCATCGCGTTGCTTCCGCTTGCTTTGGGATTTTCAGGTTTGCTGTGGTTCGGCTGGCGGCGGCGGTTGCTGTTCGCGATTGCTGTGCTGGTGCCTGTTTCCGGGATCGCGGCCTGGTTTTTGCAAGGAAGCAGCGCCCTGCAAAAAGTCATCAGCCGTTTTGATGGCCACACGGATTTCCGCGGTGAATTGTGGACCGATGCGATGTTTGCCATCAATATCTATTGGCCGTTCGGTTCGGGTATCGGCAGTGCGGCGCCTGTACTCACTATGGCCGAACGGCTCGAGATTGTTGATCCGACCTCGCCCAATCGCGTGCACAATGATTATCTCGAATTCATTCTCGAGGCGGGAATTTTCGGAGCGGTCATGATGGCCGGTTTCGTTTCGCTTGTGGTCTGGGCGGCGATTCGGCAATTGCGGAACCGGGATGCAGTAACCCGGCAAATCGTATGCCTGCCCCTTGCAATTCTGGCGATTATCGGCCTCCATTCAATTGTGGATTACCCGTTGCGGTCAATGTCTCTAGCGATCATTGCAGCAATGGCATTGGGGATGTTGCTGGCCCGGCCAGCGCCCGCGACCAGGGGAGTGGAAGCCGCGTGACGCGTGAAGGCAATCTGTTGATATTCTTGGGTTCGATTGTGGCTCTGGGCGGCTGCCAGTCGATGCCCGATAATCCTGCCGTTCCCACAGGCATTGCCGCTTATGACAATATTCCGGTTCAGGCCGGTAATGATGACCAGCAAACCGGTGTGCTGGTAGCGGGAGATGCGCTGGCGATTAAGGTGCTGCGCGAACCCGATCTCAGTTTTGACCGCGTTGTTGTGGATGAATCCGGCTCCATCCAGATGCCGCTGATCGGATCGGTCACTGTCGCGGGCCTGACACCTGCCGGGGTTGCGCAGGAACTGACCAATCGCCTTGGCGCGCGCTACCTTCGCGGCCCGCAAATCTCAGTCAATGTTGTTGAGCGGGTTGGCCGGACGGTGACTGTCGAAGGGGAGGTCGAAAGGCCCGGTATCTTTGCCATTGCTCCGGACACAACGCTGCTTGGCGCATTGGCATTGGCGCAGAGCCCGACCCAATTGGCAAAGCGGGATTCGATTTTCGTGTTCCGCCAGGTTGATGGTCGGCGGCTCGGGGCGCGATTTGACCTGGGCCAACTGCGCAGTGGGCTGGTCCCGGACCCGCAAATATTGCCGGGGGACACAATTGTTGTTGGCTTCTCGGCCAGCAAATCAGCGTTTCAGGATTTCCTGCGGGCAACTCCGCTGCTTAACATTTTCACCTTCTTTTGAACGCCACTGCGCGGAGGACATTGATTTTGGCCAGCACCCCGTTCCCTCCGCAGGATCCTTACTCGCTCGGCGAGGAAGCCTATCGTGGCGGCGAGCCGTTTATCGATCTGGGATATGTGGTCGCAATTATCCGGCGCAACCTTTGGTTGATAGGCTTGATTATCGGGATATGTCTGGCCGTTGCACTGGCGGTAACCTTGCTGGCGAGACCGCTTTATACCGCCACGGCGACCGTCCAGGTCAGTGAAGCATCGCAGCGGGTTCTGGATTCGCAAGATCCGAATACCGAAGCGAATACCTGGGACTATGATCGTTTCATCAACACCGAAGTCGATGTGCTGACCAGCTATGCGCTCGCCGAAATGGTCGAAAACGCGCTCAACATGTCGCAAAATGACCGGTTTTTCCGGGCATTCGGAATCCGGCGCGCCGAAGTTGCCGGCGATGGTCCACAGCGTCAGAAGGATGCGGTCAATCTGCTCCGCCGCAATCTTGATGTGAGCGTGCCGCGTGACACGCGGATCATCCCGCTTGCCTTCACCTCGGGCGATGCCGGCATATCCGCGCAAGTTGCCAACAGTTTTGCGGAACAATTCATCCGCGCCGATCTCAAACGGAAGTTCGATTCGACGGCCTATGCGCGTGATTTTGTCTCGGGCCAGCTCGCCGAAGCGAAACAGCGATTGGAAACATCGGAGCGTGAACTCAACGCCTATGCGCGCAGCGCGGGATTGATCCGGCTGACTGATCCGATTTCCGACGAAAACGGCAAAACGGGTGCCGGCGGGTCCATTACCACCGCCAGCCTGATTCAGCTCAACGAAGCGGCGAATGCCGCCCGTGCGAACAGAATTGTGGCTGAGGCCCGGTGGAAAGCGGCTTCGGCCGGGCCATTGCTCAGTTCGCAGGCGGTTCTGGCTGATCCAACGGTTTCGGCCCTGGTGCGCCGCAAGGCAGAGGTTGAAGCACAGCTGGCGGAAGAATCCTCCCGGCGGCTGGATAGCCATCCCGACATTGTTTCGCGGCGCACTGAATTGTCCCAAATCCAGGCCGATCTCAATGTTTCGGCCAATAATGTACGGCGTTCAATTCGGTCCGAATATGACGCAGCGAAGGCCGCAGAAGGGGCCCTGAGCGCACAAGTGCGCGATTTGAAGGGCGCATCCCTGTCCGAACAGGACAGTTCGGTGCAATATGCCTTGCTGGCCCGTGAAGCGGATACGAACCGGCAATTATACGACGAATTTCTACAGCGTTATAAGCAGCTGAACGCCCAGGCGGGGGTCAGTGCGAGCAATATATCGGTCATCGACCGGGCGCAGGTGCCCGCGGTGCCTTCATCGCCCAGCCTCTTCTTCAATCTGGGCGTCGGTTTGCTGCTCGGCTGTGCAATTGCCGGCGGGGTCGTTTTCCTGCGCGCGGAAATGGACGATTCCATCAGGGTCCCTGAAGATATCGGCGACAAGCTGGAACTTCCGCTGCTTGGGGTTATTCCGCTGGAAACGGTGGAGGACTTTGATCTTGCCCTTGGCAACCCCAAATCACCTGTTTCGGAAGCCTATTATTCGCTGGCCGGAAGCCTGCTTTATGCCACGGCAAAGGGGCTTGCGCCGACTATCCTGATAACCAGCAGCCAGCCATCGGAAGGCAAATCCAGCACTTCGCGCGCGCTGGCGAGTACGTTTGCCCGCATGGGCCGCCGTGTCGTTCTGGTCGATGCGGATGTCCGCTGCCCGACACTACACATCAAGGCCGGGATCGATGGCGAAATCGGCCTGACCACCGTGCTGACCGGGCAGGCTGCCTTGTCCGATGCCGTGATCGATTGCGCCGCTCCGGGATTTGCACACTTGCCTGCGGGGCCAATTCCGCCGTCGCCGACCGAATTGCTCGGCTCGGCAGCCATGCAGGATGTGATCGACCGGCTGGCGGAGCAATATGACCTCGTACTGATCGATTCCAGCCCGATCCTTGGCCTGGCCGATGCGCCGTTGCTGTCTGTCCTGGTGGATGGTGTGCTGTTTGTTGTGGAAGCCGGAAAGGCGCGGCGCGGCGCTCTCAAGACTTCGTTGCGGCGCCTGAAGGCAATGCGCCCCAATATCCTCGGCGGGGTCCTTACCAAGTTTGATCCCGTGGATGTCTCGAACAGCTATTCCAGCTATTATGGCTATGATTACTACACCTATAACAAGGCGGGCGGTGCCGGCGCGGGGTGAAGCGATGCGCGCCACGCCAATGCGGCTTGCCCTGACATTTTTGGCCTTGGCTTATGGCGCGGCTTCGCTTGGCAGCGGAATCGACCGCATTCTTGGTCAACTGCCCGCCGGTGCAGGCACGCCAATCCTGATCGCCCCAGCGCCATTTGCCGACAGCAGCCTTCGCCGTGCGGCCGCGGTGCAATTGGCCGATGGGCATGACGCACGCGCCGCTTCGCTTGCCCGGAAAGCCGTAGTTCGTTCACCGCTCGAGCCGCAGGCAAGCAGCCTGTTGGGTGCGGCACTGCTGGGTGAGCAGAATTCTGTTTCTGCCGATGCTGCGTTCAGGATCAGCGGGCAGCTTGGCTGGCGCGACGGGGCCACGCAGACCTATTGGATGCAGGCAGCCCTTGCGGCTGGCGAGGTCGCCATTGCGTCTGAACGGCTTGATGCGATCCTGCGGCTCGAACCTTTGAAGGCGCATCTGGCAGTGCCATCGGCGTATCTCGAAGGCGGGCAGGAAGGGCGATCCGCACTTGCCGCCCGGCTGGCAAATGGGCCGGGATGGTTGCCATCGTATTTCGATCCGGGGCCGGAGGTCCAACGGTTTCAATTGGTCCAGCGAGCGCAGGTCGCGCAGCAATTGGCGACCAGGAAAATCGTGGGCTGCGCCGCGATTGCCTCTTTCACTCGGCGCTTGGTTGCAGAGGAGATGATCGGCGCGGCGCAGGATGTGTGGCGGGCGCATTGTCCGCCAGCCCGCAATGCCTTGCTGGCCGACGGGGACTTTGCCGATCAATCGCCATTTGGCCGGTCACCCTTCGCCTGGGAGAAATTTGCAGACGGTTCGTTAAGCCAGGTCCCGGCCAGCCCCAAGGGCGGGCTGCTGTTGGAAAGCACAGCCTCCTTCCCGCGCAAGGTCGTCCGGCAGTTGCTGGTTCTGAAGCCGGGCACCTACCGCCTTTCGTGGAGCGCGCTCGATGCACAAGGCCGCCCCAATGACAGGATCACGGCGAATGTTGGCTGCTCTCCGCAAGGGCCTCAGCAACGGATTCCCGCTGCCGCTGCCAACCAACGAATGGCAGCCGAATGGCGTGTCACCGGTGATTGCGAAGGCCGCTGGCTGACCTTTTCCCTGGCACCGGGCAACGGTGGGATTACCTTTGGCAATGTGCGGCTGGAACAGGTTGCGTCCGCCCCCCGTTAATCCGGCCCCGTTAGTCCGGCCCCTGTTTATCCGGATGCCGCACACGCTGCTTCACAGCTGAGGCGGGGTTCCCGCGATAAACGGTCCAGGGTTCGGTGTTTTCAAACAAGGCTCCGCGCGCCGCCAACACCGATCCTTCAGCCATGGAAACGCCCGGCCCGACAAAGGCTTCGGCAGCGACCCAGCAATATTCCGCCAGAGCCACAGGCTTCAGCAACAGCTGAAAATCGGGATCGCCGATATCGTGGGAACTGGCGCAGAGATGGGCGCCCTGAGATACGACACTGCGCGCACCAATGGCAATTCGGCCCTGATTGTACAAATGGACGCCTGGCCCGATCAGAACATTTCGGCCCAGCTCAAGATTTCTCGGCAGCCAGATCCTTGCGCTGGCGTGGACGCGTGCGCCGCGCCCCAGCTTCGCCCCGAAGACGCGCAGCAGAAGCCTCCGCCAAGGATGGAAGGGAGGCGGTGTCCAACGTGCCAGCACCAGCCAGGCGGCAATCCAGACCAGCCGCTGCACGCGGTTGCCCAGCGAAAAACTCGGCCCACCGTCCAGCGGTTTGTTTATCGATGCATCAAGGGGGGTCATGCGGCATCATCCCGGTTGCTGTGTCTTGCGCGCAGATCATGATAGGCGGCGGCCCAGCGATCCGCGACCACATCTGCCGAAAATGGGCCGGCGGCAAGACCCGATGCCGCCTGCGACATTGCCAGCCACTGCGGCTGGGGCATGGTCAGAAACGCGCGCAGGCCGGTGGCAAGGGCAACCGGACTGTGGCCAGATCTGATTGCGGCACCAGCGGCGAATCCTTCGGGCAAGTTGCTGTTTTCGGTCATCAAGGTTGGGGTGCCTTCAGCCCATGCCTCCAGCACCACGATGGGCTGGCCTTCGCTGAATGACGGCAGGACAAGCATCCGCGCTTCGCGCAGCAATGCGGATTTATCCTCGCCATAAACGGCGCCGACGAATTCGATGGAGCCGGGCGCCTGTGCCAGCCTTTCTTTCAACTGGGCCACATGGGCGGGCTCCCCCCATCCGGCAATGCATAGCCGCGCGCCGGTGGCCTCCACCAGATTGCCCAGCTCAGCCCAGGCTTCAATCAGGGAGCCGATATTCTTCTTGGGGTGAATTCGCCCGAGATAGAGGACACGGGGTGCGGCAATCCTGCTGCGGGACGGTGCGGCTGTTGGCCCCGGATTGGGGATCACCAGAGTATCCGTTCTGCCGGTTTCACGCGCGATGTCCGCCGCTTCGCAATCGGTCAAGGCGTGCAGTGCCGTGGCGGCCCGCCAGCTGGATCGTTCATAGCCTATCCGCGCGATTGCTTTCTGCGCTCTCCCTCGCGCGGTAATCCAGCGGTCGAGCATGCCGTGCGGACTGATGCAATAGGGCCTGCCGGTTCGGCGGGCCCAGACGGCGGCGGCGCGGGACGGGTACATCCAGATGCCGTGAAGATGGAGCAGATCCAGATCGGCTGCGAGCAGGCGTTCGACCAAACCGGGCGCATAGCCGAACCGGCCCGGCCCGCTCACCGGTATGTGATGCATTTGCGCGGCCCCGAACCGGGCACGATCTTCGGCCGAATGTTCGTCTGCCAGTGACAGGACAACCGGTTCACCCCGAAGGTGCCGGATCATTGCGGCCTGCTGTGCCACCGCTTCGAACACGCCGCCGCCCAGGCGTGATGCCGACGCCGTGAGCAGGCCGATCCGCAAGCCGCACAGATCGCCGTTCATTTGACCCGGGTCCCGGCTGATGACCGGAACCGATAGGCACGCGGCAGCTTGGCTTGTGCTGCACTCTGGCTTTCTGCCTTGGCCGGTTTAGGTGCCAAATCCCCGCGCGCACGGGCGGCGCGACCGGGCAATTGGGATGCTGTCCGGTCATCGGGACCCACCGGGCCATGGTGCGGATCATCCCTTTTCGGGCCAGCGGTGCGTGCCGGGACGATCCCGAACAGGCGGGCGATCAGGTAGAGTGTCACCAGTGGAAAGGCCAGAAACAGCAGGAAACGCAGCATTGTCACCAGGACCCCGTCGCGAAAGAACAGGATCGAAAGCGGCAGGATCACCAGATAGGATATAAGCCGCAGGCCTTGTGCCCGATTGCGCGCGAAGGCTTCGTAAACCCAGCCCCACAGCGCGCCGAAAAGCGCACACCACAGGGCAACACCAGCAAATCCAAGACTATACCAACCTTCTCCCGGCAGCGATCGGGTCATGCCAATCGGGTAACCATAGTCCATCAAATTGAACAGTTTGATCGGTTCACCCACCGGCTTGCCCGGCCACAACACGCGGGGCACTGGCTCAGTAAAGACCTGCAGATTGTCCAGGAAGTAACCATAGGTACCCGTGCGCGCAGGGATGGTGTGGGTCAGATATTCGACATATTCAAGATTGCCGGTGTCCATGCCTTCGAGGAAGCGGGGATCATCGCCCGAATTCCACGCATCGACCTGACTTTCCACAAACAGCCCGCGGATCGCGTGGCCGCGGTCGTTACCCACTGCCGTAAACACCCCGGCAAGAACGATGAAGGCCAGAACCATCCGGACATCGGGCCATTTGCGGCGCCGTTCGTAAAGCCAGATCAGCCCCAACGCCACAGCAGCGAGAATGAAGGGGCCGCGCGTTCCCGTGCCGCCGCCCAATATGACGAACGCAGCCAGCGGGAGAAAGGAATACCAGCGAAACCGCATCAGCCAGGCGAATATTACCGCGATCGGGCCGAGCATCAGCCGCGATTCGTAGAAATAGCCGTTTGATTGCGTGTTGATGGAAATGCCCGTCTGATGGTCCATCACCATTTGGCCCATTCCCGAAATGTCGGCCGCCCATGATGTCAGCATGGAATAAATTGCGACTGGCGCCAACACCAGTGCCATCAGGGCAAACGGAACGATCAGGCGGTTGCGCAACGCCTCGTCGCCCGGCGTCCGGGTGAAGGTAATGGGGGTGCGCGCCACATAGAGGTTGGCGATCCCGAATGCGACCAGCCCGATCATTGTAACCAGCAGGGCATCGGTCTTTTCAGACAGGCTCGGGGTGAAGAGATAGGCTTTGTAGATCAGATTATAGCCGCGATAATAGACCAGCGGCGGGCGGATCACGAACAGCAGAAAATGGAATGTGAGATAGAAGGCGAAAGGGTGGAATACAGAGGCCGCCGGCTTACGGACAAAGACGAAAACCATCGCGGCCCACAGCAGGAAATTGGCGAGCATGATAAATTCGTACATGCCTTAACGCCCCGCCTCTGGCCCGGGTCTTTCAACCCGCTGTATCGGCAAACCCATCCTGCCAGCTTTTTTCCTAACGCAGAGGTAGGCGGCGTTCAAGCTGGCTGCCTGCCGGAAGACGTTTGTGCGCTGGCTTCGGCAATGCTTCCGGCCAGATTGGCAGCGACAGCTTCGACGGAGAAATGTTGCCGGTAGAGGTCCAGCGAAGCCTTGCGCATGCGCTGAAGCAAGTCGCGGTCCTGGGCCAATTGGGAAATCCGCCGGGCAAGTTGCTGCGGATCATGCGGATCGATCCGGAAACCGTTGCGGCCATCCTGCACCGTCTCCTCGGTGGCGCCATCATGCACCGAAGCAAGCAGGGCCAGGCCATAGCCCAGCCCTTCAAACGTCGCGAGAGACCTGTAATCGGCCAGCGATGGTGCCAGCAGGACATCGGCATTGGCCAGATATTGGCCCAGATCAGCATAGGCACAGGAACCCAGAAACTGCAGGCGTTCACCCATGTCCAGCTGGCCTGCCGTTTCTTCCAGGCTCCGGCGTTCCGGCCCATCGCCGATAATGGTCAATGCAATCTGGTTGCGCTGCGCCGGTTCAATCATGGCCAGCGCGGCAAGGGCCTGTCTGAGCCCTTTGCGCGGGGTCAGGCTGTTGACGAAGAGCAAACGCAGCGGCCCGTCGTGAGCCAATGGGCCAACTTCTGGGCCGGGCGGACGCGAAGTCAGATAGGGGGCCATTCTGACGCGGGCCGGATCCGCGCGCAGAACATGCACCAGATAGTCGTATCCCTTGGCATTGTTGGTCTGGATAATCGTGGCGCGGCGCACGGCCCAGCGTTTGATCCTGCGGACCAGCCAGTTGCGCTTGCTCCCGCGTGCCGATGGATCGGATTCGACCAACAAGACAATCGGCTTGTTACCGCCAAGCCAGGCGGCGACCATGGCCGTCAGCGAAACCGGCGTGAATTCGATGACAACAAACACATCGCTACGCAGGGACAGCAACCTTGCCAACAGACTGGGGGCGGGAAGCCTGATCTCCGTGTCATAAACCTGCCCGCCGCCTGTCCGGCGCTTGAGCGGGATGGAGTACAAGGACATGAGCGGCAGCAAGGGCAGGGCGTAGCGATTGTCAAAGCGGGTGTGCCGATCCACTGCGACCTGCAGGCGCGGCACATGGGACAGCAATTGCTGGAAAATTTCGCCAAAATACATCAGATCCCCGCCATAGCCGTAACCATGCGAGACTATTGTCACCGAGAGCCGGTCGATCAAGACGCGCTCAACTGTCATTGTGTGGGCGCCATAAATTACCTCTTGAGCTGGCACCCTAGCCCCCGCAAGCCACAAGACAACAATTCAATTTGCAATGCGTTAGCGGTCTGCCATCACGGCCTGATGCTTGACCCGATGCTTGACCCGATGCCCGGATCGAATGCGATGCAGGATGGCATGCGCTGATGAAGTTTGCCGTTTTCCATCCGGGTACCCAGCATAGCTGGCAGACGGCGACGGCGCTGCAGGAACTGGGGCAGTTGCAATTCTTTGCCACCAGCATCTTTTACAGGCCGGATCGCTGGCCGTACCGGATCGAACGCTATCTCCCTGACGCCTTGAGACTGCGCGTGCATCAGGAATTCCGGCGTTTCGAACATGCTGCGCTCGATCCCGATCTGGTCAGGACATTCGGCCTGTTTGAATGGCTGGAACGCCTGGCCTCGCGCGCGGGTCTTGAGAAGATCGCCGAAAGGCTCGATCTGGTTGGCAATCGCCGCTTTTCACGGTTTCTCCGGCAGGAAATCGCATCCAGCCAGCCCTTTGCCCTCTGGGGTTTCAATTCGAGTTCTCTTGAAAGCTTTGAATTTGCCCGAACCCAGGGGCGCTTTTGCGTGCTGGACCGCACCAATGGCGACTTTCGCGTTTACAACCGGATCATGGCGGATGTTGCGGAACGGTACGGCGACTACTTCCTGCCCGGCCAACGGCGCTGTCCCGACTGGATGATCGAGCGGGACGATCGCGAATATGCTGCCGCCGACCGGATTGTTGTAGGCAGCGAATTCGCCCGCCGCACGCTGGAGGATGGATGCCCTGATCCAGCCATCACGGCAAAGACACGGGTGCTCGAATATGGTTTCGATCCGCATCTTTTTGCCAATATGCCGCAACCGGATTCGATCCCCGCCAATGGGCCGGTGCGCTTCTTGTTCCTTGGCCAATTGATCCCGCGCAAGGGCATCCATCATGTGCTGGAAGCCATTGCGCGGATCCCGCCATCGCAGGCACGGTTGACCCTGGTGGGCATGATGGGCATCCCGAAAGAGGTGTTTGCCCGATATGCCGACCGGGTCGATTTCATTCCCACCGTGGCGCGGGCCGATGTGCCGCAAATCATGGCGCAACATCACGTGTTTCTGCTGCCGACCTATTTTGAAGGTGCGGGTATTGTGCTCTACGAAGCGCTGGCTTCGGGCTTGGCGTTGATCCAGTCCCGCAACGCAGCATTGGCTGCCACGCCCGATACCGGAATCCTGCTCGATGCAATCGATACCGACCATCTGCATGCCGCGATGATGCAGGTGATCGAAAACCGGGGCCGGCTTGGCCATTTCCGCGCCCATGCGCAGGCTGAGGCGGAAAATCACAGCTTTGCCAATTATCGCGACAATATCGCGCGGCTACTGGCCGAAGCCGGCCCCGGTAGTTAAGCACAGGCCAATCAGACTGCGGGTTGTACACTGGCCTTGAAGGCGATGTTTGCCGCACCTTGCGGCGATGCGCCGTCAAGATTTTTCAGCCAGAAACGCACTTCGTCGGTCCCGGCACGCACGGCACTGACGGCATACCCTGCCAGTGCTGCGATGGCGGATATGCGCGCCTGATGCCATGGCCGCGCCCCGATGAGGGCGATGGCAAATGGACCCGTCTCGGCTCCCAGCGCAGTTGCCGGAATGGCGAGAGTGGCCGTCACCGAACGCGGCGCTGGCGCTTCTGCCACCCGCCAGCGGTTATGGAACTTGTCAGCCCGCAGCCGGACCCGGTCACGAAAGCCAAGCAGTGCGAACCCGCCAACATCGAGCACGGCGTTGGGGGAACCGGTATCGCGATGTTCGATGGTTATCAGGGCGCCATCGTTGAACTGGTTGACATTGGCGGGCAGGGTCATCGCCACCAGGCCGCTCGCACCGCCAAGCCCTGCGCGGAGCCAGCCGCAGCCAACATCCGGCGCCGGAGTGGTAAGGGCATTGAAATACAGCGGTCCACCCTGGTCGGTCAGTTCCATACCGCGGTCGGTCAGGGCGACATAAAAGTCTGGCAAAGGCCCGCCCTGGATCACGCCGATCTTCCTGAATTGCCCCGAGGCATGAACGAAATTGTTCGGCCCCAGCGATCCTTGCTGGGACAGAATATTGGCGATCCCGCGCCCGTTTGTCCGGGCATCGGCGCTGGCCATGCCGCGCAGGCGGATATTCACATTTTCGATCGACCGGGCAGCCGTACCGGTAAAGGGCGCGAACCGTATCGCGGTCAGGTCGGCGCGTTTATCGCAGATGGCGACCACATCCAGATCGACATCGCGGATCACCTGCAGGGCATGGACCGAAACCACCGCCAATTGGGTGTCGATCAGGGTCAACTTGCCGGAAACATAGGCGCCGACATAAAAATCGCCGCAATCCTGCAGGGTTGCCTCGAGGTAAAGCATCGGCAAGGAGCCGTCATCGCGGCGCGGTGCCGACCAATAAGTGCCGCCCGTAATGCCGCCCGATTTTGCCCGGACGAACGTGGCGTTGATTATCCGGCTGCGTGCTGCCCCGCCCCATCCTTCAATCGTGAAGGCGCAGTTTTCGGCATAGAGTCCGTCGATTTCGAAAATCTCCGGTCCGTTTGGATTGATGGCCTGGCCATTGCTGTGTTTCAGCACCAGATTGCGGCCTATAAAGCCGCCTTTGCCCTGGCCGGAACTGTAGATGCATTCGCCAAGAAAACCGATGATATCGAGATTTTCGGCGCGCACTATGCCGACCTGCTTGTCTTGCTGGCAATAGATCCCCTTGTTGGACGTATCCCAGCAATTGACCCGGGCCGGATCGCGGCTGGGCGCCAGCGCGGGCCAGGCCTGGTTCTGCACCCCTACGGCATCGGAAAACAGGATGAGATTGCGGATGTTTACCATCGCCAGATCATCGGCGCTTTGCTGCGGAAAGCCGACACCAACCGTACCGGTGATCTTGATGCCGTGGCCCCGCCAGATCACATCATTGCCGTAATTGACCGTATTTAGCACCTGGTAATCGTCAAGCAGGCTACCGCCGCTCGGCCCTTTGCAATGCAACCGGGAACGGAGCGGATGGCTGCTTTCGAGTATCAACCGGCCGCTCACCACCATGAAGCATCCGCTGTGATCGGTATTCTCGCTATATTCGGCGGTGCGCAGCGGTGCCCATAATTCATATGTGCGCTGGATGAAACGCACCCCGTTGAGCCCGGCTGCCAGCGCATAGTCGATCGCCGCCTGGATATAGGGCTGCTGGTTGACCCCCGGCGCATAGGGCGGGCAACCGAGTTGTTCGGGCGTGATAAAGCCATCCTGATCGCCCAGCAGCCGGAAATACCGCCCACCGGATGCGGCAAAGGTCGCATCCGGATGCGCCGAATGCAGTGCGGCTGTTGCGGCATCGTCGCTGACATAGGTGGCGGCCCCGGTACCAGCGGAATCATGCCCGCTACTGTCGACCCTCACGATGCCTTCGGGCAGCTGTGCTGCGGCCAGATCGTGGAATTGGAGGGCGCGCTGCGCACTGGCCTGCAAGGCAAGTGCCCGGGCCGTGAAATCGGGCGCGTTCATTGGGACACCCGGTAGTTAAGTGTGCCGCTGGCGAGCTCAATATCGAGATAGAAACGCGCGGATTTTTCGGATTCCTGCCAGACGGCTTCGTTGACATTGGCAGTAAAGCTGGCCCAGCGCATGCCGCCAGCGGTCAGACCTTGCCGGGTCGCTCCGCCGTCCACCGAACGGACCAGCGATACGCGGCCGGCCCAGTCACCCGACAGTTGCAGATGGATCGCTGTCCCTGTTTGCGCAGAATAAGGGCCAGCAAGGCCGGTTTGCGATGTTGTTCCGCTTAGCGGCAAAGGCGCGATATCCGGTTTGGCCGAAACAGGTAGCGGTGTATCGGCGGTTACAAGCACGAGATCGCCGGCCTGGTCGGCAAAGCCGATGGCGACCGACGTCGCATAGCTGGCCGGGGATTCAATAGGGGATTTTTTGGGCATTGGGGCCTCCATCAGGAAAAGACCCGTGACCAGCTATAGAGCACTTTCCATGTAGGAAAGTTATTTGTTACAGAGCTTTGCTGTGCCCAGGTGGCTGCAGACCCCGTTCCGCGACGATCTTTCGAACCTGATCGAGATCCTTGGGCGTGTCGACCGACAAGGCTTCGCTTTCTTCGACCAAGATCATCGCCAGACGGACGCCATGTTCAATGAAGCGCAATTCATTGATATCCTCGACCACTTCATTGATGGCGCGCGGAGTGGCCGCGAAAAATTCAAGCGCTGCCTTGTTGTAAGCCAGCACCCCGACATGTTTGTGATAGGTGAAATCGAGACTGCCCTTGGGATAGGGAATTGGCGCCCGCGACATGAACTGGGCGCTGCCATCGGCTGCAAACGCAACTTTGATGTTGGTCGGGTCCATTACCTGCGCGGGTGATGACAGGGGCGCTGCGATATTGGCAACGAACAGACCGTCTGCCGGGATGCTTGCCGGAATGATCTTTTCGACCTGGCGGTGGTCGATCAGCGGTTCATCCCCATTGATACAAATGAAGAGGTCGGCGTCCAGTTGCTGCGCAACTTCGTTGACCCTTTCGGTACTGGTCAGGTGATCCGCCGATGTCATCAGGTAGTCCATTCCCCCCGCTTCGCAGACAGCCGCGATCCTCGGGTCATCGGTCGCAACATAGACCGCGTCGATCCGGTCAGACCGCTTGATGCTGGCATAAACCCAGGCGATCATCGGCGCCCCGGCCAGATCGGCCAGCGGCTTGCCTGCGAACCGGCTCGATCCATAGCGGGCGGGGATCACGGCAATTATCTTCATCGGGCTGCGCCTTTCATTGCCCGCTGCCGCGCCGGTATTTGTGGTGTTCGCTCGGCCGGACGGATTTTTCTTCCTCGCCCATGACCGTTTCCGCCTCGCGCAGCTTGCGGACATAGTCCTTGAAGTCCGTTGTGGTCAGGTCAAGCGCCACTGCATCGAAATGGGCCCAATCGGTATCGCCCAGTTTCACATGTTTTTCGATCATGCGCGCGCCTGCCGCCACGGCCAGCGCAGAACCGAACCAGCCGTGATCATGACTGGAATAGCCGGGCACGATCCGCGGGTCCTGTTTCGCCAGCCAGGCATAGTGGCGCACAACGGCGACATTGCAGTCCTCCGCCGGGGTCGGATAGGCGGAATTGCATTGCAGAAGATGCAATTTCGGGCTGCGTTTGAAGGTATCGAGCACCCAGTTCTCAAAGCGTTTGTCCGTCATTCCGGTGCTGAGGACGATGGGGCGATCACAGGTCCGGGCAACCAGACCGAGAAATTCTGTGTGCTCGGAAATGGTCGATGGCAGTTTGATCGCCATCGAGCC
This sequence comes from Erythrobacter sp., assembly GCA_024642565.1. Lineage (GTDB taxonomy): Bacteria > Pseudomonadota > Alphaproteobacteria > Sphingomonadales > Sphingomonadaceae > Allopontixanthobacter. The sequence continues at coordinate 63,768 of JAHEAV010000002.1, forward strand.
GACATCCATCAGCAGGCGGTAGGATGGTTCGTCGAGCGCCGAAGCAAACCATTTGATGCGAAGGGACGTACATAGCGCATCGAGAAAGGCAAAATCGTCAGGGTCCAGTTCCAGTTGCTGGCGATAGTCGCGAAACGTTGTGCCGAATGGCGATTTGTAGGGCGCCGCAAGTTGCTGCGGTGAATAGAACGTCTCGATGTCCCGCTTCTGGACCTTCACATAATCGGCGCCTGCCGCCTTGGCGGCGCGCACCATTCGTTCCAGCCTGCCGCGGTCACCGAAATGATTGGTGGTCAATTCGGCGGTAATTTCCACACCCCATTCGCGACCTTCTTCCTGACCGTCATGCAGGAACTGCTCGCGCAATTGCGCCGGTTCCATCCGCGAAAAGGAGCGCCGACCAACGTGGATCACATCCACTTCGGTATCGCGCAGCGTGTAGAGCGCGTTGAGCAGGAAGTTTTCCTGCATTTCTATCTTCAACCGTCGCTGCGCCGGGGTGTCGCTTTCGTAATGGCGGCCTATGGCTTCGGCATCGCCGCTGTCAGTCCGAAAATCGAATCCGACCATATAGACTGTCTGTTGCCGCCCGCGAATCTGCGCGATCTGGCGGGCAATTTGCAGCGCGGTCATGAACAGCACATCTTCGATCACGATATCATCGGACAGAAGCCGCTGGATCATCAGATCGCCGCTTTCCTGTGCCAGGATTGCGTGCGGGGCAGCCATCACATTCGCGGCGGCAGGCCTGAAATCGGTTGATGTAACGTAGAGCTGCGCCCGCGGCCCTTCTTCCGTCAAGGCGCGCTTGACCCACTCAGCATGGAAAATCGAAATATCAGAAGGATAGATCCGCTCGGCATCGTTCAGGCCAATGACCAGTGACCCGGCAAAAACCTCCGGCGGAATTTCATCGGCCGACGGACCCTTGCCCAGGATGAAGATCGTATCGGTGCCGTATGTCGACGCGATGGCGCTTATCTGGGGCGAGAAGTGTTCCGTCATAAGGTCTTTCATTGATCAATACGTCGCAGCCAGCCTCAACCGCAAGGCAAATTCCTGCCTGGAGGTCCCAGCACCAAGCGCCCTTCGGGTTGTAGAAGCGCGCAAAGGACCCGCGAATGACATTGTAGGCATTATAGACCGCACAGCCCATGATCCGGCTTTCCGGATTCTGTGCGATCGCCTGCCCGATTTCAGAATTGTAGGATGATGACAGGCCGACAATGCGTGAAGGGAAAGGTGGGGGCAATTGGCCGGAAATCAGCACATCGCCCATTTCCGGCAACATCAGCGCACTGCCTGCATGTTCGCCCTGGCACCAGAGTGAGAGGGCCACGCCCCATTCCTTGAGGCCGGAGCAGAAATTCTCGGTCCCGTCGATCGGATCGAGTACCGCGACCCACTCTGCATCGGGGACATGCGGGGGCGTGTCGCTTTCCTCTGCCACCAGCACGAGGCCGGGCAGGCGCTGGTGCAACAAATCACCGAGCAGGCTCTCGTGGAAATGGTCCGCCTTGGTCACCGGGCTACCATCTGGTTTCCACAGGACGTCGTGCCGCAAGGCAAGCGTTTGCGGCAAATTGGCGCAGACCAAACCCCATGCGTCCTCAAGAATTTCGGTGACCGGCGCGGTCATTGGCCATCCCCCTTTGTCGGCGCCGCCCGAATTGACCGGAGCAGAACCCGCGGCGATCGAAATTCGGCCACGGTGCTGGCGAAGCCGGCGCGAAATGGGGCGCGTACCAGCCATGTCCGGAAAATGAATAGCGCGACACAGATAAGGGTTACGGCATCGACGATCATGAAGGACACGCCAGCGGAAATCGAACCAAGGCGGCTGGCCAGCCCATAAATGATCAGCAGCCCCGCTGCACTGGCGGCAAGATTGGCGTAGGAGAACACCGATTGCCGGTTGATCACAAGGATCAGGTTGGACAGCGGATTCCACAGGATCGCCGCGAAGGATGATGCCGCCATGAACAGAACCAGACCCACCTCCGGTTCGATGGCGCCAGCGGTCCACACGCGGATCGCAGCTTGACCCAAAACGGCGAAGCCCAGGCTCATCGTTATTGCCATGGCCAGCGCTGGTACGGCGACCAGCGCGAACAGCCGGCCTGCACGGCGCGTGTCATCCTGCGCCAGCGCGTTCCCGAATTCCTGGGCCACCGGGATCGAGACCAGTGTCGACATTTGGGTGCCTAGCCGGGAAATCGTCCGTACTGCGACAAAGGCCGGCACAGCGGCGGCCCCGGCGATGGTGCCCAGCAGCACGACACTGCCTTGCAGATAAGTGGCCATGCCAAAGCCAAGCACCGAAGCGGCGAGTGCAGGCCGCCACAATTGGGCCAATTCGGCCGCACGGGCATGGTGGAAGCCCGGGCTCAGGGCCGGAAAGCGGCGCAAGCTGAGGAGCATAACGATCAGGATCGCGGCCAGTCGCAGTGCCAACAATGTTGCTGCGGCCTCTACCGGTCCGGCGCCGAGCGCCACGGCCACAATTACTCCGACATTTTCCAGCGCATAAGTGCCCATGCTGCACCAGATGGCGAGCGTATAGTGCAGGGCCGAGCGATAGGCCGCCGTATTCAGGCGGAAGAGGATCGCAACCAGGCCATAAGCCAACAGCAGAAGCAATGTCAGCCGCGCTTCGGGGACGGCAAAATTCGGTGTGGAAGGCAGATAGCCAGCGGGTAGAAACCACAGCACCGCCCCGACTACCAGCGCCAGCGCCAGGCAGATGGCCAGCGTCGCCAGCGTTGCAGTGTGCAGGACCACTTGCGCACCGGCCCATTCGCCGCGGCCGATCAGGCGCGTCATGCGCGCGCCGGCGGCGGCCACGATCCCGAAATCGCCGAGCACGAGAAATGCGGGCACGGTCATCATCATGGCCCAAATGCCGAACAGGGACAGGCCCCATGCGTGGGCAAGCACAGGAACCATCAGCAGTTGGACCAGCGCCGTCACAATCTTGTCGACGCCATAGGACATGATCCCGTTGGAAAGGCGCTGGCGGCTCATGATTCGCGGGCCATGGAAGGAGGACAACGACCCTCAGCCATTGATCAAAGCCATGAAGTCGCGCTCGAGCCGGTCGATGATCGGGCCTTGCTGCCAGCGTTCACCAGCCCGTTCGACAGCGGCTTTGCCCATGGCCTGCGACCGGTCCGGATCGCCGATCAGGCGTGCAACGGCATCGGCCATCGCCTGCGGGTCGTCCGGAGGCGTATTGACGCCGCATCCTTCAACTTCGGCGTACAGGCTGGTCCCAGGCATTGCCGTTGCGACAATCGGGCGGCCGGAGGCGAGCATATTCGCCAGCTTGGATGGCAAAACCAGATCGGCCGCGCTTGCAATCTGGGGCAGCAGATGGACATCCGCCAGCGACAGCAGATCGGCCATACGCGCGGCTGGTTGCAGGCCATGCAATTGAACATTGCCAAGGCCTTGCGCCAGAGCGGTCAGCCGGTCCCGATTGGGCCCTTCGCCGCAGATAACGAAGACAATATCCTTGCGCGGCTGCAAAATCCGGGCCGCTTCGATCAGCGTTTCAACCCCCTGCTTGTTGGCGATGTTGCCCGAATAGAGTGCAATCTTGCGCCCTTCCAGCGCCCATTCGCGCCGATAGGCCGAAGGATCGGCACAGGAAAAATCAAAGCTGCCATTGCTCCAGTTGCGAAATTCGGAAATCCGCTCCGCCGCCGTAATATTCATGGCTGCGAGCCGCATGCACATTGGCCCACTGATGGCGGAAATGCGTGCTGCCCTGGTCAGGACGCGGCGTTCGAAGGATTGGGCCAGCCGGCCGATCAGCGAACCGCGTTTCAACAAGCCGGTGGCAAAGCCAGCCTCGATTTCAAGATCCTGCACATGAAGCCACAGCGGCGCACCAGCCCTGCGCGCGGCGCGGGCCGCCACCGGCACCGAGATGAGCGACGGAGCAATCGCCAGCACAAGATCCGGCCGGTCTGCAGCTTGTGCGATAGCTGCGCCATAGGCCGAAACGGCAAAGCTGGCGTGGTGGGCAATCCGCTGTATCCCGGTAGGATTGCCGGGAATGTAATGCGGTACGCGGGTCACCGAGACGCCGTTTTCGAATGTTGTCCTGCGGCCTTTCGGTTGGCCGGGATACGCGCGCCATTGCGGGTAATAGGGTTTGCCGGCAATCACCGAAACCTGGTGGCCTCTTTGCGCGAAAGCTTCCGCCAAACCCGCCGTGTAGAGCCCGATGCCAACGGGTTCGGGCGCATAGTTCAGGCCCAGTATCAGCAGCTTCATTGCCGGACGGGGCCGGTGAGGAATTCGCCATAGGACCGGGCAATTCCATCGGCCAGATCGATTTTCGGCTCCCAGCCCATGGCCGCGATTCTGGCACTGCTCATCAACTTGCGCGGGGTTCCGTCGGGCTTGCTGGTATCCAGCGTGATCGTTCCGCCGAAGCCGACGGCATGGCACACAAGGCGCGCCAGTTCTGCAATGGTGACATCGCCGCCCGATCCAAGATTGACGGGCCCTTCACCAGAATAATGTTTCAGCAGGTGAATGCATCCATCGGCCAGATCATCAACATGCAGAAACTCGCGCCTCGGTGTGCCGCTCCCCCAGATCTCGATTGCCGGGGCGCCCGCCTGCTTCGCTTCATGCGCCTTGCGGATCAAAGCGGGCAGAACGTGGCCCGTGTCGAGATCGAAATTGTCGCCCGGGCCATAAAGATTCGTCGGCATGGCGCTGATATAGTCGCAACCGTATTGACGGCGGTAGGCCTGACACAATTTGATCCCGGCGATCTTGGCGATTGCGTACCATTCGTTCGTCGGCTCCAGCGACCCGGTCAACAGTGCCTCTTCGACGATCGGTTGGTCGGCCAGCTTGGGGTAAATGCAGGATGATCCAAGGAACAGCAATTTACGGACATTTGCTTGCCGCGCCGCCTCGATCAGATTGGCTTCGATCATGATGTTGTCGTAAAGAAATTCGGCCGGCATCGTATCGTTAGCCAAAATCCCACCGACTTTGCCTGCGGCGATGATCACCACGTCGGGCCGGGCCTGCGACATCCACTCGCGCAGGGCTGACTGTTCGCGCAGATCGAGCGATCGTTCCGCGGTGATAACCGAGCAATCCTCTTGCCCCAGACGGCGCAACAATGCGGCCCCGACCATACCCTGGTGCCCGGCAACATAAATGCGCTTGCCCGTTAGTGTGAAGGCCGCATCGGACATTCAGGCACCCCACCGGATTGCGCGCTTGTTTGGCGTATCTTTCACCCTGTTTTCCGTTCGCGACCGTGGGTAAAGCCTAGGGACCTTGCTGCGCCAAGGCAACACGCGCCATCTCCGCATATCGTGCGGAGCAGCCACCAGTCAGATGGTCCAGGAATGGTTGGTGACCGTTACGTTGCTTCGGGCCAGAGCCGCAGCCATTTTGCGGAACTCCTGTGCTGCCGCGAAAAAGATCTGACCTTGTGGGTCCGCCTGACTGCTTTGGGCCGATTTGGCTCTGCCGGTGGAGAAATCGCAGCCGATAAGGCCAATGTCCCGCGCACCGTTCATTGCTGCGAACAGGATCGCAGTCAGCGCAGAGCTGTGGCACAGGATTGGCAAAGCCCGGCCGCGCCGGGGCAGATCAAAGCAGCTCCAGTCGGGCTGGCGGGGCGCATAGCGGAGCGTATAGGGCAGTCTTATCGGGCCGATCGACCCTGTCTGGGTGGTCCAGACTGCAGAGTCGTACCTCAGAAAGGTAAAAAGGGCGCGTCCGGCCGGCTTGACCATGTGCCATTGGTCAAGGAAGATTGGCGCGTAGATGCATCGTTCCTGCCCCAGGCCGACAAAGGTTTCGCCGCCAATTGTGTCGAGCAATTCACCGACTGGTCCAAGGTCGGTGGTGAAGAAATAATTCGCGTTTTGCGCCTGCGCCCTGCGGATCGCGAAGTTGATATGGATCACCGCATCGAACCCAGCAAAGAAAGCATCATCAACCGCGTCGAGGCTTGGTCCGCTGCCGACAATGAGGACGCGGCGGCCAGCCATGTCCCGCTCCCAGACGTCGGGCGTAAGGTCGTCAACGTGATCGTGCAGCGCCTTGCCGCCGGTGTAGGATAGCCAGGGATTGGTCAGGCCCCACAGGGCATGGGTCAATGGGCTATCCAGTTTGGGGATAGGGTTCAGATACCGCTGGCGGCTGGCGGAGTTCGTGGCAGATGCGCCAGCATTCAAGGCCGATCTCCGCCTGGATTGGTGCCATCAATGGCCGTGCAGCAAAGTGGCATTGCAGATATTTCCTGTTATGCAAAAACCGGTCGGCGCATTTGGCGCCAAATGCGTGTTTCGTGATGGCGCGCAAAGGGCATGGGGAAATCCCGATACAATGGACGCGCCCGATAATCATGCTGTTTCGTGTATTAGTTGCTAGTCGGCATCAGGAGAGGTCTGGATTTATTGCAATGCAACAAAGACCTGCCTTCCTGTGGTTCGATTTCCTGCGCTTTGCTGCGGCCTTGCTGGTTGTATTGGAACATGCACGCGATCTGCTGTGGGTCAATGCCGCTGCTGCACCGCAGGCGGGCATGGTTTTCAAGGCGATCTATTTCCTGACTGGTTTCGGGCATGAAGCGGTCATGGTATTCTTCGTGCTATCCGGATTCTGGATCAGCGCCGCAATCGACCGGCGCCAGGATTCTCCCGATTTCTGGCATGGATATCTGATCGACCGTATGTCCCGTTTGCTGGTGGTGCTGGTGCCGGCACTGCTGATTGGCGGCGCAATGGATGCTGCCGGTGCCTTTGGCCTCGGGGGACCGCTGTATTTCGGCAATACCGGCGCGGCGAGTTTACAGGAAAGCGCCGCCGCGCATCTTTCTGGCGCAACATTTCTGGGTAATCTGGCTTTTCTGCAATCGCTGGCCGTCCCGGCTTTCGGTTCCAACGGCCCGCTCTGGAGCCTGGCTTACGAATTCTGGTATTATCTCTGGTATCCGGCGCTGCTACTCGCTTTCAAACGCCAACGCCTGAATATTGCATTGTTAAGCCTTGCCGTCGGGATCGCATGGCCCGAACTGATACCCGGTTTCGCCGTCTGGCTGATGGGCAGTGCGATTTATCATGCCGACAGCCGGAACATTGGGCAGCGGCTTTTTACCAAAGGCAGGGCGCTGAGCCTTTTTGTTTGCGCCGTGGCCGTCTGGGCCGCTGCGATGGCGCTTTCACGGATGGCAATGCTGCCATCTGCCACAGCGGACCTTGCGGTCGGCTTCAGCTTCGCCTTGGCCGTTTGGTCGGTACTGAAATGGGAACCGGAGATGCCATCGCTGGTGAAGCCATTGGCGCGATACGGCGCTGAGGCCAGCTTCTCCCTTTATGCAAGCCACTTTCCTTTGCTTGTCCTTGCCAGCACAATAGCCCTGGGCGGTGCGATGCTGGCACCGGGTGCAGGATCAACGGCTCTGCTGCTTTGCGCGGTTGGATTGGCCCTGATTTTCGGCCAGCTGTTTGCGCGATTGACCGAAGCCAGGACCAAACGGGTCCGCGGCTGGCTCCGCACCCGGCTGCCGGCCGCTCCGCGCGCTAGTTCCTGATCGAACCTACGCCGGACCAATAGGCAATCTCGCGCGTCAGGGCGAAAATTCTCACCAATGCACGATCCGTCAACGGGTGGATGCCATAGGCCGTTACCGTGACCCGGCTGACAATCGCACTCGCCAGCGTTGCAAACAGCGGCAAATGGGCCAGGGGGCGGAGAAACAGCCGCACCCTGTTGCGCTGCGGCCGGTGCTCCGCGAAAATTTCTTCCGCATGGGCAGGGTATTTTCGCGCCAGCTGTACATCGGCCTGTCCGGCTTCGCGGCATTGGCGCAAATTCTGTGCCGGGGTGACGATATAGCGCTGGAAGCTGACGGCATCGGGGCAATAATGCGCGGTATAGCTGTCCAACAGCCGCACCCCCAGATCCCGATCCTCGTTCCCGTAGCTCCCGCCTGCGGTGAAATCGCCGTCAAACCCGCCCAGGGCCGCAAAGACATGGCTTCGAATGGCGAGCTGGCCTGACAGAATGTCAGTTGGGCCCAAAGTTCGCCCAGACAACAGATCGCGATGCCGCTCTTGCGCCCAGGCACCGACACAATCGCGGACCAATCCCGGCGGAGAATCCGGATCGAGGGGGATATGGCCGACAAGGGCGTCCGCCCCTTTTGCAAAACAGCGCGAAAGCTGGTGCAGGATATCGCTTCGGCAGATCATGTCGTCGTCCAGAAACAACAGAATTTCGCCCTGCGCGGCCTTGGCCCCGCAGTTTCGGGCCGCGCTGGCCCCGGCATTGGCCTGTTCGATGATTGTCAGCGGCAGTCCAGTTCCGATCCGCCGAAGGGCGTCGGCGGTACCATCCTGCGAACCATCGACGACCACGATGATTTCGAAACGGCCAGCAAAATCTATTCCGGCCATGGCAAGAATGGCATCGCAAACCAGATCCCGCCGTTCATACGTCGGCACGATCAGCGAGAAATCGCAGCGTTTGGCGTCTTGCGGCTTGGCGGCGATCGGTTGCCACTCCTTTTGCTGGAAGATGAATTGCGGCGGCGGACAGGCCGGTTGATAGAGAAACCTTGCCCGCCTAGACAGAATAATATGCGGGCCGGCGATCCATGGGGCCGCGAACAAGCAGGACCGAAACGAACGAATGCCCGAGCATAAGCCGCCTATTCGCGTTTCGGTGATTTGCCCGTTCCATAACGCCGATCCGTTTCTGCGCGAGGCGATCGGCAGTGTGCTGGCGCAGGATTTTCCGAACTATGAGCTTATCCTGGTCGATGATGGTTCTACGGACAGCAGCACCCACATCGCGCAGGGCTATGCCCGGCAGCATCGCCATGTTCGTTATCTGGAGCACCCTGGCCACCAGAATCGCGGAATTAGTGCCTCGCGCAATCTGGGGTTGGGCGCGGCGCTGGGTGAACTGGTGGCCTTTATCGATGCCGATGATGTCTGGCAGACCGGAAAGCTGGGAAGGCAGGCCGCCCTGCTCGATGCCATGCCCGATGTCGATGTTGTTTGCGGCAGGGTGATTTATTGGGGTTCCTGGCAGGGCAAGCCGGATATGGTGATCCAGAGCGGCGGCGTGTCGAACCGGAAGCTGGCCCCGCCGCAGACCTATCAGTTGCTTTTTCCACTGGGCCGCGGTGCCGGGCCTTCGCCATCCGATTTCATGTTCCGCCGGCTTGCCGCAGCAGCGGTTGGTGGTTTTGAAGACCGGTTTACTGGCCCGTATGATGATCAGGGCTTTCTGGTAAAATTATACCTTTATTCAAATATTTATTTCTCGTCGGAAATCTGGACGCATTACCGCCAGCACCCCCGAAGCTGCATGGCGCGGAGCAAGCAGGACGGAACCTATTTCGGCCAACGCCGGGCATTTTTTGTATGGTTGCGGGATTATCTCTTGCCCCGCCAATTCGCTGGAAAGCCTGCGATCATGGCACGGATAGGGCGCGAAATCCGCTTGCTCGATCACCCACTGCTGTGGAAAATCGTGTGGCGGCTGAATCGTCTGGCAGATTGGATCCTGCCCCGGCGGCGGCGGCTGGACGGGATTATTGCCCCGGATTCGCCAGCAACGCCCGTTTGACGGACCGCTTCCATTTGCCGAGGTGCTGGCGCCAGCGCAGGGCCGTGGCAAGGCGCGGCCAGGTAGTCTTCAACCAGAATCGCAGGAATCCGTCTCGTGCCAGAATTTCGACCCGGGCCAGGTCGAACCGGTTCATTTCGCCGGTGATCTTTCTGTCCGCCAGTCCGAATGCCGCGGCATAGGTCGCAGCGCGCACCGCCGCCGAACAGCGCCCGTCACGCTCCCCATAGGGAAAGGCGAAAAAGCGCGGGCGGGGCAATCCATGGACTTCGAAATCCTCCGCAGCGCCCCGTGTTTCCCGCAGCATCTGTTCACTGGAAAGTTCGGGCATCCTTGCATGGCTTTGGGAATGGCTGCCAATTTCAATTCCAGCCTCACCCAGTCTTTTCAATTGCTCCCAGCCGAGCAGGGGCCGCGTCATGGCACCGATTTTCTGATCCCATTCATTCGTGCCCGATGCCATTCCCGTTACGGCAAAGGCAAGTGCGGGTATGCCTTGCGGCTGGAGGAGTTCCTGCGTCACAGCCGGCAAATCGCAATAGCAATCGTCAAACGTCAGCAGCACCGCGCGTTTGGGCAATTCGCGGGAATTATCCAGGGCGTCGAGTAAATCCTGCCCGCCGATAAAGCGGAATCGCCGCCGCCTGAGCGATTTCAACTGCCGTTCGAAACGGGCGCGCGGAATGCTGTAATCGGCGAGCACGGGGTCGGCCGAATAATCGTCAATCGCGTGATAGCATAGAACCAGCGCCGCGCCGGACGGGTTGATACCGCCGCCGTGATTGATCCCGCTCCAATAGGCCAGTTGCCGCATGGCGTGGAAGTATTTGCCGAACCACAGGCTGGATCGCATCGGGCTCCGCAGGATCGCTTCGGCCAGACCGGCGGTCAGCCCCACCATTATCTGCGGCAGCAAAGGGATGCGTGCCAAGGGGCGCAGGATCCACCGTGTGCGCCGCCGCGAAACATGGTTGCGTTCCAACAAGTCATACGCGAACTGCGGATAACGGCGCATGAAGCGGACATCGGCACGGCCCAGGGCGAACCCCCGGCGCAGATATTCACGCGGGGATACAACAAAACGGTGAAAGCTGATGGCATCGGGATTGTGCCGAACCTGATGGCAGGCGAGCAGTCTTGCACCGAAATCGGCATCCTCCTTGCCGTATCCCCCGCCTTCGGTGAAAGCGCGATCGAAGCCGCCGAGAGATTCGAAGACATCACGCCGGACAGAGAGTTGCCCGCCATAGATATTGAACGGCGTCAACACGGGGCGTTCGCGTGCTTCTAGGCCTGAATCCATTGCCCAGCGGGCAATCGCATCGGTCAGAAAATTTGAGGAAGTAGCAGGGTCGAGAGGAATTTCGCCCACGACCGCGTCGGCCCCTTCGGCAAAGGACTGGCAATGCTGTTTCACCAGGTCGGGACGGCAGATCATATCGTCGTCCAGGAACAGCAAAATGTCGCCCTTCGCTTCCGCAGCGCCGCGGTTTCGCGCCGCTGCCAGCCCGCCGTTCTTCTGTGCCACTATGCGCAAGGCGAACGGTGGGGAGATGGCCTGCAGCGCCGCCTCTGTCCCGTCGGTTGAACCATCGACAACGACCACAAGTTCTAGCTTTCCGGCATATTCGAGCCGCGCGGCGGCCCGCACCGCTGCGCAGACCGCATCGCGCCGCTGGTAGGTCGGGATGATAATGGAGAAGGACGGATGTGCCCCGGCGGTGGTCATCGCGCCCCGGCTCTGATCGCGCGGTAACGATCCAGATCGGCAACCGGCCCCGTCTCGATCACCCGCCCCCGTTCCAATACGATACCATGGCTGCACCGTGCCAACGGGCCGGGCCGGTGGCTGATCAGCAGCAAGCTGCGGAACAGCCGCCTTTCGGAAATCATGTCCATGATTTCGCATTCCGACAAGGCGTCGACGGCGTTGATGGCTTCGTCCAGAATCAGCAAGTCCGCCTGTTTGATCAGCGCCCGTGCCAGACCGATCCGTTGCCGTTGCCCGCCAGACAGCCGCGCGCCATTTTCGCCCACCATTGTCTCGAAACCGCCGGTCAGCTGTGCGATAAATTCGCGCGCGCCTGCCGCTTCGGCAGCCTCTTCCACGTCTCGCCGGCTTGCCTCCGGCCGGCCGATGGCGATGTTGTGGGCGATCGATCCGTCGAACAATTGGGTATCCTGCCCGGCCACCGCCAGCCGCTGGCGCCACGCGCGTGGATCGATCCCGGCAAGCGGGGCAGACCCGAGATAGAGCGATCCGGAACCCGGCTCCACCAATCGCGCGAGCAAATTGACGATGGTTGTCTTTCCGGCACCCGAATTGCCGATCAGCGCTGTCGATTGACCGGGTTCGATGGAAAAGCTGCAGTGATCCAGGGCCGCTCCGCCATCCGGATATTGATAGGAAACCGCTTCGAATCGAATGGGTTGATCGAATGCCACCCAGACAGGTGGAGCCGCCACAGCGGAGGGTGCGCCGATCTGACCAAGCAGCCATTTCACTTCACTTACGGCACCCTGCCGAGCCGCAATTTCACCGCGGGCACCGAACAGCAGGTTCGCCTGGGGCTGCGCGCGCGACACCAGAACCAGAAAGGCGATAAGTTCGGGTAGCGGAGTACGCATGGCATAAGCGGCCAGGACAATGGCGATGAACACAGCGGCGAGCATCAGATCGAGGCCGGGTCCGATACGCCCGCGCAAATCCTCGATCCGGAAGATACCATCGAATACGCCCGCCGATACGCTGGCAAAGCGTTCCTGTTCGGCATCCTGCCGGTTGTAAATCCGGATCGTGCGCGCGCCGGTGATGATTTCGAGCATACGCTGCCCAAGCGTACGGTTCTGCCGCATTGTGGCAAGGCTGATCCGCCCTTGCGCCTCAAATAGGCCCAACAGCGCGGCCAGAATCAACAGTCCGCCGATCAGCACGATCAGGAACAGCGCCCAGTTAAGCCACAGCAACAGGCTGGCAAAAACCGCCAGCGCGACAACGGCGGTGATGCTGTTCAGCATGGTTCGGAACAGTTCGGCCGTGGTCCAGCTGTCTTCCGAAAGGATCGTGACCAGCCGGGAGGCATGGCAACGCAGGATCACGTCATAGTCCAGCGTCACAATTCGGTTGGCCAGGGCGTCTGTCAGATCCTTGGCGAGCCGGGCGTAGAGATGCGCAATCAGCCGGTTGTTGAGCCACTGGAACAGCCCCTTGAACAGCATGAACAGCAATATCGCGCCGCCAAAGCCAAGAATCGCGGTGTGCTGGGGCAGGTCGCATGCCCAATCGGACAGGCGTTGCAACGAATGGTTGGTCATTTCGGGACGGGATTCTACGAACAATAGCGCCGTCAGAGGGATCAGCGCGCCGATCCCGATTCCTTCGAAAGCGCTCGCTACCAGTCCCAGGATTGCGACAAGTGGCAGCAAACGCAGGTGCGGCCGCACGACGGCAGCCAGCGGACCGGGCTTGGCAAGGCGTTGCCAGATTCCGTCGCGGGATTCGATTTCCGGCATTTGCGTAGCGTGTGCGGTCATGCCCTGCCTGTTTGCGAATTGCCTGACCGGGCATAGTGGCAGGCGAAGGCAACGGCAAATGGGCAGCGGCAAATGGGCAAAGCCTCCGTGCGATTGCGGCAAGCGGGTTAAGGACAAGACACTTTGGATACAGCGGCGTTTGGGCTACCCATGGGATCATGATGCTGGGAAGGGCCATGGATTGATGACCTTGCGCGCGCCTGGCCCGGCTGATGTCACTATCGTTGTGACTACGCATAATGATGCGCACTTTCTTGCGGATGCGATGGACAGCATCGCCGCACAGACACATTCCGCGGCCGAAGTGATCGTTGTTGATGATGGCTCGGACAGTGATCCGGGGCAGGTGCCCGGTTTTGGCCCCACTGTCCGCCTTATCCGCACCGGACACCAGGGACTGGCGGCGGCACGCAACGCCGGGTTGGAAGCGGCGACATGCCCCTTCATCCTGTTTCTGGATGCCGATGATGTCCTGACCGCCGAAGCGGTTGAGCGCGGTCTGGCCTGCATGGCTGCCAATCCGGGGGCCGGTCTGGTCTATGGGGCTTATTCGATTGTCGATCACCAGTTGCAGCGCAAGGCTGGTCCTTTTGTCACACGCTGCGGCCCCTTGGCGCATCAGGCCCTGCTGCGCGAGAATGTCATCCGGATGCATGGGACGGTGCTGTATGACCGGCACAAACTGGCGGAGATTGGTGGATTTGATGCTGATCTTGCCCGTTGCGAAGACTATGATGTCTATCTCCGGATGAGCAAATCCAGCCGGATTGCGTCGCATGGCGGCGAAGTTGCCGGTTACCGGCTGCATGGGCAAAATATGTCGCACGATACGATGACCATGCTCCATTGGTCGAAACTGGTACTCGACCGCCATCGTCCCGAGGCGGAGGATGGCGCGGCTTTGGCCGCTTGGGAGGCGGGCATGAAGGCGCTGCCCCGGGCCTTTGCCGATCAGGCATGGAAGCGCCGTGGGTCAGGCCTGCGGCAGCAGTTGCCAGAGCTCAGAAACTGGATGCGGATAGCGCCGGCTTCGTCATTCATGGCGGCCCTGCGACAGGCCTTGGTCGCAGCTTTGCCGGGGCCAGCGCTGGATTTCTTCCGGGAAATCCGCAGGCGGATGACGGTCCGGAAAATCGGCTTGGTCGATTTTGGGGATCTGGCCCGTTTGCGTCCGGTCGACCCCTATTTCGGTTTTGGCCGCGGCACACCGGTCGATCGCTATTACATCGAAGGCTTTCTATCCCGTCATGCCGCCATGATCACCGGCCATGTGCTGGAATTTGGCGATTCCGCCTACAGCCGGCGGTTCGGGGTGGGCATAACCCGCCAGGACGTGTTCAACTCGGAATCCGGAAGCCCGGGGGCGACAATAATTGGTGATCTCGCCCAGGCAGATTGCCTGCCTGCAGATAGTTTTGATTGCATCGTGATGACCCAGACGCTGCAACATATCTACGATATCAAGGCCGCCATCGCATCGCTTCACCGAAGCTTGCGGCCCGGCGGTGCCTTGCTGGCCACGGTGCCGGGCTTGAGCCCGATCGTGCCCGACCAGTGGGATTGGTACTGGTTGTTTACCCGGCAATCCGCGATGCGGCTGTTCGCCGATGCATTCGGCGCAGAGAATGTCGAGATCGAAGTGGCAGGAAACCTGTTTTCTGCGACGTGTTTTCTTCAGGGTGTTGCAACACAGGACGTGGGCGAGGCCTGGCTGGAGCCTGCGGATCCGGCCTATCCGGTCACGATTGCCATTACGGCGCGCAAACCAGGCCGGGACTCTATTTCTGCGGAACTGTGAACGTACCCGTCACGCGGCCGTTTGACCGGGTGGCACCTTCGCCGCTGCCGACAACCGCCGAAGACTGCGATGCGCTGCCATCGATGCTCGAAATACCGCTCTGCAGATCGATCACCAGCCGCCCGCCGCTGAGGGTATCGCCGCCGCGGCGCAGGCGCACATTGCCCGCCATGGTGATGATCCGCCGATTGAAATCATAGACGGCAACATCGCCGCTCGCGGCTTCATTGCCGCGCGTAACCTGCACCCCGCCGGTGGCGGTGAGCCGCTGGATATCGAACAGGCCGGCATCGGTATAATTTACCAGCGCGCGCGCGGTCCGCAGGCGAAGATCGCCCTGAGTGACATCGACATTGCCCGAGAGGACGAAGCGTTTCTGGCGCTCCTGCAATTCCATCCGGTCCGCAGCGGTGCTGACAGGGGCATTGGAATTGTGGGCCGCGATTGCCTGGGCGTTGGCCTGCAGGCCGCCAATCGTGGCACCAAATGCGCACAGCGCCAGGGTAAAACCGGCCGTTGCCCAGCGCGCGCTGGTGATCAGGTGCTTGTTCATCGCGGCATCCTTATTTCGCCTGGTATCATTCGCAATCTGGCCCGGCCTTCCAGTGTGATCGTGCGGGCGGACAGATCGGCTTCCATCCGGTCTGCAGAGAATGTGCCTGCCGGAATTTCCCCGCTTACGCCGCCGTCGCCAATCAGGTGACGCGTCCGCAAATTGAGCGAAACTCCGCTCGCAGTCATGCGGTAACCGTCTGCCGCGGAAACCAGCAGCGGACCTGTAATCGATACGACATCCTGGGCAATGGTATAGGTGCCCCCCTGTGCCGCGATCTGGGCTGGGCCTTCCGGTAGCAGAATCCGCCCGACCATCTCACGCATCCGGACGACACCTTCGGCTGCGGATTTCTGGACCGCTTCTCCGGCGGTCAGGGAAAAGGGCTGGCCCAGATTATCCTTGCCCCGATACATCGCACTATCGACCCTCAGCCGTTCGTCGATCACCGAAACCTTGTTCCGGTCGAGCAGGAAGCTGACTTCGCCGCGCGGGCTGAGCGGGGTGATGACCATAAAGGCCGCGAGCACGCCGATCGCCATGGGCAGCGCTTTTGCCAGAAAGGACACCAGCCGGTCGTGCGATCCGCCGGGCGCAGCAAAATGCTGGCGCATGGAGCGCAACTGTTTGGCTTCGCTGGTTTCGATCCGCTCGCTCATGGTCGTGTCTTGCGCAATTGCGCCCTACATGTGGCTGAAAATGTCGTGCTCGGCCCAGCCAGCCAGATCGAGCCTGGCCCGTGTAGGCAGAAAATCGAAGCAAGCCTGCGCCATTTGAGTGCGCCCTTCGCGTTCCAGCCGCACTTCCAGCACCGCCTTCAAGCGGTGGAGAAAGCGTACATCGGACGCGGCATATTCGCGCTGCGCTTCGTTGATCTGATCCGCGCCCCAGTCGGAACTTTGCTGCTGCTTGGAAATGTCTTCGCCCAGCAGTTCCTGGACAAGATTTTTCAGTCCGTGGCGGTCCGTATAGGTCCGGGTCATCTTGCTGGCGATCTTGGTGCAGAATACCGGTGACGCCTCAACCCCGAGATAATGTTCGATTGCTGCCAAATCGAATCGGGCGAAGTGATAAAGCTTCAGCCGCGAAGGATCGGCCAGAACAGCCTTCAGATTCGGTGCCGCAAAATTGCTGTCCTTGGCGAAACGAACCAGATGTTCATCACCCCCGCCATCGCTGATCTGGACCAGGCACAGGCGGTCACGCGGTGTGATAAGCCCCATCGTCTCCGTATCGATTGCAATCGGGCCGGGTGCGAGAACGCCTTCGGGAAGGTCTTCTTCATGAAAATAAACTGCCATATCCGGTTCCCTAGGACGATTGGGGACAGAGGGAAAGTGCCTGTGGCAGGGAAGGGCTGCGGGTTGTAAGTTCGCCCCATGGCAACAGAGCAGATTCCCGAAAGCTGGCAGAAGGTTCTCGAGCCCGCTTTGGCCGCGCCCGATTCGCGCAAATTGGGCGGCTGGCTGCAGGCAGAGGAAGCGGCGGGCCGAGAAATATACCCGCCGCGCGGACAGCGGTTGCGGGCGCTGGAACTGACTCCGCTCGAAGACGTCAAAGTCGTTATCCTGGGACAGGATCCCTATCACGGCCCGGGGCAGGCGCATGGCCTGTCTTTCTCCGTGCCGGACGGTATCCGGATGCCGCCCTCTCTGGTGAATATCTACAAGGAACTGGCGAGCGATCTAGGGGTTACGCCGCCGGATAATGGCGATCTTGCACCCTGGGCCCGGCAGGGGGTCCTGCTGCTCAACGCATCGCTCACTGTTGAGGCGGGGCAGGCGGGCAGTCACGCCAGGCGGGGCTGGGAAGCCATCACCGACGCTGTGGTTGCCGCGGTTGCGGCGCGCGCAGAGCCGAGTGTCTTCATCCTGTGGGGCAGTCACGCGCAGGGCAAAGCCGCGCGCATCCCCGAACTTGCCGGTTCAAGCCGCCATCTGGTACTGAAATCGGTGCATCCAAGCCCGCTGTCTGCATATCGCGGGTTCTTTGGTTCAAGGCCGTTCAGTCAGGCCAATGCCTTTCTCGAAGAGCATGGCCGCGGCCCGATCCGCTGGTAGGCTTCCTGCCTTCATCGTGCAGGCGTGCCCTGCATGATGCCTCTTGCCAAGCCGTTCGGGAAGGTTGATCCCTGCGGCGGTAAATCAACCGGAAGGAATTGTTCGTGAAGCCTGGCTATGTCTGGTTACCAGTCCTGCTTGCCGCCGCGGCCTGTTCGGCAACCGGCAACCCCGTGCCGCCTCCGGCAGCCGCCGCGCCCACAGCGCCGGCTGGTTACGATTTCGGCGCACCCTATATCGGCGGTCCGCTGCCCCAGGGTGAAACGCTGGTACCGGCTCCTCCGCAAGCGGGCAGCAGCGAAGAGGCAGGCGACCAAGCCCGCAACCGTTCGGCCTTGGCTCTGACGGGATCGGCCCGCTGGCAATTGGCCGCACAGGATGCCGACCTTGGGTCTGGCTGGTACGGCAAGGCCTTCTCCTGCGCCGCCGGGATTGCCATCAGTCCGCAGGCGACGCCGGCCATCGCCAATCTGCTGCGCCGTGTGGGCAGTGATTTCGGCATGTCGACCGGCGGTGTGAAGAGCCTTTATCAGCGGGCGCGGCCCTTTACCGTCAATGGCCAGCCCAGTTGCACGCCCGAGGATGAAGCCGGGCTCCGCAAGAATGGTTCCTATCCTTCAGGGCATAGCGCAATCGGTTACGGCACCAGCCTGGTGCTTGCCAGCATCCTGCCGGAACGGGCCACACAGATTGTCGCCCGTGGCCGCGCCTATGGCGAAAGTCGGGCAATCTGCAATGTCCATTGGGAAAGCGATGTCGAAGAAGGCCGCGTCATCGCTGCGGCAACCTTCGCGCGCCTCCAGTCGGTCAGCGATTATGAGCGCGATGTCACCGCGGCCCGCAACGAAGTGCAGGCCTTGGCCGGTACAGCTACGCCGCTTGCGGGATGCGATGCGGAGAAATCGGTGCTGGAGGGTTCCTAACGCGGCAGTTCGCTGGCACCCATCAGCGCCATATCGACACTGCGCGCGCATTGGCGGCCTTCGCGGATCGCCCACACCACCAGCGATTGCCCGCGCCGCATATCACCGCAGGCAAACACACCCGGTTCGCTCGTGGCATAATCGTCTGTATTGGCGGCGACATTGCCGCGATCAGACAATTCCACGCCAGACCGGTCAATCAAGCCATGCTTCTTCGGGCCGACAAAACCCATAGCGAGCAGGATCAGGTCGGCGGGAAGCACGAAAGTGCTGCCTTCAACTTCCTGCATTTTGCCGCCCTCCCACATCAGGCGCACGCATTCGAGCCCGGTGACCTGGCCATCGGTACCAATGACCCGCTTGGTCAGGACCGACCAGTCGCGCACCACGCCTTCTTCGTGGCTGGAGGATGTCCGCAGCTTCAACGGCCAGTCGGGCCAGGTTAGTGCCTTGTCTTCATGCACCGGCGGCTGCGGCATGATTTCGAGCTGGGTCACGCTTTTTGCACCCTGCCGGTTGGATGTGCCGACACAGTCCGAGCCGGTATCGCCGCCGCCGATCACGATCACATCCTTGTCCGTCGCGGTCAGTGTTCCGCGCGGCGCGGCACGCACTTCATCATCACCTGCATTGCGCTTGTTCTGCTGGGTGAGGAATTCCATCGCCATCCGCACACCGGACAGTTCTGCGCCGGGAATTTCCAGCGAACGCGGATCTTCAGCACCGCCCGACAGGACGATGGCATCGAAATTTTCCTGCAGGCTCTTGAACGATATATCGACCCCGACTTCGGCGCTGGTGCGGAATGTAACGCCTTCCGCTTCCATCTGCACCGCGCGGCGGTTGATCAGATGTTTTTCCATCTTGAAGTCAGGAATACCGTAACGCATCAAGCCGCCGATCCGGTCGTTCTTTTCGAACAGGGTTACCGAATGTCCGGCACGGGCCAATTGCTGGGCACACGCCATTCCCGCTGGGCCGGAACCAACCACTGCCACGCTCTTGCCGGTTTTGTGCGTGGGAACTTGCGGCTCGATCCAGCCTTCTTCCCAGCCGCGATCAACGATTGCACATTCGATTGATTTGATCGTTACCGGGCTGTCGATGATGTTCAGCGTGCAACTGGCCTCGCACGGGGCAGGGCAGATCCGGCCGGTAAACTCGGGAAAATTGTTGGTCGAATGCAGCACATCCAGCGCATTCTTCCAGTCCCCTTCATAGACCAGATTGTTCCAGTCGGGGATGATGTTGTTCACCGGGCAGCCGTTGTGGCAATAAGGAATACCGCAATCCATACAGCGCGATGCTTGCTTGCGCAGGGCGCTTTCATCGGGCGGAATCACGAATTCGCGGTAGTGCTTCAGCCGCTGGTTAGGGTCCGCGTAAGTGCGGTCCTTGCGTTCGATTTCGAGAAAGCCGGTATCCTTACCCATCGCCTGCGTCCCTGTTCTATTCCGCCGCCACGGTCGCCGCTTCGTCCCGCTCGGCTTCGAGCTGGCGGAGCGCTGCGGCATAATCGCGCGGCATGATCTTGACGAATTTGGGCAGGCAAGCGTCCCAATTGTCGAGGATATAGGCGGCGCGCGCGCTGCCCGTGTGGAGCTTGTGCCGTTCAACCAGGATTTTCAGGCGTTCGGCATCGTGGCGCAACATGTCGCCCATTCCGGCATCGGAAACGCTGCGGGCTCGCTGTTGCGGCCGCCCGGTGCCGTCTTCGTCATCGGGCTTGGCCGAAACAGGCAGCAGATCGACCTGGGCCTGATTGCACAGTTCGGAGAAATTGCCATTCTGATCATAGACATAGGCGATTCCGCCAGACATCCCTGCCGCAAAATTGCGCCCGGTGGTGCCCAACACGGCAACCACGCCGCCGGTCATATATTCGCACCCGTGATCGCCGGTCCCTTCGACTACCGCCACGGCACCGGAATTGCGCACGGCGAAACGTTCACCCGCCACGCCGCCGAAATAGGCTTCTCCGGCGATTGCGCCGTAAAGCACGGTGTTGCCGACAATGATATTGGTGGTCGGGTCGCGGTGAATACCTTCGGGTTGGCGCACGATGATGCGTCCTCCGGAAAGTCCCTTGCCGACATAGTCATTGGCATCGCCGGTCAGGTCGAGGGTGACGCCATGGGCCAGCCATGCACCAAAGCTTTGCCCGGCAACGCCGGTCAGATTGATGCGGATCGTATCGGGCTTGAGACCCGCATGGCCATAAGCCTTGGCAATTTCACCTGAAAGCATCGCGCCAACGGTGCGGTTGACGTTGCGGATCGTGCGGTCCAGCTGCACCGGTTCGCCCTTGGTCAAAGCGGGTTGGCAGGCTGCGATCAGTTCATTGTCCATCGCCGCGGCCAGTCCATGGTCCTGGGTTTCTGTGTGGTAGAGCTGCTTGCCTTCGGGCACTTCGACCTGGTGCAGGAGGCGGGACAGATCGACCCCTTCGGCTTTCCAGTGGCGTTCCACCCGGGCCATATTGATCCGGTCCACCCGGCCAATCATCTCGTCGATTGTGGCAAAGCCCATTTCGGCCATGATTGCGCGCAGTTCTTCGGCCACGAAGAAGAAGTAATTGATCACATGCTCTGGCAGACCGGTGAAACGCGCGCGCAGCACCGGATCCTGCGTCGCGACCCCCACCGGGCAGGTGTTGAGGTGGCATTTGCGCATCATGATGCAGCCCGCGGCAATCAACGGGGCTGTCGCAAAGCCGAACTCGTCTGCGCCCAGCAGGGCGCCAATCGCCACGTCGCGCCCAGTGCGCAGCCCGCCGTCCACCTGCACGGCGATACGGCTGCGAAGATCATTGAGCAGCAACGTTTGCTGTGTTTCAGCCAGGCCGATTTCCCACGGACTACCGGCATGGGTAAGGCTGGTCAGCGGCGAGGCACCGGTGCCGCCTTCGTAACCCGAAATTGTCACATGGTCCGCCCGCGCCTTGGATACGCCGGCCGCCACTGTGCCGACGCCGACTTCGGATACGAGTTTGACCGAAATACGCGCTGCCGTGTTCACATTCTTGAGATCATGGATCAGCTGCGCCAGATCTTCGATCGAGTAAATGTCATGGTGCGGCGGGGGCGAGATCAGACCTACGCCCGGTGTCGCATGGCGCACCGCGCCGATTACCTTGTCGACCTTATGGCCCGGCAGTTGCCCACCTTCACCGGGCTTGGCGCCCTGCGCCATCTTGATTTGGATGTCGTCAGCGTTGACCAGATATTCCGTGGTCACGCCAAAGCGGCCACTGGCAACCTGTTTAATCGCAGAGCGCATCGAATCGCCATTGGCAAGCGGAGTGAAGCGATCCACTTCCTCGCCGCCTTCACCGGTATTGGATCGCGCCCCGATCCGGTTCATCGCGACGGCCAGAGTCGTATGGGCCTCGCGGCTGATCGAGCCATAGCTCATTGCCCCGGTGCTGAAGCGTTTGACGATTTCCACTGCCGGTTCGACCTGATCCAGATCGAGTGGCTGATCCGCAGGCGTCAGTTCCATCAGCCCGCGAATGGTCAGAAGCCGTTCGGATTGTTCGTTAATCGACTTGGCGAATTCGGCATAATTTTTCGGATCGTTGCCGCGCACCGCATGTTGAAGATTGGCGATGTTGGCCGGAGTCCAGGCGTGGTTTTCGCCGCGCAGTCTGTACTGGTACACTCCGCCAACGTCGAGCATGGTCCGGTATAGCGGGTTATCGCCATAGGCCACTGCATGTCGGCTGACGGCTTCTTCGGCCACTTGTTTAAGGCCGATGCCTTCGATCGTGGTTGCCGTTCCGGTGAAATAGGCGTCGACAAATTTTCCGCTCAGCCCGACTGCGTCGAATATCTGGGCGCCGCAATAGGACTGATACGTCGATATGCCCATCTTGGACATGACCTTGAGGATGCCCTTGCCGATGGCCTTGATGAAGTTCTTTTCAACCTGGCGCGCCGTCAAATCGGGATGCTTCAGCTGCCGCAGCTGTTCCAGCGTCTCGAAGGCGACATAGGGATTGACCGCTTCCGCGCCATAACCAGCAAGAACGCAGAAATGGTGCACTTCGCGCGCTTCGCCGGTTTCAACGACAAGCCCCGTCTGCATCCGCAAACCCTGCCGCACCAAATGGTGATGAACGGCGGCGGTTGCCAATGCCGCCGGCATGGGGATGCGGTCCGGCCCCTGCTCCCTGTCGGACAGGACCAGGATATTATGGTCTTGCAGCACCGCCTCGGTCGCGGCCCAGCACATTTCCTTCAGCGCATAGGCAAGGCCCTTGGCCCCCTTGGCGGCGCTCCAGGTAATGTCGATGGTTGCCGTACGAAAGGCACCGTCCAGCGCCCCTTCGACTGATCGGATCTTGGCCAGATCTTCATTGGTCAGGATCGGCTGGGAAACTTCGAGCCGCTTGTGGGTGCCGGCATCGCGGCCCAGCAAATTGGGGCGCGGGCCGATCATGGACAACAGGCTCATCACCAGTTCTTCGCGGATGGGATCGATCGGCGGATTGGTGACCTGGGCAAAATTCTGCTTGAAGTAATCGTAAAGCAAGCGGCTGCGATCGGACAGCACGGCGATGGGCGTGTCCGTGCCCATTGAACCGATTGGATCTTCACCGAGTGCGGCCATCGGTTCAAGGAATTTGCTGATATCTTCCTGTGTATAGCCAAAGGCTTGCTGGCGCTGGAGCAGCTCGGTGGTATGCTGCGGCACTTCGGCCAGTTCATCGTCAATCTGGTCGAGGTCTTCCAGCTTATACTGGGCCTTGTCCAGCCATTCGGCATAGGGATGGGCGCCAGCCAGTTCGGCCTTCAGTTCCTCATCCTCGATAATCCGACCCTGTTCGAGATCGATCAACAGCATCCGCCCCGGCTGAAGACGCCATTTGCGGGTGATGTCCTCTTCTGGAAAGGGCAACACTCCGCTTTCCGAAGCAAGGCAGACCAGATCATCCTTGGTAACGCAGAATCGTGCGGGCCTGAGGCCATTACGATCGAGCGTCGCACCGATCTGGCGCCCATCGGTAAACGCGACCGCCGCCGGTCCGTCCCAAGGTTCCATCAGCGCGGCGTGATATTCGTAGAATGCGCGGCGCCCTGTATCCATCAGCGGGTTCTTGGCCCAGGCTTCCGGCATCAGCATCATCATGGCATGGGCCAGGCTATACCCGCCCGCCAGCAAGAGCTCGAGCGCATTGTCGAGACAGGCAGTATCCGACTGGCCGTGCGGAATCAGCGGCCACATCTTGTCGAGATCAGGGCCGAGCAGTTCGCTTTCCATCGTCCGGCGCCGGGCATTCATCCAGTTCACATTGCCGCGAACCGTGTTGATTTCACCATTATGGGCGATCAGGCGATAGGGATGGGCCAGGCGCCAACTGGGGAAAGTGTTGGTCGAAAAGCGCTGATGGACGAGCCCCAAGGCGCTGACGCAATCGGGATCACGCAGGTCATCGTAGAAACTGCCTACCTGATTTGCCAGCAGCAGCCCCTTGTAAACGATAGTGCGGCTTGAGAAGCTGGGGATGTAGGCCTTGCCGAGATCGGGCAGGTCATGCTTTTCGGCAAGTTTGGCGAGCGGATTGAGCGTTTGCTTGCGGATCACGATCAGCTTGCGTTCGAACGCTTGCTGGTCGGCGCAGTTTTCTCCTCTGGCGACGATGCACTGCCGTATGACCGGCATGGACGCGATCACGGCCTTGCCCAAACCGTCAAGCGTGGTCGGAACATCGCGCCAGCCAATCAGCTGCTGGCCTTCCTTGGCGATGAATTTTTCCAGCTGTTCCGTCAGGAAATCGCGCGCGGCCTCGTCTTGCGGCATGAAGCACATGGCCACCGCGTAATCGCCGGGCTGGGGCAATTCATGGCCGCTGCTGTCAGCCCATTTGCGGATAAGGGGATCGGGGATCTGCAGCAGGATACCGGCGCCATCGCCCAGCAGCGGGTCGGCACCGACGGCGCCGCGATGGTCAAGATTGGTCAGGATTTCGAGTGCCTGAGTGACAATCGCGTGGCTTTTCTTACCCTTGATATGCGCCACCAGCCCGACACCGCAGGCATCGTGCTCGTTACGCGGATCATACATGCCCTGGGGTGCAGGGTAGCCCATTCGAATTCCCATCCTGTCAGGTGCCTGGCCTGAGCCGTGTTCAGCCCCGCCCGGCAATGAAATGCGACTCTTCCTGCCACCTGTCGCAGTAAAGTTATCGCTTTGGCGCTTATTGACGACAGGAAGTGACTTTTGCAACTGCGAAGGCGGAAGTTATCGTTCAGCCCTATATAGTTTAACCTTGCAGGCCAGCGCCGTCATCCGGACATAGCAAAGGGCGCCGGATCGCGCCAGCGGGCCAAGTATCGCGAATGGCACAGTTTCGGCGCGCTTCAGGCAGCGCCGCTTAGTCTCTGGAGCTTTTCCAGGGCCCGGTGCAGGGCGTGATCCGCTGCGGCCAGATCAGGTTCTGACGGGGCAGCGGTATCCGTAAACGGCGCGTTGCGGCGCTGCAATGAGCCCGGAATTCTGGATACAGGCGCGCTCTGGTCGATGTCCGCATTGAAGGCATTCATACCGGCTTCGCCCCCCTGTGCAGAGCATGAATTCGAATTCATGGCTGGCCACGCTTCGGAATTGTCCTGGTTCGCCGCGATTGTCATAGCTTGGGGATTGGCATTGATCCGCGTTCGGCGCGCAGGTTCCCGGCGTTGTAACGACAGCGCAAGGCGTTCGACCAATTCAAGTGTTCCCAATTCATCCAGCGGCCTTGCGATCAGCCACCGCGACACTGGTGACAAGCCTTCGTCCGGGATATCCTCCCGATCTGTGAATTCGGCTTCGGCGAATTCGGCCGCGGGTGCGCGGAATGCCGGCTCGTCGGCAAATGCAATCGCATTGTCCTGAATAGGTTGGTCGAGACTGTCGGAACCCAGTTCCTCATGCGGAACAATCGGTTTCTTTGCCTTGCCGGAGCTGGCCGCGGCAGGCTTTGCAGGAATTGCCGAAATGGCGCGCGCGACGATCAGGCCGATCGCAGCACCAAGCGCTGCGGCAGCCAAGGCAAAGATCAGCTGCGCTGTGGACCCCAGTGGCGGCTGTGCTGCCGGTATGATTAAACTTGCGCCTGTGGGCTCGATCAATTTTTCCAGCATTACGGTTGGCACCATCAGGCTGCCAATGCCCAGCAAGGCAGAAAGCCAAACAGCAACAATTAGCGGAAAGGCCGGGTGTGCACGGATCGGCACCTTGGTGGCCCGCTTTCTGCCCGATCCGCCCTGTTCTTGAGTTACCACGATTGGTTTTCCTTTGGCGGGTTATCGCCTTGGTTACGGCTCACGCAGCCCTGGGCAAGGCCCTGTTCGCGCCGCAGCCTAGTAAGTGGTGATAAACGGATTGATAACGATGAATATTATTGGCCCAGTCGTGCCGGCTGCGCACATGTTCCATTGCCCGTTCGCGCATGACATCCCATTCAGCGCGATTTTCTAGGAGATCAGCCAAAGCGTTGGCACAGTCCAGCGGGTCATCAGCCGAAAACAGGATGCCAGTTGCGCCATCAACGATCAGTTCGCGATGTCCGCCAACATCGGAAGCCGCCACGATTCGGCGCTGGGCCATGGCTTCAAGCGGTTTGAGCGGGGTTACCAGATCGGTCAGCCGGCTGGCTTTGCGCGGGTAAGCCAGGATATCGATCAGGGAATAATAGCGTTCCACTTCCTCGTGGGGTACGCGGCCGGCGAATGAAATTGCCTCACTTGCGGTCGAGGCGGCAGCCTGACTGCGCAAGGCATCGTCCATTGGCCCGCCTCCAACCAGCAACAATTGGGCTTCGGGCTGCAATGCGCGGAGCAACGGCATCGCGGCAATCAGATCATCCAGACCTTCGTAATCGTAAAAACTGCCGATGAAGCCGATCACCGGACCGGATCCCAGCCCCAGTTTCTGCGCCAGTTCGCTGCTGCGTTGGGGCGGATCGCCGAACAGGGTCAAGTCCACGCCATTGGGCGAGATGCCGATTTTCCCGCCGGGGTGACCCCGCCCGATCAAATCATCACGCAGGCCGTCACAGATAGTGAATACCGCGTCAGCGCCAGCCACCACCCGGTTTTCCAACGCGCGGGTGGCACGATATTTGACCGATCCATAGCGCCCCGCCAGATTGCCAACTGCGGCGTCTTCCCAGAACGCGCGGATTTCATAAACCAGTGGAATATTGTGCTTGCGCGCCACCTTCAGGGCGGCAAGGCCGCATAGGGCGGGCGAATGGGCATGGAGAATATCCGGTTTCCATTCCGCCACCACAGCGTCGATCGCTTCGGCGAAGCGCGTGATTTCAAGCCATTCGCGCATCCCTGCCGGTCCGCTTGCGACGCCAGGTGTGCGATAGAAGGTCAGGCCATCAATTTCTTCAATCTCGTGCCCGGCATTCGGATGGCGAAGACCGGTAATGGCGCGAACATCCACTCCGGCGGCCAGCTGGCTTTTCAGGATGGCGCGCGTGCGAAAACTGTAACCGCTGTGGAGCGGTAGCGAGTGATCAAGGATATGCAGCACACGAGTCATGCAAAACTCTATGCCATAACACCCTTAACGGCGCGTCAACCGACCTGTGCTAGGGATACCAGCCGCAAAAGCCCGAAAGGCCGCCCAGTCCTGTGATCGATTACTTCGCCCTTGCCCTGACCCATGCGCTGATTGCCTTGGCGCTGATTCGGCTGTTGCGGAATGATGCACTCGACCATGACGATGCCGCCGAACCGTTTGAGCCGCTGATCTAGCCGCAATGCTCGACCTGGCTCTCTTCGGGTTTGTCCTGGCGTTTCTCCTCGCAGGGATAAGGCGGCCTTTTGTCTGGGTGCTGGCCTATCTCTATATAGACATCCTTGCGCCGCAGAAGATCGGCTGGTCCATCACTTCCGCCTTCCCGATCTCGCTGATCGCGTTTTGTGCCGCTTTTGCAGGGTGGTTGCTGGCCGATTCCAAACGCGGCAGCCGGTTTACCCTGCGCCAGTTCCTGTTGCTGTGTTTGCTGATCTATTGTGCGATCAGCACGGCCTATGCCGATTTCCCCGTCGATGCGGCCAACAAATGGGCGTGGGTATGGAAGGCCATGTTCTTCGCCATTTTCTTCCCGCTGACCTTGACCACCCGGCTGAGGATCGAAGGCGCCGCTTTGGTCATGGTGTTGACGGCGGCGGCCATCATTATCAGCGCCGGCATCAAGACCGCTGCGGGCGGCGGCGGCTATGAAAATCTGTATTATTTCGTCAATGATAACAGCGGACTTTATGAAAGTTCAACTCTGGCCACAGTCGCGATTGCGATTATCCCGCTGATCCTGTGGTTCACGCGGTATGGAACCGTGTTTGCGCCGGACTGGCGGGTAAAACTGTTTGCCTATTCCCTGATCGCCGCTTGTCTGTTGATTCCGGTCGGGACGGAAGCACGCACCGGCCTGCTCTGCATCGGCCTGCTCTGCGTTCTGATGCTGCGCGAGGCCAAACGGCGCTTTACCTTTCTAACGGTCGGCGCGTTGCTGGCCGTGGTTGCGCTGCCGTTTCTGCCGCAAAGCTTTTACGAACGGATGGGTACGCTTGACCGGCCATCCGGCGATCAATCCGCATCTACCCGTGTTGCGGTGTGGGAATGGACGCTGGATTATGCGCGCGAGCATCCGATGGGCGGCGGTTTCGATGCCTATCGCAGCAACAGGTTCACTTACAACATGCCGGTCACGCAGAAGGCCGGAAATGTCGAGTCGGTAGAATACCAGCAGGTAACGGATGAAGCGCGCGCTTATCACTCTGCCTTTTTCGAAATGTTGGGCGAACAGGGTTGGCCGGGATTGGGTCTGTGGTTGTGGATCCAGGCGCTTGGCTTGTGGCAGATGGAGCGGCTGCGGCGCGGCTGGCGCAAGCGTAAAGGCGCGGCAGAGCAATGGCAGGCGCCACTTGCCAGCGCCCTCCAATATGGCCAGCTCATCTATCTGCTGGGGGCCTTGTTCCAGGGTATCGCCTATCAGCCGTTCATCCTGATGCTCATTGGTCTCCAGATCGCGCTGTGGACCTATTGCCGGCAGAGTGATTCGCGCCACCGCAAGATAGAATTGGGCAAAGTCTCCACACCTTCTCTGCCAGAGACCTCAGATGCCGTAACGGCACCGTAGAGTCTGCGGGCTGCGCGTTGCGCTCGCCCTTGCAATAGGCCATGAAGCCGCCATTCTTATCGTAATCGCGAAGTTAGGAGAGGCACATGAGCCCGCAGGATATTGCAGCGAAAGTTGGCGAAACCATCGGCACCAGCGAATGGGTCGAAATGAGCCAGGAACGGATCAACCAGTTTGCCGAGGCAACCGGGGATCACCAGTTCATCCATGTGAACGAGGAAATGGCCAAGATGACTCCCTTCGGCGGGACCATTGCCCATGGCTTTCTGACCTTGTCCATGATCCCATATCTCACCGCCCACAGCGATGTGCCGCGTGTTGAAGGGATCAAGATGGCCGTCAATTACGGTGGCAACAAGACGCGTTTTATCGCTCCGGTCCGCTCGGGCAAGCGCATTCGCGGCCATTGGAAGTTGCTCGAAATGGCAGAAAAGCGCCCCGGCCAGTGGCAGCAGACCATGGAAATCACCATCGAGATCGAAGGCGAAGAAAAGCCCGCTCTGATCTGCGAATGGATGACCATGTATTTCGTCTGACCCCCAGGGGTTTCAGACCAACCGATAATCTTCAAGGAATTCACTATGCGTGATGCAGTCATCGTTTCCACCGCCCGCACGGCTATCGGCCGTGCTTACAAGGGCGCCTTCAACAGCACATCGGGCGCAACGCTTGGTGCCTATTCCCTTAAGCCGGCGCTTGAACGCGCTGGAATCGCTGGCGCGGAAGTGGACGATGTGATCTGGGGCGCTGCGCTTCAGCAAGGTACGCAAGCGGGCAATCTGGGCCGTCAGGTTGCCCTTCGTGCAGGCTTGCCCGTCACCGTTTCAGGGATGTCCATGGACCGCCAGTGTTCCTCGGGCCTGATGACGATTGCCACAGCCGCCAAGCAGGTGATTGTCGACCGGATGGATATCGTCGCCGCCGGCGGTCAGGAATCGATCAGCTTGGTGCAAACCCCTGAAATGCGCGTTGCGCCCGATCGCGAACTGATGGCGATGCATAATGCCGTCTACATGCCGATGCTGCAGACCGCCGAAACCGTGGCCAAGCGTTACGGTATCACGCGCGAAGCGATGGACGTCTATGCGCTTGAATCGCAGATGCGCACTGCGGCGGCTCAGGCTGCGGGCAAGTTTGATGACGAAATCGTGCCCGTTTCAACGACCATGAAGGTGCAAAGCAAGGAAACCGGCGAAATCAGCGATGTCGCGGTTACGATTGCAAAGGACGAAGGCAATCGTCCTGAAACCACGCTGGAAGGGCTGGCAAGCCTTAAGCCGGTCATGGGCCCGGATATGACAATTACCGCAGGCAATGCTTCGCAATTGTCGGATGGTTCCAGCGCCTGTGTGGTGATGGAAGCCAAGACTGCGGAAAAGCGCGGTCTGACCCCGCTGGGCCGCTATGTCGGCATGGCCGTGGCCGGTACGGAACCTGACGAAATGGGCATCGGCCCGGTCTTCGCCATTCCCAAGCTGCTGGAACGGTTCGACCTGAAGGTTAGCGATATCGGACTGTGGGAACTCAACGAAGCATTCGCCGTGCAGGTGATTTATTGCCGCGACAGGCTGGGCATCGATAATGACCTGCTTAACGTAAATGGCGGTTCGATCTCTATCGGTCATCCTTATGGCATGACTGGGGCGCGCTGCACGGGCCATGCACTGATCGAAGGCAAACGTCGCGGCGCGAAATATGCCGTCGTCACCATGTGCGTTGGTGGCGGAATGGGCGCTGCAGGCCTGTTCGAGATTTTCTGATTTGGCGGGCCTCCCCAGGGCAATCCGCTCTGGGGAGGCTGCCGTACCTCTGGACCTGCAGGCGGTGTGTGCGGATTACGCGACGGCTTTCAATTTTGCCTTCGCACCATGTTTGGCGAAGAAACTTTCGACCACTGGTGCGATTTTGTCGCGCCACTTGCTGCCGTTGAAAATGCCGTAATGGCCCGCACCTTCGGCAAGGTAATAGTGCTTCTTGCCCGCCGCCAGACCCGTCGCAAGATCAAGCGCGGCCTTGGTCTGACCAATGCCTGAAATATCGTCCCGCTCGCCTTCGATGGCAAGGATCGCGGTGTCACGGATTGACCCCAGATCGACAACCTTGCCCTTGTGTTCGAAGGTTCCGTTCGGGATTGAATGTTTCTGGAACACTTCTTCCACCGTCTGGAGATAGAATTCGGCGGTCATGTCGCAGACCGAGCGATATTCTTCGTAGAAATCCTTGGTCGCCTGCGCGCTCGCGTCGTCACCGGCATTCAGGTGTTTGAACATCTCGTAATGGCTGAGCATGTGGCTGCCCAGGTTCATGCTCATGAAACTGGCAAGCTGGAGGAAGCCCGGGTAAACTTTGCGGCCATATCCGCGATAGGTCAGTGGAACCGTGGCGATCACGGTTTCGCGGAACCAGGCGATTGGCCGTTCCATGGCCAGATCGTTCACCGTCGTCGGGGATTTGCGCGTGTCGATCGGGCCGCCCATCATGGTCAGCGTGACCGGTCGGGCCGGATGTTTGTCGGCATTCATCAGGGCCGTTGCCGCCAGTGCCGGCACTGAAGGCTGGCAGACCGCCATCATGTGCGCGCCGGGGCCGATAAAATCCAGAAATTCGATCAGGTAATCAATGTAATCGTCAAGATCGAATTTGCCGGCGCGGGCGGGCACCGTGCGGGCATCGGCCCAATCAGTGATGTAGACTTCGCAGCTTTCTGCCATCCGTTCGACTGTGCCGCGCAGCAAGGTCGCATAATGGCCGCTCATCGGGGCGACAATCATCAACTTCGGCGCGCCGGCAGGCAAGTGATCCCGCCGGAACTTGAGCAGATTGCCGAAGGGTTTTGAGACCACAGTCGATTCCGAAAGCGCATATTCGGTACCGCCAACTTCGACCGAGTCGATACCGAAGATTGGTTTGCCACGAGGGGCAGCGGCATGTGCGAACACTTCCAGAGCGGATGCCGCTGCCGGGCCCAGGCCCAGATAACCCATCGGCATCCGCGGATTATTCAATATTCCTGCACCAATTTCCGCCCAGGCGCTGGCGCTGGTCAACCATGCGCGCTGCAATTCATGTGCGTGATAAAGCAAACTTTTTCCCCTGCGACCCGCGTAAGGCGGTTTTGTTGCAGTGCATGGTGACGACATTCGTCTCATTGTGCAACGCATCATTGCGCCTTATTTGCATCGGAACGAAGCGCGCAGTGGATTTTACCCTGTCGCGCGTTTAGGCACCGCGCGATGGATGAAGCTTCCCCTACTATAGAGCAGCCGCGGCCTGCAAAGACCTTGGGGCCGCTCAAGATGATTTGGTCCGAACTGGCCCGTTATCCGGCAAAGGTCGCGCTGGCATTTGTGGCGCTGTTGATTACGGCCAGTGCAACGCTGGCGATACCGGCCGGTTTCAAGCTGATCATCGACAACGGCTTTGGCGGGGGCGGAAATCCCGACGATATCGGCCGCTGGTTCCGGTATCTTCTGATGATTGTCTGCGTACTCGCCGTTGGCACGGCTCTGCGATTTTATTTTGTGAGCTGGCTGGGCGAAAGGGTCGTGGCCGATGTCCGGTTGAAAGTGCAGGATAATCTTCTGCGCCTCGCACCTTCGTTTTACGAAGAAAACAGTCCGAAGGAAATTTCCAGCCGCATGACGGCGGATACGGCGCTTATCGAACAGGTTGTTGGCACCACTGTTTCGGTCGCCTTGCGCAATTTACTGATGGGTATTGGCGGTACGATCTATCTGTTCTGGCTGGCCCCGCAACTGACGCTGGGTCTGTTGATTGCGATCCCTCTGATCATATTACCGATCATGTATTTCGGGCGCAGAGTGCGCAATATCTCACGTGCGAGCCAGGACCGAGTGGCCGATGTCGGGGCGATGGTTTCGGAAGTGCTGGGGGCAATGAAGATCGTCCAGGCATTCAATCAGGAAGCGCGGGAACAGAGCCGCTTTGAAGCTGCGGTGGAAGCGATCTTCACCACGGCCAAGCGGCGCATTTTGCTGCGATCGGCGATGACTTCCATCATTATCCTGTTCATTTTCGGCTCGATCACTCTGATCATGTGGCGTGGGGCGATCGGTGTTGCGACGGGATCGATCAGTGGCGGGACGATCGCCGCCTTTGTTATTACCGGCGGACTTGTGGCCGGCTCCTTTGGCGCGCTGACCGAGGTCTATGGGGATTTGCTCCGGGGGGCAGGTGCGGCCAGCCGGCTCAATGAACTGCTCAACGAAAAGCCCGCGATTGCTCCGCCGGCGAGGCCGGAACGCTTGCCCCAGCCGCCGCGCGGCAGCCTGTCGTTCCGCAATGTCACCTTCCGTTATCCCGCGCGGCTGGAAGTTGCCGCTCTCAAGGATTTCAGCCTCGAGGTCGAACCCGGCGAAACTGTTGCCATCGTCGGCCCATCGGGGGCCGGAAAGTCGACCATCTTTCAACTGGCCGAACGATTTTATGATCCGCAGGCCGGTTCAATCCGGATTGATGGTGTGCCGCTGACCAGCGCCGATCCGTCGGAAATCCGCCGACGCATGGCGCTTGTTCCGCAGGACGGGATTCTGTTTTCCGCCAACGCACGTGACAATCTTCGTTACGGCGAATGGGGCGCAAGCGACGAACAAATCTGGGAAGCCGCCCGCGCGGCCAATGCCGAGGAATTCCTGCGCAAGCTGCCAGACGGGCTCGATACCTATCTGGGCGAAGGCGGGGCGCGGCTATCTGGCGGGCAACAGCAGCGCGTGGCAATCGCCCGTGCCTTGCTGCGCGATGCGCCGATTCTCTTGTTGGACGAAGCGACCAGTGCGCTTGACGCCGAAAGTGAACAAATGGTCCAGCAAGCCCTCGACCGCTTGATGGAAAACCGCACCACCCTGGTAATTGCCCACCGTCTGGCGACCGTGCGCAAGGCCGATCGGATTGTTGTGCTCGATTCCGGCCAGATCGTAGAGCAGGGCACCCACGCAGAGCTGAACGGGGCGGGCGGTCTTTACGCGCGTCTGGCATCGCTGCAGTTTGCCGCCGAAAAGGCAGCCTGATCTGCGCGCCCGGATTTTGTCCTTCCCAACCCGGGATTTTTCGACAAGGTTACAATTGAAACCGACGAGCGTCGCCTCATCGGCTGCGTATTGATTATCACAGTTTCACCATACCATGGCCCGCATTCCGCTGGGGGGAGGGGCCGCAACTCGACTGGGAGTCGCATTATATGACAAAGAAATTCCTTGCCGCCGGGGCAGCTGCATTCGTGCTGGCTCTGGCAATGCCGGCGCTTGCGCAGGATGCCGAGCCAAAGAAACCAGCCTTGCCGGTGATGAGCTTTGGTACTTGGGGCGTCGATCCGGATGCGCTGGATCCGGCAATGAAGCCTGGGGACGATTTCTTCAAATATGTGAACGGGAAATGGTTGGCGGCCAATCCGCTACCGCCCGAATTTTCGCGCTTCGGCGCCTTTAACCTGCTTGGTGAGAAATCCACCGCCGATGTGAAGGCGCTGGTGGACGAACTGGTTGCCAAGAACCCGGCACCCGGCAGTGAAGAGCGCCGGATTGTCGATGCCTACAATTCCTATCTTGATACTGCCGCGATCGATGCTGCGGGGATGGCACCGGCCAATCGCTACCTTTACCAGATATACGAGGCCGATTCGCTCGGCAAACTGGCAAACTTATGGGCAAAGCCCGGAATTCCCGGCCTGGTCGGCGGCTTTGTTACGGTCGACCAGAAGCAGCCTGACCAATATGTGCCCTATGTCAGCAGTCGCGGACTTGGTCTGCCCGACCGGCAGTACTACCTTGATGAAAGCGAGAAGGGCCGCGATATTCAGCAGAAATATCGCGATTATCTGGCATTCCTGTTCAAGGAAGCCGGTTTCGCCGATCCGGCACTGACTGCGCGTGTGGTCTATAATTTCGAAGACGAAATTGCCCGCACGATTTCGTGGGACCGTACGGTAAGCCGCAATCGCGACCTGACTTACAACGCCGTCACTCCTGATGAACTCTATGCGTTGGCCGGTTCTTTCCCGCTCAAGCAGATGATCCAGGATTCAGGTCTGGGTGCGGCAACCAAATTCGTTCTTCCTCAGATGCAGCCTACGGCTGAGGAAGTGGCCGAACTGGGCCTCAGTCCGGAATATGTCGCCAAGATCGGCAAGGGTACGCCGGGCATGTTTGAATTGATCGACAACACCGATATCGCCACGCTGCAAGCCTGGACCGCCGTGCATTTCCTGATGGACAATGCCTCGGTCATGCCGACCCGTTTCGATGCTGCGAATTTCGACTTTTACGGCAAGACCCTGCGCGGCACGCCGGAGCAGCGCCCGCGCTGGAAGCGCGCGATTGGCGAAGTCGAGGGTTCACTGGGTGAAGTGCTCGGAAAGTCCTATGTCGAGCGTTATTTCCCGCCTGCAAGCAAGGAAGCGATGGATTCGCTGGTCGCCAATCTGCGCGTGGCCATGGGCCAAAGCATCGAACAGCTCGATTGGATGAGCGAGAAAACCAAAGGCGAAGCCAAGGCCAAGCTGGCGGCATTCGACCCCAAGATCGGCTACCGTGACAATCTGGAAACCTATGAAGGCCTGACCATCACGGCAGGCGATCCGTTGGCCAACCGCATGGCCGCCGCCGCGTGGGGTTGGCAGGATAATATCTCCAAACTGGGCCAGCCGATCGACCGAACGGAATGGGGTATGTTACCGCAAACGGTAAACGCCTATTATAACCCGACCAAGAACGAGATCGTCTTTCCGGCCGCGATTTTGCAACAGCCGTTTTTCGGCATTACCGCGGATGCGGCGGTCAATTATGGCGGGATCGGCGGGGTTATCGGTCATGAAATGGGCCACGGCTTTGACGATCAAGGCGCGAAGAGCGACGGCACGGGCTTGCTGCGTAACTGGTGGGAACCTTCGGACCTGGCCGCATTCACGAAACGCACCGATGCACTGGTGGCACAGTATAACGCCTTCTGCCCGCTCGACGATGGCAAAACCTGCGTCAATGGCCGGTTGACCCTGGGCGAGAATATTGGAGATCTGGGCGGGCTAAGCCTGGCCTACCGTGCCTACAAACTTTCGCTCGGCGGCAAGGAAGACAAGGTGATTGACGGGTTGACCGGCGACCAGCGCTTCTTCCTGGCCTGGGCGCAGGTCTGGCGTTCGGCCCAGCGCCCGGATTCGGCCCGCCAACAGCTGCGAACCGATCCGCACAGCCCCGAACAATTCCGGGTCAATGGCATCGTGCGCAACATGGATGTCTGGTACAAGGCGTTCAATGTCCAGCCGGGTGATGCATTGTATCTGCCGCCAGAGGACCGCATTTCAATCTGGTGATTTTTGCATATCAGCGTAATTTCAGGGGCGTCTCTTCCGTTTGCGGGAGGGGCGCCTCTCTTTTTGGTTTGACTTGGCCTGCCGCTTGTTCATGAGCGACTGTCATGGACCTCACACTTACTGCCATTCTGCTTGGCATTGTCGAAGGGCTGACCGAATTCGTGCCGGTCTCCTCTACCGGCCACCTCATCCTCGCCACCGAACTGTTCGGTTACAATGCATCGCAATGGGCGATGTTCAATGTGGTGATCCAGCTGGGCGCCATCCTGGCGGTGGTGGTACAATATTGGCGCACGTTCTGGAACGCCGGACTGGGTGTGTTGAAACTGGAGGCTGAGGGGCTGCGGTTCGCGCGCAACATCCTGCTCGCCTTCCTGCCCTCGGTCGTCCTCGGTCTGGCATTCAAGGATTATATCGACATCATGCTGGGCAGCCCTTCGGTGGTTGCCTGGGCGCTGATTGTTGGCGGCATTGCGATTCTCGGTATTGAGCAAGTGGCCAAGCCGGGTGCCGACAAGAGTGTTGCCGACTTGCCGGTCCGGCAGGTTATCGGGGTCGGATTTGCCCAATGTCTGGCCATGGTTCCCGGTGTCAGCCGCTCGGGCGCGACGATCATG
Source organism: Erythrobacter sp. (assembly GCA_024642565.1). Classification (GTDB taxonomy): domain Bacteria; phylum Pseudomonadota; class Alphaproteobacteria; order Sphingomonadales; family Sphingomonadaceae; genus Allopontixanthobacter. The sequence goes on from JAHEAV010000002.1 coordinate 100,336, forward strand.
GGTGCACTTGCGATGGGTATCGGCCGCAAGACAGCCGCCGAATTTTCATTCTTTCTGGCCGTGCCGACAATGATCGGGGCTACAACTCTGGAATTGGCCACCAAGTCTGACACGTTGATGGCCGGAACCACATCGGTTGGCTGGTCAGAAATTGCGATCGGGTTCGTGGTCAGTTTTGTGGTCGCCCTGGCGGTAATCCGACTGTTCGTAACCTATGTCAGCCGACACGGATTTGCGCCCTTTGCCTGGTATCGTATCGTATTGGGCAGCGCGGCCATCGCATGGCTTATGCTCCGCTAGGATTCCTGCGCATCAGCGATTTTTCGGAACCATTTGCGCGGCGCGGCTTTTTCAAGATGCAGGCCACACAGGAATAGTTCGATGGGTTTTATCATTTTGATCGTTTTGGGCGGCATCATTGGCTGGCTCGCTTCGATCGTAATGCGCATTGATGATGTCCAGGGTATTCTTCTCAGTGCTGGGGTAGGAATTTTCAGCACCATCGCTGCCGGGTTGGTCACCAGCTCCGGCTCGCTGATTGGAGGGATCAGCGGGATTTCCTTGGTGTTGTCTTTTCTTGGCGCAATCGCAGTGCTGGCGGTGTTCCACTATTTCCGCCGAAATTCGGCGCATTAATCAGACCGGCAAGGCTCCGCTGCCGCGTCCACCACGCAGCAGATATTCCTGTGAACCGCGATGCAGGACATCGTCGACATCGATCACCGCCGAATTGGCATAGGTGAATGCCGGGGGCAGGCTGCGATACAGCCGGTCAAAATCGCGATCTACCGTTTGGTGATAAAGGTCTTCGAAACTCTCGATCACGAAATAGCTCGGTTGCAGGTCACTGATCACATAATCGGTGCGCATCACCCGGTCGACATTGAGCATGATCCGGTTGGGGCTTTGCGCTTCCACTGCGAATTGCGCTTCGGCAGGGCCGGACAGGATGCCTGCACCATAGGCTCGTACATCCTGCCCTTCGAGGATCAGCCCGAATTCGACTGTGTACCAATATAGCGCGCCCAGCGCTTTCAGCCGATTGTACCGCATCGCTTTCCACCCGGCGCGGCCATATTCCTGCATGTAATCGGCATAGATCGGATCAGCCAGCATTGGCACATGGCCAAACACATCGTGAAACACGTCTGGTTCCTGAATGTAATCAAAAGTCTCGCGGGTCCGGATGAAATTCCCCGCCGGGAATCGCCGGTTGGCAAGGTGCCAGAAGAACACATGATCGGGAATCAGCATGGGAACCGGGACCACACTCCACCCGGTCAGCTTTTCCAGTTCTTCTGATAATTGCGCGAATTCGGGAACTCCGCCGCGCGCCAGATTGAGTTTTTGCAGCCCAGCCAGAAAGGTCGAGCAGGCGCGGCCGGGCAGGATATCCATCTGGCGGGCGAACAAATCGTTCCAGATCGCGTGATCTTCAGAGGTATATTCGGCCTGCTTCGGCTCCAGCCAATCACCCCCCAGATGGGCAGGTTTCTTGAGCGGCGCGGTAAACACGTCGGCCGGAAGATCCGGAAGCGCATGGAAGTCGCCGTCTGTTTCGAGTTTCGTTGCCATAAGTGTAGCTTTGCCAGTAGCATCGACGGTATCATCTGACAATGAAACCGCCAGCGGGGGGATGTATGGGCAAGCTCAAGTCGAAAGAATACGAAAGACTGCTCGAACCGTTGGAAGAAGAGCTGGTGGCGATGGCCCGTTGGGCGCAAGCGTCGGGCGCGCGCATTCTGGTGTTGTTCGAAGGGCGCGATACTGCCGGCAAGGGCGGCGCGATCCGTGCGGTGTCTGAACGGCTCAATCCGCGTCAGTGCCGTGTGGTGGCACTAAGCAAGCCGACCGAACGGGAAATGACCCAATGGTATTTCCAGCGCTATGTCGCCCACTTGCCCGCGGCTGGTGAAATCGTGCTGTTTGACCGCAGCTGGTACAACCGGGCTGGCGTCGAAAAGGTCATGGGATACGCTACCGCTGGCCAGGTCGACCAATTTCTCGACGAAGCGCCTGCCTTCGAGAAGATGCTGGTCCATGATGGGATTTTGCTGTTCAAATACTGGCTGACAACCGATCAGGCGCAGCAGGAAGAACGGCTGGCGGAACGATTGAACGACCCGCTAAAGCGCTGGAAACTTTCGCCTGTGGATCTGGCCGCGCGGGGCAAGTACGCGGCCTATACGGAGGCGCGGGACACCATGCTGAAGGCCACGCACAGCAAGCTGTCCCCTTGGACACTGGTCAATTTCAACGATCAGAAACGCGGTCGTCTAACGCTGATCCGCGACTTGCTCGATCGGTTGCCAGAAACCCATATCGATCCGGAGCCGCTGGACTTTCCGCCGCTGAACGGCGCAGCGTTGACGGAAACCTATGCGGTACTGAAGCCCATCAAGGATTTTACTGGCAAGTAATGTGCCGCAGTGATCAGGTCGCCCGTTCGAAAATAGCGGCCATACCCTGCCCGCCGCCGATACACATGGTTTCGAGGCCATAGCGTATCTGGCCTCGCTGCATTTCATGAGCCATATCGGCCAGAATCCGGCATCCGGTGGCACCGATCGGATGCCCCAGCGAGATGCCCGACCCGTTGACATTGAGCCTGTCAAACCGGCTGTCTTGCGCGCCCCAACCCCACCCCTTCAGCACGGCAAGCACTTGCGGTGCGAAGGCTTCGTTGAGTTCGACCAGGCCAATATCATCCCAGCCCAGGCCGGCGCGGGCAAACAGGCGTTCAACAGCTGGCACTGGCCCGATCCCCATCCGGGATGGATCGCAACCTGCCGCCGACCAGCTGTGCAGCCATAGCATCGGGGTCAGGCCCAATTCGTCGAGCTTGTCCTCGGCCACGACCAGACAGGCTGCTGCCGCATCGTTTTGTTGGCTGGCATTGCCGGCAGTGACCACGCCGCCTTCAATTGCACGGAGCGCGCCCAGTGTTTCCATACTCGCATCGCTGCGGAAACCTTCATCCTTGGCGAACCGCACAGGATCACCGCGTTTTTGCGGAACTTCCACTGGCACCAACTGCGCGTCGAACTTGCCCGCATCCCAGGCAGCGGCGGCATTCTGATGGCTGCGCACGGCGTATGCGTCAGCCGCGTCGCGACTGATGCCATAGTCGCGGGCAAGAT
>JAHEAV010000002.1:103575-187316 GCA_024642565.1 Erythrobacter sp.
TCCACTGGCACCAACTGCGCGTCGAACTTGCCCGCATCCCAGGCAGCGGCGGCATTCTGATGGCTGCGCACGGCGTATGCGTCAGCCGCGTCGCGACTGATGCCATAGTCGCGGGCAAGATTTTCAGCAGTCTCGATCATGCCGCTGATGACCCCAAAGCGTTCGATCGGTTGGGACATGACGCGCCCCCGCGTCAGCCGGTCATGCAGCGTCAGATCCCCGAAGCGCACGCCTTGCCGAACGTCTGTGGTGTAATGTTCGACATTGGACATGCTCTCCACGCCGCCCGCCACCACAACATCGGCTGCGCCGGTCTGCACCATCATTGCAGCGTTGATCACGGCCTGAAGGCCGGAACCGCACCGCCTGTCCACCTGGTAACCGGGCACGTCGAGCGGCAGGCCTGCCGCCAGCCAGCTCCAATGGCCAATAGCGGGGGCCTCGCCGCTGCCATAGCCCTGGCTGAAGACCACATCGTCCACTCTGGCCGGATCGATCCCGCTGCGTTCGATCAAGGCTTTCAGGATCACCGCACCCAGTGGGCCGGCTTCGATTGAGGCGAGCGAACCCAGAAATTTACCAACCGGGGTGCGTAGGGGTGAAACGATGGCGGCGCGTCTGAGTTGCATGGATTATCCCTTGTCGCTTGTGGCCACGATACCTGCGTCGACCAATTTCCCGAATTCGCCAGACCCTATGCCCAGGACTTGGGCCAGCACTTCTTCGCTGTGCTGCCCCAGATAGGGTGCAGCGCGGGGGTTTGCCCGTTCGAATTCGGGCAAATTGGCGAAAGGTCCGGGGGCTGGATAGCTGAAGCCGCTGGGATTGGCGGGCGATGGGCCGAACAGCGGATTGTCAGCCACAAGCTGCGGATCGTTTGCGGCTTCATGCATGGTGCGATAACGTTCGAAGGTGGCGCCGGCGGAGGCAAGCCGCTGTGCAAGGTCGGCATAATCGAAAGTTTCGGCGCAAGCCTGGAACAGCGCGAACAATTCTTCGCGGTGGGAAAAACGATTGTGATCGCTTGTCGCAAAGCTCAATCCCAGCCTCTTTTCGATTGCGGAAATTGCGTCTTCAAGACCGAATGCCTCGAGCAATCCGGCCCACTGCTTGTTGGTTAGGGCCGCAACCATGAAGCGCTTGCCGTCTCGGCTGCGGAAATCGCGGCCGAATGCGCCCCATATGGCATTGCCGAGCCGTTGGCGGTCGCTGCCCCGATAGAGCATTTCCGCCATCGCCCCGCTGTTGGCAACGGTGCCGATTGCTACGTCGCCCAGCGGAATGCGCACTTCGCTGCCTTCTCCGCTCGCGTCCCGGTGGCGTAAAGCGGCCAACAGCGAAAAGGCGGTGTAGGCGCCGGTGATGAAATCCCAAGCCGGCAACAATTGGTTCACCGGCGGCGGATCATCGCCCATATCCACCGGCCCGGTCATGAGCGGGTAGCCGCTGGCGGCGTTGACGGTGAAATCCATCGCCTGACGGCCATCGCCCCACCCCATGATGCGGACGGTAATCATGTCCTTACGGCTTTCAATCAATTTGGCATGGGAGAGGAAGCTTTGTTCGGGAACGTTGGTGACCAATTGGCCGGTTTCACACGCCAGCCGAGCGGCAATCTCGCGGCCATGGGGGCTGCGCAGATCCAGGGCGACACTTTTCTTGGCGCGGTTCAGGTTTTCCCAGCTCAGGGAACGGCCCTCTGCGGTCAGCATGTAGCGATCGTAATCCAGCCCGCCGCCGATCTGGTCCACCCGGATCACCTCTGCCCCCATTTGCGCACAATAAAGGCCCGCAGTGGGCGAAGCGACAAAGCTGGAGACTTCGATGATCGATAGCCCGGAAAGCAGATTATACACTAGGCAGCGGCCCCGGCGGCAAATTCGCGCAGCATGTTCTTGGCAATCACCAGCTGCAGAATTTGGGTAGTTCCTTCATAGATCGTGAAAATTCGGCTGTCGCGATAGAAGCGTTCGGCTTCATATTCGGCAAGATAGCCCGCGCCGCCGTGAATCTGCACACAGCGGTCGGCGACCCGGTTGCACATTTCGGAAGCAAACATCTTGGCGCTGGCGGCCTCGATAATGGCCTTGCCCTGATCGGCTTTGGCGCTGGCGTCGCGGATCATGCATTCTGCCGCGTAGATTTCCGCTTTGCTATCAGCCAGCATCGCCTGGATCAGCTGGAAATTGGCAATCGGTTCGCCGAATGCCTTGCGGTCATTGGCATAGCGCATTGCTGTATCAAGGATGCGCTGGGCATAGCCCGCGCTGGCGGCAGCAACGGACAGGCGGCCATTGTCCAGGCTTTGCATCGCTGTGGCAAAGCCCTTGCCTTCTTCACCCCCGAGCAGTGCATCGCCCGGCAATTTGACATCGTCGAGATAGATATCGGCGATGTGGCTGCCCGTTTGCCCCATCTTCCGATCGGGCTTGCCGACGGATATTCCCGGCGTGTCCATCGGCACCAGAAAGGCGCTGACATGGGCGTTCTTGGGCAGGTTATCCTGGCTGGTGCGGGCCATGATCAGACCAAGCCGGGCATGCGGAGCATTGGTTATGTAGCGTTTCGATCCATTGAGGATGTAGCCATTGCCATCCTTCTTGGCGCTGGTTGCCATTGCCGCGCTGTCCGATCCCGAGCCGGGCTCGGTCAGTCCGAAACAGGCAATTTCGCCCGCGGCAAGGCGCGGCAGCCATTCGGCCTTCTGTTCCGGCGTTCCTGAATGTTTGAGTGCGGAGCAAACCATGCCCAGATTGATCGAGGTGATCGATCGGTAGGCCGGCAGCGCATAACTGAGCACCCGAATTGTTTCGATATATTGCGGCACATTCATGCCCGCGCCGCCATATTCTTCGGGCATGGTCAAACCGAACAGGCCCATCGCGCGCATTTCATCGATCAGGTCTTCGGGAATACGATCATGGGCGATCACATCGGCCTCAGCCGGGATCAGCCGTTCCCGCACATAGCGCTGCAGCTGGTCGATGAACTGATCGAAAATCTCAGGGTCCATGCCCGTGTTTGCCATCGTCGTTTCCTTTTCTGGCTCGGCCGCGCCGAAACTGCACTAGCTGCCGGTTAATTCGTCGGCTTCGCCCTTGGCTGCCGGGTCCTGAGCCCCTGCGCCATCGGGCGGTAGTCGGCGCTTTTCGATCATCTGCGCGGCTTCGTCCAGCGCGCGCGCTTCACCCACCGTCACGCCGCCCGGTCCGGGGTCATTATCGGACTGTCCGCACGCGGCAAGGAGCAGGGCAATTGCTATCAGGGCAATTCTGGGGGTGTGGGTCATTTCCGCACCATAGCGTGACAGCGGCAAAGGAAAAGCGGGCGGATCGCATTCCCGATCCGCCCGCTTGAAATTTCCGCAACCTTCATGCCTGGGCCGCAAGGTTTCCGATCAATTCGGAACCTTGGGCGCTTCCGGCTTCTTGGCGCTTTCCTTGGCCCCTGCAACGGCTGCCGTTACGTCGGCGGCGGCGGCGGCGGCGGCTTCACCAGCCGCATCGGCTTCATTCACCACGGCATCGTTCGGGCTCATCGTGGCCGCGTCGGTGGCGTTGGCATTGGGATCTTCCGCTGGCACTTCGGCCACGGGCTCCATCGCATCATCGGCGGGCATTTCGACCGTATCGGCCTGCGCTTCTACCGAGGCATCGTCCGCGCTTCCGCATGCAGACAGGGTCAGTGTGGCAAGCGATGCAAGGCCAAGGACTGTCATTTTCTTCATCTGAGTAATCTCCTGAATTTGGTCTGTCACCACTCCTAGCTATGTGGCGGTGGCGGGGCAAATGCCAATTCTTCCCCGCCCATCGCCAGCTCAGGCCTTCGCATGGCGCGGGGCATCTGCCATGGAGCGGCCATGCACGGTGTAATCGCAGACGATCTTTTGGAACAAGCGCAGGCGCGGCTTAAAAGTCTATTTGGATTTGATAATTTTCGCGGGCGGCAACCGGAAGTCATCCGCAGGGTCCTGTCCGGCCAATCGACCCTGGCAGTAATGCCGACCGGCGCCGGTAAATCGCTGACCTATCAGCTTCCCGCCCATATGCTGGCGGGCACCTGCGTGGTCGTATCGCCGCTGATTGCCCTGATGCATGACCAGCTGCGATCGGCCCGCGCAAACGGTATCCGCGCAGCCACGCTGACAAGCGTGGACGAGGATTGGCGGGAGACGCAAGAGGCCTTCCGCGCCGGGGCGCTCGATTTGCTTTATGTCGCGCCCGAGCGCGCAAGCCAGCCCCAGTTTCGTGAGTTGCTGAGTTGCACTCCGCTGGCCCTGTTTGCCGTGGACGAGGCGCATTGTGTTTCGGAGTGGGGGCATGATTTCCGCCCGGACTACCGTTTGCTTCGCCCGCTGATGGATGCTTTTCCGGACGTACCCCGTCTGGCACTGACCGCAACTGCAGACGCGCATACACGGGCGGACATTATTGCCCAATTGGGCATTCCCGATGATGGGGTGATCATCGCCGGGTTTGACCGGCCCAATATCCGCTATGTCATTCGTCACCGTGATAGTGCGGCCCGGCAAGTGGCGCAATTGATGGCAGATAATCCGGGGCCGGGCATCGTCTATGTCCCTACACGGCGCAAGGCGGAGGCGCTGGCGCAGCAAATCGGTGCCAGCACCGGACGCCCGGTATTGCCGTATCATGCCGGTCTTCCGCCAGAGGAGCGCGCTGCCAATCAGGCAGCCTTCGTCGCGAGCGAGGATATGGTGATTTGCGCCACGATCGCTTTTGGCATGGGGATCGATAAGCCCGATGTGCGCTTTGTTGCCCATGCTGGCATACCCAAGTCGATTGAAGCCTATTATCAGGAAACCGGCCGCGCGGGCCGAGACGGCGATCCGGCAACAGCGGTGATGCTCTGGGGTGCGGGCGATTTTGCGCAGGCACGCCAGCGGCTCGGCGAACTGCCGGAAGGACGCCGCGCTGGAGAGCGGACCCGGCTCGACGCGCTGGCAGTGCTGGTGGAAACTCCGGGATGCAGGCGTGCCATTCTGTTGCGCCACTTCGGGGAAAACCCGCCCGAAACCTGCGGTAATTGTGACCACTGCCTCAATGCCCCAACAGTTACCGATGCCTCCGAAGTGGCACGCAAAGTGTTGTCAGCTGTCTACCGTACCGGGCAGAGTTACGGCTTCGGTCATATCCAGAAGGTTCTGACGGGCCAGTCCGATGAACGGGTGCTCCAGCGCGGGCATGACCGGCTTAGCGTATTTGGCATCGTCAGCGCCGAGGAAGCGCCGCTGTTGCAACTGCTATCCCGGACCTTGCAGGCGCGCGGCGCGCTGGTTTCAACCGACCATGGCGGGCTGGCACTGGGTGATAATGCGCGGGCAATCCTGAAGGGCGAAAAGACGGTAGAGATCGTGCTGCCACCCCCGCGCGAGCGCCGCCGGCCGCGCGGCAGCTCTGTGTCCAACCCCCTTGGCGACCCGCTGTTCGATTCGCTGCGCGACCTTCGCCGCAGTCTGGCGGCCGAGGCGCAGATGCCGCCCTATGTGATTTTTCATGACGCCACCTTGCGTGAAATGGCGGCTTTGCGCCCGCAGTCTCTCGACCAATTGGCGACGGTTGGCGGCGTGGGCGCGAAGAAGCTGGAAGCCTATGGCGATGCCTTCCTCGCGGTGATCCGGCAGCATTAATTGGGCAGAGTTCCGGTTTCGATTGACAATCCGGTGATTCGATATAAATATGATATCATAATTATATCGAAGGAGACGGGTCATGTCTGACCGCAACAAGGGAATGAATATCAGCCGCGAACGGGCTTCGCGGACTTATAATGGTTATATCGCGCTTCTGGCTCTGGTCGTGCTGGCCGGGTTGGCAATCTGGTTTGTGTCTGGCGGGATGCCGCCTTACGGCGCAAGCAAGGCAGCCAAGCTGATGTTTGCCGGATCACTGGTCGGCTCTCTGATCGCGTTGATTCTGGTGGCCAGCGGTTTCTACATGATCCAGCCCAATCAGGCGGTGGTGGTGACCCTGTTTGGCGAATATCGCGGGTCTGATCGCACCGAGGGGCTGCGTTGGGTGTGGCCGTGGATGATGCGCAAGAAGATTTCCGCCCGTGCGCACAATATCCATTCGGAAAAGGTCAAGATCAATGACTTGCGCGGCAACCCAATCGAGATCGCCTGCAACGTTGTCTGGCGCGTGGCCGATACGGCGCAAGCGGCCTTCGATGTCGACGATTACAAGGAATTCGTGAACATCCAGATCGAAGCGGGGCTGCGCACTGTGGGCGCCCGTCATCCCTATGACGATTTTGACGGCGAGCCGAACACGTTGCGGGGCAGCCCGGATGTGGTCAATCATGAACTGCGGGAGGAACTCAACGAACGCCTCCATGTGGCGGGCATTCTGGTTGACGAAGCGGGGCTGACCCACCTTGCCTATGCACCCGAGATCGCCGGAGCCATGCTCCGCCGCCAACAGGCCGAGGCCGTGATTGCCGCCAGGTCGAAACTTGTGATGGGCGCGTGCTCGATGGTCGAAATGGCTCTTGCCAAGCTGAGCGAGGACGGCATCGTCGATCTCGATGACGAGCGTAAGGCGGCCATGGTTTCGAACCTGATGGTGGTGCTCTGCGGCGAACGAGAAGCCCAACCCGTGGTCAATGCAGGTACTTTGTACCAGTAACCCAGGTCCCAGCCCATGTCCTCAAGCGCCAAGAAAGCCTTTGCCCTTCGCCTCGACCCGGAAGTCCATGCCGCGGTCGAGCGATTGGCAGCGCGTGAATTGCGGTCGGCCAATGCGCAAATCGAAATGTTGCTGCGCGAAGCAATGGCCGCACGGGGTATCAAACTGGGCACTGGCAAGCCGCCTCGGCGCGGCCGCCCACCCAAGACGGGAGAATGATAATGTTGCATGAATTGTTAGGCGACACAGCCTGGTTCGCGCCCAAACGTTTTGGCTATGGCGCTGGCTGGCCAATCGCGTGGCAGGGCTGGGCGCTGCTGGCGTCCTACATCGCAGCCATGATCGGGATGGCCCAATTGCTGGAAAACGGCGGAGGCATCATGGCCATTGGCGCGATGATCCTGGCGACGGTGCTTGTGATCCTTGTCAGCAAACGCCACACGCAGGGCGGTTGGCGCTGGCGCTGGGGCGAATGACGAAGAATGCGCCAACCGGCCCGTATTTATCCGGCCATTAACGCTTGTGGTTTACACCGATAGGGATGAAAATTCGCGCCCCCAACCGCAATTGCCCCGCTTCTAACCCGCTGGCACGAATGCACCGCCAAGTGCTGAAGCTTTGCGCGATTTCCGCTTGTGGTCTCGCAATATTTCCAATTGCTTCAGTGATCGCACAGCAGGCGGCGCCATTTACCGTGATGGAATCCGGCAAGGGTTATGGCCGTTTGCAGGACGCAGTAGCCGCCATCGGCAATGGCACCGGCACGATTGCCATTGCGCCAGGCATCTATCGCGAATGCGCGGTGCAACAGGGTGGATCCATTTCCTATCTCGCATCCCAGCCCGGCACGGCCGTGTTCGACGGTGCTACCTGTGAAGGCAAGGCGGGGTTGGTCCTGCGTGGACGAGACGCAAGGGTATCCGGCCTGACGTTCCGGCATATGGCGGTGCCTGATTTCAACGGTGCCGGTATTCGCCTTGAAAGCGGAAACCTCACCGTCGCGCAGAGTTGGTTTACCGACAGCCAGCAAGGCATCCTCAGTGGTGACGATTCCGCAGGAATTATCGTAATCGACAAGTCAACCTTCTCAGGTCTTGGAACCTGTGAAGGCGCTGGCGGGTGCGCTCATTCGATCTATATCGGCGATTACGGCCAGCTTCGCGTAACGCGCAGCCGCTTTGAGAAAGGGCGGGGCGGCCATTATGTGAAGGCCAGAGCCGCGCGCGTCGAAATCGAATCCTCGAGCTTTGACGACAGCGCCGGACACGCCACCAATTACATGATCGACCTTCCTGCAGGCGCGACCGGCGTGATCGCCAACAACTGGTTCGTGCAAGGTCAGGATAAAGAAAACTATTCAGCCTTCATCGCGGTGGGTGCAGAAACCATCCTGCACAATTCTGACGGGCTGCAGATTGCCGGCAATAATGCGCGCTTGGCCCCGGGCGTTCGCCGCAACACGGTATTTGTGGCCGATTGGACACGCGCAACGCTGGCCTTAGGTCAAAATCAGCTGGGCCAGGGGTTAAAGGCTTTCGAGGAGCGCTAGTCCAGCAAATGCCCCGACTTATCGCGCTTGGTAGCCAGATAACGGATATTGTGCGGATTGGCGGGTAATTGATGGCGCGCACGCTCAACCACCGTGACACCGGCTGCCTCTAACGCCGAAACCTTGCGCGGATTATTGGTCATGAGGCGGATCTCGCTCACACCCAGCAGCTCCAGCATCCGCGCGGCAGTGGCAAAATCGCGCGCTTCGTCGGGCAGGCCAAGCCGCTGATTGGCTTCGACCGTGTCGAATCCTTGATCCTGCAGCCTGTACGCGCGCAGCTTGTTGACCAGGCCAATTCCGCGCCCTTCCTGCCGCATGTAAAGCAATACGCCCCAGCCTCCTTTGCTGGCTTCATCGGCCATAGCCGCGAGTGCGGCATCGAGCTGCGGCCCGCAATCGCATTTGAGGCTCCCCAGGATATCGCCGGTCAGACATTCCGAATGGAGCCGCACAAGTGGGGTGCGATCGGATACCTGATCGCCGATGATGAGTGCGATATGCTCTCGCGTGTCATCAAGACTACGGAACGCAACAATTTCAGTGTGTTCACTGGCCCCAATCGGTAAGTGCGCCCGTGTAGCGATCATCAGGTGGGACGTCTCGGCCCAATCGGCAAGGTCATCGGCAGTGACGGGGACAGCTTCACCGGCCCCGGCAGGGCCGACCATGAAGGCGGGCAGGATTCCGGCCAGACGGGCGAGTTCCATCGCCGCTTCGGCCTGCACTTGCCAATCAAGGCTTTCGGCCCGGAATGGGCCCTTGAATGGATTTGCCAGATCAAGAGAGGGGTCGGCAATCGGGCGGGCAATGGCCAGCGTGAAGGGCTCCGGACCGCGAATCAGCACCGGGGCATGGGGTGCTGCGGCCTCGCGCTGATTGATCAGTTTGAGCGTAGCGGCGCGGGCGCAGGAAATCAGCATTTGCGGAGCTGTTGCGGCCCCGGCAATCCCGGTTTCTACCGGCAGCAGCACCGGACCATCGCCCACCACCAGCGGCCAGCCGTGCCGCAAAGCGTCAATCGCCTGCGCGACCCGCCGGGAAGAAGTGGACAGCGGCGTTTTCAGAGATCGAACTCCGTCACGAGAGGTACGTGGTCGGATGGCTTTTCCCAATCGCGGCATGCCTCATGCACACTGTGGCCCGTCACCTGCTTTGCCAGTTCAGGAGACGCCCACATATGGTCAAGCCGCCGCCCACGATCATTTTCCTTCCAGTCTTTGGAGCGGTAGCTCCACCAACTGTAATAGCGTTGGGGATCGCGAATATGTTCCCGGCCGACATCGATCCAGCCATGGGCATCCTTGAACCGTTCGAGCGTCTCCACCTCGACCGGCGTATGGCTGACGACCTTCAGCAACTGCTTGTGGTTCCACACATCGCTTTCCAGCGGGGCGATATTGAAATCGCCAACGATCATGGTCGGGCGGTCAACCGTTTCTGCCCACCGGGTCATTCGTTCGAGAAAATCGAGCTTCTGGCCAAACTTGGGGTTGATGGTACGGTCCGGTTCGTCGCCGCCAGCCGGTACGTAGACATTTTCCAGCACCATGCCTTTACCCGGGCCAAGCAACTCCACCCCGACATGGCGTGCTTCGCCATTGTCCTGCCAGTTGTGACGGGAAATTTCGTTCAGTGGAATGCGGCTGACCGTGGCAACACCGTGATAGCCTTTCTGCCCGTGGACAGCGTGATGTGTGTAACCCAGCGCATTAAACGCATCATAGGGGAACAGTTCGGCCACTGTCTTGATTTCCTGCAGGCACAGCACATCGGGTGCCTGTTCGACAAGAAACCGTTCGACTATCGGCATCCGTAGCCGGACCGAATTAATATTCCAGGTAGCGATAGAGATCATTCGCGGCGTTTAGGGGCCGCGTTCGCCGGTGTCCATGTCATGATAAAAAACCCTCGCACCGGGGGCATTGGCGCGAGGGTTTCCTATTAGCGTTCGTCACGCTTACACAAAGGCAGCCTTGGTGAAGGCAGGGCAACAGGGGGGAAACCCGCCCTCGGCCACCTTGTTAAGAGGTTTTATCCCCTTCCGGCTTGCTGGCTAATGAACAACCGGTCGCATCCTGTCGCTTTTATACACCGGCGCACCGGCAAAGCGTTCAGCGCGGGCGACGGGACGATTTGCGCGGATCGCGATAGGTGAACGCGCTGTCATTTACAGCGATACCATAGGCGTGATTCCGCAACCGGACGGTGGTGCGATTGTTCTGCGAATCGAGTGCGACCCAATTGGTGAGCTGCCATCCTTCAGGGGCGGCGGCATTGCGCACAAAGATCATGGTCAGCACACCGAATTCCGGCCGCTTGGCATCGCGCACTTCCATGCTCAGCACATCTGGGTTGCCGGTAGGTATCAGCTTGCCAAATTTTCCGATGTCGCGGCCCGGATCAAGCAGAGCGCCCAGAGGCGAGCTTTTGATGGGCCAACGCTGGACCTGTTTCACTTCATAATCGATCATGGTCAGCGATGATCCGTTGGATACGACCAGAATCGGCACGGACTTTTCGTATTCGAATCGGATCTTTCCAGGGCGCTTCAGCGTCATCACCCCCTGAACGGTTTGGCCCTGACGGTCTGTCTGGGTGAAATTGGCCCGCATAGTGGTAATGGCACGCAAAGCCGATACGGCCCGATCGAGATCACCCTGGGCGGCGATTGCTGGCTTCGCCTGCACCAGCATCGCCGCAGGGATGGCGGCAATCATCGCGCCGCAAACAGCGGCGTGGAGCGTTTTTTGATATATCGAGGTCAAAATGTTCATGCTCCGGCTGTTGGCAGCGAAGCGTTGAACCGTATCTGAATTGATCCGAATCCGGAAATTCAGCTTACTTGATCTTCGCTTCCTTGAACTCGACATGCTTGCGCACGACGGGGTCGTATTTACGGAACGTCATCTTTTCGGTGATGTTCCGCGGATTTTTCTTGGTCACGTAATAGAAGCCGGTTTCAGCGGTCGAAACCAGCTTGATCTTTACGGTTGCAGGTTTCGCCATGGCGGGTTCCTAAAAGTGCAGTGGGACCGTTCCGGTCCGAAAATACAACAGGCGACGCGCGAGCGCCGCCCTACAGGCTCGGGCCATTGGCCGAGAGGCTGCCGAAAGTCAAGCGCGAAGGGCGATGCCCCGGCGCAGGCTTACCAGTCGACCTTGCCACGATTGGCCTTGATCGTTCCGCGGCTTTTCTTGGCCTTGATCCGGGCTTCCTTGCCCACCCGGTTGACCCGGCTCTTCTTGCGCAGGCGCGGGGCGATTTGCGCGTCCTCCAGCATGGCGGTGAGACGCTGGCGGGCATCGTCGCGATTGGCTTCCTGGGTCCGGAAATTCCGGGCCGTCAGCACGATTTCACCCTTTGAGGTCATCCGGCTGCCGGCGATGGTTTTGAGCCGGTTAAAGACCGAGGGTTCCAATCTCAAGGCAAAGACGTCGAGTCGAATCTGTACCGCCGTCGCCACTTTGTTCACATTCTGACCACCCGGTCCGGAGGAAGTGATAAAGTTCTCCTGGATCAAGCCCATCGCCCGTTCGACCACATCAGACATCTCCGGAACCGAGGGGGTCAGAGCCAAGGTCGCCGAAGCCAAGATTGCGGAAAGCCGCAGGAACAGGCGCGGCTGCGGAAATATCGGCCTTGCCTTCGCGCGGGACGATCAGACTGACGGCATGAAGCATGGTCCGTGGCGCGCTCTTTCCATCGCCATAGACCGGATCGCCGAGCAGCGGCACGCCCAATCCAGCAGCGGCATGGACGCGAATCTGGTGCGTTCGTCCGGTTTCAGGGCGAAATTCGACAAGGGTATTCCCGCCAATGCTGGCGATACGCCGCCAATGGGTGAGCGACGGCTTGCCTTTTCGGGCGGGAATCATCTGCCAACCCTTTTCGGCACTGCTAATCTTGGACAGGGCCAGTTCGATTGTCCCGGCATCGGAGGGCAGATCACCGCCGATTATTCCGAGATATACTTTTGTCACCAGCCTATCCTCAAACGCGCGGGCAAAGCGTTTGTGGGCCTTGGGATTGCGGGCGAGCAACAGGCAGCCGGACGTATCGGTGTCGATTCGGTGGACTGCGACGGGTGGCCGCTGGAACCCCAGCTTGAGTTCATCGAGATGGTCGTCCAGCGCGGCGCCGCCTTTGCGGGGGCGGTCGATCGACAGGCCGCTAGGCTTGTCGATAATCAGCGCTTCGGCATCTTCGAACAGGATCGAGAGCGTCACAGCAGCACCGCCGGCAACAAACCGCGCACAGAATTGCCGAGCAGGAAGCCGGCATCGAGATCGTCCAGCATCAGTTCGGCTTCGCGCGCCTTGCCGGCTTCGAGTAGCGAACGGCGCAATACGCCGGGCAGCAGACCAAGGCTGGCAGGAGGGGTCAGCAAGATACCGCCGCGTTCGACAAAGATGTTGCTTCGGCAACCTTCGGTAATCCGCCCGTCGTCACGCACGAATAGTGCCTCCTGCGCGCTACAATCGCCAGCCACTTCCAAAGCCGATTCGTAGAAGCCCCGATCACTGGTCTTGTGCGCCAACCGCCAGTCACCGGGATCGACTGGCAGGGGCAATGCGATTGCGCCGAGCGATCCCTGTTGTGGTTCGCCCAATGCCTGTGCCTCCAACGCAATGGCCCCGCTGCGCGCGAGCAGCAGGCGGATTTTGGATGCCGCTTCCAGTTCAAAGCACAGGGCCTGAATCTGGTTGCGCGTTTGATGGCGGTCGAAGGAAAAACCCAGTTCTGCGGCACTTGCTTTCATCCGTTCAAGATGAAGTTCGAGCAAGGCAATGCCGGTCTCAGGATCGAAGCGCATGCTCTCGATCAGATCGAACCCGGCCGCACTGCGCCGGGCGAATCCGCCTTTCAGGATCGATTCGCGCCATTCGGCATGGATTTCGCTGTCGGCCACGATTGCCGACCCCACGCCCAGCACGGCAGTACCCTGACCATTCTCGATCGGGGTCAGGCGCAGGGTTCGGATGGCGACGTTGAAGGCCGCATCGCCCCCGTGACTTATACCGGGCGCATCAATTCGCCCGATTGCGCCGCAATACGGTCCGCGTGCGTCCCGTTCCACCTGCTGGATCAGCTCCATGGCCCTGATCTTGGGCGCGCCGGTGATCGATCCGCAGGGGAATATCGCCCGGATCAGATCCTGTGCCCCTTTGCCCGGCTGCAACCGCGCACGAATGGTCGATACCATCTGATGGACCGTTGGATAGCTTTCGACCGTGAACGGTGCATCGACCACCACTGTGCCAGCTTCTGCGACGCGCGAGAGATCGTTGCGCATCAGGTCAACTATCATCAGATTTTCGGCTTTGTCCTTCGCCGATGACGCCAGTTCTGCGGCCAACGCAAGGTCGGCGGCCGGGTCGGCAGCGCGCGGCCTTGTACCTTTCATGGGCTTTACCTTGGCGGCATCACCTTTGAGGCTGAAGAACAGTTCCGGCGACAGGCTGAGCAACCAGTGTGATCCATCGAAAACCATCCCGCCATAACCGGCTTTTGCTGCGGAGCGCAGCGCTGTGTAAAGCGCGACGGGATCGCCGCGATAGCTGCCCGCCAGCGGGAAGGTCAGATTGGCCTGATAAATGTCGCCGGCCTGGATGGCTTCCTGCAAGGCCGCAAAGGCCTGGGCATAGCCGCCCGGTGACACTTGGGGATCGAGCGGGCCAAGGCAGGCACTGCCTTCCGATTGCTGGGCCAACCAGTCCGATACCGCGTCGCACTCAATTTCCTGCGCGTCTTCGAACAGGCCCAGCCACACCAGCGGTCCGCCTGCCCCACTGCGGCTTTCGGCCAACGCCTGCAATCTGGGTTCCAGTGCCAGGCCCGCTTCATAGGCGATATATCCGGCCAGCGTGCCGCCTTGCCTTTGCCGGGCCTGGTCCGCAGCTTCGAGCGTTTTGGCCACATCAGCCGGGCGATGTGCGACGAATATCTGCCCGGGATTCCGGTAGACATGCGCACTGGCACCACCGCTTTCGCGGGCATCATCAAGCAGGACAAAAGGACGGCGATCGGCCATTTTGTTGCCTTAGCCGCTTGGCTGGCTAAGTCGAGAAGCTTGACCGGTTGCAATGCACTGCGCCACTAGTAACCCGGATGGAAACGGGAGCATAAAACACGTGAGCGACATCTTCCTCGGTCTGGCAGCCAATGGCGAAAAGCAATTCCTCAACCTTGCCCGGGCCAATCGGCATGGGCTGGTTGCCGGGGCCACCGGCACCGGCAAGACCGTAACGCTGCAAGGTCTTGCCGAGAGTTTTTCTGCCGAGGGCGTTCCGGTATTCCTTGCCGATGTGAAGGGCGACCTGTCCGGCATCTGCATGGCCGGTTCGCCAAGTTTCAAACATGCCGACAAGTTGCAGGAACGCGCACAGGAACTGGGCATGAGCGACTATGCCTATTCCGATAATCCCGCAGTTTTCTGGGATCTTTATGGCAAGCAGGGCCATCCGATCCGCACCACCATTTCCGAAATGGGGCCGCTGCTGCTGGCCAGATTGCTTGACCTTAACGAAACCCAGGAAGGCGTTCTCAACATCGTTTTCCGATTCGCAGACGAGCAGGGCCTGTTGCTGCTCAACCTCGATGATCTGCAATCCATGCTGGCCTACACTGCCGAACATGCCAGCGAACTCAGCGCGAAATACGGCAATGTCACAAAGGCCAGCGTCGGCACGATCCAGCGGCAATTGCTCAGTCTGGACAGTCAGGGTGCGGCGCAATTCTTTGGCGAACCGGCACTGGAAATCGTCGATTTCATCAAATGCGATGATCAGGGGCGCGGTTATATCAACATCCTGGCTGCCGACCAATTGATGCAAAGCCCCAAGCTTTATTCGACCTTCCTGTTGTGGCTGATGGCTGAATTGTTCGAAGTGCTGCCGGAAATTGGGGATCCCGAAAAGCCCAAGCTGGTGTTCTTCTTTGATGAAGCCCACCTGTTGTTTGACGATGCGCCAAAGGCGTTGCTGGACAAGATCGAACAGGTTGTGCGCTTGATCCGGTCCAAGGGCGTTGGCGTCTATTTTGTGACGCAGAACCCGATCGACATTCCGGAAACGGTCGCGGGCCAGCTTGGCAATCGCGTACAGCATGCGCTGCGCGCCTTTACACCCAGAGATCAGAAGGCGATTCGTGCCGCCGCCGATACGTTCCGAATAAACCCGGATCTCGACGTTGCCGCTGTGATCACCGAACTCAAGACCGGTGAAGCACTGGTTTCCACCTTGCTGGAAGATGGCGCCCCGTCGGTCGTCCAGCGCACGCTGATCAAGCCACCGCGCTCGCGCCTTGGTCCGGTGACCGAAAAGGAGCGGGCAATCATCAAGTCGATCAGCCCGGTCGACGGTAAATACGACACCGAAGTTGATCGCGAATCGGCCGAAGAAGTGCTGGCGCAGAAAGCCGCCGATGCCGCAGCGACGGCCGAACAGGTGGCGACAAGCGGCGCCGAAGAAGTCGGCAAGCAGGAACGCAAGAGTCCCAGTATTTGGGAAAGCATGTTCGGCAAGGCCAGCAAGCGGGCAGCAGGGGCGGTGGCAGGTTCAGCGGCTTCGATTGCCGCAGCGGCCGTGCTGGGCAAGAAATCGCGGGCAAACCCGATGAAGACCGGGGTGACATCGGCAGCCGGATCAATTGCCACAGATCTGGCCGGACCGCTGGCCGGGCGGTTCGTACGAAATCTGATCGGCGGATTGATGCGCTAGATCGACGTTCCGGGCCGATAAACCTTTGCCCGGCTTAGCGGCTGGCAAGCCAATCCACGATGCCGGCAATGGTTCGCGGCCGCGAAGTTTCCCGCTCGGCTAACACCGCCAGCGTCCGGTCCATCGGTTTCTGCTCGTCGGGTGACAGCGTGGCGCGATAGGCCTTCAATCGTTCCAGCGTTGCAGCATCCTTGATATTAGCACCCAGGCGCGCGATGAATTGTGCCCGCGCAGAATTGTCGACCAGCTTTGCAATTGTCTCACCATTGTTGAGCACGAAATTGACGGCAAGATCGCCATGTGCCTGGGCAACGGACGAAATGATCCCCGCACCATCGGTCGCGCCGACATTGCCTGACACTGCCAGATCAAGAGCGCGCTGCGCCAGAGCATCGTCTTTGGCTGCGCCAAGCAGGCGGTAATATGCGCTGCGTTCAACCGAACTGCTGGATGATTTGGCCAATTCCAGAAGGCGTTCCCAATCCGCCACCGCCGCGTTGGTGGCGGCAATACTGAGCCAGGTGGTTTTGAGCGGACCGTCGAGTGCCTTGGGATCGCTCGCGAAATTGCCGAACAACCGGGCCGCTTCTGCCATGACATCGGGATCGCCCATTTCGCCCAGCGCATCGATCAGAGTGGACCGCAAATTCGCATCGTTCACGCTATCGGCCGCATCCGGCGCGAAGCCAAGCTGGGTCAGCCTTGGCTTCCAGGCAGAAATCGCCATGGCCGCGATGGCCGACTGACCTTCCGGCTTGCTTGTGAGTGTTTGGTAAATCCCCGCCCAACGCTGAACCGCGGCTTCTGCAACGGCCGGGTTGGCATCAGCCGGAACGGCAACCAGCAGGTTCATCGGCTGGTTCATCGGTTGGTAGTCACCAGCCGACAATGCGAATTGGTCCGCCAAAAGGCCCAGTTGATCAATTGGCGCCATCGCCGGCATCGTCTTGGCCAGTGCCGCAATCATCGCCGGCTCATAAAGCGACCGGTAATAGCCTTGCTGCCCGGCATTGAGCAGCACGGTGCCGCATCCTTCGATTGCGACGCTGGTGGTCTTGTCGCCCATTACGGACCGGACCGGCTGTTTGCCAACCAGCGTGATCAGCAAAGGAATGCGCCAATCCTGCGGGGAAGCCGCGGTTTCAGCCTTGCGATCACGGCTGAACTGGCTCTGTTCCAGGGTCACCGTGGTCTGGTCATTCACACAGCTTGCTGCAGTCACCCGCACCAACGGCACACCGGGCTTGGTAGTGAAATCCTTGGCAATGCCCATCAGGTCCGTTGCCCCGGCGGCCTCGATCGCGGCCCACAGGTCCGCGGTTTTGGCGTTGCCGAATTTGTGCGCCGCCATATATTTGCGCAGACCATCGCGCCAAACATCATTGCCGGCATAGGCTTCCAACATTGCAATCACCGCTTCTCCCTTGGAATAGGTGATTGCATCGAAGGCCTGATTGGTTTCCTCGACCGTCCGGATTTGCTGAACGATGGGATGGGTGGTGACGAAACTGTCCTGGCTCATAGCCGATTCGCGTGAGCCGACCCGGCCCAGCAACGCATCCCATTCCGGGTGGAAATGGTCCGTTGCCTTGGTTGCCATCCAGCTGGCAAAACCTTCGTTCAGCCACAAATCGTCCCACCAGGCCATGGTGACCAGATCGCCGAACCACTGGTGGGCGGTTTCATGCGCTTGCACTTCGTAGATTGTCTGCCGTGCGCGCGGACTGGTAATGGCCGGGTCATTCAGCAAAATACGTTGGAACGTGAAGATCGCGCCCCAGTTTTCCATTGCGCCGAAGAATTGCGATTGGCCGGGCCCGGCGATGTTATCCAGTTTCGGCAATGGAAATTTCTGGCCGAAATAGTCGCTGTAATAAGGGACCAGCGGGGCCAGCTCATCGAGTGCGTAGCGCGATTGTTCACCGCTGCCCGCAGGCGCCACTATGCCTGCTTCGACACCCGGCATCGCAGGTTTGGAGATCCGTTCGAAATCTCCCAACCCGAAAAACAACAGATAGGACGACATCCGCGGACTGGTTGCGAAAGTGACCCGCTTGGTGCCGTTGCCCAGATTTTGCTCACTGGCGGCAGGCATGTTGCTGACCGCCATCTGGCTTTCCGGAACGATGGCGGAAAGATCGAACGTGGCCTTGTAGCTTGGCTCGTCAAACATCGGGGCGAACCGCCGCGCATCGGGCGCCTCGAACTGGGTGAACAGTGCGCGTACATCCTTGCCTGTGCGCGTGTCCGGATAATCCAGGGCGAACAGCCCGTTGGCCTGCGTGTTTATGGTCCCGGTGTAGGTGGTTTCAAGGCGATAGAGGCCTGCCTTGAGGGGCGCCTTGGCGGAAAAACGGGCTAGTTGTTTGTCCGGATCGATGCTGACGGCCAGCTTGAGCGGAGCCCCGCCGGCGGCTGGCACCAGCTTCGCCGAAATGATATCCAGATCAAGCGCGTGCAGTGTGAGCGCCTTTATGGGCTCGAAGATTTCCAGATCGACCGTGGAATTACCCGCGAAGCGCAGCGCGGCGACATCGGGTGTGATGGTAATCGAATAATGCGATGGGCGGGCCTCGCGCGGCAAGTCGCTGTTTACGGATGTCGGCAGCGCTGCACTGTATGACGGCGGCGATGCCGTGGTCGGCGCGGCGATCGCTGCGCTGGCGCAGCCCATAAGAAGGATCGCTGAAAAGCGCGCGAAAACAGACTGATGCATTATTGAAGCAACCCGATTATTTTTGGTAACCGAGCGCGTCTATCAACATTCCGCGCCCTGTGTAACGGATTCGATGATTGCATGATGCGGTCCGACGAACGTCACTTCACCAGGTCCGCTCAGTCCTTTGGCAGCCGCAACTCCGCAACCAAGCCGGTGATGGTGCCATCTGCCGCTCGGCGATTGGCCAACTGCAAGCTGCCGCCATGCTGTTCGGCGATGGCGCGGGCCAGTGTCAGACCCAGTCCGGCCCCGCCCGTGTCGCGATTGCGCGACGCTTCGCCGCGGGTGAACGGCTCCATCATCGCATCGATCCGGTCTTCTTGTATGCCGGGCCCACGATCTTCGACGCGCAACACAATTTCATCGCCTTCGCGCCGCAGTGCGACTTCGGCAACCCCGCCATAGCGCAGGGCATTGGAGATAAGGTTGCGCAAGGCTCGGCGCAGCCATGTGACATGCACCGGATGCACGATCCGCGTCGAACTGGCGAGCGTGACCGGTTGCCCCATATCCTCGAATTCCTCAACCACCGACCCGACCAGTGCGGACAATTCGGCGCGTTCCGGAACTGCGTTCGTGCGGCCGACGCGGGCGAGAGAGAGGATATCGTCAAGCGAGCGGGAAATATCCTCGATGCTGTCCGCCATGCGCCCACGTTCGCGTTCATCTTCGACGCTTTCGATCCGTACTCTAAGCGCGGCAAGCGGGGTCTTGAGATCGTGGCCAATCGCACCCAGCATAACGTCTTTTTCGCTGAGCAGGCCGCCGATCCGCGCTTCCATCGCATTATGCGCGCCGATCAGGCGGCGGATATCGTCCGGCCCTTGTTGGACAAGGGGCTCTGACGGTTCCTGCGTGCGGGCGAAGTGCTGGGTCCGTTCGGTCAGCAAGCCCAGCGGGCGGGTTATTCGCCGCAGTACCAGGAACTGGAGGCCGAACAGGATGACGAAAATCAGGATGGTCTGAACCAGAATGGTGCGCAAGCCGCCACCTTGGCGGGGCGGCATCACCACCCGGGCAACAGTCCATGTCCCGCTCCGTTCGACTTGCAAGGCAGCCACCAGCAACCTTGCGTCCGGCCCGAAGGCTTCGGTTACCCGTTGCCGCAGCCGCACGCGTTGCTGGATTGTGGGATCGCGCCGGATCGGGCGGGTCACGACAATCAGTGATCGTGCGCTAACGCCTTGCCCTTCCAGAATTTCGCGCAAATTCCTCTCCAGTCGCGGATCACGGTGTTCGCCCGGCTGGATTTCGAAATCCATTACCCGCTCGGCCCTGATCGAAAAGGGCAGGCCCTGGGCCGAGGCAGCACGTTCGCGCCCGCCGTTATCCGTGAAAGGCGCGGCACGCTTGCCTGCGCCCTGTATCGCGTTTCGGTCGGGCTCGCGCCATGGCCTTTGGCGATCGCTCTGCGGCGCGCTAACCAGTCGGAACGCCGCTGCATTCAGAATTGCCTGATCGCGCCGGGTTTCGGATGCCCGGTAGAGCAGCACAGTGGAGATTGATTGCGCCACCAGCAGCGCCAGCGCCAGTGCGAGCAGCATCTGGCCAAGCAGGCTTCGCGGCCACAGGCGCGGCTTGGGCCAAGGCATGATCAGTGTGTTTCCTGGCCTAAGCGCCGGACATCGGCCGCCAGGCGGTATCCGCCGCCGCGCACGGTTTGGATGATTTCCGGATTGCGACTGTCCACTTCGATCTTGCGCCGCAAGCGGCTGATCTGGTTGTCCACGGCACGGTCGAACATGTGGGCTTCGCGTCCTTGCACCATGTCGAGCAGCCGGTCCCGGTCGAGCACCTGACGGGGATGATCCAGGAATGCGCGGAGCAGACGGTATTCGGCAGTGGAAATGGCGACCATAGCGCCTTCTGGGTCGGTCAGGCGGCGTTTCAGCGGGTCAAGTTGCCAGCCTTCAAACGCATAGAGGTTGCTTTCTTCGACCGGCACCGGCGGGCGTTGGGCACGGCGAAGCACGGACCGGATACGCGCGACCAGCTCGCGCGGTTCGAACGGTTTGACGACATAATCGTCAGCCCCGATCTCAAGGCCGATAATCCGGTCGGTGGGCTCGCTCTTGGCCGTCAGCAGGATCACCGGCAGGCCGCGTGCCTCAATCAGATGGCGGCAAAGCGAGAGGCCGTCTTCCCCTGGCATCATGATGTCGAGCAGGACCAGATCGGGCAGGAATTCCAGCAACTGGCTGCGGGCCGCCGCCGCGCTTACCGCTTCCTGTACGGCGAACCCCTGGCGCGAAAGATATTCGGCCAGGGGTTCGCGCAGGATCCGCTCGTCATCGACCAGCAGGATGCGGGTAGGTGTTTCTTCGGTCATCTCTTGAACACGCCTACCCGCCTCCGGTTGCTGCAATCAAGCTTGGGCTGATCAGTTGGCTGGCGGTTTCGCAGCTTTGCGCTCGGCCATTCCAGCTTGCCGCTTGGCTTGCCATTCGGCCCGCTTTGCGTCGTGCGCGGCCTTGCGTTCTTCGGCAGTCACGCGGCCATCCTTATTGGCATCTTCTTGCGTGAAGCGGGCAGTGGCAGCGGCGTCGAATTCCGCCTTGCTGATCGATTTGTCACCGTTGGTGTCTGCCTGGGCCAGCATATGCATCATTTCGCCGCCCTTGCGGCCCCGGTGCCCGCGCTTGCCATGTTCGCCGCTGGCCATCTTGTGCGGGCCGCGCTTTTCCATGCCTTCGCCCCGCGTGCCGCGCTCTTTACGCTGCTTGCGCATCTCGGCACGCTTTTCGCCGCGCATGTCATGGGCGGCATCCAGTTCTTGCGGCGACAATTGGCCATTGCCGTCCGTATCCATGCTGGCAAATCGTTCCGCCTTCTTTGCCTCGCGGTCCGCCGCGTTGACCGCGCCATCCTGATTGATGTCCATTCTGGCAAACATCTGGTCAACATGGGCAGCGTGTTCGGCTTGGGTGATTACACCGTCCCCATCGGCATCAGGGCCGTGGCCCTTGTGGTTGTGGGCGTTGGCGATGCTTCCCGTAAACAGTGCCATGGCGGCTGCGGAGAGGGTTAGGGTCAATTTGCGCATAATAGAAAGCTCCATTGGATCGGTTTAAGAGCTGCGGGACGCCCGTGCGGGCGGGAGGGAAAACCTGTCGAGGCATCGCCGCAGCTCACAAATGACCTTATAGGGGCGCTTTGTCGCACCTTTATCCCGATGAACCGCTGAATTGTCGCAAATTGTCGCATGATTGCGCGTGCGTTCATGCATGGGAAATCTCGCATGACCGGCCCCGCCGCCAAATCGGTCCGGAGTTATTGCCCCGACATGATGAAGGCGTTTAGCTTGTTTCCGTCAGGATCGCGAAAATAGGCCGCATAGAACCCACCGTCACCGCGGGCCCCTGGTGCGCCTTCATCCGTGCCGCCATGCGCCAGGGCAAGGTCATAAAGCCGCTGGACCTGTTCCTTGCTGTCGGCTTCCAGCGCAACCATCACCCCGTTGCCAACCGTGGCCGCATTACCATCAAACGGTACGGTTGCCGCCACACCGGCCCCGCCGCCCATTTTGCCCCAGGCGATGAAGGTTTCGAATTCCATCATCCGGCCAACGCCCATCTCCGCCGCAATAACGTCATAGAATTTCGCGGCACGTTCGAGATCATTGGTTCCGACTGTTACATATCCGATCATCACACTCTCCTTGGCTTGAAACGACTCGTAAAGTGGAAGAACAATACAAGAACAAATAAGGCGCTACAAGGGTTCGCATCCCATCAGCATCCAGGCCAGCGCTTCCCCCTCCAATTGCGGAGCAAGAATTTCACGCGTCCGGGCATGATAGGCGTTCCACCAGGCCTTTTCCTCTGGAGTCAGCAGCGACACATCCACCAAAGTCCGGTCGATCGGCACAAAGGTGAGGGTTTCGAAGCCGAAGTAATCGCCTTCTGCCCCGGCAATATCGCGCGGCTCCACCAGCACCAGATTCTCGATCCTGATCCCGTATGCGCCTTGCTTGTAATAGCCCGGCTCATTGGAAAGGAACATTCCGGCTTGCAGCGGTTCGCCGGTTCCTGCCTGCGCGCCCGAAGCCTTGGCAATGCGCTGCGGCCCTTCGTGGACGGACAGGAAGCTGCCGACGCCGTGACCGGTGCCATGGGCGTAATCGACGCCTGCCTGCCACAGATATTGCCGGGCGAAACTGTCCAGCGCGCCGCCCGGCGTTCCTTCAGGGAAAACCGCCGTCGCAATCGCGATATGACCTTTCAGAACGCGGGTGTTGCGATCCTTGACCTCGGCTGGTGGGGCGGCCAAATCACCATTCCCCCCGATCCACACCGTGCGGGTTATGTCGGTCGTGCCGTCGGCATATTGGCCGCCGGAATCGACCAGATAGACGCTTCCCGGAGCAATCGGGATATTGCTGTCCTCGTCCACCCGGTAATGCGGCAGGGCCGCATGCGGGCCGGCGGCAGAAATCGTGTCGAAGGACAAGTCCCGCAAGGCGCCGGTTTCTTCGCGGAAGGCGCGCAGCCTGGCAGCAGCGGACAATTCCGTTTCGCCGCCTTTGGGCGCTTCCACCGACAGCCAGTGCAGGAACCTGGTAACCGCCGCCCCGTCACGCGCCTGGGCATCGCGGTGCCCTTGCTGTTCGACAGGATTCTTGACCGCTTTGGGTAGCAGCACCGGATCGCGGGCAGACACGACATTGGCTCCGCCATTCTCGAGAAGCTGGAAAATTGCGGCTACCCCGCTTTCGGGATCGACGGCGACCTTCTGGCCCTTCATCTGGGCAAGCGCGTGGTCAAAACTGTCGCGCGGGCGGATCGTTACCGCATTGCCCAAATGCTGCTTCAATTCTGGCGTAACCTTTTCCGGTGCGATGAACAGTTCGGCCGTTCCGTCGCAATGGGCCAGCACATACGAAAGCGCCACCGGCGTCCGTTCCACATCGGACCCGCGGATGTTGAGCAGCCATGCAATCGAATCCAGTGCACCGATAACCGCTGCGTCCAGCCCTTCGGACTTCAGCCAGTCGGCAACCAGCGCACGCTTGGTCGCGCTCGATTGGCCGGTATTGCGGCTGTCATGGACCAGGGCAACGGCATCGGAAGGTTCGGGCCGATCAGACCAAACTGCGTCCACCGGATTGCTATCCACCGCTACCAGTTCGGCACCGATCTTTTCCAGGGCCGTCGCCAGACTTTGCGCCCAATTGCGGGTGTGCAGCCAGGGATCGTAACCGATGCGTGCGCCCTTTGCGGCATTGGCGGCAATCCATTGGCCGATCGTATCTTTGGGAACCTGACAATAATCGTAGAGCTGGCCATCGACCTGATCGCGCACCTGCACCGTGTAGCGCCCGTCCACAAACATCGCTGCCTTGTTCGGCAAAACCGCTGCCGTGCCTGCCGAACCGCCGAAACCGGTCAGCCACGCCAATCGCTGCGCATAGGCGCCGACATATTCGGACATATGTTCGTCCGAAATCGGGATTATGAACCCATCCAGCCCCCTGCGTTTCAATTCCTCGCGCAGTGCGTGGAGGCGGGCTTCGTGCGTTTGCATCAGCATGGTTGCGGTCCTTTCCACTCCCACATAGAGCGCGCTTATGACCAATTCCAGCATTGCCGTTCCAGCCAGCCCGCCCACCGCGCAAAAAAAGCTGTCTTCTGTCACCCACCACGGGATCACGGTGACCGATGATTATGCCTGGTTGCGCGACCCCGGTTACCCCGTTGTGGAGGACAACGAAGTGCTCGCGCATCTGGCAGCGGAGAATGCGTGGTTCGAAGCGCGTATGGCCCCGCACCAGCCCCTGGTGGACAGTTTGTTCAAGGAAATGCGGGCCCGGATCAAGGAAGCCGATGCTTCTGTACCCCAGAAGGATGGCGACTGGCTTTACTGGGTCGAATTTGAAGAGGGTGCCGAATACCGCAAGTGGTGGCGCAAACCGGTCAGCGGCGGCGATAGCCAGTTGATCCTCGATGAACCGGCCTTGGCCGAAGGGAAGGAATATTTCCGCCTTGGCGCGCTGGCCGTAAGCAAGGACGGGACCAAGCTCGCCTATTCAATCGATGATAACGGCTCGGAGCGTTTTACTGCGCGGGTCAAGGATCTGGCAACGGGCACCATGCTGGCCGACGAGATCCCCGGAACCCTTTCCTCACTGGTGTGGTGCGCCGATGATCGGGCTCTCGTCTACAGCCTCGCCAATGAAAACTGGCGCACCGATAATGCGCGGCTTCATTGGCTTGGCCAGCCGATTGCCAAGGATGTTGAGCTTTATCATGAAGATGACGAGGGCTTTCGCGTTGGGGCCTCGCTATCCGCCAACGAAAAGTGGATTGTGATCTCGGTGGGCGATCATGAAACAGGCGAAACAAGATTGATCCCCGCGCATGATCCGCTGGCGGCGCCAATGCTGGTGAAGCCGCGGCAAAAGGGGGTCGAATATGATGTCGACGAACGTGAAGATATTCTCTTCATTCTGGCCAATGACACACATGAAAATTTCCGCCTCGCCACCGCGCCGCTTGGCGATCCGGACCAGTGGACCACGCTGATTGAAGGCAGCGATGAATTCTACCTCACCGGCTTCGAACTGTTTCGGGATTTCTACGTGGTGGAAGGCCGGGTGGGCGGCCTCGACCGTATCGAGCTTCGTTATTACGACGATCCGGCCCGGATAGAGCCCATCGTTTTTCCCGAAGCCAGTTACAGCGCGGGACTTGGCGATAATCGCGAATGGCATATGGAAAAACTGCGGCTGTCTTATGAAAGCATGGTCAGCCCCGGAACTGTCTATGATTACGACGTTTCGGCCAAAACCCTTGAAACGCTGAAGGTGCAGGAAATTCCTTCCGGTTACGATGCCAGCCTTTACACAACAGAACGGCTGGACATTACCGCGCGCGACGGGACGAAGGTGCCAGTAAGCCTTGTTTATCGCAAGGATCGGCCAAATCCTGGGCCCCTGCATCTCTACGGTTATGGGGCCTATGGGATCGCGATCGAACCAGGTTTTTCGACCTCGCGGCTCAGTCTGGTGGATCGCGGCTTTGCCTATGCCATCGCCCATATTCGCGGCGGGGACGACCTTGGCCGTGCCTGGTACAAGGCAGGAAAGCTGGAAAGCCGCAACAATGCCTTCACCGATTTCGTCGATGTGGCAAAGGGGCTGATCGATCATGGACTGACGCAGGCGGGCAGGATCAGCATTTCAGGCGGTTCGGCTGGCGGCGAATTGATGGGCGCGGTGATCAATTCCGATCCCGATCTCTGGGGCGCAGTGGTGGCGCATGTTCCCTTTGTCGATGTGCTGGCGACAATGCTCGATGCAACGCTGCCGCTTACGCCGGGCGAATGGCCGGAATGGGGCAATCCGATCGAGGACCGGGCAGCCTTCCAATTGATCCAGTCTTACAGCCCCTATGACCAGGTGAAGGCGCAATCCTATCCACCGCTGCTGGTGACTGCCGGACTGAACGATCCACGCGTGACATATTGGGAGCCCGCCAAATGGGTTGCCAAATTGCGCGAGTTGAAGACGGATGAGAATGAACTGCTGTTCAAAACCAATATGGGTGCAGGGCATGGCGGCAAATCGGGCCGCTTCGAAAGCCTTACCGAAACCGCGGAAGAATTTGCCTTCATCCTTTGGCAGATGGGTATGGCAGCGTGAGCAACCGCTTCACTCAGGCATTTACGGCATTGCCAGAGCACATTGATGAATTGGGGCACGTCAACAATGCGGTTTGGGTCAACTGGATTCAGGAATTGGCCACCGCGCACTGGATGGCTGTCGCCGCGCCAGAACATCAGGCGGCCTATGTCTGGGTCGTGACCCGGCACGAGATCGACTATCGCGGAAATATCGGTTTGGGCGAAAGCGTGATGGCCGAAACTTTCATCCCACACGGGCCAAGCGGCGCGCGGTTTGATCGCAGTGCCGAATTTCGCACCGTCAGTCCGGATGGGGCGGCAGGAAAGCTCATTGTGGCGGCCAAAACGACCTGGGCAATCATCGATCGCGCTACTGGCCGTATCCTGCGGGTTCCGGTGGATGTGACTATACCGTTCAGGCCCTTTGCCGCTGAGGTTTCCGGTAACGGCTGATAAAGCGCCGCTGCCCCTATCCGCGCGGCCAGCTTGGTAAGTGCCTAGGCTGCCGCGCGTTTATCGTCCGATGCGCGCCGTCCATTGCGCCGCTCGCCAAATGTCTGCAGCCGCTCGCTCGCGGTCCGGTTTCGGCCATTGCGCTTGGCTTCGTAAAGCAGCCGGTCGCAATGCGCGAACAGCGTGGCAAAATCGGTTGTGGCCATGCGTGCGCCAGCCTGACTGACAACCCCCATGCTTGCCGTTACCATTCGGTCCAGGCCAGGCACGTCGCTCGCCACACGTAGGGTAATCGCATTGCGGCGCTGTTCGGCCCGCTCGATTGCAGCTTCACCGCGCAGCAAGAGCAGAAACTCCTCACCGCCCATGCGCACCGCTTCGGTGTCTTCGTCCGGGGCTAGTGCAGCAGCTGTCGCACGGAGGACCTCGTCACCAACAGCATGGCCAAACGTGTCGTTGATGATCTTGAAACTGTCCAGATCGAGCAGTGCGACGGTATGGAAGCCTTTCGCATGGAAGCTGGCAAACAGGCTGTCCAGCGCCTTGCGATTGTGCAGGCCGGTCAACGGATCGCGAAATGCCTCAAGCCGCAATTGGTCGGCCCTGTCCACCGCAAAGTCCAACTGGCGGCGGATGGCCATGAATCGATGGGTTACCAACATTGAGGTAATGATCACTTCGAGCGCCAGAACCGGGAAGAGCACATGATCGACAATGGCAGGCGCGGTATAAAGCCCGGAATTGCGAACGGCCTTTTCGATCGCGACAATAACGATTGGCAGCCACGCAGCCAATTGAAAACGGGCGGCAACGCTGCCGCGCGCAATGGCACGGTAAACCACCCAGGAGGTTAGGACGACCAGTGGGAGAAAGCTTGCCTCGCGCAGGTAAATCGACGTTTCGCGCAAGGCGTCGATTGGCAAAGCCAGAAGGCCGGTGACCAAGAATGTGCCAAGCGTTGCCACCAGAAGCATCTTGCGCGCGCTTCTACCGGCCGTCCATGGTTCCAGCACCGTGATCGTGAACATGCCCGAAGCTGCCACAGCGAATGTCTGGCTCAGCATCGTCAGAGTGGCGACCGTATCGCCCTTTACAGACGTAAATTCAAAAATCAGGCCGCTGTCACACAAGGCATAGACCAGCATCCCCATGGCAATGACCAGATGCCACAGCACGAAA
Source organism: Erythrobacter sp. (assembly GCA_024642565.1). GTDB lineage: Bacteria > Pseudomonadota > Alphaproteobacteria > Sphingomonadales > Sphingomonadaceae > Allopontixanthobacter. The sequence continues at coordinate 131,465 of JAHEAV010000002.1, forward strand.
TTTTGTCGTAATACAGCGAAATAGGCCAGATTCAGCAATATTGGCGCCGCCAGAAGACCGATGGCCGCTGCCGTCAGCAGCAATATCTGTAAGCTCCATCGACCGTCAGAGCCTTGCGGCAAAAGCCGGGTTTCGGACAATGTCAGGCCAGACCAGGGTTGATCGACCGCGACAACAATGCGCTGTGGCTGAAAGGGTGCCGCAGGTAGGGCCAGGCTCAGGAAGGGGCCAGCCGAATTCGGAGTGAGTTGGTCGTGCCGGAATATTCGGTCAATGTGTTCGCCATTCGCCCCGATAAGGGTGATCGCGATCTGGTCGAATCGACCGTTCCGCACCACCAGTTTTTCCGGTCCCGATGCGCTTGCACGATCAATCGCAAAGCTGAGCCACGTTCGCTCCGCAGCAGGGTTGTAGCCCCCTTGCAAGCAGCTCCACCGTCCTGGATCTTGCAAGACGCGGTCAAGATTTTCGTTCAGGGACCCGTTTGCATGGCATTTGACCGCCGTATTATACGCGTTGGCTGGCGCTGCTGCCAGAAGGCAAAGCAGCGCCAGCAATAGTGCGCGCAGGTATGAAGATAGCGGAGCCATTGCCCCGCTCTTTACGCAAGCAGGCTTGTTGGAAGGTTAATTCCGAGACAATTGTTTTACGCCCAAAGCCAGCTTAACCAAGCACTTCTGTGACTGGCACATAGTCATAGCCAAGCTCTTTTGCCACGGCTTCATAAGTAACCTTGCCGCCTGAGACATTGAGGCCGTTGGCCAGATGCGGGCTTTGCCGTATCGCTTCCTTCCACCCAAGTTGCGCAATCCGCAATGCGTGGGGCAGGGTCACATTATTCAGCGCATATGTACTGGTCCGCGCCACCGCGCCGGGCATGTTGGCAACGCAATAATGGACGATATCGTCAACCACATAGGTCGGTTCGGCATGGGTCGTGGCGTGGCTGGTTTCGAAACAGCCCCCTTGGTCGATGGCGACGTCCACCAGCACCGCGCCGGGCCGCATACTGCCCAGCATTGCGCGCGTGACAAGTTTGGGCGCCGCGGCGCCGGGGACCAGCACTGCACCGATGACCAGATCGGCTTCGGCCACCGATTCTTCCAGATTGGCCTTGTTGGAAAAGCGGGTCTTGGCACGGCTTTCGAAATGGATGCCCAGCTTTTCCAGCACTTCGGGGTCACGGTCGAGGATGGTTGTGTCGGCTCCAAGTCCAACGGCCATTTGCGCGGCATTGAAGCCGACCACACCGCCGCCGATTACGACCACTTTGCCCGGCAACACGCCCGGCACGCCGCCCAACAGAACTCCGCGGCCGCCATGCGCCTTTTCCAGAGCCGTGGCACCGGCCTGGATGCTCATCCGGCCCGCGACCTGGCTCATCGGTTTGAGCAATGGCAAGGTTCCGCCCGGTCCGGTTACGGTTTCATAGGCGATCGCGGTTACACCCGATTTGACCAGATCGGCCGTTTGTTCGGGATCGGGGGCGAGATGCAGATAGGTGTACAGAACCTGCCCTTCGCGGAGCTTGGCCCGCTCCACCGCCTGCGGTTCCTTGACCTTCACCACCATTTCGCAAGTGGCGAAGATCGGGTCTGGCCCTTCGGTGATTTCCGCTCCGGCCGTGCGGTATTCTGCATCCGTGGCGCCGATGCCCATGCCAGCGCCTGACTCGATCAGCACTTCATGGCCATGGACGGTCAGTTCCTTGACGCTTTCCGGCGTCAGACCGACACGATATTCGTGATTTTTAATTTCCTTGGGGCAACCGATACGCATGGGAGGTCTCCTGATTTGCCGGGGCGCGTACCGTCCAATTGGGCCTTGCGCAACCACCCCCTACCAAATTATTTGTAATTCTAAAGTATTGAAAATAAACAAATATGCCTTCTATTCCAACCCCTACTTTGCAAAAAACTCCTCCGTCAGGCCAGACAAGAGGGTGAAGCAGTGATTCTTCCTGCGCTTCCACAGGCAGCTTAGCCGTCCGCATTTGTCCTGTCGCTGATTGCGATGGACTGCTTACATGGGATTGCCATCCTGGTCCCGGTATATCTCCCGGCGCCCGACATGGTTGGCTGGCCCGACCAGACCATCACTTTCCATCCGTTCGATCCATTTTGCCGCGGTGTTATAGCCTACGCCCATCTGGCGCTGCAGCCAGCTTCCGCTGGCCTTCTGGTTCTCAAACACGATTTGACAGGCTTGGCGGTATTTACGTTCTTCGGGATCGTCGGATGCGGTCAGTTCATCGTCAAAACTGAAACCGCCATCTTCGGGTTCTTCGGTAACCGCATCGACATAATCGGGCTTGCCTTGCGCACGCCAGTGTTCGGCGACTGCTTCAACTTCTTCGTCAGACACAAACGGGCCGTGGACGCGGACCATGGCCCCGGTATTGGGCTTGTAGAGCATATCGCCCTTGCCCAGCAGTTGTTCCGACCCTTGCTCACCCAGGATAGTGCGGCTGTCGATCCGGCTGGTTACCTTGAAGCTGATGCGCGTAGGCAAGTTCGCCTTGATGACGCCGGTAATCACATCGACGCTGGGGCGCTGCGTGGCCATGATCAAGTGGATACCGGCCGCGCGCGATTTCTGGCTCAGGCGCTGGATTAGAACCTCGATCTCCTTGCCGATAGTGACCATCAAATCGGCCAATTCGTCAACAATCAGCACAATCTGCGGCAGTGGCACGTAATCGAGCTGCTCTTCCTCGAACAATTCCTCGCCCGTATCGGGATCGAAGCCGGTCTGAACCCGGCGCCCGAGCGGCTTGCCCTTGGCAATGGCCGACTTGACCCGTTCATTGAAGCTGTTGATATTGCGTGAATTGATACTGCTCATCATGCGATATCGCCGCTCCATCTCCTCCACCGCCCATTTGAGCGCGCGAACCGATTTATGCGGTTCGGTCACCACCGGTGACAGAAGATGCGGGATATCGTCGTAGCTTTTCAGCTCCAGCACTTTGGGGTCGATCAGGATCAGGCGGCATTCGGCCGGGGTGAAACGGTAAAGCAGTGACAGCAGGATACAGTTGAGGCCAACCGATTTGCCCGAACCGGTTGTCCCTGCGACCAGCAAGTGGGGCATGGCCGCAAGATCCGCCACCACAGGCTCTCCGGCAATGTCCTTGCCCAGAATGATCGGCAAATTCCCGGTGGATTCGGCAAAGGCGGCGCAGGAAACCAATTCCCTCAGCGCCACCATTTGCCGGTCTGCATTGGGCAGTTCGATCCCCATCACGGTTCGGCCCGGTATGGGCGAAACACGCGCCGAAATGGCGGACATGTTGCGGGCGATATCTTCGGCCAGGCCGATCACGCGGCTGGCCTTGATGCCGGGCGCAGGTTCCAGTTCGTACATGGTCACTACCGGGCCGGTACGCACGGCGGTGATTTCGCCCTTCACATTGAAATCATCAAGCACGGTTTCGAGCAGGCGCGCATTGCGTTCAAGCGCCATCTTGTCGAGTTTTGGCGCAGTATGGACAGGGGGCTCTTCGAGAAGGTCCAATCCCGGCAACTGGAAGTCGGCAAACATGTCGACTTGCTTGGCCTTTGGCAGTGTCGCCTTCTTCGGCGGTGCGGAAGGATCGCTGATCTCGGGGGAACGACGACCCGCCGGACTGATCACCGCTTCGGGTTCGCCGCCGGACGCGCGTTCTTTCTTGAGGCGTCTGGGGATGAAAGGCAGATCCGTTTCGGGCAAAGTCGGCGCGCGTTTCAGGAATTGCGGCAGGGTCAGCAATTGCACCCAGTCAATCGCGAAAACGCGCGTGACCAGCGCCACCCCGGCACACAGGCTGAGAAATGCCAGGCCTAGTATCGTCCAACCCTGCGCCCCTTCGGGCAAGCGTGCGGCGATGGCTTCGATCGCGCCGGCACCCAGCAGTCCGGTGATCCCGCCAAGCGACGCCGGGAAGGTCCATTGTTGCCCGTCGAGCGCCAGCGTCAGCACCGTTGAAATCAGCGCCATGGCGAACAGCAACTGGCCAATAGGGCGCCACCAGCGTGTGTCGGTATCCCGGTCTTCTTCTTCGACATCGCGCCACAATTTGCGGGCGCCGACATAAAGCAGTGGCAACAGCAGCACGCCGGTGATCCCGAACAGGAACAAGACCCGCTCGGCCGCCCAGGCACCGCTCACTCCCATCCAGTTGGCAATATCGGTGCCTTCTGCGGCAGTGGATGGGCTGGGGTCGGTCTGCGTATAGCTGACCAGCGCCAGGGCCAGGAACAGCATTGCGCTCAGCAAAGCGCCTGCTCCAACCATTTGGCCAGCGCGGCGGAGTGAGCGCCGGAATGCGGCACGCCAATCCGTAGTGGTCGATTTCCCTATTGCGCGGGTGGCCATGGCTGATCCCCTATCTGGCTTGGCGCGGTGTCATAGGCCCATAATGCACAGCACCTGAGTCCCGCGTCAAGAATCCGTTGGCGAAACCAGACCATCAATTGCGGCCCAGCGCGGCCAACCCAACTGAATTGCGCGTTCCTGCGTCATTCCGCCCAAGGCGATGACTGGCATTTCGGCGATTGCAGCCAACTGGCGAAAGCGGTCCGGGCCAAGCGCCGCGCCGCCGGGATGTGAGCGGGTCGGAAAGACGGGGGACAGCAGCACAGCATCCGCGCCGATCCGGTTGGCGGCCCGAATTTCGCCTTCGTCATGCGCTGTGGCAAGGCGCAGCAGATCCGATTTTTCGGGCAGCTTCGCCGGTGCACCGTAGATCCCGTCTGCGCCCCAGGCATGGGCGCGGCTGGCGCTGCCGGACAGCACAATGATGTGGCCGTATGCCCGGCCGATCGCTGCCAGCGCTTCGAAGCGGGTCCGGCGCTCTCCACTGGCCAGATGGTAATGGCGGAAAATGAAACCCGATCCCTTGGGCAGCCGGCTTAGTGCCGCTTCCAAGCTGGCATCATTGCGCGCATCGCTGAGCAGCCAAAAGCGGGGGTCAGGCGAAGGGAAAGTCTGGTGCGTTGCCACAAGATCGCTATAGCGCCCATCCGATGGAGAATGCAGCCACTCAAATCGAACTCGTGGTCGAGAAAATTGCTCGCGCCGCTGCCATTGCTGGCCGCAAGGCCGACGAAATCACCCTTGTCGCGGTCAGCAAGACGCATCCGGCAGAGGAGATCGTGCCTCTGCTGGCGGCGGGCCAGCGCGTATTCGGGGAAAACCGGGTGCAGGAAGCCGCGGCGAAATGGCCGGCATTGCGTGAAGAATTTCCGGATGCGTCCTTGCATCTGGTGGGCCAACTCCAGTCGAACAAGGCAGAGGATGCGGTAAGCCTTTTCGATTGCATCCATTCGCTTGACCGGCCCAGCCTGGTGTCGGCCCTGGCCAAGGCGATGAACAAGACCGGTCGCCGTGTGCCCTGCTTTGTCCAGGTTGATATCGGTGAGGAAATTCAGAAGGGCGGCTGTGCGATCCCTGCGCTGCCAGCTCTTGTCGCGCAGGCGCAAGAAGCTGGCATTCCGCTTGCCGGACTGATGTGTGTGCCGCCTGCCGGGATTGAGCCGTCGCCCTTCTTCGCCTTGCTCGACAAACTGGCGGGCGATCTTGGTTTGCCGGGTCGCAGCATGGGTATGAGCAGCGATTTCGAAACGGCGATAATGCTCGGCGCGACCCATATTCGCGTGGGCACCGCTTTGTTCGGAACGCGCGGCTGACACATAGAAAAAGGGCCGCTCCCTTGCAGAAGCGGCCCCTTCATTGGTGTGTTCAGGCGATCAGTATTTGCCGCGCAGGGTAATCCCGTAGGTTCTTGGTTCGGCCAGGAACTGCGAGAAGATCTGGCGGCCACCAGGATAATTGCCGGCATCGTTGAACGGGGCCGAAGAGGCACCCGCCTGGAACGGTGAGTTGAAGGCAACCTGAGCATAGTTTTTGTCGAAGATATTCTGGCCCCAGAATTCGATCGACCAACGCTCATCAGCCCCGCGCACGCCGATACGGGCGTTGAAAAGGGCATAACCGTCCTGTTCCTTTTGCGGGAACAGGTCCGACCCGGTGTTGTAGTCGCTTGTCATGCGGCCATCGAAATAGACCAGGCCGGTCAGCCCACTATTACCGATTTCCGGTGTCCAGGTCACACTGCCGGTGGCCACCAATTCCGGTGCGTTCGACAGATTGTCACCGGGCAGCTTGCGCAGCGCCGGATCGAGTGCAGCCCCGTTCTTGTTGCCAACCAGATCACCGCGATATTTGGTGCGGGCATAAGTGAGACCTGCGGCAACCCGGAAGTTGCGGGCCGGGACCAGAGCTGATTCCAGCTCAAAGCCCTGGGTGCGGACGCCGTAGCCAACATCGCCTGCGGCGCAGCTGCCGGTCGCCAGGCTGAGATCGGTGTCAGCATCCGGGCCACCAACCAGATTTTTACAGCCGTTGATTGTTTGCACCAGGAATACCGTACCATTGAACGTATTCAGCTGGAAATTGCTGAAGTCCGAACGGAAGGCCGACAGGCTGAGGCTGAAGGGTCCGGTCGAATATTTGGCGCCGACTTCATAGCTGTCGACCAATTCCGGGTCGAACTGCAAATTGCCGACCAGTGCCTGCGCACCGCCAACGGTATTCGCAAAGGGGAAGATCGGTGATTTGAGAGCCGAACGGTCGAGGTTGAAGCCGCCAGCCTTATAACCGCGCGAGAAGCTGGCATAGGTCAGCAGATCGTCGGTAGCCTTGTAGGACAGGATAGCCGTGCCGGTCCATTGGTCTTCGCTGCGCTTGTCGCTGATGGACACGCCATTGAGTTCGGCGGTCGAATTGCCCTGACAGCTGAGGCCGATCAATGATCCGGACAACGCCCGCGCCGTGGCGGTGGTGAGCGGATTGACCAGATCATCAAGCAAGAGGCCCTGCACCCTGGTGCAGACCGTGTTGTCATTGCCGAATGTCGCGCCGAATTTCTTCTTGTCGTTGGTGTAACGCAGGCCCAGCGTCAGATCGAGGCGATCGGTAATATGCACGATATTGTGGGTAAACAGCGCCCAGTTCGTGTCCGTCTGGGAATAGCGATCATTGGTGGTCCCAAGATTGTTGAGCCCGTCCAGCGCAGTAAAGGCCGCAAGAATATCCGCGCTCGAAATGGGGCCGGATGCCCCGCCGATGGTGGCCTGCCCGACGCCTGGCGTCACACAGAGTGGGTTGGTTGGCGAATATAGGCCGGCCAGCCCGCCGCCAGTAATAATTCGGCAGTTGGCAAATCGCCCATATTGGTTGCCGAACCGCAGATTATCCCGAACAGTCAGCTTTTCATTGGCGTAGAACCCGCCAACCAGCCAGTCGAGCTTGCCATCGAAGGCTTCGCCCTGCAGGCGCAGTTCCTGGGTAAATGTGTGGAACTGGCGATAGGTGTCGGGGCTGTCGGCGCGATAAAGAATATCGACCGCGCCATAGTCTGTGTCCGATGCCTGGCCCGAGCGATATTCGCGGTAAGCCGTGATCGAGGTAAGGGTTGCGCCGCCCAGATCATAATCGATCTGGCCGGAAAATCCGTAATCCTTGGTCTTGCCGGCATAGCTGCGGCCCGGGCTGACCGAAATCGCGCGGCCATATCCCTGGCTGAACGCGGAAAGCGGCTGGCCCATATCCCGCAGCACCGTGATGATGTTGTTCGATGTCGCGGTGGACGGCACGCCGGGATTGTTCAAGCTGCCGATATAGGGATTGACGCTATTGTCGACATAGATCGCGGCGCAGCATTTTTCACTGCGAGAGGTGTAATCCGCGATCAGCCGGATCGAAAGTGAATCGGAAGGTTCAATCAGCAATTGGCCGCGCAGGAAATACCGATCACGGTCGTTCACATCAGTATTGTTGGTCGTGTCATTGTAAAAACCGTCACGCTTGACATACACACCGTCAAGGCGCGCAGCAATCGTGTCCGTAAGCGGCCCGGTGACACTGCCGGTTGCCCGCATGAAGTTATAATTGCCGTAGGTCGCTTCGCCATTGGCCCCGAAGGTGAATTGCGGCTTCTTCGAATAGATGCTGATCAGGCCGGCTGAAGAGTTGCGGCCACCCAGGGTGCCCTGCGGTCCGCGCTGCACTTCGACCCGGTCGATTTCGCCCAGTTCGTTGAGCCCGATCCCCGAGCGCGAACGATAGACGCCATCGATAAAGACCGGAACCGAGCTTTCGAGGCCAGGATTGTCTCCGACAGTGCCGATGCCGCGGATACGGGCGGAGCCATTGGCTTCCGAGCCCGTGGAGGAAACCAGCAGCGATGGCGCAACCTGGTTCAGCTGGCGAATATCGTTGGCACCGCTGTTCTGCAGCGTTTCGGCATTGACTGCGGAAATGGCGACAGGAACATCGGCGAGCAGCTGTTCACGGCCCTGGGCCGTCACCACAATTACCGTCGAATCGTTGGTGCTCTGGTCTGCAGGACCTTCCTGATCCTGAGCAAAGGCTGCTTGAGGGATCATTGCCATCCCGGCACCAAACGCAGCAAGCGACAAAATTGACGTAAGGTTCCTCATCATCATCTCTCCTGATACTTTTTCTTTATTTTCGGATTGCGATATTAAACGGGTCGGTGATCAAAGCAAAGTTCTTTCGATCAAGCGTCTTCCAGTTCTGCCTGGCGTTGGTCGCTTGCCGCATCGAGCAGGCTGGCCTCGACAGATTTGAGGCGGGCTGGCGCTTCGACCTTGTTGCCCAGTAAGTCCGTCACGTAGAATGTATCGACCGCGCGTTCACCATAGGCCGTGATATGTGCCGAATATACCATCAACTGGCTTTCAAACAGGCTGCGAGCCAGCCGGTTGAGCAAAGCCGAACGGTCGCGGGCGTGGATTTCGATTACGGTAAAGCGTTTGGAGGCTTTGTTGTCAAAAATGACCCTGGGCCGGACATCGAAGGCCCCGGCGCGTGCACGGGGTAGCGGCCGGCGCGCCAGTTGCGGCACCAGCTTGATCCGATTGGCCAGGGCATCACCGATGGACCGTTTGATCCGCGCGATCTGTTCGTCCTCGTTAAAGGGATTACCCAATGGGTCCTGCACCAGAAAATTGTCTACAGCCCAGCCGTTGCGGGTCGTGTGGATGCGCGCGTCGATAATGTTGGCACCGGCCAGATGGATTCCTCCGGCGATACGAAAGAACAGGCCCGGATGGTCCGATGCAATGACGCTGACCAATGTGGCCCCGCGCGCCGCATCATATTCGCAATGGATCGATAGCTGTTCCTCGTTCGAGCGGGCTTCCGAAAACTGTATCAGATTTTGTGCGATGATCTCTTCAGGTTCGGCAATCCAGTAGGAATCGTTAAAGCTGCGTCCAAGCTCGGCAGCGCCTTTCGATTTCTCACCCAGTAAGGTCGCGACACCATCCTTCTTGAACTTGACGCGTTCCTTGCGGCCGTGGCGCAAATGCCCAAGCCGCAGCCGTTCCTGCGCAGCGTCGTATAATTCGCCCAGCAATTGCCGCTTCCAGCTGTTCCACACGCCCGGCCCGACCGCGCGAATGTCCACGGCTGTCAACATCATCAGGTGCCGCAGCCGTTCAGGGCTCCGGACCTGGGCAACGAAGTTTTCGATTGTCGCGGGATCGGTCAAATCGCGTTTGAATGCTGTGGCACTCATCAGCAAATGGTTTCGGACTAGCCAAGCGACCAGTTCGGTTTCATCTTCATTAAGGCCGAAACGTGGGCACAGGCGTTCCGCGACCTCTGCGCCCAGAACCGAATGATCGCCGCCGCGCCCCTTGGCAATGTCGTGCAGCAATACGGCGGCATAGGCTGCCCGGCGGGATGCGACCTTGTGGATATGCTGGGAGGAGCGAGGGTGATCGCCCGTCAGTTCCCCTTTTTCGATCCGGCTGAGCAGACCGATCGCACGAATGGTGTGTTCGTCGACTGTGTAATGGTGATACATGTCGAACTGCATTTGGGCGTTGACCCGGCCGAAATCGGGCACGAATTTGCCGAACACGCCCGCCTCATTCATCCAGCGAAGCACGGTTTCAGGGTCGTTCCGGCCGGTCAACAGGTCAAGAAACAGCGCATTGGCGCGCGGATCCCGGCGGATCTTGCCCACAATCAGCGCCGAATCGCGGTCGGCCTGCCGCATGGCTGCCGGGTGGATTTCGAGCCCCTCTGTTTCCGCCAGCTGGAAAATCTCGATCAAGCGGACGGGGTCTTTTTCGAACCAGTCATCCGAAGGCGTCTCGATCTTGCCGCCAAATATCCGGTAACCTTTCAGCATTCTGGCCCGCGCGGTGAAGCCGGCGAGGAAGCCGGTGCGCGCGCGCCGTCTGGCAAATTGCTGATCGATATGGGCCAGGAACACGCCGGTCAGGCTGCCGACCCGCTTGGCCTGCAGGAAATAGAACTGCATGAACCGCTCAACCGGGCTTTTGCCCGGACGTTCGGCAAAATTCATCCGCTCCGCCACCTGGCGCTGCAGATCGAACGTCAGCCGGTCTTCCGCGCGGCCAGTGATCATGTGCAAATGGCACCGCACCGCCAACATGAAGCTTTCGGCACGGCGGAAAGAGCGGTACTCATTGTGGGTCAGCAGGCCAACCTCCACCAGATCGGCGGCGCTCTGCACTTTATGGATATATTTGCCGATCCAGTAGAGCGTCTGCAAATCCCGTAGGCCGCCCTTGCCATCCTTAACATTGGGCTCGACCACATAGCGGCTGTCGCCCATCCGTTTGTGCCGTTCGTTGCGCTCGGCCAGCTTTTCGGTAACGAATTGTCGTTCGGTCCCGGCAACGACCTGGGTGTAAAAGCACCGCCGCGCTTCTTCATAAAGATCACTGTCGCCCCACACGAACCGCCCTTCGAGCAGTGCGGTACGGATCGTCAGATCATCTTTTGCCATGCGGATCATATCGTCCGGCGTCCGGCTGGAATGGCCAACTTTCAGCCCAAGGTCCCACAGGAAATAGAGGATCGCTTCGATGACCTGTTCGCACCAGGGGGCGCGGCGGGTGGGCGTGAAGAAGGCGATATCGACGTCCGAATGCGGGGCCATCTCCGCCCGGCCATAGCCGCCGACTGCCATGATCGTCAGCCGTTCGCCGGTGGTGCGATTGCCGGATGGATAAACATTCCGGACAACGTGATCATGGATCAGCCGCACCAACTGGTCGACCAGAAACGCCTGACCGGCACAACATTCATGGCCAGCAGATGGCTTCTCCACCAACCGCCGGGCCACTTCCGCCCTGCCGGAATCGAGCGAATCCTTCAGCAGAGTGACAATTCCGGCCCGCGCCTTTTCGCCGTGTTCCGCGACCAAGGCTTCGATGTCAGCACCGACCGCGCGGCGATCGATGATCGCGCGTTGGTTGGGGATATGGACCTTGTTCAACTGGCCTCCATCAACGCCGAATATTTCGCCCTCAGGGTTTTCTTGTCGATTTTCTGCGTGCCCAAACGGGGCAGGGCCTCATGCGCTTGCCAAACATGGGCAGGCTGCTTGTAAGGTGCAAGGCGGCCTTGCAGGAAGTCGCACAATTGTTCCGGGCTCAGCGTTTTGCCCTCGCGCACCAGATAGATCGCGCCGACGATTTCGCCAAAGCGTTCATCCGGCAAACCAAAGACGGAACATTCGATCACATCGGGGTGTGCATAAAGCGCCTGCTCGACTTCGATGCAGGAGATATTCTCCCCGCCGCGAATGATGATGTCCTTCTTGCGGTCGACGATAAACAGATAGCCATCTTCATCGAGATAACCCAGATCGCCGCTGCGGAAATAGCCGTCCTTGGTAAATGCCGCCGCCGTCGCTTCGTCATTGTTCCAATAGCCGCGGAAATTGGCCAGCGTGCGCATACACACCTCGCCCACGTCGCCTTGTGGCAATGGCTTGCCGTCATCGTCGAGAATGGCGAGATCGACAAGCGGCCGGCTCGCCCGGCCGGTGCTGCCGGGTTTGGCCATATAGTTTTCATTGAAATTGCCGCAGCCCACGCCGTTGGTTTCGGTCAAACCATAACCCAGCAATGGGAAGCCTTCGGGGAAGGATTTCTTGATTTTCGAGACATGATCTACCGGCCGGGGCGCACCGCCCGCGGCAAAGCTTTTGCATGCGCTCAGATCGAAACTGTCGCGATCCGGGTGAGTCGCCATTTCATAGCTCATCAGCGGCACGCCGACGAAATAGCTGACCTTTTCCGCCTCCATCAACCGCATGGCTTCGCGCGCATCCCACTTGGGCATCATCACCAGTTTTCGGGCAATGGCGAAACTTTGCAGAAACAGCGGCACTTCGCCGGTAACATGGAACAGCGGCACCGCGACCAGCGCGGATGGCTGTGCCGAGGAATCGTCGCCCTGCTGGGTCAGCAGAATCTTGGCCATCGCGCTCTGGGCGACATAGCTCATTATGCCGGATACAACCGCCCGGTGATCGGACCATGCACCCTTTGGATGGCCGGTCGAACCCGATGTGTAGAGGATTGTGGCCAGATCGTCCGGGCCGAGTTCGGGCAGGGCAATGGCCAATGGATCGCCCTCCGCCCAGACACTGGCGAGGCCGCGCGAAGGCGGTCCTTCATGGCTGAACTGGACGATTGCAGCATGGTGGCTGGTCCCTTCCAGCCGGCGCGCGCGCTGGGAATCGGCCAGGACCAGGCTGCATTCCGCCAGATCGACGCCGAAGGCGAGCTCGTCCCCGGTCCAGAAACCGTTGAGCAAGGTGGCGCAGCCGCCGGCCATGACTATGCCCAGATAGGCAACGATCCAGTTGGCCGAATTGCGTGCGGCAATACCGACACGGTCACCGACTTTGACCCCGTGGCGGGCCACCAGTCCGGCTGCGACGGCGCGCGCCGCAGCATAGGTTTCCGCGAAGCTAAGCCGCGTTTCACCATCGACCAGGAAAGTCTGGTCGGCATGTTCGTGGCAATAATGGGCAAAATAATGCGCAAGGCTTGGCGGGGCGTGTCTGAAGGCGGGAATCGTAAGGTTGAAGCGTTCGTAAGGAACGGTTTCGAACGGCTGACCCGGCTGCACCAACCCATCCATGATGATATTAAGTGCGTCGTCCAGTTCGGTTGCCATCTAGCGGTATCTCCTATTCCCGATTATGCGATCCATAGTCTCTTGACGGAAACGTCCCGACGGATTCGCTTGCAGCTTCAGGCTTCCACCTGTTGCCGCGCTATGTCAAAAGCCGCACGAGCCCAAGCAATCTGGGCTGACCCGTGCGGCTCTTGTTACTTAAGGGGTAAGCTTCTTGCTGTCACTACTAGCTTCTGTTGGCGTTGCAGAGCCAATTCATTGGGCTGAACTGGGCCTGCGCCCAGGCATTGAACTTGGCTTCTTTACGCTTCGATTCTATTCGTTGGCTTATCTGGGCGGGATTTTATTCGCTTATTGGCACTTGTCGAAAATGATCAAGGCGCCCGGTGCGCCGTTGGCGCAGCGGCATGTCGACGATTTGTTTTTTTATTGCACTCTGGGCGTAATTTTCGGCGGACGGCTGGGCTATGCGCTGTTTTATACTGGCGGAAGTTCGGACAAGCCCAGCCTGTTCACCCACTTCACCGCCGGAGAGACAGTGAGCTGGGATCTCCTGCGCCTGTGGGATGGCGGGATGAGTTTTCATGGCGGTCTGATCGGCGTGTTGCTGGCAATTGCTTATGTCAGCCGCCGGGGGGATCTCAATTTCCTGCGGGTATGCGATTACATCGCCGTCAATGTTCCCATCGGCATGTTGCTGGGGCGGCTGGCGAATTTCATCAATGGGGAATTGTGGGGCCGGACAAGCGATGTATCCTGGGCCATGGTCTTTCCCCATGCTGGCGCGCTGCCGCGTCACCCCTCGCAGCTTTACGAAGCGATATTGGAAGGGGCGTTGCTGGCCGTGATCCTGATACCCCTGTTCTGGAAATCCCGCGCCCGCTATCGTCCGGGCTTGCTGGTTGGCCTGTTTACAGCCGGGATTGCGGCGGCACGATTTACCGTCGAATTTTTCCGCGAACCTGACGAGCAGTTGCTGCAGTTTGCGCGGGATACTGGCCTGTCGATGGGGCAGTGGTTGACCATTCCGCTGATTATTCTGGGCGTGGCGGTCATGGCCCGCGCGCTGATAAGTAAACCTCTTGGTAGCGGGACCGGTGCCACTGTTGCCCCATGACTGACGAGAGTATGAGCCTGGCGGACATATTTCGCCGGCTGATCCGTAACCAGGGCCCGATTTCGCTGTCCCAGTTCATGGGGGAAAGCAACGCGCGCTATTACGCCAGCCGCGATCCATTGGGATCGGGCGGTGATTTCGTGACTGCGCCGGAAATCAGCCAGATGTTCGGGGAATTGATCGGCCTGTGGCTGGCCGACATCTGGATCAAGGCCGGCCGCAGGCAGCCGGTCCACTATGTCGAACTTGGCCCCGGGCGCGGGTCGTTGGCCAAGGATGCGCTGCGTAGTGCAAAGCGCTATGGATTGGTGCCCCGCGTGCATCTTGTCGAAGCATCCACCACCTTGCGCGAAATTCAGCGTACCGCAGTTCCGGATGCTGAATTTCACGACGATCTTTCGACCGTGCCGGAGGATGGGCCGATCCTGCTGGTCGCCAATGAATTTCTCGATGCCTTGCCGATCCGCCAATTGGTCCGTTCGGCAGAAGGCTGGCGCGAACGCATGGTCGGCCTGGATGGCGACGCCTTCACCTTTGTTGCGGGAACCCATTCCATGGAATTCGCCGTGCCGGATGACTGGCGCGGAGCAACCCAGGGGGCAATGATCGAAACCTGCCCGGGCGCGGCTGCGGTGATGGACGAAGTGTGCCTGCGGCTGGTCAATCAAGGCGGGGCAGCGCTGTTTATCGACTATGGCCACAGTGACACCCGTGCCGGATCAACCTTGCAGGCAGTGCGCGAACACAAGAAGGTGGACCCATTTGCTTCGCCGGGGGAAGCGGACATAACCGCCCATGTCGATTTCGGCACGCTGGCCCGGATAGCCCGGTCGCGCGGCGCGCGTTGGCTGGGCACAGTGCCGCAGGGTCAATGGCTGACGGCGCTGGGGATCGATATGCGGGCGGAGGCTCTGGCCCGGATTGCGCCGAAATATGCAGCCGACCTGCAACAGGCGAAACAGCGTCTGGTTGCTGATCACCAGATGGGCCTGCTGTTCAAGGTGATGGGCCTTGCCGCGCCCGATTGGTCGGGCGGTGCCGGGTTTGAAGTGGACTAGAGCCCGATCTTGCGCGCAAGATCACGGGCTGCCTGATCGGGAGAGCGCTTGTCATCCAGCCGGTCGACTTCGTAATTGGCTTCGCGCATGTCTTCGACGGTGATTGCACCCACCAGCGGCCGCAGTGCCGCCAGCAAGCCAGAATCCCCCGCCTTTTTTGGCGTGATCAGGATCAGTGCGTCATAGGACGGAAAGGCGCCGCGTGTGTCCTCCAGAACTGTCAGCCGGTCGGCTGCCACACGCCCATCCGAAGTGTAGGCGGTAATCACATCGGCCTCTCCGCCGATCAGCGCATCATAAAGGAAAGTCGTGGTGAAGTTTCGCTGGCGCGCGAACTTCAGTCCATAGGCATCGCGTACCGCAAACCATTCGGGCCGCTGGAAAAATTCGACATCCCCGCCAATGGTCAGGCCGGGTGCGGCACGGGCAAGGTCATCGATAGTGGCGATACCCAGTTGGCGGGCGCGATCACCGCGCATCGCGAAGGCATAGGCATTTTCAAACCCCAGCCTTCCCAGGATGCGCGTGCCGCTGGTCTGCTGTTCCCATTTTTCGATAGTGTCATAAATCGCCTGCCGCCCCGGATTGTCGGACCGTTTCAACTGGTTGGTCCAGAGCGTGCCGGTGTAATCAATGGCGATGTCGATCGCCCCGCTGGTAAGGGCTTCATGCACCACGGCTGACCCCAGCCCGTCGCGATATTCCACTGCATAGCCGGCATTTTCCAACCGGTGCCCGATCAGCCGGGCAAGGATATATTGTTCGGAAAAGCTTTTGGCCCCGATTATGACCGAACGATCATCATGCGGCCGCAGGGTGGTTGCCGCGCCCGCAATGCCCGCCAGTGCCAGCGCAATCCCGCCCCATACCATCCAGCGATTGCGCCGGGAAAAACCGGCTTCGACCATGCCCAGCAGCGCATCGGTAACCAGAGCCAGCCCGGCTGAGGCGATGCAGCCGGCCAGCACCAGCGCCCAGTTCTGCGTCTGAAGACCCGCGAAGATCGGATCACCAAGGCTCGGCTGGCCGATGGTGGTGGATAATGTCGCCGCGCCGATGGTCCATACGGCGGCTGTACGGATTCCCGCCATGATATAGGGGGCAGCCAGCGGCGCTTCGACAAGGCGCAGTTTCTGCCATTTGGTCATGCCCACGCCGTCTGCCGCCTCGATCACGGCGTCATCCATATTGTCCCGCGCGGTGACGGTGTTGCGCAGAATTGGCAGCAAGGCATAAAGCGTGAGGGCAAGCAGCGCGGGCAGAAAGCCGAGGGTTGGCAAACCGTCCCCGAACACGGTGCGCAAGCTCAGGAGTATGGGAAAGAACAGCGCCAGAAGAGCCAGCGCGGGAATGGTCTGGACCAGACTGGCAAAGCCCAAGGACAACCGCGCCACGGGTAAGGAACGGTTGGCCCACACCGCCAGCGGCAAGGCGATCAGGATACCCAGCCCCAGAGCCGCCGCTGCCAAAAGCACATGAGCAGCGAGTTTGTCCCCCATTTGCCAGAGGAAGGCGAAGATTTCATTCATGCGGCTGTCTTCATGCCGTGAGCCCGGCCAATGCGAGTGCGTGTTCGCGCGGCACGGCCACCAGAGCCTGCGCGATTGTGCCGCCTGCGCCGTGCAGCAAACTGTGCGGTGTCTCGTCGGCGACGATCTGGCCTGCGTCCATCACCAGGACACGGTCAGCCAGCAACAGCGCCTCGGCCATGTCATGGGTAACCATTACACTGGTCAGGCCCAGTTCGTCGTGCAGCTTACGCACTCTCTTGCCCAGGCCATCCCGCGTAATCGGGTCGAGGGCGCCAAAGGGTTCGTCCATCAGCAGCACATGCGGATTGCCCGCCAGTGCCCGCGCTACGCCGATCCGCTGGCGCTGGCCGCCGGACAATTCATGCGGCATGCGCGCGCTATATTCCGGTTCCAATTCGACCAGCTGGAGCAGTTCGGCAATCCTCTGTGCCTTGGCGCGTTCCCCCGCAAGGCGGGGCCCAATGCCGATATTTTCTGCGACACTCATGTGCGGGAACAGGCCAACGCCTTGGAACACATAGCCGATCCTGCGGCGCAGCCGGGACACTTCCGCATCGCGGACATCGCCCCCTTCCAGCAAAACCCGGCCCTGGTCGGGATCACCCAGCCGATTGACCATTTTGAGCAGGGTCGATTTGCCCGAACCGGATGCCCCCACCAAGGCCACGAAACTTCCTTCAGCGATGGCGCAACTGACGGCGTCCACCGCGATCACACCGGCAAAACTCTTGCTGACCGAATCGAATTGCACCAGCGTGGCTGCTTCAGCGTCCATCATGCGCCCGTCTATGGGTTGTTTCTCGCAAGGTCAAAAAAGCAATCCGGCAGTAGGAAAGTGCGCTTGGGAACCGGACGGGCAATCTGCGCCTGCCGATAACGCATCCTTTTCCGTCGCATTCCCGTAGCATGATGATAGAATGCGTGTGGGAGAGGGTATGATCGGACAGGAAAAGGGTTACAGCCAGCGGCCGCCAAGCCCGCTGTCGCGATTGGCCAGGCGGATCCTTCTTTGGCTCTATCGGTGGAAGGGGTGGACCCTTGACGGGCATCTTCCAGACATTCCGAAATACGTGATTGCCGGTGCACCGCATTCGTCCAATTGGGACTTCGTGTTCTTTGTCGGCGCTACGGCGGAAGAAGGAATCCAGCCCAATTTCATGGGTAAACATACGCTGTTTAAATGGCCCTTGACCCGCTTTATGCTGGATATGGGCGGGATTCCGATTGACCGCAGCAAGCGGGCCAATGCCGTTGAACAGGTGGCTGCCGAATTTGCCCGGCGGGACCATCTGGCCCTGGTCATTGCCGCCGAAGGAACCCGTTCCAACGACGGTAGCTGGAAGTCTGGCTTCTACCACATCGCCATGGCGGCCGGCGTTCCCATCGTGCCCACCTGGGTTTGCAACGAACGTAGGATCCTGGGTTTTGGCCCGCCAATTGCCCCGACCGGGGATTATGGTGCGGATCTTTCGAAAATTGCTGCGTTCATGCGTTCCAAACTGCCTGATCTGGAACGCTACAAGGTCCTGGAGGCGCAGGCCCGACAATTAATGGAGAGCCCGAATGGCTGATGCACTGCTGGTCAATGCTGCGATCCTGGTGGGAGTGGTCCTGGCCTTGTGGCTGGTTTCGCTGTGGATCGGCGATGTATCGTTCATCGATGCCTTCTGGGGGATAGGCATGGCCATGCTGGCTCTGACCAGCTGGCGGCATGTGCCGGGCGGGGCAGCGGGGCCGCTTTCGACCTTGCTGATGGCGATGACGGTTATCTGGGGGGGGCGTCTCGGCATCTATCTCTTCCTGCGCTGGCGCAAGGAAGGGGAAGACAAGCGCTATGAACGCATATTGCGCAAGGACCGTGAAAAAGGCCGCTTTGCCATCGCTGCGCTCTACAAGATATGGCTGGGGCAAGCGGTATTGCTGTTTATCACCTGCTTGCCGGCGCAATTGGGAATCCTGTCCGGTGGCGAAGCCATTGCAGCCCAGCCGCTTGTCTGGGCGGGTGTAGCCTTGTGGGCCGTGGGCATGGTCTTTGAAGGGGTTGGCGATTGGCAGCTGGCCCGCTTCCTTGCCGATCCGGCCAGCAAGGGCAAGGTGATGGACAGCGGCCTGTGGCGTTATACCCGCCATCCCAATTATTTCGGTGATGCCTGCGTTTGGTGGGGCATTTGGCTGGCGGCTGCTTCAACGGGGCTGGAAATTGCCGCAATCAGCGTGATTGGCCCGATTTTCTTGACTTTCACCCTCACCAAATGGTCGGGCGCGCCGCTACTCGAAGGCGGAATGGCGAAGCGCCGCCCTGAATATGCCGATTACGTCGCCCGGACTTCGGGCTTTATCCCGATGCCCCCAAAAAAGTAGCGCCCTTGCGGTCTTGCCACGGCTGCTAACGGGGCCTGCCACAGGGGTCTGTTGGCAGCCAGTTTCGGTCGGGAATTGCAGGCGCTTCGTCGAAATGCCTTTTGTCACGCCGCCTGCGTACCTAAATAGCCCTGACAAGGCAGGTGAGACCGATGAACGGCAATACAAATCTGGAAAGGGAACGCGATCAACTCGTAGCACTTGCGATGCAGGTTATCGAGCGGCGCGGGGCCGAAATCAGCAAGGCCGAACTCGCGAGCGAGGCGCAGCTTTCGCGCGCCCGGATCGATCAATTCTTTCCCGAAGAGACCGATCTCTTCGATGCGATCGTAGACCAGTGGTTCAGTCCGTTGGTGGTCATCATGGAAGAAGTTCTGGCCAGCAATCTGCCGCCCAATCGCAAGATGTATGAATTCTTCGCCCGCCGGTTCCTGCAGCAGCGTGACCGGTTCCGCGCCGATCCGGCCGCGTTCACTCTATATTGCGAGCTGGGCAACCAGCATTGGGAGAGAGTGCGCAGCTATGTCGATCTGGGTGATCATTATTTGAGCGAACTGATCGCCCAGTCGCAGGCAGACGGATATTTTCCGGGGCTGAAGATTGATGAAGCGCTGTCGCTGATCAACCAGATGGTGGTCAGCTATACCCAACCGATGTTACTGATCATCATTGACGAGCGATTGAGTGAAGCCAAGCTGGCGCGGATAATCGACACGGTCTTTGCCGGGCTTTCGGCCACGGATCGTGGTGCCGCAGTCGTTACGGGTTTGCGGGTGGCTTGAAGCGCCTTATTTGATTTCCGTTACCCGCCCCAGAGCGGGCAGAGCACGAACCGGCATTGCACGAATATATTCTTCCATCGCATCGAGATCGACCGACCCCGTCACACTATCGGTGCCGTCCAAGAACTTCGTAAAAGTGTCACCCCCGGCAGCGAGGAAGCTGTTCATCGTCACCCGATAAACTGTGTCCGTCTCGATCGGCTGGCCATCCAGGCTCGCCGCCACGATCCGGTTGCCCACTGGGCGGCGCAGATCAAAAGACATGGCAAAGCCCTGCGATGCGGAGAAAGTCTGGAAGAATCCGGCTTCATCGAACTGTTGTTCGAGCAAGGCGAGCAATTGCGACCCGGTAAAACTACGGGTGATCAAAAGGTTGCCGAAGGGCTGAACGGCATAAATGTCACCATAGGTTACCGTGCCATCGGACGCGGGATTGATGCTGGTGCGGATGCCCGAATTGTTCATGAAGGCGATCTGCGCACCGGCCGTTCGTGTGCCTGCCAGCTGCGCATCAGCGATCAGATTGCCTAGCTGGGTCTCGTCCGTATCCACAACGGGATCAGCGGCCGGGCCGCTGATCCGGCCAACCCCGCGCTCTGCCGCGGACTTGGATGCGTCAGTGTAGCGCTGCACATAGGCTTTAACGGCTGGATCCGCCGGAAACTTCTCAAACGCAGGGTTGATGGCAAGCAATTTTCCGTCGCTGTCGCGGGCATCGCTCTGCACGATGACATTGTTGGCGCTTTTGACCACCACTCGCCCTGCTGCAGGGTCCACGGTCAGCGCAATATCGGTCAGGAAGGAACCGCCATAGCCAGCGCTGGTCACCAGAAAGGGGCGGTCCGGATCAATCGCCGCATAATCGCATACATAGGCAATATGGGTATGGCCTGAAATCACCAGATCGACCCGTGGATCCAGCCGTTTCAGGATCTTGAGAAGCGTGCCGGAAACGCCGCCGCAGCTATGATCATTATAACCCACGCCGGTATAAAGACCCTGGTGGATCGACACGACGATCACATCGACGCCCTTGGCTTTCAGTTCCGGTACCAATGCGTTGACCGTATCCGCTTCGTCCCTGAAGGTCAGGCTGTCGACGCCTGAAGGCGTAACCAGTGTTGGCGTTTCGATTGTCGTGAGACCGATCACGCCGACGGAAATGGCGCTGCGCCCACTGCCGAAATGCTTGATGCCGTAAGACGGAAACAAAGTCTCGCCATCGGATGTCACAACATTGGCCGCAAGAAATCGGAAATTAGCCCCGGGAAAGGGATTTTCCACCTGGCACGGTTCGCGCAAGGTGAATTTCGCGCATCCACCGGACTGCATGCGCAACAATTCGCGCCAGCCGCGGTCGAATTCATGGTTGCCAACTGCGTTGAAATCCAGCCCCAGGCGGTTCATCACGCCGATCGCCGGTTCGTCCAGAAAGATCGATGACGCAAGTGGGCTTGCGCCGATCAGGTCTCCCGCCGCAATTACCATGCTGTCGGTGTCTTGAGTGCGATATTTTGCGACTGCGCTGGCCAAATAGGCTGCGCCTGCAACCGGCACCTGTTGCTTTTGCCCGGCATCGTCAACCACCTCGAGCGTGCGGCGGATCGGTTCCAGATTGCCGTGAAAATCGTTGAGGCCGATAATGCGCAAGTGGACAGGTTCGGCCGGGGCCGGGGAAGAAGGGATGGTCGCGCAAGCCGAAAGGGCAAGTGCGGCGAATAGTGGTACAAAGAATCGGAAGATCATGGAGTGCAGCCTTAGCCATGGATGATGACGGCGGGAAGACGGATCACGCGGCGCATTTCCTTTGCTGGAAAACAGTCTAGTCTGGGCAATCCGTAAGTCAGGAATTGCCGCCACCATGCCCCAACACGCCAAACGCACCTGCCTGATCATGGGCGCCGGCATCGGCCTTGGTTCCGGCCTGGCCCATGCCTTTGCCGCTGAAGGCCTGACCGTATGCCTGGCCCGCCGGGAGCGCAATCTGGCTGAGGTGGAGGGATTGGCTCAGGACATTCGCAGCGCGGGTGGTGACGCCTACGCTTTCGGCGTCGATGCGCGGGACGAGGCTGAGGTGACCAAACTGATCGACTGGATCGAGGCGGATATCGGCCCGCTTGAGGTGGTGGTTTTCAATATCGGGGCCAATGTCCGTTTCCCTGTTGCCGAAACAACTGCGCGGGTTTTCCGGAAGGTTTGGGAAATGGCTGCATTCGCCGGTTTCCTGACCGGGCGGGAGGCCGCCCGGGTGATGGCGCCGCGCGGGCGCGGAACGATCATCTTCACCGGCGCAACCGCATCAATCCGCGGCGGCGCGGGATATTCCGCCTTTGCCAGCGCCAAACATGCGTTGCGGGCTCTGGCACAGTCCATGGCACGGGAATTGGGTCCGCAAGGCATCCATGTTGCGCATACAATCCTTGATGGGCTGGTGGATGGCAAATTCGCGCGCGAGAACTTCGCGGATGTTGCCGCGCGGGTCGAACGCGGCGAAGTGTTGAGCCCGGCGGATATTGCAAAGTCCTATGTCAGCCTGTGGCACCAGCCCCGTTCGGCCTGGACCCACGAACTTGACTTGCGGCCTTGGACGGAGAATTTCTGAAATGACCAAGACCATAGAAATGCTGTTCGATTTCGTCAGTCCGAATGGCTATCTTGCGTGGTATCCGCTCCACCAGATTGCCAGGAAGCATGGCGCCACGATCATTGTGACGCCGGTGCTGCTGGGCGGGATGCACAAACTTACCGGCAATGCCCCGCCGATGATCCGGGATGCCCAGATCAAAGGCAAGTCAGCCTATGAGATGCTGGAAATGAACCGCTTTATTATCCGGCATGGCTTCACGCGTTTTACCATGAACCCTCATTTCCCTTTTTCGACCGTGATGCTGCAACGCTTGCTGTTGGCGGCTCAGGAACAGGGACGGGATAGCGAATTCATCGAATATGTCCTGCCGCTGGTTTGGGAGCAGGGGTTCGACGGTGCCAATGTTGAGGCAGTGGCGGCGATGCTTGAGGCTTCGCCTTTTGATGGTCGGGCAATGCTTGAACGGATCGGAACCGATACGATAAAACAGCGGCTGATAGACAACACCTCTGCAGCAGTTTCACGCGGGGCGTTCGGGATCCCGACCTTCTTTGTCGGGGAAGAAATGTTCTTCGGCAAGGAACGGCTTGGCCAGATCGAGGAACTGCTGGCGGGTTAGATTGCCTGTCCTGCCGCGGATCCGCTGGCCCAGGCCCACTGGAAATTGTAACCGCCCAGCCAGCCGGTTACATCGACCGCCTCGCCAATCGCATAAAGGCCTGGCACGCGCACCGCTTCCATCGTTTTTGAGGAAAGTTCGGCGGTGCTGATCCCGCCAATCGTGACCTCCGCCTTGGCAAAACCTTCCGAACCGTTGGGGCAAAACTTCCAACTCGCCAGCTGCTTTTCAGTGCTCTCGAGCATTTTGTCGGACAGATTCTGTAAATCGCCATCCAGCGCCAGCCGGTCGGCCAAAACCGCAGCGAGGCGGTCTGGAAGTGCATCCTTCAGCAGCGTCCGGATCGATGCGCGCGGTGCCGTACGTTTGGCAGCGCGCAGCCAACCCGGTTCACGATCAGGAAGAAAGTTGATCGCCACCACATCACCGGGCCGCCAATAGGACGACACTTGCAGTATCGCGGGGCCAGACAGGCCGCGATGCGTGAAAAGCGCCGCTTCGTGAAAATGCCCGTCGTTGCAGACTGCGTCCACCGGGGCGGCGACGCCGGACAGTTCGCGGAACAGCACATCCTCCCCGCCCAATGTCAGCGGCACCAGCGCGGGGCGCGGCTCGACAATTTTCAATCCGAATTGGCGCGCCAGCTCATAGGCAAAGCCGCTTGCCCCCATCTTCGGGATCGATGGACCACCCGTGGCGATCACAAGGGATTGCGCCCTGAAGCATTTGCCATTGGCGATAATGGTGAAGTTGCCGTCAGCCTGACGGACTTTTTCCACTTCCTGATCGCAGAGGATGACGGCCCCGCCTTTTGCGCATTCCTCCAGCAGCATGGAGAGGATTTGCTTTGAAGAACCATCGCAAAACAATTGCCCCAGGGTTTTTTCATGCCAGGCAATTCCATGTCGCTCGACCAGTGCGATAAAATCCTGCGGCGTATAACGGCTGAGTGCGGACTTGGCGAAGTGCGGATTGGTGGCGAGATAATTTGCCGGGCCAGCCCCCAGATTGGTGAAATTGCACCGGCCCCCGCCAGAAATCAGGATTTTCTTCCCCGGCGTTTCCGCCTTTTCGAGAACCAGCACGCGCCGTCCGCGCTGGCTGGCGACCGCTGCACACATCAGCCCGGCAGCACCGCCGCCGAGGATTATTGCGTCGTAATTATCGGGCCTGGTCGGATCAGACTGCGGCATAAATCACCAGCCCTGCGGCAAGCAAACTTGGCGCAGCCATCCAGCGGACAAGGCCGGCCGGCAGGTGACCGGCCCACCATTGTGCGTATCCATGGTGCCAATGCCTTGGCAGAATCAGGATTGCGATCGAAGTCAGCAACACAAACCATCCGGCGACGGTGAAGATTTCGGGCGCCTTGGTATGATCGGCACGGAGGATCAGGGCTGCGCCAGCCAGACCCCGCAATCCATGCTCGCCGATCTGGATAGGCCAGTTGCTGCCCATTTTGCCAAGCTGTGCCAAGGCGAATTTTGGTCGGACGGCACAGACTAACCCGACGAACGCCAGCCAGGCCGCCGCCGCGATCACGATGGCAAAGGCGATTGTCTGGATTACTGGTCCGGCAAGGATTTCAGGCGTCCAGATTGGCAACGTTGAGGGCATTGTCCTGAATGAATTCGCGGCGCGGTTCGACCACATCACCCATCAGGCGCGTGAAAATCTCGTCCGTCACATCGGCATCTTCGACCTTGACCTGCAGCAGCGCCCGATTGTCCGGATCGAGTGTGGTCTCCCACAACTGATCGGCGTTCATCTCGCCCAGACCCTTGTACCGGGCGATAGCCAGGCCCTTGCGCCCTGCGACCAGCACAGTGTCGAGCAATTGGGTAGGGCGGATGATCGCGCCATCAACCGGAGCCGCGGGCAGATCGGATTCGGCCGGGTCTTCGCCGCCTTCAGTGACTTCGGGTTCGACCACTTCGGCCGCATTGGTTTTTACCAAATGCGCAGGGGAAACATAGACTTCAGCCTGTTCGGCGGCGAGCCGGTGTAGTTTGCGCGCCTCCGCACTGGTGACGAAACTGGCTTCGATTTCATGGACGTCGGTCACTCCGCGCCACAGCCGGTCGAAGCGGATTGAACCGTCATCGCGCAATTGCGCGGACCAGTTTGCTTCGGTGTCGCCCATTTCCATCCGCTGGGCAGCCAGTGCCAACGCCTGCGCGCGCAAATTATTGTCCAGCGCCGGATCGAGCGCCCCGGAAAGCGCCATTTGCTCAATCAGGCCGGAATCATATTTGCGCGGCACGAAGGCCAGCAAATTGCGCAACCGCAACGCGTGTTCGACCAGCCCGGCCAGTTCTGCACCGCCACGGGCGCCACCTTGCGCTTCGAGAACGCGGCCCTGAAGCCCACCTTCGACCAGATAACGATCAAGGGCAGCCTGATCCTTCAGATAGACCTCGCTTCGCCCCTTGTTGACCTTGAACAGGGGCGGCTGGGCAATGAAAAGATGACCGGCGCGGATGATCTCGGGCATTTGCCGATGGAAGAAGGTCAACAACAAGGTGCGGATATGCGCCCCGTCGACATCGGCATCGGTCATGATCACGACCTTGTGATAGCGCAGTTTTTCAAGTGTGAATTCGTCGCGGATGCCAGTGCCCATAGCCTGGATCAGCGTGCCGACTTCCTTGGAGGAAATGATGCGGTCGAAACGTGCGCGCTCGACGTTCAGGATCTTGCCCTTCAGCGGCAGGATCGCCTGATAGTGGCGGTCACGGCCCTGTTTGGCGCTCCCGCCAGCCGAATCGCCTTCGACCAGAAACAGTTCGGATTTCGCCGGATCGCGTTCCTGGCAATCCGCAAGTTTGCCTGGAAGCGAGGCAATATCCATTGCCCCCTTGCGCCGCGTCAGCTCGCGCGCTTTCTTCGCCGCTTCCCGCGCTGCGGCGGCATCGATGATCTTTTGCACAATGGTCTTGGCGTTGGCCGGATTTTCTTCCAGCCAGTCACTCATCTTGTCCGCCATCAGGCTTTCCAGCGGTTGGCGCACTTCGGAACTGACCAGCTTGTCCTTGGTTTGCGATCCGAATTTTGGATCGGGCAGCTTGACCGAGACAATGGCGGTCAGCCCTTCGCGCATATCCTCACCCGTCAACGAGACTTTCTCTTTCTTGAGAAGGCCCGTGCGGTCGGCATAGGAGTTGAGCGTGCGAGTCAGTGCCGCGCGGAACGCTGCAAGGTGGGTGCCGCCATCGCGCTGCGGGATGTTGTTGGTGAAGCACAGGACGTTTTCATAATAGGAATCGTTCCATTCCAGCGCGACATCAATCCCGATCCCGTCCCGCTCTGCCGAAATGGCAATGGGTTCAGGAATAAGCGCGACCTTGTTGCGGTCGAGATATTTTACGAAGGCGGCAATCCCGCCTTCGTAAAACAGATCATGTTCGAGCACGTCTTCGTGCCGCTTGTCGCGCAATTTGATGTGCACACCGGAATTGAGAAAGGCGAGTTCACGGTAGCGATGTTCGAGTTTCTCAAAATCGAAATCGAGGACATTCTTGAAGGTGTCGGTGCTGGCCATGAAGGTCACCCGCGTGCCCTTGCGCGCGCCGCCGTCTTCGGCTGGCGGGGCATCACCCTTGACGATAAGCGGGGCGACCGTGTTGCCATGTTCAAAGCGCATCCAGTGCTCCTTGCCATCGCGCCAGATCGTCAGTTCCAGCCATTCGGACAGCGCATTCACCACAGACACGCCCACACCGTGAAGCCCGCCGGAAACCTTATAGGCGTTCTCGTCGCTGGTATTTTCGAACTTCCCGCCCGCATGGAGCTGGGTCATGATCACTTCTGCCGCGGAAACGCCTTCTTCCTTGTGCATATCCACCGGAATACCGCGGCCATTATCTTCCACGGACACTGAACCATCGGGATTAAGTTCGATCAGAACAAGGTCGCAATGCCCGGCCAGCGCTTCGTCGATGGCGTTGTCGCTGACTTCAAAAACCATGTGGTGCAGGCCGCTGCCATCATCGGTATCGCCAATATACATACCGGGACGTTTGCGAACAGCATCCAAACCTTTGAGAACTTTAATGGAATCAGCGCCATATTCGTTCTGGTTTGGCACGGCCTTCGCCGGGGCATCGTTGCTGGCGGAGGGTTGGACTTCGGGTGTTTCACTCATGCCGTTCATATAGGCATTCCGGTGCCGATAAGAAAGGCGCGATGCCCCCTTCCATCCACAGGCAATTCATGATCAAAACGCCATCTAGCCACATGGGGGGTCGGCAATGCGGGGAAATTTGATCAGGGCAATTTCGGCTCTGGCAGCGGGGGCGCTGGCGGCAACATCTTTTGCGTCACAAGCCAAAGACTTGTCCGCCGACCAGCAGCAGTTTCTCGCCCTTTTTCAGGAACTGGTCGAAACCAATACCGCATTGTCCACGGGCAGCTGTACCCTTGCGGCAGAACGGATGGCGGCGCGGCTGGGCGCGGCAGGTCTGGCGCAAAGCCAGATCACCCTGTTTGCGGATCCCGAACACCCGAAAGACGGTGGGCTGGTCGCGGTTTATCCGGGCACGTCGAAAGTGCTGAAGCCGATTCTGGCAATTGCGCACATTGATGTGGTCGAAGCCAAAAGGGAAGATTGGCAACGTGACCCGTTCAAGCTGGTTGAGGAAGACGGGTATTTCTATGCCCGCGGCGTGTCGGATAACAAGGCGATGGCCGCAGGTCTGGTGGATACGCTGATCCGCTTTCAGCAGTCTGGATACAAACCCAAACGGACCGTCAAGATTGCCCTGACATGCGGAGAAGAAACCAATGGCGCCTTCAACGGGGCGGAATGGCTTGCCGCCAACAAGCGTGATCTGATCGATGCCGAATTTGCCATCAACGAAGGCGGCGGCGGTACGAGCGACGGCCGCGGCAAGGTGGTTGAACAGACGATCCAGGTGGGCGAAAAAACCTTCGCCACCTATCGTCTGGAAACGCGCAATCCCGGCGGCCACAGTTCGGTTCCGCGGCCCGACAATGCGATTTACCAGCTGGCCCATGCGCTTGCAAAACTGGAAGCGCATGAATTCGCGCTGGAGATGAGCGACACAACCCGCACTTACTTTCGCGAAGCGGGTAAGGGGCGCGGCGATGCAATCGGTCAGGCGATGATGGCGCTGGCGGCAAACCCGCAGGACAGCGCCGCAGAAGCCGTGGTCAATGAAGACCCATTCCTCCATTCCAACCTGCGTACGACGTGCGTGGCGACGATGCTTGATGGTGGCCATGCGCGCAACGCCTTGGCCCAGCGAGCCGGGGCTTTTGTCAATTGCCGCATCTTTCCCGGGCACAGTGTCGAATCCATCCGGGAGGAGCTGGCCGCGATTGTCGGCGATTCCGGCGTCGATATCACGATCCTGCCGCCCATGCGCCCTGCGCCGCCAGCACCGCCGCTCGATCCGAAAATAATCGGGCCGGCCCAGGCCCTGGTGAGCAAATATTTCCCCGGCGTGCCGCTGGTCCCGGTGATGTCGAACGGATACACCGATTCGACATTTCTCACCGCAGTTGGCATCCCCGCTTATGGGGTGCCTGGCGGGTGGGGAGATCCCGACGGTAATGGCGTGCATGGTCTCGACGAACGGATCGAAGGGCGATCTCTATTCGTCGGACGCGATTTCCTTTTCGATCTGATCAAGGCCTATGCGAACCCGTCCTGAATCTCTTGTTGCCGAGAATGTCCTGCCGAACACTGTGTTAGAATTTCTGGAGAATACCCCATGCGCATTTTGCTGACCGGAGCTGCGACTGCAGCCTTGATGATTTCTTCCACTGTTGCAGGGGCGCAGGATCTGCGGCCGGACCAGCAGGCCTTTTTCGGCCTCTACAAGGAGCTGGTCGAGACCAATACCACGGTGACCAATGGCAGCTGCACTTTGGCGGCAAGCAAGTTGGCAGCGCGGCTGCGCGCGGCGGGATTTTCGGATGACCAACTTACGTCATTTTCTGTTGCCGAACATCCGAAGGATGGCGGTCTGGTGGTGGTTTATCCCGGCACTTCCAAAACGCTGAAGCCGATGCTGCTTCTGGCGCATATCGATGTGGTTGAGGCAAAGCGGGAAGACTGGGTGCGTGATCCCTTCACGCTGGTGGAGGAAGACGGGTATTATTTTGCGCGCGGCACGGTGGACGACAAGGCGCAGGCCGCGATCTGGACGGACGCGCTTATTCGTCTCAAGCAGCAAGGGTTTAAACCGGGCCGAACCATCAAGCTGGCGCTTACCTGCGGGGAAGAAACCAGCGGTGCCTTCAACGGTGCGGAATGGCTGGCGGCCAACAAACGTGACCTGATCGATGCGGAATTTGCGTTGAACGAAGGCGGCGGCGGCCGGACCAATGGCACACCGGTAAGCAAGGGCGGCAAACTTTTGGTGCAAACCCTGCAAGTGGGCGAAAAAGCCTATCAGGACTTTACTCTGACCGTGACCAATCCTGGGGGCCACAGCTCGCAGCCGGTGCCGACCAACGCGATCTACCAGATGGCTGACGCCGTAAAAGCGGTGGGTAGCTACGAATTTCCTGCCGAATTTAACGATACAACACGTGCCTTCTTCACCAAATCGGCCAAGCTGCGCGGTGATGCGGTTGGCACGGCAATGGCCGCGTTGGTCGCCAACCCTGCGGATAGCGATGCCTTGGCCGTGGTCGACAAGGACAAGATGCTCCATTCAATGCTGCGCACCACCTGTGTTGCGACCTTGATCGACGGCGGCCATGCACTCAACGCACTGCCGCAAAAGGTCACGGCCAATATCAATTGCCGGATGTTCCCGGGGCGGACCCCTGACGAGACGCAGGCTGCGCTCGCACAGGCAATTGGCGATCCGGCGATTGCCATCGAACAGCGGGTCAAGAACAAGCCGATTGCCAAATCGCCGCCGCTTGACCCCATGATCGTGAAGCCGGTGGAAAGCCTGGCCGCGAAACATTTTCCCGGCGTTCCGGTTTTGCCAACCATGTCCACTGGGGCAACCGATGGGCTCTATCTGGCCGCTGTCGGCATTCCGACCTATGGGGTGCCAAGCGTGTGGGTCGATCCCGATGGCAATGGTACGCATGGCCTCAATGAACGGATTGAAGCGAAGGCCTTGTACACGGCACGCGATTATCTCTTCGATCTCGTCAAGGCATTGGCGAAGTAAAGCGGGGTGCAGTCCATGGGTACGATCGACCCGGCAGCCCTGCTTGAGCAGGATTTCGGATCATTCCCGGCGCTGATAGCGGGTTGGGCCAAGGTTCGCGGCGCAATACCGGCTCTGGTTGATGAAACGCTTGAACTGACCTGGCCCGAAATGGCGGCGCAAGTCGAACGGATCGCGGCGCGGCTGCAAGCCGATGGGCTTGCGCGCGGCCAGTCCGTGGCGATCCTTGGCGCGTCCAGTGTCAATTATGCCTTGGTTTATCTCGCCGCTATTCGGGCGGGTGGTTGCGCCGCGCCGCTCACCACCAGTGCCAGCGCCGCGCAATTGCAGGCGATGGCAGCGGATTCCGGCGCGATGCATCTGTTTATCGACCGGGCCAAGCAGGACGAACTTGATGCCCTGGCCGATGAGGGCTTCATGCCTCAGTTGCACCACATCCTGCTGGATGAAGAGCTGGAAAGCTGGATGGCACCGGTTGGCGTTGCTGCCGAACCGTTTCATCCGGTTGAAGGGGATCGCTTCAATATCATCTATTCCAGCGGAACCACGGGAACACCGAAGGGTATCGTGCATAGCCATGGGATGCGCTGGCGCCAGATGGCTTTTCGCGCAGCGCATAATTACGGGGCGCACAGCCGCACCCTGACGTCGACCCCGCTCTATTCCAACACGACCATGGCCGTGTTCCTGCCCAGCCTGTTCGGCGGGGGCTGTGTCTCGATCATGGGCAAGTTTGATGCCGGAAAATGGCTCACGCGAGCCGCGGCTGAGCGCGTTACGCACACGATGCTGGTACCGGTGCAATATCGGCGTCTGCTCGATCATCCGGATTTCGACCGGTTCGACCTTTCGTCACTCCTGGTCAAATATTGCACCTCCGCACCGTTTTCGGCCGAACAGAAGCGCGCCGTGCTTGATCGGATGCCCGGTGGGCTGATCGAGATATACGGCATGACCGAAGGGGGCGTGGCCTGCATGCTGCTTGCTCACGAACACCCTGATAAACTGCATACGGTCGGGCAACCAGCTCCGGGTCACTCGCTCAAGGTTCTGGGCGAGGACGGCAGCGAATTGCCACCGGGCCAGGCAGGCGAATTGGTTGGACGGTCTGCGGCGATGATGCTGGGCTATAACAACCAGCCCGGCAAAACCGCAGAGGCGCTCTGGACCGATCCCGCCGACGGAAGCCAGTGGATGCGGATGGGAGACATCGGGCGGGTTGATGAAGACGGGTTCGTGGAACTGGTCGGCCGCGCCAAGGATGTAATCATTTCCGGCGGCTTCAACATCTATCCGGTCGATTTGGAAGTGGAATTGTTGAAGGAACCTGGGGTGGCAGAAGCTGCTGTGGTCGGGGTGGAAAGCGACCAATGGGGCGAAACCCCGGTTGGCTTCGTCACGGCGCAACCGGGCGTGATGCTCGATAGCGCAGCGGTGATGGCGGCGGTCAATGCCCGTCTGGGAAAGACCCAACGCCTATCCGCGCTTCGCATTATTGCGGAAATGCCGCGCAGTCACATTGGGAAATTGCTGAAGACCGATTTGCGCGAAATTGCGCGCAACACCAGCTGAACTTCCATTGGAGAAAATGGAGGCGCGGTCACGCAAATGGGGTGTTTGATCGTGACCGCGCCTCTTGGGCCTTCGGCAAGAATCACGTCGTCGTCAGACGACGACGGGTCCGCCGATGAGGACGCCGCTGATCGCGACTGCCGTTATGAAGGCCAGGACGTGGGATGCGAATCTATGCATCGCGATGCTCCTGTTCTGTTTTCGCCGGCCGGCAGATTGGGAGGGGGGAGAGGACGTCTGCCGACCGGCTCGAGGGTTGAAATAATATTTCACCCCGCCTTATTCAAATGAGAAAACAGTCGCACGTGTTGCGTTTTTTGCAACCATGAACTTCGGACGCCAATTATTCGGTTGGGGATGCTGGCCAGGCTGCGGCACGGCCACGCTTGCCAGCTTCACCGCACCATCCTAACCCGCCGCCATGACCACTGCTTCTATCGAATCCGCCCATCCCGAATCCATTCTGATTGTCGATTTCGGCAGTCAGGTAACCCAGCTGATTGCCCGCCGGGTTCGTGAAGCCGGGGTCTATTCGGAAATCGCCCCGTTTACGTTGGCTGAAGAGGCCTTCAACCGGATGAAGCCCAAGGGCATAATCCTGTCGGGCTCGCCAGCCGGAGTGCCGGACGAAGGCAGCCCCCGCGCGCCGCAGATGCTCTTTGACGCAGGGGTTCCGATTCTGGGCATTTGCTACGGCCAACAGGTCATGAGCCACCAGCTTGGCGGTGAAGTGCGGCCCGGGCATGAAACAGGCGAAGGCGGTGAATTTGGCCGCGCCTACCTGACCGTGACGCAGGACTGCGCCCTGTTCGAGGGATTGTGGCAAGTGGGTGAACGGCATCAGGTCTGGATGAGCCACGGCGACAAGGTCACCAAATTCGCCCCGGGCTTCGAAATTGTCGCAACCAGCGACGGCGCGCCTTTTGCCGTGATCGCGGATGAGAGCCGCAAGTTTTACGGCACACAGTTCCACCCGGAAGTGGTCCATACGCCTGATGGGGCGAAGCTGCTTGCCAATTTCGTTCGCCATGTCTGCGGTCTGAAAGGCGATTGGACGATGGCCGAATTCCGCAAGACCAAGATTGCGGAAATCCGCGAGCAGGTGGGCCGCGGAAAAGTCATTTGCGGCCTCAGCGGCGGGGTCGACAGCGCGGTGGCTGCGGTGCTGATCCACGAAGCGATTGGTGAACAACTGACCTGCGTCTTTGTCGACCACGGCCTTATGCGGCTGAACGAGGCCGAGCAGGTCGTCACCCTGTTCCGCGACCATTATAACATCCCGCTGGTGCATGTGGATGCAGAGGAAATGTTCCTGACGGGCCTGGCGGGGCTGACTGACCCTGAAAAGAAACGCAAATTCATCGGCGGCGCATTTATCGATCTGTTTGAGGCGGAAGCGAAGAAAATCGGCGGCGCCGACTTCCTTGCCCAGGGCACACTCTATCCCGATGTGATCGAGAGCGTTTCCTTCACCGGCGGGCCAAGCGTGACGATCAAGAGTCACCACAATGTCGGCGGTCTGCCGGAACGTATGAACATGCAATTGGTCGAACCCTTGCGCGAATTGTTCAAGGACGAAGTGCGCGAATTGGGCCGCGAGCTGGGTCTTCCGGAAATCTTCGTGGGACGTCATCCTTTCCCCGGCCCCGGCCTGGCGATCCGCATTCCGGGGGAAGTGACGAAAGAACGCTGCGATATCTTGCGCAAGGCCGATGCGATTTATCTCGAAGAAATTCGCAAGGCTGGATTGTATGATTTGATCTGGCAGGCCTTTGCCGTGTTACTGCCGGTCAAGACCGTAGGCGTGATGGGCGATGCCCGCACCTATGACAGTGTCTGCGGCCTGCGCGCTGTGACCAGTACCGACGGGATGACGGCGGACGTTTATCCCTTCGACGCCAGCTTTCTGACCGGCTGCGCCACCCGCATCGTCAATGAAGTAAAGGGCGTCAATCGGGTGGTGTATGATTACACCTCCAAACCGCCAGGGACGATCGAGTGGGAGTGATCGGTTGGGAATGGTCCGCCAAAAACGCGTAATGTTTGAGCGGGACCGCCGCCATGGCTGTTTTTCTTTCCGCATCGCCGTTCAGGGCTGAAAGCGAACGCCTGTCAGTTCTTCCGATAGTGCCCACAGCCCCTCTGCCAGCGCTTCGTCACGGGCATGGGGGGCTACACCGGATCCGCGCGGGGTTTCTGCGCCGGCGATTGCGCCAACGTTGCAATCCTCGCAATAAACGCCGCCCATTCCGGTGAGCAGCGGGGACAATGCGCACCACACGCTGGTGGCTGCGCCTTGTTCTACCGATTTGAACGATGAATGTGTGTTTCCATCCGCATCAAACCAGCCCATCGCGGTCTGTTCCTCCATCGTCAGGCTCCGTTGGAGCGGGGTGACGATCCCGCCCGGATGTACCGCGAAAGCGCGGATACCGCGGGGTTTGCCGATCCTGTCCAATTGCAGTGCAAACAGCGCATTGGCAGTCTTCGCCTGCCCGTAAGCGAGCCATTTGTCGTATTCGCGGACCAGGAAATTGGGATCGTTCAGATCCAGTCCCCCGCGAAGGTGCCCGACGGAGGACAGCACCACCACCCGCACGTCATTGCCTGCATCCGCGCCTGCCAGCAGCAGAGGCCATAACCGCGCGGTCAATTGGAAATGTCCCAGATGGTTGGTCGCGAACTGGCTTTCATAGCCCCGCGCATCGCGCGTGAGCGGGTTGGCCATAATCGCCGCATTGTTCACCAGAATTTCGATACTGTCCGTCAATCGGGCGACTTCGTCCGCGAAGGTTTCGATGGATGATGGATCGGACAGATCGAGCGGCAGGATGGTAACATCTCCACCTATTTCGCGCAGCACATCGCGCGCGGCATCTGGCCTGCGCGCGCCGACGATTACCTGTCCGCCAGCACCGGCCAGCGCGCGGACGGTTTCGGTGCCGATCCCTGAATAACCGCCTGTCACAAGGATAGTCTTGCCGGCCAGATCAATGCCTTCGGCCACTTCCAGCGCCGTGGTCCGATGGCCAAAGGGCGAATCGATGGGTGTTTGCGGGGAAACCAATATCTGCATCCTATCCAACTTGCTTGCCGGACTGTGCGCCCTCTGAATGAATCGAACAAGTGCCTTGCCTAGTCGGGGGGTCAGGCTCTAACCCCCACCCGAAAGACGCGGTCCTTCAAACGGGCCGCCAAAGGAGAATTATCTATGAAAACAGCCATCACGGAAATGTTCGGCATCCAGCATCCCATCATTCAGGGAGGCATGCATTATGTCGGCTTTGCGGAAATGGCGGCGGCGGTTTCCAACGCTGGCGGCCTGGGCACGATTACCGGTCTCACGCAGAAAACGCCTGCCGATCTCGCCAACGAAATTGCCCGCTGCAAGGATATGACGGACAAACCTTTCGCGGTAAATATTACCTTCCTGCCAACCGTAAATTCGCCCGATTATCCCGGCTATATTCGCGCGATCATCGAAGGCGGGGTCAAGGCGGTGGAAACCGCAGGCAACAATCCCTCTGCCGTGCTTCCCTATCTCAAGGATGCAGGGGTCAAGGTCATTCACAAATGCACCAGCGTGCGCCACGCCTTGAAGGCGCAGGCCATCGGTTGCGATGCGGTATCGGTGGACGGGTTTGAATGCGGCGGCCATCCGGGCGAGGACGATGTGCCCAATTTCATCCTGCTCCCCCGCGCTGCGGACGAGCTGGAAATTCCTTTCGTGTCATCGGGCGGAATGGCTGACGGACGCAGCCTGATTGCCAGTATTGCGATGGGCGCTAGCGGCATGAATATGGGCACGCGGTTCATCGCTACGCAGGAAGCCCCGGTCCATGAAAATGTGAAACAGGCCATCGTTGCCGCGAGTGAACTCGACACGCGATTGGTAATGCGCAGTCTGCGCAACACCGAACGAGTCATGACCAACGAAGCCGTTGAACGGTTGATCGAAAAGGAAAAACGCCTCGGTGACGACCTGAAGTTCGAGGATATCATTGGCGAAGTCGCCGGTGTCTATCCACGGATCATGCTGGAAGGTGATATGGATGCCGGTGCGTGGAGCTGCGGCATGGTCGCCGGGCTGATCCACGATATCCCAACATGTCAGGAACTGATCGACAGGATCATGGGTGAGGCTGAAGCCATCATCGATCGGCTGAACGCCATTCGCTGATCGCGATCAGCTGTCCTTGGTATAGGGCACAAAGTCGCCCAGGAAAATATTGCCGGTATAAGATCCGCTCGGCTGGTCGATCGTAGTTATGATGTCGGTGCTGCACAGCCTGCTGCCATATCTGCGAACGACCAGCGTATCGCCTTGGTCGAGCGATGCGGGGTCATCCGGGATATTGACATAAATCGTCCGACCGCGGCCATAGACCAGCGCCGTTCCATCGATGACTTGCAGATTATCGTTATGGTAAGTCAGGATGCAGCTTGTCGGCTTACCCGCTGTTCGCCCCTCGAGCAGTTTGGCGAGTTTTGCCTGACCTTTTTCCGCTCTGGAAGCAGAATTGCCCGATGCCAGTGCCGGGGCCGTAATGGCGATTGCAGCGGCAAGAATCGCGAAAACAAGGGGGCGATGGGTCATTGGGCACCTTCAGCCGGTTTGGTATAAGGAATGAAGTTACCCAGAAAGATGTTGCCGGTGTAAAACTGGCTTGAACGATCGCGGGTTTCCACCCGGTCGAGCCGGCACAAGGTGCCGCCGCTAGTCGGGTAAGTAACCAGAATATCGTCATCATCAAGCGATTCAGGGTTGGCGGGGATATTGACCCAAATTCGGCTGCCGTCTCTGTAAACCAAGGCCGTATCGTCAATCACCTCAAGCTGGTCGGATGGCATGATCCGGATGCAACTGGTCGGCTCACCCGCTGTTCGCCCTTCGATCAGTTTCGCCAGTTTGGCCTGGCCCTTGGTCGGGGCCGGGTCCTTTGCTTCCGCGCCCATAGCCGGAGCACCCAGAACCAGGGTCGAAGCGGCCAGCATTGCGATCACAGGCAGTCGGGTCATCGGTCAGTTTCCTTTATTCTCAGGCTCTGCGGATTTTTCGTCTTCCACCAAGCGATAGGGTACAAATTGGCCAAGCAACATCACAGGCCCGGGGATCGAAGATGTCCAGCCCTGCATTCGCACCTGATCGCGGCGGCACAGCCGGCCGCCGAAAATCTTGAACACCGGATAATCGAATTCATCAATGAACCGGGCGCCTTCGGGGCGGTTGACATAGATTGTCTTGCCATCGCGAAATACGAAAGCGGTTCCATCGATAGTTTGCATCCGGTCGCGCTGGCTGTCGCTAAGGCAATTTACAGGCTTTCCGGCGGTGCGCCCTTCCAGCAATTTGGCCAGTTCGGCCTCTCCGCGGGTGTTGCCATCCTTGTCGGCGGCATCCGCTGCCAGCGCAAATTGCGACGCGGCCAGAGAAGCCGCAACGATCGTGAGTAATCGAATTTTTGCTGCCTTCATGATCGCCGTCTCCGAACCTGCACCATAGCCAGCCTGTCTGAACCAAAGCTGACTTGAACTTGGGCGCAATAGAAAAACGGACAAATAATCAGGCAGTTCCTCCAACCGTCAGGCAATCTACCAGCAATGTCGGTTGGCCGACACCAGCCGGTACGCTTTGCCCGGCCTTGCCGCACACGCCCACGCCTTCATCCAGTTCCAGATCGTTGCCAATTCCGGAAACTTTGGTCAGCACGCTCGGCCCGTCGCCGATCAGCGTCGCCCCCTTGATCGGCGCGCCGAGTTTTCCGTCTTTCACCAGATAGGCTTCTGTGCAGGAAAAGACGAATTTGCCCGATACAATGTCCACTTGCCCGCCACCAAAGCTCTTGGCAAAAATGCCGTTCTTGACCCGTGAAAGCAGTTCGGCCGGATCATCCTGGCCCGCACGCATGAACGTATTGGTCATGCGCGGCATCGGGGCGTGCTGGTAACTCTCGCGGCGCCCGTTCCCCGTCGCTGCGACACCCATAAGCCGGGCGTTGAGCCGGTCCTGCATGTAACCTTTCAGGACCCCGTTTTCGATCAGCACGGTTTCGGACGTCGGTGTGCCTTCATCGTCAATCGAAAGTGATCCGCGGCGGTTGGCCAGCGTGCCATCATCGACCACGGTGACGCCGCTTGCAGCCACCTGTTCGCCAATCCGTCCGGAAAAGGCGCTGGTCCCCTTGCGGTTGAAATCGCCTTCCAGCCCGTGGCCGATCGCTTCGTGCAGCAAAACACCGGGCCAACCGGGGCCGAGCAGGACTGTCATCTCGCCAGCTGGCGCATCGACACTTTCGAGATTGGTAATGGCCCGCTGGAGCGCGATATCGAGGCCCCGGTTCCATTCGGCCGGATCGAACAGGTGATCGTATAAATAGCGCCCGCCCATGCCAAAACTGCCGGTTTCGCGCCGTCCGTTGGCTTCTGCTACGATCCCGATATTGAGGCGAACCAGCGGCCGGATATCGCGCGCCACAAATCCGTCCGCACGGACGATTTCGACCACGTTCCAGCTACCGGAAAGAGAGGCGGTGACCTGCGCGACGCGCGGATCCCGTGCCCGTGCGGCTGCGTCGATTGTCTCCAGCAGGGCTACTTTCTGCGCGAAGGGGATCGCATCGAGCGGGCTGGATTCGGTATAAAGGTGCCGGTTATTCTTGCGCGGTGGCGGGGCTGGCTGTCCCTTGGCAGGGTCAAGCAATTGCAGCGTCTCACCTGCACGGCGGATTGCCGCGGCGCTGATAT
This sequence comes from Erythrobacter sp., assembly GCA_024642565.1. Lineage (GTDB taxonomy): Bacteria > Pseudomonadota > Alphaproteobacteria > Sphingomonadales > Sphingomonadaceae > Allopontixanthobacter. Next base: position 169,972 of record JAHEAV010000002.1, read on the forward strand.
CATTGGCGTGGGCAAAGCCTGTCATTTCACCCGATATTCCGCGCAGTCCGAAGCCGGAATCGCGCGAATAGTCCGCGGTTTTGAGGCGCCCATCGTCGAAAGTGAAAGCCTCGCTTACACCATACTGGAGATATAATTCGCCATCGTCGCACCGGGCCAGTGCCTGCGCTGTCAGGGTGCAGGCTTCCTGCGGTGTAAGCTTGCCGTCCTGATAGAGCAGGGCAGAGGGATTCGTTGCTGTCATGGCCCTGATATAAGGGCCGCTACTCGCTAAAGATAGGCCACCATCAGGCTGAAACTGCCTTCGTAAATGCCATCAAGCTGACTGCCAGCCACGTTCAGTGTGCCGCCGGTGTAGATTTCCTGATCGGCGGTAATGGCCCGTAATCCGATCGGGAGGCCAAACACGAAAGTGCCAACCAGGCCGGTTCCGCCGCGATGGATAAGAGCGGCGGTCATGGTCTCGCTACCACCATTGCGGGTCAACACTACGCTGGGATCGCCGGCAAGGATCATGATTGTGCCGACAGGGGCCTTGACCGTGAAGCGGGCGCGGGTCTGGTCGGTGCCAACAATGGCGACCTGCCCAATGGTGGTGACCACCCCATTGTTCGCATCCAGGTTGACCGACCCGCCCAGGCCCGTTGGGATGATCCGCCCGAACTGGAGCGGTTCCACGTTTTGCAATTGAAACCCGTCCAGCACCACGGCAGCCGAATCGGCATTGGCCGTATCACTGGCCCATGCAGGAGAGGCAAACAGCAGGAGCGCCGGAGCAGCAATAGCTCTCAAAGACGCCGAAAGTCTCGAATTGAAATTCACCGTTATCCCCCCGGTTGAAGAACAACAATCGCAGAGGAAATGGAATTTTTGGTGTCAGATCGTGGTCAACCGGTTGGGTTAATTTCGCCTTATCCAGCCCCGGCTTAGATGTCCGGCAAGGCGGCCTGGTCGGCGCCGTCTGCCGGCCCGCCAGAAAGCACGAAGCGCCGGTCGCAATAACCGCAATCGACATAGCCGTGTTCGTCAATTTCCAGCCAAACCCGCGGATGACCCAGCGCCGCAGGGCGGAAGCCGTCACCCCCGCGAATCGCACTGGCCCCGTCACAGCTGACACGGTTGTGTTGGACTTGAATGGTTTCCGGTGGCGGGATCATCATGGATTGGGCGATTAGTGGGTGAAGCCGCGATGTGCAAGCGGACCGATGCCAGCCGCCATGCTTGGCAGGCGCGCCATCAATCGTAATTGATATCGATCTGGAATGTCCCGGTGTAAACGCCGGGTGCCTGGTTCGCACCCACATTCAGGATTCCCGCCAGCCGGAACGTGAAAAAGCCGGTCGGTGAAGTGATACGATATCGGCTGAAGCCGGATGTCGCCTGGACCAAAGTCAGCTGAGGGCTCCCATCCAGAACCAATTGCGTAATCCGCATATTTGCGCCCGGTCCGGTCAGGACGATTCGGTTCGCGTTCGGCTTCTTGATGCGCACAATCTGGTTGTTGCTGCCTTTACCGATAAATTCGGCGGGCCTGCAGTCCTGCACATGGATCAGTCCGGCAGAAGGGGTGCAGGTGGGTGTCGCGGTGGCGGTCATATTTACCGTGCCCGCTGCGGTGCCGATGATCACGCCGAAATCGAGATTCCTGGTTTCGATGATCGACAATTCACGCACCAGAACCACGCGCCCGTCGACAGCCGTCTGCGCGTGCGCCGGGGCTGCCAGCATGGCGCTGCACACAACCCCGAGGCCCAATGCGGAGAGGTGCATAAGGGCGCCTCGAATCGAGCGGGGAATAGATAGTTCTGATCTCATCATGCGATCCTTAGCGCCGATAAGGTAAACGGTGCCGCAGATTTCATGGTTAATGGCGTCGTAACGATACGAATTATCCAAAACCACTTTACGCAGGGTGCCTGCCCCCCCTACTTGCCGTGTCATGACCAGCCAGATTGATCAGCCGCCCGCAATCGCCATTCGCGACCTCGTAAAACGTTATGCCGGGATCAAGGGCGAACCCGGTAAACTGGCACTGAAAGGCGTCAGCTTTGATGTGCCCCAAGGGGGGATTTTCGGTTTGCTGGGGCCAAATGGCGCGGGCAAGTCGACCTTGATAAATATCCTTGCCGGCCTTGTAACCAAAACCAGCGGCAATGCGGAAATCTGGGGCTTCGATATTGATGCCAATACCAGAAATGCGAAGCGTTCGATTGGCATTGTGCCCCAGGAAATCGTGTTCGACCCGTTCTTTACGCCTTACGAAGTGCTGGAAAATCAGGCGGGTTTCTACGGTATTGCGAAATCGCTGCGCCGGTCAGAGGCACTGCTGGCGGCAGTCCATCTTGCGGACAAGCGCGATGCCTATGCGCGCACATTGTCCGGCGGGATGAAGCGGCGGTTGCTGATCGCCAAGGCGATGGTGCACAGCCCGCCGATTCTGGTGCTGGATGAACCGACAGCCGGCGTGGATGTGGAATTGCGCCGCTTGCTGTGGGAACTGGTGACCCAGCTGAACGATGACGGGGTAACGGTGGTCCTGACCACCCATTATCTCGAAGAAGCGGAGCAATTGTGCGACCGAATTGCTATCATCAATCATGGCGAGCTGATCGCCAACAAGCCCACCCGCGAAATGGTCGACATGGCACGGGAGAAAATCGTTGCAGTGACGGTAGACAGTGATCTTGCGGTTGCGCCGGTGCACGAAGCCTTCATCAAGACGGAACTGTCCGGCCCGCGCGGGGTTGAGGTAACTTACGACAAGGATAATCTTTCAGCCGGGCAAGTGCTGGCAATACTTCAGGAACAGGGTCTTGCGATCCAGGATGTAACGACGCGTGAGGCCGATCTGGAAGATGTGTTTGTATCCCTGACCAGCGCGGGCGCTTAAGTGCGGGGAATAAACGTCAGGCGTTCATACAGCTGGCCTGGCACGAACGGAGATGTGGGTGGCCAAACAACATGACGTTCTGATCATCGGTTCCGGCGCGGCAGGCTTGACCGCAGCGCTCGCTCTTGCCGAAACCAAGAAGGTGCTGGTCCTGGCCAAGGGTTCGCTGACCGGCGGCAGTACCGCATGGGCGCAGGGGGGGATCGCCGCTGTTCTCGATGCGGGCGATACGTTCGAGAATCACATTCGCGATACGATGCGTGCGGGTGCTGGCCTGAACCGGTTGGAGACTGTCGAATATGTGATCGAGCGTGCGCCGCATTCGATCCGGCGATTGGTTGAACTGGGCGTACCCTTCAACGAAGATGGCGCGGACTTGCACCTCACCCGCGAAGGCGGGCATTCGCATCGCCGCATCGTGCATGTTAATGATGCAACGGGCTGGGCGGTGCAGGAAGCTTTGCTGAATGCAGCAGAAGCCAATCCCAATATTACCCTGCTGCCCGGGCGTAGCTGCGTGGATCTGATCACGGGCCGGCATGAAGCGCGATATTCCGGTTCGGGCCGCGTCTGGGGCGTCTATGCGCTGGACGAAGCGAGCGGAAAGGTGGAGGCGCATACGGCCAATGCCACGATCATGGCCGCTGGTGGTGCAGGGCGGGTCTATCAATTTTCTACCGCGCCGCGTGGTGCCACCGGAGACGGGATTGCGATGGCGTGGCGCGCCGGCGCCCGTGTTTCCAACATGGAGATGATGCAGTTCCACCCGACCTGCCTGTATAATCTCGAGGTCAAGAATTTCCTCATTACCGAGGCGGTGCGGGGCGAAGGCGGGCGGCTGCTCCATCCGGAAACTGGCCACCGTTTCATGGCGGATTACGACCCTGAACGCATGGAACTGGCCCCGCGTGATGTGGTTGCCCGCGCGATCGACGATCAGATCAAGCGTTATGGCCTCGATTTTGTCCATCTGGATATCAGCCATCAGCCCGCGGAATTCGTAAAAGGCCATTTTCCGACAATCTATGACAAATTGATGGGCCTTGGCATCGATATGACCAAAGGTCCGATTCCGGTCGTGCCCGCGCAGCATTACACCTGTGGCGGAATTTTGATCGACCTTGCAGGCCGGACCGATTTGCCCGGCCTTTATGCAGCCGGCGAATGCACCGAAAGCGGATTGCACGGCGCAAACCGTCTGGCATCCAATTCCCTGCTCGAATGTTTCGTTTTCGGCGAAGCGGCAGCGGCCGATATTCTGGCCCGCTGGGAAGAACTTGATCCGCCGCCCGCAATCAACCCGTGGGATGAAAGCCGGGTTACGGATTCGGATGAAGAGGTCATAATAAAGCAGAACTGGACGGAAATACGCCGCTTCATGTGGAACTATGTCGGCATTGTCCGCACCACCAAGCGGCTGGAGCGGGCGGCCCATCGCATCCGGCTGCTGAACGATGAGGTTGCCGACTATTACGGCCATTTTCGCGTAACCACCGATCTCATTGAATTGCGCAATCTGTTGCAGGCTGCGGAACTGATCGTGACGTCGGCCCTCGCCCGGCACGAAAGCCGCGGATTGCATTTCACGCTGGATTATCCCGGTACGGATTCCCTGGCGCGGGACACGGTTCTGGTCCCCTGAGTTGACGCGCCGCTGACCCACGGTTAGCCCATGTGGCAATTGGGGAACGGGCCAGTTTCGCCAGATTGCTGAGGATCGCTGCTGCATGCCGCAAATTACCGCCAACAATATTACCATCGAATATGAATCCTATGGTGATGATGCCCACCCGGCCATTTTGCTGGTCATGGGTCTGGGGGCCCAGCTTATCTTGTGGCCGATGGAATTGGTCGATGCGCTTGTGGCGCGGGGCTTTCGGGTCATCCGCTATGACAATCGCGATATCGGGTTGAGCCAGAAATTCGACCAGGCGCGTGCACCAGGCATTGTGCGGCAAGTGTTGCTGCAGCGGCTCGGCTTCAACCCGCGCGTGCCCTATTCAATTGCCGATATGGCTGCGGATGGGGCCGGGCTGCTTGATGCGCTCGGGATCAGCAAGGCGCATATTGTCGGCGCGAGTATGGGCGGGATGATAACCCAGCACTTTGGTTTCTCGCATTCGGAAAAGGTCCTTTCCCTGACCTCGATCATGTCAACAACGGGCAACCGCAAATTGCCGCCCGCGCAGAAGGAAGCCGCTTCGGTGCTGACAAAACGTCCGGCATCGTTCGATGAATCGGTGTTGGTGGCCCACGGCATCAAGATCGCCCGCACCATCGGCAGCCCTTCCTTTCAGGCGGATGAGGATGTGCTTCGTGAAAAGGTTACAATGGGTGTGCGGCGCAGTTTTTATCCGGCTGGCCTGCCGCGCCAACTCGCCGCGATTATCGCGGATGGATGCCGCCGCGAACGTCTAGGGCAAATCACCGCGCCCACCCTGGTAATCCACGGGGACTCCGATCCGTTGATTCCGGTTGAAGGCGGCCAGGATACGGCCGCGCATATCCCCGGTGCTGTTTTGAAAATATTCCCCGGAATGGGTCACGATTTGCCGCAGCAATTGGTAGAACCGATGGCCAATGCCATTGCCGAACATGCTGGCCGAAAGGGCTGATCCGGCGAAAACAGGTCACCTTTGACCAAGCACAGCGGCGAAGGCTTTCACCAGCCGCCTGATCGCGCGAATCACAGGCCCGTACACCCCTCTTTTCTGCAAAGCTGGAGGCATTGCGCCTTACCAAAAATGTCCCGATCCGATTCGATTGATTCAAAGCCCTGAAACGCAGTTTTCCCGCAATATATTTTTTCACGGATTCATTTTTGGGCTTGCGCAAGCCGCCACTCAAGCATTTCCGGCGCGTCGCGGCGTCATACAGGCATAAGACACCGGCCCTAGCATTCGGGTCAGTATGCTTAATTCGTATTTACCCTCTTGCGTGAAGTCCTCTCCTGATTCACTATCTAGTGGTTGGTTACGGGGGGGCACCTACTAGACCTTGTTAATTCCTATGACCGCGCCTGAACGCGGCCGGGTGTCGATTCGGGCCGTTGAATGGGCGGGTTGATACGGAACGAAACGGGCTTGTGGGTACATGCGGGGATAAGTTTTTGCCCGCTGGCCCGGTTAAATTGCTAACACGGTGGGGCACCCACCGATTCGAACGGAAGTGGAACATCGTACCTACGGGCGCGTTGTTTGAATTGAGACGGGGACGGGGCAGACACATGGATTTCAAGAGTGGGGATGATGCAGCCATGGGGCTCGATCTGGATTTTGACACGGCGATCGAGGAGGCTCCTGCAGCACCGGCCACCCAACAGGAAAAGCGCGCATTAGAGATGGCCAAGGAAGACAAGGGCAGTGATGAACTGGTGGCGGTAAAGGCGGCCGAAGCCATGGGCGCGGCTGTGGCCACTGCGCTGCAAAATTCCGCCGGTGCTGCGGCGGACAAGGCGGACACCAAGAAGGTGCGTGATCGCCGCTTCACTGTTGTTACGGACGAAAGCCGCGATGCGCTGCTGACTGATTTTGGCAAGGATACGCTGATTGACCGTTATCTGTTGCCGGGTGAAAATTTCCAGGATCTGTTCGCCCGCGTGGCCGATGCCTATGCCGATGATCAGGACCATGCCCAGCGGCTGTATGATTACATCTCAAAGTTGTGGTTCATGCCCGCCACTCCGGTTCTGTCCAATGGCGGCACCAGCCGCGGGCTGCCGATTTCCTGCTATCTGAATTCGGTCAGTGATAGCCTTGAAGGCATCGTCAACACCTGGAATGAAAATGTCTGGCTTGCCTCCAAAGGCGGCGGAATCGGCACTTATTGGGGTAATGTTCGCGGGATCGGGGAACCGGTTGGCCTGAATGGCAAGACCAGCGGCATCATCCCCTTCGTGCGGGTGATGGACAGCCTCACTCTGGCGATTTCGCAAGGCTCGCTTCGGCGCGGTTCGGCGGCCTGTTATCTCGACGTATCGCATCCGGAAATTGAGGAATTTCTGGAAATCCGCAAGGCATCGGGTGATTTCAACCGCAAGGCGCTCAACCTGCACCACGGCGTGCTGCTGACGGACGATTTCATGGAAGCCGTGCGCGCTGGTGAGAAATTTGATCTCAAATCCCCCAAGACCGGCGAAGTGCGCGGCACGGTGGATGCGCGCAGCCTGTTCCAGAAGCTGGTCGAAACCCGGCTGGCCACCGGCGAGCCCTACATTGTCTTTTCCGACACGGTGAACCGGATGATGCCCAAGCATCACCGGGATCTGGGGCTCAAGGTTTCCACCTCCAACCTGTGCAGCGAAATCACGCTGCCCACGGGGATCGACCATCTCGGCAACGACCGTACGGCGGTGTGTTGCCTCAGCTCGCTCAACCTTGAAAAATGGGATGAGTGGAACACCGACAAAGTCTTTGTCGAAGATGTGATGCGCTTCCTCGACAATGTGCTGCAGGATTATATCGACCGTGCGCCGGAAGAAATGGCGCGCGCGAAATACAGCGCGATGCGCGAACGATCTGTTGGCCTTGGTGTAATGGGCTTCCATTCCTTCCTCCAGATGAAGAACCTGCCGCTGGAAGGCAGCATGGCGAAGGTCTGGAACCTCAAGATGTTCAAGCACATCAGCGGCAAGGCGGAAGAAGCCTCCATGCTGCTCGCGCATGAACGCGGCCCATGCCCCGATGCGGAAGACATGGGCGCGATGGAACGGTTCAGCTGCAAGATGGCGATTGCGCCAACCGCATCGATCTCGATCATCTGCGGCGGTACCAGTGCCTGCATTGAACCGATCCCGGCCAATATCTACACGCACAAGACGCTGTCCGGCAGTTTTGTGGTCAAGAACCCCTATCTGCAGAAACTGCTTGCTTCGAAGAGCAAGGATTCGACCAATGTGTGGAACACGATCCTGGAAAAGGGTGGCTCTGTCGCCCACCTCGATTTCCTCACTGCCGAAGAAAAGGCGGTTTACAAGACCAGCTTCGAAATCGACCAGCGTTACCTGCTCGAATATGCGGCCGACCGCGCGCCGTTCATCGATCAGGCGCAGAGCCTGAACCTGTTCATCCCGGCCGATGTCGACAAATGGGATTTGGCGATGCTGCATTTCCAGGCATGGGAAAAGGGCATCAAGTCGCTCTATTATCTGCGGTCAAAATCCGTCCAGCGCGCGGGTTTCGCTGGCGGGGTGGAAGCGGACAACACCTCCGAACTCGCCAAGATCGAACTGAATGCGGGCGAGCAGACCGATTATGAGGAATGCTTGAGTTGCCAGTAAACCCGGCGGCCAAGGCGATTCGGGCGGGCGCGGCATTCGCTGCGCTCGCCCTTCTTGCGTCTTGCGCCTCCCAAATTCCTACCGCGGTCGAACATTCTGCGCAGGCACCCGGTTTCTGGCTGGGCCTATGGCACGGGTTCATCTTTCCCTTTGCGTGGATCGGATCGCTGTTTGATCCCGATATCGCGGTTTACGCGGTACCCAACCGTGGGGGTTGGTATGATTTCGGCTTTTTCCTGGGCATTACCGTGCTTGGCGGCGGGTCGTGGTTTTCATCGAAAAAGCGCCGCGACTGACTTGCACCGCGTCGATTATCAGATAATGCGAAGCAATTGCATTAAACGGAGTATCGCATGCGGAAATGGCATCGCTGGTTGTCGGTATTTTTCGGCATCTTCCTGTTGTGGATTGCCGGCACCGGCTTGCTGAGCCAGGCGGCCGATCTGTGGCCCACTGCCGAACCGACCGCCGCGCAAGCTGCCGCGGCCGCTCCGCCAGCCGGTTTTGCCTGCCCCGATGGCTGGCGCTGCACCCCGCCGCGCAGCGAGGAAGGCTTTGCCGGTTTGAAGGGCTGGTTCCATCACCTCCATTCAGGTGAGGAATTCGGCCCTGTGGGCGTGGCTATCTCGATCCTGTCCGGCCTCGCGCTCGCATTTTTCACGATCTCGGGATTGTGGATGTATGTCCGCATGTGGGGGGAACGCAAAAAGCGCGGAACCAAGGATCGCTGGTTCTGGAAATAAGGCCTGTCCCGAACGGGCGCTGTTGAACGAGCTGCATTCAGACAAGCCCAGTTTTAATGTCTTATCCACGCCGAATCCTTTAAACTTGCCTTCGCTTTCCGGGCATGATTCTGTATGGTGGTTGTTCGCGCATATTCCGCTGGAGACACTACATGTCGTTGACCGAAGCCCGTAAGACCTACAAGCCCTTCGAATATCCCTGGGCCTATGACTTCTGGAAACGGCAGCAACAAATCCACTGGATGCCCGAAGAAGTCCCCTTGGGCGAAGATTGCCGCGACTGGGCGCAAAACCTGTCTGATCACGAACGGAACCTGCTCACCCAGATCTTCCGCTTCTTCACTCAGGCGGACGTGGAAGTGCAGGATTGCTACCACGAAAAATATGCGCGCGTGTTCAAGCCGACCGAAGTCAAGATGATGCTCGCCGCCTTCTCCAACATGGAAACGGTGCATATCGCGGCATATAGCCATTTGCTCGATACGATCGGTATGCCCGAAAGCGAATATGGCATGTTCCTCGAATATGAGGAAATGAAGGCGAAACACGATTATCTGCAGGAATTCGGCGTCGAAAATGACGAAGATATTGCCCGCACGCTCGCCATGTTCGGCGGCTTTACCGAAGGGCTGCAGCTGTTCGCCAGCTTCGCCATGCTGATGAACTTCCCGCGCTTCAACAAGATGAAAGGCATGGGCCAGATCGTCAGCTGGAGCGTGCGTGATGAAAGCCTGCATTGCGAAGGCATTACCCGCCTGTTCCACGCCTTTACCCAGGAACGGGATTGCCTGACCAAGGCGGTCAAGGAAGATATCATGGACGCCTGCCAGAAAACGGTGCGGCTGGAAGATGCCTTCATCGATCTGGCCTTCGAAGATGGTCCGGTGCCGGGCATGACGCCGAAAGAAATCAAGCATTACATCCGCTACATCGCAGACTGGCGCCTGAGCCAGCTGGGCTTGCCTGCAATCTATATGGTGGAAGACCATCCTCTGCCTTGGCTGGCCCCACTGCTGAACGGGGTGGAGCACGCCAATTTCTTCGAAACCCGCGCGACGGAATATTCGAAGGGTGCAACCCGCGGTAATTGGCAGGATGTGTGGAGCAGTTTCGACAAACGCCAGGCGGCCAAAAAGGGCGACGAAGCGAACGATGAAACCGCGGATGACGGCCCTGGCCTGTTCGGGGATGATGCATCCGGCGCAGGCAGCGTGGCGGCGGAGTAATTCCCTGGATCTCTCCAAGGTAATTCAGAGGCCGCACCGTGCAAATTATCGCATGTCGCAGCCGATATCCCTTCGGCCATCACCCCTATCGGCAATGCTCTTGAGGAGAATTCAAGAGCTTGCCGATGGACGGGGCCTTGTTTCCTACAGGCTACACAATTGCTAAGCGGTCGGCGGCTCTTTCCATCGTCGATCCTTCCATCCGCCATGGGCGCATGATGCCCTGACGGCAAAATATGCGCCATCGTTCCGAGTGGTGACCGCTGTCCAGAATTTCAATAAATGCTATTTATAATCAAAGCATTGCATAAGCGGACACAAATTGTTGGATGTGTCACTTGTGTCCGCTTTATCCAGCTCAGCCGGCATCCGATGAGCACCCGGAGACACTGACACAGCGCCGCCATCGCCAAGCCAGTCTGACTGGCTGAAGATGGTCCTACAGTGGCTGTACCCGGGCAAAAAGTTGAACCAGCGCTTCGTTCATCCACTGTTCGTCCGCCGCGATGAAATCGGTGATGATCGGGTCACCAGGCATCAAGTGGTAATTGCTCCGGTCGATAGGTTCAGCGGCGATCACGGCCTGTCGTTCCTGCAAGCGTAGGGTGACCGCGATCACCCGCTTGCTGTGGACTTTGAGCACGAAGCGTTTGATATCCGCCGTTGCCCCTTCCTCGGTAAATTCAAATTCACTGCGTTCGGCAATCGCCCCCTGCGCCAGCTCCACCAGATGGGCGATCATCGGGCCTTCATTGCGTTCCCAACGCAGGCGGGCGAACAGCGCCCCGTCCACCACGTGGGAAAGGCGGTCACACTCGGCTTCGAAATTGGCTTGGGGCAAGGCGTGTTCCTGATTGAATGAATCCGCAGGCGGACCGAAATTGGCTAATGCCCTTTCTCAATACCGAGCATTTGCTAACAAATAGCATGGCCACAGCTGCTTTTCGGTATCCGGGATGCCCGCATACAGTGGGTTAACCAAACCGGTGGTATATCGCCGCCATGCTGACCAAATATCAGAATGTGTTCCGCAGCCGTTACAAGGCGCTCGCCTGGGCCGCAGGCGTGTTGCTGACAGCTTATTGTTCGGTGCCAGATCCTGATCCGGGGGCGGAAACGCTTGTTGCAGCACCCCAAAAACACATCAACCCCTGGGCGATCGACCCACCCGGTCAATAAAGACGATTAGGCAGGCGGTGCTCAGTTGCACCACCCGCCGCCATTGCGCTGTTGAAATGTACTCCCGAACTTGCTGTGGCCTTCGTGGTGCCGCAGCATAGTGTCGAGCAGCCAGTCGATATTACCCTGATCATCAACCCTGCGCAGTTCACGCAATTCACGATTGTATTTGTCGCGCGGGGGGTTCTCGCCCCCGCTCATTTCGAAGGGTCCGCGATTGATCCAGGCAAGCAATTCGGCGCGTGAAGTAATTGCCAGCGCACTTTCCGCCGCACATTCGCCCTGCAGTTCCGGTGCGTTATAGTCGCTCATCCGGATATGACGCTTCCCGATCACAATCGTGTCGCCATCGATTACGCAGGCAGGAGATGGCCCCTGCCCGCAGATGGTGAAATGTTGGCCAGCCGGCTGCCACCGGCTGCCCAGCGTGGGTTGCTGGATCAGCCAGAGACCGGCGGCCACAACCGGCACGAGCCAAATCAGAGGCAAGAAGCGGCGCCAGCGGCCGCGGCGGTATCTTGAGTGCACTTGGCGGATCATCTGTGCGCTATCGCGCAAATCATTGTATGGGGGAACCCCGGCCGGACACAACGGGCACAGCGGTGGATCGCGTCTTTCCTCCCGCGCACCAAGCCGCTAAGCGCGGCGAAGATGATCAAGGACCACGCCTGATGAGCACCGCTGACGACAATACCAATCTCGCCAAGGCGGAAACGCTGATCGAAGCGTTGCCCTATTTCCAACGCTACAAGGGGCGCACCTTCGTGGTGAAATATGGCGGTCACGCAATGGGGGACCCCAAGGCAGCCCGCGAATTCGCCGAAGACATCGTCCTGCTGAAGGCGGTTGGGATCAATCCGGTGGTAGTCCACGGCGGGGGGCCGCAGATTGGTGCCATGTTGAAACGGCTCGGTGTCGAAAGCAGTTTTGTCGATGGGCTCAGGGTGACTGACAAACAGACCGCCGAAATTGCCGAAATGGTCTTGTCGGGCGCGATCAACAAGGAACTGGTCGGCTGGATTGCCGCGGCTGGCGGCAAGGCGATCGGTATCTCGGGCAAGGATGGCGGCCTGGTTACAGCCACCAAGGTCGAACGCACTACCAAGGACCCCGAAAGCAACATCGAAAGCGTGATCGATCTGGGCTTTGTTGGAGAACCCGCTGCGGTCGACACTACGATCATTGACACTGTCAGTGCGGCAGGAATGATCCCAATAATCGCACCGATCGGTGCGGGCCTGGATGGGCACACCTATAACATCAATGCCGACACCATGGCAGGCGCCATTGCCGCAACCCTGGGTGCGGCGCGGCTGTTCCTGCTGACCGATGTGAAGGGTGTTCTGGATAAGGATGGCGCGCTCCTGACCGACCTCGATCCCGCCGGGATTGCGTCTTTGCGAGCCAATGGCACGATCACCGGCGGGATGATCCCCAAGCTCGACACCTGTATCCACGCGGTGGAAGCCGGCTGTGAAGCCGCCGTGGTACTGGATGGCCGCGTGCCCCACGCAATGCTGCTCGAATTCTTTACGTCACGAGGAGCCGGAACGCTCATCCGCGCGGGGTAAAGCGTATTATGTGGTTGATACAGTAGCCGAGCGTCGGGTATCATGGCGGCTCGTTTTGCACTCAGACACTGGAAGGAAGTGAATTGGGCCTGATAATCGATATTCTGGGCATGATCATCAATGTGGTCGTGATGCTGGTCATCATTCAGTTCATCATTGGCTTGTTGTTTGCCTTTAACGTGGTGAACAATCGCAACGAATTGCTGAACCAGATTTACCGTTCGATCAATTCCTTGCTTGAACCGGTATTGAATCCGATCCGGCGCCTTCTGCCCGCAACCGGAGCCATCGATTTTTCACCGCTGGTGTTGATCCTTGGTCTTCAGATTTTCATGCGGATGTTGTTCTGGGCAGCCTACGGCGCATGATCGCCGAGCGGATCGACGGAAAGGCCTTCGCACAATCCTTGCGCGAAAGGGTCGGCAGGCTGGCGGCGGAGTTTGCCTGTAAGGCCGGACGCAAAGCGGGCCTTGCCGTCGTACTGGTCGGTGAAGATCAGGCCAGCCAGGTCTATGTCCGGTCCAAGGGCAAGGCCACGCTGGAAGCCAATATGGCCAGTTTCGAACACCGGCTGCCGGCCGATGTATCGGGTGCGGAACTGTTGGCTCTGGTTGAACGGCTCAATGTGGATCCGGCAGTGGACGGCATCCTGGTGCAATTGCCGCTCCCCGGATATCTGGACGAGCAGGCGGTAATATCAGCAATTTCGCCTGACAAGGATGTCGATGGATTTCATGTCATAAACGCGGGTCGGTTGTCGGTCGGGCAAACCGGCTTTGTCCCTTGTACGCCGCTTGGCTGCATGATGATGCTGACGGATCGGTTGGGCGACCTTTCGGGATTGGAGGCGGTGGTTATTGGCCGATCCAATATCGTGGGCAAGCCGATGGCGCAGTTGCTGCTTGATGCCAACGCCACTGTTACAATCGCGCATAGCCGAACGAAGAACCTGCCCGATGTCGTGCGGCGCGCCGATATTGTCGTCGCGGCAGTTGGCAGGCCTGAAATGGTGCGCAAGGACTGGATCAAGCCGGGTGCAACGGTAATTGATGTGGGCATCAACCGCGTGGCCGCTGCCGAGGAAGGCAAGACACGACTGGTTGGTGATGTGGCGTTTGATGAAGTCAGCGAAGTAGCGGGTGCGATTACTCCGGTGCCCGGAGGGGTCGGACCGATGACCATTGCTGTGCTACTGCGCAACACGCTGGTTGCCGCTTATCGGAATGCCGGGATTGCTCTGGCAGGAGATGACCTATGAATCGCTTGTCCGCCGCCGTGCTCTGCACCGCCTTGCTGACATCGTGTACCGCGCCGGGCAGAAGCGGCCAAGACCGCTATGCCCGCTCCCTGAAGCCTGTCGCAAACCCCAGCGAAGTTATCGCCACCGAACTGGCATTTGCCCGGGCCGCGCAAGACGAAGGGCAATGGACGGCCTTTGCTGAATATGCGGCGGACGACGCGGTGATGTTTGTGCCAGCCCTGGTCGAGGCAAAGGTTTGGCTCAAGGGCCGCGCAAATCCCGCCCAAGCTGTGGCGTGGCAACCGCATCAGGCATGGTCGAGCTGTGACGGTTCACTGGCATTAACGAAGGGAGCGTGGCAACGGCCCGATGGATCGACCGGCTATTTCACCACTCTTTGGCAGCGTCAGAAGGACGGGAAATACCGTTGGATTATGGATCAGGGCGATACGCTGGAACAGCCCCTTTCGGAGCCTGAAATGCTGAGCGCGACCGTTGCGGATTGCGCGACCAAGCCGAGTGTCGTCGTAATGGCCCAGCGCCCTCAGGGGACCAATCGGGGCGGGTTCTCAGCAGACGGTACGCTCTATTGGAATGTGTGGGTGGGACCAGGCAGCAACCGCGCTGTCAGCATTATTTATTGGAACGGCAAGAGCTGGCAGGATGCCGTTCAGGCCGAAGTGACGGAATAAGGCGCGTTATTGATGCTTGAACTCTTTTTTTCGGCCTTCATCACCCTTTTCGTAGTGATAGATCCCCCGGGCTGTGCGCCAATTTATGCCGGTCTGACGCGGGGTGCTGCGCCGGCGCAGCAGCGCAAGATGGCGGTCAAGGCCTGCCTAATTGCCGGTGCGATCCTTTTTGGCTTTGCGCTATTTGGCGAAAAACTGCTCGCTGCGCTGCATATTGAGCTGACGGCATTCCGCATTGCAGGCGGGATCATGCTGTTCCTCATCGCTTTGGACATGGTATTCGAAAAGCGCACTCAAAGGCGCGAGGAGCGGGCCGAGAAGATCATGGGAACTCCTGAGGTGGAGGATGTTTCTGTGTTCCCGATGGCAATGCCAATGTTGGCCGGGCCAGGCGCAATCGCTTCGGTCATGCTATTGGTCGGCGGGGCAAGTGGGCTTGAAAGTACCTTGGTAATACTCGCCGCGCTTGCATCGGTATTGTTGCTGACTTTGGCCGCTCTGGTCGCGGCTAGCCCGCTGATGCGAATCTTCGGCACCCAGGTGGAGGCAGTTATTACACGGTTGCTTGGTGTTTTGCTGGCAGCGCTTGCCGCACAATATGTGATCGACGGATTGCGTGAAAGCTTCATGGCCTGACGCCGCTCAACCACACCCTATTACTGCAAGGTTACCCGGTCATCGGCGCCATCCCGGCGACCAAAAAACTGCATCAGCTGGACCAGCAATTCGCATCGGGTCGCCAGATCGTCCGCTTCCAGCAGTGCTTGTTTTGCCGCGGGATCAAAAGGCGCGATTTGGGAAACGCCGTCGATAAGCGACCTGTCGTCCAGCCGTTCCACCGATTCCCAATCTACGCTGTAACCTTGCGCGTCCGCGAAACGTTTTGCCTCGCGTTCGAAACTCGCCCGCTCAATACTGCTGAGCACGACGTCTGCATCCTCCTCGATCAGTTCGGCCTCGATCTGACGGAATGGAGTGGTAACGTCCAATTCGCGCAACATGCGAAATCGGTGTTCGCCCTCGAGGACCAGATTGAAGCGTCCGTCGTCCAGCGCTTCGAATTCACCGATCCGCCCGACGCAACCAATTTGGAACAGCGGTGCCCCCTCACTTGGATGTTGCGGCTGGATCATTGCGATCCTCCGGTCCCGGGCCAGCGCATCCTTGGCTAGCGCGCGATAACGGGGTTCAAACAGATGTAGCGGCAATTGCAATCCCGGCAGCAGGATCACACCGGTGAGCGGAAAAATGGAGAGCCGTGTCGCCATGTTCAGCCGAACAAGATCTTTGACAAGCGGCGGCGGGTTGCGACTACCCATGGATCTTCCAGACCGACTGCCTCGAAGATCTGCAGCAATTTGGCTTTTGCCGCACCTTCGCTCCAATCACGGTCCGACTCAATCATGGCCAGCAGAGTGTCGGCCGCCTCGTCGCGCAAATGTGCGGCATATGCGGCTCCGGCGAATTGCAATTGCGCATCCATATTGGCTGGCGCAGCGGCCGCGGCGGCGCGCAGAGCCTGCAATTCGCCTTCATCAACAGCGGTGCTGGCCAGTGCCAACGCAGTGGCTGCTGCCAGCAACAAGGGATCATCCCTCAGCGCCGGGTCAAGTCCCGCCAGCACCCCTTCGGCTTCCTGTGTTTCACCCAGCGCAACCAGTGCACGGATCAATCCTGCATGGCTGGCAGCATTGTCTGGTGCCATCTCGGCCACCTGACTGAACATACTGGCAGCTCGTTCGGCATCACCTTCATCCAGAACCTGTTCGGCCATCGTAATAAATTGCGTGACGTCTTGCTGCGGCTCCGCGCCCGGAGGGTCGATCGGCAGTTTTTCAAGCAACTGATCCAGCATCTGCTTCAACTGGCTTTCCGTCCGCGCATTGGTCAGGTCTGCAACGGGCTGGCCCTGGAACATGGCATAGACAGTCGGGATTGAGCGCACCTGGAACTGGGCAGCGATGAATTGTTCTTCGTCGACATTCACTTTGGCCAGCACTACGCCTTTGTCAGCATAGTCAGCGGCAATTTTTTCCAGCAGTGGAGTAAGCGCCTTGCACGGGCCGCACCATTCGGCCCAAAAATCGAGCACTACCAGTTTGGTCATTGAAGGTTCGACTATCGTTTCCCGGAAACGGTCGACCGCCTTCTGTTCATCGATACTGAGGCTCATACTCGCCAAAGGGCACTCCCATCGTCAATTGTTACTTACTTGATACCTAATGTGGGCCTTTCGCGTCATATGTGAAGGGCAAAAGAGCGGGAGTGCGTGCCAGCATTTCAGCGGACGATTTTCCCCTTGCTAGGCCGCAAGAGCGCTGCTAACTGCCCGCTTCCCCACCGGGCCCTACCGCCCGATGTACCCCATGGGGAACCAAGTGAGCGGGCGTAGCTCAGGGGTAGAGCACAACCTTGCCAAGGTTGGGGTCGGGCGTTCGAATCGCCTCGCCCGCTCCAGTTTTTTGCGAGAATCAATTTTCAGAGATCGGCATTTTGTTTGCCGATGCTGAAAATTGCTCTGTGAGA